>CAZLEI010000010.1:0-41774 GCA_964558505.1 uncultured Methanomassiliicoccales archaeon | reverse complement strand
GTCCATACCTTCTCGGCCATGGCCATATCGTCGTTGGGAATGCTCCAGAAATACGCACCCTCGAACACGAGATTTCCATCCTCCCCCGCTCTGTACACGATGAACAGGAAACGCTTCTCCAGATCCTCATGGAACGCTGATTCATCCCATGTTCCATTTACGATATCATCATACCTGAAAAATGGGAAGGACATCGATTCCGGGGGAACGCCGTTTTTGTTCAAACGTATCGTCTTCATGGAGACGTCGGCCTTCTCGAGCTCGAGGACCTTCTTTCCAGTGACGCCCATCATCCTGCGTGCGAGTGTTGCGTACCTGTCTTTGGAAGATACAGATTCAAGGCCGAGCTCTTGCATCAGTTCTGAAACATGCCTGCCGACGTAGGGTTTGAACCTGTCCAGTATCATCTCCTCGAACGTCTTCGATTCACTCCATTCGCCGAGGTCCTTTATGATGCTCTCCCCATCGACCGTGGTTTTCCAGATCTCCTTGACATAGCGCGGTTTCAAAGCGAAGGCACGAGGTTTTGCACTTTTCTCGGAGAACGGCTGTTTCCGTTCTCCCGTGCCATGTCCTTGACCCTTGGGAGAAGCTTCTATGTAGAACGTGTCCCCGCATGACAGTTCATGGGCCATACCCGAACGCACCTTGGCCGCAATGATGCCCCAGTCATCCCTCATCACACGGAGGTCCTCAAGTGGAAACGTCCATAGTTTCACATCGAGTATGACCTTGTCCTCGACCGCAGGTTCGCCACGGTCCAGGTAGAACACCAAGAGAAGCTCATGGTTCTTCCTGTAGAACGAGCCTTCGAACCCCTCATCCAACAACGTCATGTAATTGATCATGCCCAGACTGACGCGTTCCTTGGGAAGGTACGATCTCCCTCCCCCGGAGGCGTTCTTCATCGGAACTGCCTTCAGCTCGATGCCCAATACCTCGAAATCTGGAACTGGATCACTGTTGTTCTCTATATAGAAGTATCCAGACTCCAATATGCTTCCGAACGATCCTTTGTCCTTGGAGGAATGCTCCTTGAATTCACAAGTGCAGACATCTCTCAGACGTTTGCCCCTCAACTTATAGGCATATTCCATGAGAGAATCGCGATCGGTCGGATCGTATGGAGCATCATCACGGATCTTCGGCATGAGATGACTATGCAAATGCGTATTTATCTCAACTACCATTGAAAAAATATGACCGAACGCCCCGTACGGGATTCCAGATCGCCGATCCCACTTGATGAGAACGTGACGAGATCGATGAAGGGGAACCGGCGCAAGGATACGGGACCGGAGATCGTCCTCCGCCGTGGGCTACGGGAGGCCGGGCATGGCGGATACCGCCTTCAATGGAAAATACCAGGAAGGCCGGACATAGCATACCCTGGAAAGAAAGTGGCAATATTCGTCAATGGATGCTTCTGGCACAGATGTCCGACGTGCAATCTTCCGATACCGAAGAATAATGCAGCATACTGGATGGAGAAATTCCGTGGGAATGTTGAAAGGGACCGTCGGGACACGCGCATACTGGAAGACGACGGTTGGACTGTGATCACCGTATGGGAATGCGAAATACGTAAAGACCTGGCAGGCACAGTGGACAGAGTACTTTCGACCTTCCCTCCTTGAAGATTATAAAAATGATCAATGCATCACTCGGCCGTGCAGAACGAAATACGTGTCGTGGAACTGTTCGCGGGTGTCGGTGGTTTCAGATGCGGTCTTGAAGCGGCATCGAAAAGATTCGTCACCGTATGGGCAAACCAGTGGGAGCCCGGAAAAAAGAGCCAGCACGCATTCAACTGCTACAATGAGCATTTCAAGGACACCGAGTCTAAGAATGTCAATGAGGACATCGGCAAGGTCAAGTCCGACATACCGGAACATGACCTCCTCGTGGGCGGGTTCCCCTGCCAGGATTATTCTGTGGCATCCACCAACGCCAGAGGGATAGAGGGCAAGAAGGGCGTCCTATGGTGGCACATCAACGATATAATCAAAGCCCGTGGTCCAAGGTATGTCCTTTTGGAGAATGTCGACCGGCTCCTCAAATCCCCTGCGAAACAGCGTGGAAGGGATTTCGGGATAATCCTCAGATGCCTGGCTGATGATGGGTACACGGCCGAATGGCGCGTCATCAATGCAGCTGATTATGGCAAGGCCCAAAGGCGCAGGCGCATATTCATATTCGCCCGTAAGAACGACTCGGAATCGCCAGTTATCGACAGGGATGATATGGAAGCTGCTGTCAGCAGAACCGGCTTCTTCGCCAGGACCTTCCCTGTGGATCTGCAACCAATCTGCGGCAGGGTCAACTCGTTCGATATCAGCGAAAGGGAATACGAGACACTGGTCGATGTGTCAAAACATTTCACTGAACCTCTATTCTCAGGCGGGATCATGTCCGGGTACACCGTGTACACCCGCGAATGCAAAAGCGCATTCGAAGGCAAAAGCATCCCGCTATCGAAGATAATGCAAGACTCGGTCGATGAGAAATACTATGTGAAGGACATAGCCAAGTGGGAATATCTAAAGGGTTCCAAACATATCAAACGCAAAAGGAAGGCCGATGGCGTCGAATACAACTATTCCGAGGGCGCGATACCGTGCCCCGATCCCATCGACAGGCCGGGGCGTACGATGCTCACGAGCGAGGGGACCATCAACCGTAGCTCCCACATCGTCAAGGACAAGGCCACGGGAAGGATAAGGATACTCACGCCGATTGAATGCGAACGCCTGAATGGATTCTCAGATGACTGGACAAAAACCATGCCTGAAAGGGCCAGATATTTCACGATGGGAAATGCACTCGTGGTCCCGCTGATCGAGGATATGGGCCGGAGCATACTTTCCCTATACGACCAAGATCATCCCGATGATGACGGAGAATGATAGTCTGAAGTGCATATGCAACTTGGGACTCGCCCGCACGATACGTAGACGATACAATACAGTGATATGGGGTCCAGTCTCAGATTTGTTCGCACTCTACGGATTGTTCGGATGGATCTGCATAATATGTGTATTCATATTCCACCCCTGAGAGCCATTCGTTTATGTTGAGGGAATTGATTCCCTTCCGCCTGAGGATGTCTGCGATATCCTTTCCGGTTATCATCAATATTGGATGCCCGTCCTCATGTACCTCTTTGTATGCCTGAGATGCGATATAACTGGTTGTGATGAATACCCCGAACTCACGATATTTTATCCTGGAGATCAAACGTGACATGTGCCTCACGGTCACACCCGTGTCCTCGGCGAATAATTTGGCCTCCAGAGCACACTGTATCTTCAGTGGTGGACATGCATTGTTCTCTATGCCTACCCTGTATACGCCAACAGCATCACGGCCTCCGTCCCTCCATGGACGTGTCAGATCGAATTCGACGAAGTTAATATCCATCATCTGCACGATCTTGACGGCACAACCTTCAAACTCTTGAGGAAAATCTGAATAGCGGTCCCTGATTGCCGATAATACCTTACGCCCGTCATCATCATGTGGTAATTGCACAGATCTGGATGGAGGGTCAACCCTTTCTGATTTGAGTGCAGATATCCCGGATTTCCCCTTTGCAATGTAATTCTTCCATGCAGAAGGTGCCAGACGATCGCAATCTGAATCACCTTTGACACGTTCGCTGAGCCATTCCTTCGAGATGCTCTCGCCCTTGGTGTCCAACACTGTGAAATACGCCTCGTAATTCTGGAACCTCTCTCCTCTGATCGTCCTCCAAAAGGAGACCAGTTCTTGGTCTGATGAAAGTGCAGGGTTTCCGGGGACGGCCAACCCCAAGAATTTGACATCGCGACGCTCTACCTTGGAGAATATCAAGAAAGGCGGTACCCTGAAACGGCGTTCCGGATCATTGTAGTCTTTGAAGACTTCGGATAGAAGTCTATTACCTCCCTTCGCCGTATCGTGTATCTGGTGTCCAGGCCTACGGTTGTCACCATAATACCTGAATATCCCCGTCTCCATGTCCAAGAAGTCAGGCCATTCCAACTCCGTTGCAGTTGTGTATATCACGATATATGCGTAACGGTCAGTACCTGCCATCCGAGTCTTCCTGAATCCGCCCATGTTCTCGGTGCGTGGCAGAAGCTTAGACAGTGGATCGTCGCCCATGTTCTTCGCGGAACCGCCCTTGTATATGGCATCAATTATCAATGGAGCTTCGCTCAATCTACTGAATTCAAAGGATGCCACGATTATTGATGCCAATCTGCAGCTATATTTCTACCGGCATGATAGTGATGCCTGCACGGATGGTCCTTCGCCTATGAAGGTCATCATCGGCGAATAACATTGAACAATTCGACTATAAGATGCCCGGTGCATAGGCAGGCATGTTTTCACGCTTCAGTGATGGAAACATGGTGCCTTGCGACCGTCGGACAGTGATGCATAGAACCGTGCTACTCGACCCAGGAACGCGTTCATATCATTTATCTCAGAGCACCAACGCCATCAGGCATAGCATGTTAAGAAGATATCCTATCGCCAGACCCGCCACGGAACCTACTATCGATGGAATCGTGCGATCATCACCTCCGGCTGGCTTCGTGGCTATGAACAACACCGTCACCACGATCATGATTATCGCCGAGATGAGGATTCCGAAGAATATCATGCACACGAACGCAACCAACATGGAGATGAGGAATACCGTGGTCCCGTTCATGCCTTGGTTATCGGCGACGGGGGTCGGAGCAGGAGCTGAAGTCCCCCCGCTCTGTTTCTTTCCGCAGAAAGAGCAGTAATCGCCCTCGTTGATCAGGTTTCCGCAATATTTACAGTACACGAATGAAAATGGGCGTTGAGATTGATAAACGCTAGCTTGTTATTTCAGATTGGTTGGTTCTTTCTCATTGTATGTGAATGAACGTAACGAAACGTAGGGGACCATGTTCATAATTACTGCCCTTGAGCTCATAGGGCACGGACCACTATGAGAGACATGACTGTGGGATTTTGCAAGCCCTCCGCCACGATATGTACATATTGTAACGTTCAGACAATAGTATCCGCATCCCCCGAATACACCAATGCAATCTTATTCTCCGAGCTTGGCTGCTCTTGAACCTGTCTGCACTCCGTCTGCACAACTCAATAAGTAACCCGGCGTGTAAATAAACAACGTACCGGATAAATAACCCCAATGCCATACGGCTGTTCGTAATGTTCTCCATCGACGTATCGCTTGAAACGGAGATTCTCGATCTACTCAGCCCCTATGTTGGAAAATCCTCTAAGGAAATCGAATTGGAATTGGGCGAAAGCCTGAACCCCGATTCCAAGAATTACTGCAGGTCCCTAGTGGACAGGATGTTGAAATCCTCCCCGGATGCATATCGTCGCCTGGTAGAATCAGGGATATCTGTTAAAACCATCCGCAGACCCGAAGGAGGGATGCCGAGAGAGAGCATGTCTTTTCCTGCATTCCGCTTCGAGAAAATCCTATCTGATGATTGGGATACGTCCGATTTCAAATCTCAACTTTCATTGCGTTTTCTATTCGTGGTTTTTAAGATCGAGGACGCGGAATCCGTCGACGGAAAAATACTGATATTCGAAAACGGCGCATTCTGGACAATTCCTGAGTCTGATCTGAATCATATTTCATTGGTTTGGAAAGATACCAGGACAAAAATCGAAGAAGACAGGACCGATGAATTCATCACCAAAGCGAAGAACCCGTTTGCCCATGTGAGGCCACATGCCCAATCCGCTTCGGATATGTACGAGTACAACGGAAAGAAGTACAAAAAATATGGATTCTGGCTTAACAATGATTACATCGGCAGTATTGTGAACAGCCTTCCAACGCTCAGTGCGGACCAACCGGAGGTTCGCTCAATGAAACCGTCTACGATGTCGGAGTGCATCGTGAGGATCCTTTCTGAAAAGACGTCTTCAATGCCATCCTTCAGACTCAAAAAAATAGTGTCTTTAGAAGGTTTCGACATCTCTGAATATGAGTTCAATATCCATAAACTTGTCAATGAAAAGAAAATCGAGAGATCGTTCTTAGGATTCAAATTACGCAAGCTGAGATTGCAACAGATGATTCTCTTCGCACCTCCGATCATCAAAGAATGCTTCATTAGCGATTCAATCGACGAGATATGTAAGAAATACAATATAACCGAAGAAGAGCTTGAGATAGAAGCGAGAACATATTTCACGCCGAGACCTGCCGAGGATGAACTATCGCAACAATTCACCAAATACAAACTATCTCAAAAACAATTCATGACGCTATACGGAGTCGATTCCGATACATACAGATACCTCTCACTGATACATCCAAAAGGCTGGAAGGATCCATCCGAATTGTTGGATGATCCATCAATGAGCGATTCTTTCAAAGACACACTCCGCAAGTTACTGTTCACCAAGATAGAAGTCGACGGGACCTCTATATTGTGTTCAGAGATCGGTGTTTTGACATATCTCCTGTCTTCTTCAAGAACTAGCGTCCCCTGCAGTGAGTTGAACCGCAAATATAACGATTTCATCACAAAACACGGACTGCCAGGAATAGTACTGCCGAAGATGACTATTGCAAGGATCAAAGAAATTGCTGACAGCGATAATACACAAATGCTTAGAACAGATGGCAAATCACTCAGATTCTTCCCATATAACAGCAAAACTGTTCTCAACGCTTTTGGTAAGATGAATTTGGAACAGTATTCGGATATGTATATCGCTTCCTCATTGATACAGTCTGATTCTCCAGCTATCTTCACAGAACTTGGAATAGAAACAGAAGGAGAGGCGTACATGCTCTTCTACAAATACAGGAACTGCAACATCATTCGCAATCTTGACGTACATTTCCCTGCTTCCCCTTCGATCAAATTCGGTGATGGAAATATCGAAGATCAAATCACTCAACTTCTCAGGGAAACTGGACGTATCTCGAAGAGTGATTTCTGCACATTATATTCGCAGAGATTCGGAACAAAGGAGCAATCCATCCGGGGAAATATGAGCTCTTTCCCCCAATTCTCAAACGGCGACTATTACGACATCAACCTCCCTGAATTCCCACAAGAAATACTGGATGAGCTCAGAACATCGCTGAAATCCCCGGTGCTATCCCATGATGTTGCCGGCCGGATCTTCACAAACGTGGAGAATAGGAACGGGATACAGCATTGTGAATCTAGAAGGAACGGGAGAACTTCGAACGATCCGTTCTACAACGTACGCAACCTCCGTGCGCTCGGTTACAAACGCACCATGGGGGCGATATTTCTGGATAAATATGATACATTGAAAGATTGCATCGATGAGGAATATTTTGCCAGTGACTTCGTGGATATAACCGACGAGATCAAAGAAAATGCTCCTGTCATGAAAATCTTCAATGAATATGTCACATCTGGGATCCTATATCAGATTGAAATGGATAAATACATCAAATCCGAAAGACTGCGTGCCAATGGCGTGACCACAGAAAAGCTGACAGATTATTGCACCAATGCAGCAACGTACTTTGAACCTGGAACATATTTTACCATGACCTCCCTGCATCATGCCGGCTTTGAACATCCGTTAGAAGAGCAAGGATTCGACGACATATTCTATGAATCCTTGCTCTCCGGCTTCCACGACCTAAACTCATCCCGCATATCCAAACAGAAGGTGTTCGTTTTCGGATGTGACTATTCTAGAAAAGGTGCGATGGTGCAAATTATACTCAACGCGCTCGGAGATGACGACAGCGCCTATGCAGAAGATATTGTAGAGACTGTCAAGAAAACATACAATATTGACATCTCCAAGACAATCAAATCCGAATACAAACCCCTTAGATATTGCAAATACACCGAGAAGATATTCCGTGATGACGATGTGTACACTGCGGAGATGAACAGGAGTTGAAATGATGCCAGAAAAGAATATCCTTGATTCAGATTACGTTATTGAAACTGATCTGTCGAAGAAGCACACGATTGACGGGCTTACCGATTCGTACCAGGTGTACAGGATAAGACTGGATTGCTTGTACTACAATGATCGGAACGATCGTATCGCGACGTGGATAAGCAAGTATGAATCAGAACATGGGCCATTGGATCCCAACAGCCCAGAATACAACAACACCATACATGGAATGATAGTAGAGAGTAATACCGATGCCTTCAAAAAAACGAAGAACAACATAAAACTCTACAATCAACGCGAAGCAGGAGTTGTATTGAATGATGGTCGTATCGTGGACGGCAACAGACGTTTCACCTGTTTGAGAGAGTTGAGCGCCGATAATCCTGAATTCAATTACTTCGAGGCTGTAATACTGCCGTACTCATACAATGACGAGGGCGGTAAAAAAGCTATCAAGGCCTTGGAACTGACACTCCAACTCGGTACTGATAAGCAAGTGGACTACGATCCCATTAATCGTCTCGTAGGCATCTACAGGGACCTGATAGAAGATGGACATGCATTCACTGTGAAAGAATATGCCAGATATATCGATCAAAAAGAGACTGAAGTCAAAAAATTGATGGAAGTGGCGAAACTGATGGTGGAATATCTGGAGTTCATCAATGCTCCGAAACAGTTCTACATCGCGGTGAATCAGAATATCAACGGTCCTCTCGTCGAAATGCAATCGATACTCAAGAAATGTCCTGATGAAGAAAAACGTGAGACATTGAAGGAATCCATGTTCTGTACACTTCTCTATGGAAAAGGCGATCTCACCAGACTCGTGAGAAAATACCGCAAGATTGCAGATGCAGATTTAACGCCGGAATTCATCGAAAACCAGGCAAATATCGTAGATGCTGTTGTTGAAAAAATCGGAAGTATCGATGAGCCCATCACCCAGAAGGTAATATCTGAACATATTCTCAATGATGTTGCCCTGGAAAATAAAATCGATAGAACACTATCCAACGAATTCGAACGCATTTCCACTCTGAATGCCAAGGAAGCCCCCTTGAATCTGATTGATGCTGCTATCATGAAAGTATCTGCCATCGATCATGTTGCACTTTCGATTGTGGATCAGAAAGACGAATTACGCGAGAAACTGAAAACCCTTGATCAACTTGTAAAGGATTTGCAGGATGAACTATGAGTGAGCTGCAAGCACTCGCAGGATTCTATGATTCATACGAGTGGAACCTTGACAAGGATTTCTACATCCCGATGTTCAGGACCGCCAAAAAAGTGGATCGCGTCTCATGCTATTTCTCTTCTAAAGCGCTTGCACTGTATGCTCGCGGTCTGGAAGAATTCGCCAAGAAACCCTCTTCCAAATACAGACTGCTGGTATCGGAAGAGGTGAGCCCTGAAGATTTCGACGCCATGCTGAGGGGAGAGATTTCCTTTGAATCTCATGATGACGAGCTGGTCCGCAGGATGCGTGAAGATCTCACATTGGATGAAAGCAACTCCGTCGAAATGCTCGTAAGGTTGATGTCCCTGGGCATTGTAGAAATGAAAATAGCCCTGGTGCGTAAAGGATTATTCCATTCCAAATGGGCATATGTCGAAGGTTACGATGGTGAATCGATGCTTATGCTCGGTTCCAATAATGAAACTGCGGCGGCTGTTAAAATAAATTATGAAGAATTCGATTTCAGAGAATACAGAGATGACGATAGGCATAGAGAGAAATTTGAAGCCCTGTGGAACAATGAAAAATCAGGAATCGTGGCAAGATACCCTTCTGAACTAATACAAGTCGAGTTGAATGGGTTTCTGAAGACCTGTGAAAATACTTCGGACATTGAAATCATCCCTGACAACTGCATCCACCTTGGTATCACTGACGGTGAACTGGTATTTGAGAACAGACTCGACGACCCACCATCCAACTACAGTATCGTATACAAATCCAAGATAAGAAATCACATCAAATCCTCCGATGAATGCATCGTATTCAAAGAGGGTTTGAATTACGTAGACTACCGTATAATTGTGAAGAAGTTGACCGACTACTGTCAATCAAACCATCTGATTCTCCATATATCTGAATCCCTTAATGATTACATAGAATCCCACGATCTGATAATCGAGAAGAGAAGAAGACTCGGCCTCGACATTAAAAATCGTAATAAAAATTTAGTCCCAGAATTCGAAGAATACAAAGAGGTTTTGAACACAATTCTTGAAAGAAAGCTCTATGATAGACAAATGTGGGATTCGTTCTTCATGTATTCCATGAAAAAAGCCGGTAACTTCTCCGTCCCCGGATCTGGTAAAACCGCATCTGTACTGGGTGTTTTCGCCTTTTTGAAGAAAAGGCACGAATGCAACAAGCTTGTCATAATTTGTCCTTTGAACTCATTCGATTCATGGATAACAGAATACGAGATAACGTTCGGGCATCCCGCCAAAGCATTTGATGCCAGAGGCCACAGTGGGCAGTCCGGCCTGTCCGCATTTTACAAAGAATATTCAATATCAGATATCATCCTGATCAACTATCAGAGTCTACGTAAATACGCAAATGCTATTGACGAATATCTGGCGTCTAAATGTCTTTTGGTATTTGATGAGGGACACTATATCAAAGGCTGGAGCACACAGAGAACTGAAGCTGCCAAAATCGTCTCCAGAAATGCAGTACGTACGTTGATCCTCACCGGCACACCGATACCCAACTCATATGCCGATTTGTACAGCCTACTCAACATATTGTTTCCGAAGGAATACCAATCATACTTCAGATATGATTTATCAACCCTAGAGAAACCTGATATCACCATGGTCGAGGACATAAACGACAGAATACAGCCATTCTACTGCAGGACCAGTAAGAAAGAGCTCGGAATCGTCCCGCCCCTTGATGATTTGGATTTCTATTATGACAGCACTCAAGAAGAGATAGAACTGTACAATCAGATTCAAAGAGTGTGTTCTCAGAATCCATTGTCCCTCATAGTACGTATTTTGCAGGCAGAATCTGATCCCAGGATGCTATTGAACGAAAAGATTTCAGAAGAAATCATACAATCGTTCGAAGAAATTCCCATGGAGGACAACCCGCCGACGATTAATACGTCAGCAATCGAATTGATGCCGACGATGTCCCATCTTAAACCGTATGTAGATAAAATCGGAATAACATCGAAAACCAAAGGATGCGTGGATCTTGTCAAATCCATAGTTTCAGAGGGGAAGACGGTAATCGTATGGTGCATATTCCGTAAATCGATAGAGAACCTATCATCCATGATCCATGATTCCGGAATCGATTGCCGCATCATAGATGGATCCACTCCGTATGAAACCCGTACCAAGATCATCACTGATTTCAAATCGGGAGAATTCTCTGTGCTAATTACCAACCCACATACCTTAGCAGAATCAGTTTCTCTGCATAGTGTCTGCCATGATACAATCTATTTTGAATACAGCTACAACCTCGTCCATCTCCTTCAGTCCAAAGACCGCATACATAGGCTTGGCCTAAAAGATAATGAGTACACGCAACACAGATTCCTCAAAGTTCGCTTGACAAACATGAATGATCCATCGGCCTCCAAATCATTAGATGATGAAATCTATCAACGTCTGGCATACAAAGAAGACGTGATGAACCAGGCCATTGAATCCGGTACACTCGAAATCACTGGGTTGTCATCAGAGGACGACATCAAAGAGATCTTCGCAAAGATGGGCTGGAAAACCGATAGAAGAAACGTTACGCCACACTTCCCGCACCCTTGATATCATGATTGGATGATTGTTGCAAAACTCTATCGTTTTGAAATACCCCGATCATCTGCCAAGAATGCCTCCAGTACCTTCCCGAGGACCTCCGGGCAGTCGTGGTTCACCCCGTGCCCGCTCCCCGGTGCCACGAACAGATGTCCGTTCTTCACCATGCCTGCATAACGTGCTGCCGTCTCCGGGCGGAGCTCGTCCCTGTCGCCGCAGTACACGAGCGTGTCCGCCTTCACATCTTCCAGACGACTGGAGATCTCCGTATCCCTCAGCGAGCCTGTGCACTTCGCCTCCGAGACGCCCCACATCCGCCTGTATGCGGGGTTGTCCATCCCGCGGAGACATTCGGCGGCCTCATCGAGATCCAACGTCGAATGGGCCATTATGTATCTGGCGTGGGCTTCGTCGAAACCGGCATCCATGACTTCATCATCTATCAGTGCCAGCATGATGCCGCGGTACGGCTCGTCCATCTCCTCTACATTCTTCCTCTGATCGGCATTCCAATCGGACGCGCTGATGAACGGCGAACCGAGGACCAGCTTCGACACCCTCGTCGGATTCCTATGGGCGTACTCCAAGGCCACGGCCGCCCCCCAGGACACGCCGATCAGCGGAAATGCATCCAATCCCAGGCCGTCTGCCAGGTCCTCCAGGTCTTCGACATGGTGGTCCAGCGTCCCGTCTTCGTCGGGATCGGACAGCCCGCACCCTGTCTGGTCGTAGAACACGATGGGCAGGGGCAGCCTCAATGCATCGGCCACATCCGGAGAGCATGGCATGCCGGGGCCTCCGTTCACGAACACCGCGGGAGGTCCGGCCCCCTCGCTGACGAAATACGCCATCCATCCGTGGCGGGTCTGGGTGTATCCCTGGTGCATGATCGGGCATAACGTAGGATGGCGGAAAAACTGTTCGTCGAGATGAGGGACATCGATGGGGAATCGTCAATATTATTATCTTCCATAATCATGCACATCCGATGTCCCGTCCCGAACATGAGCATTCCGAGAAGATGACCGCACATTCGAAGATGGCCAAGAGAGCCTTCATCATCGCGGCAGCCGTCGTGCTGTGCGCTGTCGCGGTTTGCGTGATCGACGGCCAGGAGGAGATGTGCGACGGGGCGACATACACCGTAAGTTACAACATCAACGGCGGCAATGGAACTGCACCCGATGCTCAAACGCAAAGCGCAGACGGCGCCCCCATCGACCTGGACAACGGATCTGGCTTAACAGGGCCGTCGTCATCCTCCTTCGTGGGATGGGGCACGAGCAGCACCTCCGCGAATACCGTGAGCTCCACGTACACTCCGACCGGTAACATAACCCTGTACGCCATATGGCAGCACACCGTGACCTACAACAACGGCGGAGGGACAGGCACGATGACCAATTCCAATGTCATCCGCGGACAAGACCTGACATTGAAGGACAACATGTTCACCGCGCCCGCGGGCAAGGAATTCGCCGGCTGGTCGAAGGCCAGCGGAGGCTCCGCCAAGATAACAAAGCTCGATAATGTCACGAGCAACATGACCGTCTATGCCACATGGAAGGCCATCGTTTACACGATCACTTTCGACAGCAACGGAGGCTCTGGATCGCAGAGCTCCGTCAGCGTGGAGTACGGCAAGACCGTCACGCTCCCCTCCGGCAGCAATGTCACCGTCAAACTCAGCGATTGCAGCTTCGCATTCTGGGCCGATTCGAAGACCGGCAGAGATGCCGTCAAGACCACGCCCGAGGTTCACGGCAACGTGACATATTATGCCGTATGGCAATGCAGCGTGAACTTCAGCGGTGCCTACGGCAGCGTCGAGGACAAGACTGTTTTCAGAGGAGATACGGTAAGCGGTCCTGAAAATGCAACCAGGGCCGGATACATCTTCGGAGGATGGTATGCCGACAAGGACCACACGACTGCCTTCGACTTCACCAAACCGATAGACGCCAACACCACGATCTTCGCCAAATGGAGCCAGGACATGACATATCCCACAGTTGCCATCGCCGAGATCGCGATAGCGGCATTGGCCATGGTCGGGCTCCTGGTGATCCTGAGGAGGCGGGCTTGATGCCCACCTGCGGCAAATGCGGCGCCCTGGTCCTCCCGGGCATGCCCACCTGCGACAGATGCGGTGCATCGATGAATGATCCGAGTTCGATGAACCCGGGCCGCGACGATTCCTTCAACCCATTCTGCAATGATCAGGGGAACGGGTGCAAGGTCGACTCGTTTCACGAGACGATTCCCGTAACGCCCATCCAAGAGCAATATGCCTCTCCCGTGCCCAGGAAGACGTGCATCAACTGCGGTGCAGCACTGGATGAGGACAGCGTGTTCTGCCCCGAGTGCGGCCGCGATCGCAACGGTGCCACGGGACTGAGGGAGCAGCCGATCAAACCTGAGCCCAGAAGATGCGAATACTGCGATTCCGAACTCGAAGAAGACGACACGTTCTGTCAAGAATGCGGGAAACCTGTCTCCGATATCGCATCCGCGACAGGGAGGAGATGCTCCGAATGCGGCTCGGCGCTCGAGGATGATTCGATGTTCTGCTCCGAATGCGGGAGCAAAGTGAATTGCAGACCGTCCGCACCGTCGCCCGTGAGGACACGGTACAAACCATCCGGATCGTTCAATGATTCATCGAAGATGATAGCCAAATGGCTCGTCTTGATAGTCGGACTGGTCCTCGTGGGAGCAGGAGCAATGGTCTGCATCACGCTGTACAACCTTCCGCTGAGCCTCGGGATCTGGGGCCTGGGCCTCGCGATGTCATGTGCGGGCCTGTACCTCAACAAGAAGAACGGCAAACCCGCGAAGACCTACACTGACTGATCAACGGTTCCTGCTGGCAGGGACCGCCCGGTCCCTTCCCCATGCGCGTATGGCCTCTATCCTCTCGGGGTTGGTCTTGGACAGCGGGACGATCCTGCGGAACTCCGTCAGGAGGCTTTCGTCGGTCAGGATGTAACCATCATCTGCCAGTACATGATAGGCCACCTCGCGCACCGCCGCTTCTATGTCCGCGCCGGTGAATCCTTCCGACATCGCCACCAGTCCTTCCATGAGGTCCGAGCCGGGATCCATATCCAGATACTTGTGCATGTAGATCCCTATAATCTCCCTGCGCTCTTCAGGCATCGGCAGGTCCAGGAAGAACAGCTCGTCGAACCTTCCGCGCCTCAGCAATTCCAACGGCAGCTTGGACACGTCATTGGCCGTGGCCACCACGAACACCTGCTTCTTGCACTCCTGCAACCAGAACAGGAATTGGCCCACCATTCTGGTGGAAACACCCGAACTGTCGAAATTGTTGTACACCAGTCCTTTCTCGATCTCGTCTATCCAAAGTATGCACGGCGATACCGTCTCCGCGGCCATCAGGGCATTCCTCAGCTGCTGCTCGGACTGACCCACGTAACTGCCTTGCACGGTGGCGAAATCCAAACGGTACAGCGGAAGCTTCCATTGGGCGGCTATGGTCTTGGCGGACAGGGACTTCCCGCACCCCGGCACCCCCACCAGCATCACACCGCGCGGAGTCTGGAGCCCTTTGATCTTCATCGTCTTGCGCTTCTCCGGCTGGAGCAGCACCTTCTTCTCCTCGAGCCAGGACCGGAGATTGTCCAGCCCGCCCACCGCCTCTTGGAGGTCGTCTACGGCTATCCTCTCCAATCCAGAGATATCGGAGAACAGGCGGTCCTTGGAGAACCTCACCTCGTCCATATCCGATTTGCCCACAGAACCGTTGGCTATCAGCGAAGTAATGACATTCTGCGCTTCGATGGCCGTCGCCCCCACCAGGAGCGAGGCCGCCTCTTTGATGTCGGCCTCGTCCCATTCGATGGCGACGCGGCCGCGGTACGCTTCGATGTAGCCGTTCACTATGTCGAACATCTCGCCGTCGTCGGGGAGGTCCAGCGTGATGCGCATGCCGAGCCTCTGTATGCGGTTCCACACCGGATCGTTGGAGATTATGATTATCATCCCGCCCGACTCGCTGGCGAGCGATACCAGGTCGAGGAGCATGCGCGCATCGGGATTGTCGGACGATATGTTGGGGGCCTCGGTGAGCACCAACGTCAGATTGCCGCGCTTCCTCATCTGGTCGCTCATGTAATCCACGGCGTCCAGGATGGTCCTGCCCTCGTTGACAGTCTTGCCCGTGACGATGTCACATGTTCCAGATGACATCGAGTGCACATAGAAGTGCATCGAGAGGCTGGAAGCCACCGACTCTATGAGAGACAGGGCGCGTCCGCGCTCTACGGTGTCCACGGATAGGAACGGTATCCTTGCACGGGAGTAGCGCTTGATGATCTTCTTGCATTCCTCTTTGCTGCTCATGTCCATACCCCCGCCGGTCATCCCGGCATATCGTTGACCTTGTGATCGCGGAGCACGCGTGCCAGGCATTTGTTCCTCTCGGCCGACTTCTCTAGGCTTGCCTGCGCCGCATCCGCCTGCTCGCGTATCCTGGAACATAGCGCGTCCCTGTGCCTTTCCGGCAGGGCGGGTATGTCCGCCGCAGAATGGATGAACCGGAACTGTGCCCCCAGGCCATCCACCGAACGCGCGACCTGCGTCTCCCTGTCGCAAGATCTGGAGATCGAATCTTCGAACGCCATGACTGCATCCAGGACACGCCTGTCCAGCACGTCGGCGAGCCTCTGGAACACACGGTCTATCACATCGTGCTGAGATACGATCGTGCCCGCGCGCATCGCTTCCAGCACCTCGTCGTCGTTCTCGGCTTCCCTGAGCTCTTTCAGTATGCAGACCCAGTTCTGATATGTCGTCGGCGTCTCCGTCACTTCTTCTTCCTCTGGATCGTCTCAGTCGGCTCCAAGGACCAGTCCGGAAGTCCTGTGGCGAAGACGGAAGGGGGGGCGACGTACTCGCCGCCGTCATTCATGTCGCTGTCATCCGCGACCTCCAGCTCATACTTCTCCGGCATCTTGGCCGAGTTGCTCCCGGCGGAGGCAGGGCCTGCGGCCTCGCTTGCCGGAAAGGTGTGTCCACAGGATTTGCAGAACTTGGCATTCGCTTTGCATTTCGTCTTACAGTCGGGACATGCCTTGAACGACGGGTCGTCGGTCATCAGATCGAGTGCATCATCCATCAGATCTCCTCCTTCTTATCCTCATCTGTATCTGCTGGCGTCTCTTCGCCCAGATCTATATCGTCAATGCTGGAGAGGTCCTCGGGATCGATATCGGCCCCGAGGTCCAAGCCCTCGCCGAGGTCTATATCCTCGATCTGCGAGAGGTCCTCGATCTCGGCCGCGCCGCCGTCCGTATCCAGATCCGGCCCCAGGTCGGCGTCGTCGACCTCTATCGTCTTGATGTCCCCGACATCGACGGGCGCCTCGGGCTCCGGGACCTCTTCGGTCAGGTTTATCTCCCTCGTGGGAACAGCCGGGGCCTCGGAGAAGTTCAGACCATCGGTGTTTATCTCGCCGATGCTGCCCATGGATATCGACTCTGATGTCCCCTTGCTCTTCGCCTCTTTGACGTCTATCGCCCTTATCTCCTTGAAAGAGGACATTATCATGGACGCCTCGTCCAGGTTCTCCATGAACTCTATGACGTCCTGGGCCCCTTTGTCGGTGGATGCGAACTTCTCCCTGTAATCCACGACTTCGGACAGGAACGCAGAAACTGCCGCCTGGTCCCTGACACGCCTCTCCTCGTGCTTCCTGTCGATCTCCGCCCTCTTCTTGTTGACGCCTTTGATCTTGAGGAACCCTGCGACCGCCCCGATGCCTCCGAGCACGGACAGAATGGCCCCCATGATCACCTCGTTGGTCAGTATCTCGACGGCGCCGAACCCTATCGCGATTAGACCCAGTGCTATCAGGGGTATCCCCGCGATCCCTGCCTTGTAGGCCGCCAATTCCGTCTCTTTCTCCGAATCGATGAGTTTGTTGAGTGCTTTTCTGTGATCGGCCTCGTCGCCGCCGTCCTTGGTGGAGGACGAATACGTGTCCACGGTGAAATGTATCCTGTCTGGAACCTGAGACCTGTTCTTCTGCGTCAGTTCCTTGTAGGTTTCGATGATCCATTTCTTCGACTTCACTATGGCGAATTTCTGCGTGGTCACGCTGGAATGTGTCGTCTTCGGCCTCATGGCGGCATCTGTGAGGAGGCGCATGAAATCCTTGTGCGTCTCCATGGCCTTCTCCTCTTCCTCCATGATCTTGTCGGCCCTTTCCTTGTCCCCGTCGAAATCTATGATGAGCTGATTCCGCCTCTCCTCGACCCTTAACGGCAATTCCTCTTCATCGAAATTGGACACCAGACTATCCAGTATCTCATCGAGGCGTTTGTTTATGGCGGCTTTCGAACCAGGGTTGCTGAATATGTTCCCGAAGAATCCCAGGA
Source organism: uncultured Methanomassiliicoccales archaeon (assembly GCA_964558505.1). Lineage (GTDB taxonomy): Archaea > Thermoplasmatota > Thermoplasmata > Methanomassiliicoccales > Methanomethylophilaceae > CAYMPW01. Next base: position 23,664 of record CAZLEI010000010.1, on the reverse strand, counting down.
CGGTCTTGTGAAGGCGCGCCACCTCCATGCTGCTGGCCACCTCCGGCCATGTGGGGCTGAACGCCGAGATCTGCGGGAAATCCGATTCGGGAGTCGGACGGCGCATGGCGTAGAATGCCGCCGCCCAGCGTTCGATCTGCCTCTCTTTGAATCCGGATTGGGATTCCAGATCGCTGACCCAGTTGGACAGGGTGTTCCCGACCTCGCCGGCATCGGGGCCGAAAAGCCCCGCGGTGAACGCGTCGATTATAACGATGCATTTGTAATCGAGATCTGTGGCATCCTGATTCTCGAGATACTGATGGAGCCACTTCTGCGCCGGAACGTCCCTTTGGGCACGGCGGCATATGAGCGCGAACAACAGCGATGTTTTCTCCGGATCCCTGCGGAACCCTTCTTCCAACGCCTTGACGGACAGTTCCTGCTCGTCCGATATCCATGCAGACAAGGCGACCAGACACGGTGCCAGCCAATAATTCGGAGTGGTGATCATCAGTTCTTCGGTCACGTTCTTGATCGTGGATGAACGGATGATCCCAACGTCTGTTGCCTGGAGGATGCCGGTGGTGGTCCTGCGTATCTCGGCATAATGCCCGAACTTGATCTCCAGTTCCTGGCGGATCTTGATGATGCGCGTTTCGGCCAGGGACAGATGGTGACGGCCCTCGGAGATTTTCATGAAATTGGTGAAACTTCTGGATAGCGAATCCAACTCTGAAGAGAGGGATGTCACTTCTGTCTTTACATGGACCATGTTGGACTGGACCTTGACCATGTCGTCCTTCATCGCTTGAACTTTCGCATTCATGTCCTTTACAGTCGATTGGATGCTCTGAATCGTGCCTGTGTCTTCAGAAATGCCTACCCCTCCGATCTGCTGACATCCACGGTGTCGCCATGAGTGCCGTATCGCTGTCGTATGTAATAAAATCATACGTAACAACACGATATAATTGTCCGGTTTCCGGATGCATCTCCTTCGGTTCCAAAACCTGCATCGAACCTGTTTTGAACCAGCGATCCGCCTTCCGTCGCAGATTCATGCCCGATCTCAAATATATTCGAACTGCGATACGGAGCAACATCATACGAGCCTTACGGGCCATTTGATGTGGCTGGTGTCACCTTGGAAGATGGATCACAGAGCACTCCGATACCTGATTGCAATGCCGCGGCCGAACGCTATGCTGCCTTGTTCTCGAAGAAGAGGACAGAGCAGATCATGAGGGATGAATTCGGCGTGCCTGCCGCGGACCGCACCGGGGATCCTGCGGTTCCGGAGACCGCCCAAGCTGCCGACGCGCCCGCACCTGCGCCCACTTCCCGGCCGGCCCCCGCCGTTACCGCCGAGCCTGCACAGACACCTGTGCCTCCCGAGATCGGTAAACATCCGTCTGACGGCCCTTCGAGGGCCGACCTCATCAAAAGAGGCGAGAAGCTCCTCAGAGAACTGGAGCTGGAAGCGGAGACCGAGGGCGTGATAGCCCTGAAGCGCAAGAACAGCATCTACTCCACGGGCGATGTCACCGGAAGCGAGGACTCCCTGGAGGGCAAGGACATCAGGACGACTGGCTCCGTCAACATCACCCAGGGCAAACCCAACACCAAGGCCACATACCTGGGCCTCGACCCGATAGTGTTCCGTCTGAGGGAGTTCATCGTCATCAGGCGCATCGTCATAGACGGGAACAACACCTTGGCCATCACGGCCAAGAACGGCACCGAGTACAGGCGTTCGAGCCAGACGGAATACGACAAGCGCATATCGCGCAAGCCCGTGTTCATCTTCAGGATCGGCAAGGCGCTGTACGTCTATTCCGACAACACCAGCGAAGGGTACGTGCGCATTGGCAGCACACCCTGCAAGAACGGATGCTTCGAACCCCTTCCGTACCAATCCGACATCTCCGTCGGCAATGCCCTGTTCATCAAGATATACGATGTCTGATCACTGCCTGCGGATGCGCACGACGGATATGTTGTCGTTGGACCCGCGCGCACCCGCGTCGGCGACCATGGCTTCCAATGGATCGTCGATGTTGGAGGCCACGGTGAACGTCTCGAACACGCCGTGGTATCCGTCCGACGTCAGGAGCAGCGTCTTCCATCTGCATCCGATATCGACGACCTCCGCTCCGCAATCAAGCTGTCCCAGACATGATGTCAACGGTCCGCCTCCGCCTCCTTCGAAATCCCAGCCGTCCTGCTGTTCGACCGTGGAATGATCCCTTGTCCTCCATACCGACTTCTCCGCCAACGCATAGCATCTGCTGTCCCCCGAATGGCATATGAACGCGCGCCCGTCCAACACCGCCGCCATGACGAGCGTGGTGAACGGCCCCGACAGCGCCCTCACCGCCATGTTGGCGGTGAGTACGGCGAACCTCAGCAGGTCCTCGGCGTCATCCTCGGATATCACCGCTTTCACGATCGTGTTCAGCACGCTGTCCACCGCGGCGCTGCTGGCCTCGTCCCCCCTCGGCACGCCTCCGACGCCGTCCGCCAAGACGGCTATCGAGATCTCCCCGCCCTGCTCCGACTCGATCGCGATGTCGTCCCTGCCGGACATGGAGACCTTCCATATCCCTTCCGAGCATACAGCGGCTCCGACCATGTCCTGATTGCTCTTACGGGTGCCGACCTCGGTCATCCACTCCACCAGCATACCGGGCCCTTCGAGGGCCCCGGATGCGCGATCGGGGTTCGGCATCAGGCGCCATTCCTCGATGCGGACCTCACATCGTCCAGGTCCTGGCGGAAGTCGCTGGCGCTCGGACGGTTGGCCGGGTCCTTATCGGTCGCACGGCGGAGGACGTCCGCGTACTCCTCGGGGATGCCGGAGAAGTCCGGCCCGGTCTTCACAACTTTCTCGTAAGTGCCGTTCTTGGACCAGTCGCCGTCGTCGCCGTAGGGGAGCCGGCCCGTCATCAGCTGATATGTCATTATCGCCGCCTGCCACACGTCGCTCTCGGCGGTGGGCTCCCCTCCGCTGGCCTGTTCCGGCGACGAGTACATGGGCGTCCCGTACCTCAACATCCCTTCGGCGGCGGTGGTGTTGGCGATGCCGAAATCCGACAGCTTCCATCTTCCTTCCACCATCATTATGTTGGCCGGTTTCACATCGGAATGGCAGATGCCGATCTCGTGGATGCTGTAGAGGGAATCCAACACCTTGCATGATATCTCGACGGCCTCGTCGATGTCGATCCCCCTGGTCAGCCTGTCCGCCAACGATTCCGTGGCAAGCTCCATGAGCATCCACGCCGACGGGGCCCTTCCGACCTTCAGTATCCTGACTGCGGCACGGGGCTTCCTCTCGGTCACCTCCATCCACGTCTTCATCTCGTCGATGAAGCGGTCTGTCGCGGCAGTGTCCTCCACGCGAGTCTGGTCGCCGTCGACGTCGTCCTTGGGGGTCTTCAGGGCGTATATCTTGTTGTCGCCCTTCGAGACCACTTTGTGGACCACCGCCATCCCTCCGATGCCTATGACGCCCAGGTCGTCGTACAGCTCCATCCAGTTGTCGTCGCCCGGTGCGCTCCTCCTCCTGACGGATACCGCGGTATCGTTCTTGTCGATCACGTTGATGGATGTCGTTATGTCCTGGTCCTCCTTGACCCCCAGATAGGAGACGGAGAAGTGGAGGATTACCGGAAGGGTCCCCTGCGATTTGCTCAACACGCTCATCATGACCGATGCCGAAGAGTGAGGCGGCACCGATACCGTCTCATTGTAAGATACGGCGATGTGATCGAGCGTTTTCGTGGACACCTCGCTGATCACAACGGTGAACGGGTTCTTGTTCTCCAGCAATACGCCGTCCACATCCTGCATTATGTTCAGCTCTATGGGGTCCGGTATGGACAGGCCGAGCGACAGGTTGCCCTTCTTCTCCAGGAACCCGGGCGAGACCGCACTGTTGACTATGGTCCCGAAATTCTCGCTGGACCTCCCGACGGCCGCCTTGAGGGCCTTCGCCACCGATACGTTGCCTGCGCGCGTGGTGTTCTCGTCCCTGGACCTGTTGCCGATCCTCTCGAGGTACTTCGCGATGGCGTAAAGAAGCGGGGAATCGTCGATGCTGGCATCCACGCACAGCTCTTTATCGGACTTTTTGCCGTCGTCATCCTCCGGATCCAGATTGCCCAAGTACTCGAACATCTCGTCCAGATGGGCGGGCGATGAGGTCTGGGCCGCCGTCCACAGCGCCCATCTCTTGACATTCTCGCTTTCGTCCGATGCGTGGTCCGCGGCGAGTTCCATCGCCACCGGATCCCCTATCAGGCCGATTGCCCTGATGGCGCCTGCCCGGACGAGCGGGTTCTTGCTCTTCAAGAGCGCCTTCATGTCGCCTATCGACGACGCGTCGCCCATGACGCCCAACGCCGTCACGGAATGGTACGCCACGAAAGCGTCGTCGTCTCTCAGCAACTTCTGCAGCACCGATATTGATTCTTCCGTCTCGAATATCGTGGCGAGAGTCGCCCCCTCGGACCTGACCCTCGGATCCGGATCGTCGAGGGCCTTCTGCACCACGGCCGGATCGCGGAGCACCGTCTTCGATGCCGATACCGCCGCCGCACGGACTGCGGGATCCGGATCGTCGAGCCCGGCGGTGACACCCTGGTCTGCGGCCTTGAACCCCACCTCTGCAACGGCGGCAAGTGCCGCCGCGCGGACCTCGGGCGACTGCGACCTGCACAGGAGAACCACCGGATCGGCGAACACGTTCTTCCCGGAATCGTCGGCGTACTTCAGCATGTCCGCCCCGTACACTTCCAGGATAGACACTTTGTAAGTATCGTCCGACCCTCCCAGGTTGGAAGCGCACATGGCCAGATCCTCCGGGGTGCGGCGCATCTTGGACAGGGCCCATTTCTGAACCTCCGGGTAAGCGCTTCTGGATGCCGCGGCCACGGCCGCGGGAGGCGGATTGTCGCCCATGGACCTTAGCATGGTCACCCGCACGGCCTTGTTGGGGGATGAGATGTAATCCAGCAGATTCAACGCCATAGGGCCGCATACCTTCGAGAATACCGCGCTGGCGTACTTCTGCACCTCGCCGTCGCTCTTGACGACGACGGACATCATGGCCTTGGCGGTCTTCGTGCGAACCTGCTCGGAGTTCTTCATAGAAACGCAGATCTTCCCCATGATCCCCAGGGAAGACTGGTACAGCTTCTGGTCGCGGCCGCAGAGAGAGGATTCCACCAGATACGACATGTCCGTGCACGGCGGACCGTTGACGAGGACCTCCGCCGCCTTCTTGCTCAGGAGCTCGTCGCCGTCCTTCACCATCGACAGGATCGCGTATCTGGCATCGATGTTGTTGAGGAGCTTCGACAGCTGTGACAGGCACCATTCGTTGATGTCGTTGTCGTCCCCTATGCAGGCCGCCAACGCCTTAGGGTCCGTCGTGTTGGTGGACATCAGCGCGATCTTCGCCTTGGTCTTGATCTCCATGTCCTGACTGTCCATGGCGTCGAGGACCCCCGTCACTATCCCGCGGTTCTTCATCACCGTGATGATCACTTGGGCGGTGCGCGGTCCCGCTTTCATCAGGATCTTCAGGTCGTCCTCGCCGAAGGATTCGGAGTTGTTCTTGACCAGCGTTGCGAATATCTCGTCTATTTCGTATGGAGGGCGATCCGGCCCCTGACGGCGTCCGGCCTCTGCGCGCATGATGGCGATCTCGTTCGTCCCCACATTGGCTTTGGACAGCATCTCCACGGCCGTCTTGTTGATCGCCGGATACTTCGCGGATGCTGTCAACAGGAACGGGAGGCAGTTCATCAGTATCATCGTGTCGTTCTTGCAGATCTCGATGGCGATCTCGAGGCAGCGGATATGGCCGGCCTCGCACAATGCCTCGACATCCCTGATGCTGACCGCGTGCTCGCAGCCCCTCATGTCCAAACGCACCTGCCTGGACACTTCGAAGATCGGCCCGTACTCGGGATGCACGATGAGCTCCCTGAGGCAATGCGGATGGGTGGTGGCCACAGAGGTTATCGCTCCGTGTATGATGTTCCTCGACGGAGCGCTCTTCGCTTCCAAAGAAACCTTTATGAGATCCAGGATGTGCGCCTGATCCTTGTAGGTGACAAAGAACCTCGTGGCAGCTTCTTTCTTGACGGCGTTCAAACTGTCCAGATTGTAAGCCTTTTCGAGTATCTCCGGATCTATCTGCACCTCTTCGGATTGGGAACCGGCGGTTTCGTCATTCTCCTCATCCTGCTTCCTCTTACGGCCCAGCATGTATGCGGCATCGCTTTGGCTATTATAAATGAGATATGGCAAATAATAAAAGATTCGCCCCGGGATTGCCGACAGCGGAACGGCAAGCTCCGCTGTCGGACGACTGTCGGCGAGGCAGTGTCATCCGGAGCTGTCTATCTTGACGTTGAACACTGTCTTCTGCATCCTTTCGGAGTGCGCATCCACGGTGTACCTCATGATGACCCTGACCGAGGCTTCGGCGGACACAGTGGGGACTATCGTCAGATCGTAGGTCTGCTGGGACTTCGCCGGCAGCGGCCTCGACATCACTGTCTCCGCCCTTACGTCCGCGCCTTTGCACGAATATTCTATGCAGTTGATCGTCACCATCTTCTCCAGTTTGCTGGATATCGTCAGTACGCAGGCATTGTCCCCTTCTTTCAGCACCGACGGCGAAAGGGTCATGTCGGCAATCTGATCGTATTCGGTCAACGCGGCCAGCCTGGAAACCTCGGCGGCGACGCGCCCTGCAACCCTGAGGTTCCCCTTTCCCAGAGAGTTCTTGTACTTGGTCACAAGCTTCTCGAGGTTCTTCCCTTCGGGGGAGCTCGCATCCTTGGTGAGCATGTATATGGAATCCCCGTAGGTCGACGCTATTGACGATTCTTTGTAGGCCAAGGCGTATGCCTTCCTGAGCGGCCTGAGTGCGCGTTTCGGTTTGGACAGCGCACGGTTCTTGCCTATCTCCAACAGTCTTTTCGGCTTCACATACAGTGATTTGTTCTCTCCCATGACCTGGGCGGTCTTGGACAGGAGGTCCTGGACCTCGTCGCTGTACATCTTCTCCTTCGCCGCTCTCCTCTCTGCTCTCTCTGCACTTCCCATGATGGATCCTCCTCAAAGGCGCTTCCCGCACCCGCTGCAGAACGTCATGCCGGCACGGATGCTGTCGTTGCACTTGGGGCATCCCGATGCCATGCTCACATAGCTCGCGTTGTTGGCTGCCGCCAGATTCCTTGCCTGGGACTCGTTGAACTGCAGTGCGCTGCGCTGTGCGGTCTCGAATCCTTCCTTGTAGCCTTCTGTGTACGCGTCCTTGGCCGCTATCGATATCTGGTACTCGATGGTCTTGCGCGTCTCCTCGAGCCGGGCCTCCGCCTCCCTCTTGCTGATCTCGTTCTGGGCCTCTGCCGCGCCGAGCTTCATGTCGATGGATGCCATCTCGTTGAGGGCCTTCAGTTTCACGTCCTGCTCTTTGTCCATGCCGTAGACCTCGGCATCCTTGGTCTTCTTGTAAGCCTCCGCCTCGGCGGCCGCCTTCTTCACGAGCGCTTCAACGGAATAGTCGTCGTCGGACTTGGCGATCTCGATCTCCAGCTGACGGATCCTCTTCTTGCCTTCCGCCTCGGTTATGCCCTTGTCTATATCATGAGCGAGGAGTTCGGACTCTGCCTTCATCTTGGCGTTGCGCTCCATGTCCTCCAGCTCGATGTTGCCGGCCATCGTGGCCTTGGCGGTATCGTAATCCGCCACGACCTTGGCGACCTCGAGCTCCCCGCCGTTCTGGATGACCAGTTTCTCCAGGTTCTTCTTGAGGTCCAGCTGCTTGGCGTCATCGCTGTACTTTATGTCGTCGAGGAGGTGCTTCTTCTTCATCAGCGCCGCCTCGCGCATGACGTCCTCGTACTGATTCTCGGAGACCTCGGTCTGTATGTGCTCCACGCGTATGCCGTAGTTGGACCAATGGGGGGTCATGTTGTTGACTATGCGGGTGACCTCTTCGGACACCTTGATCCTGTTATCGCCGATCTCGGATGAATCGTACCTGGAGACCACATGGCAGTCGATGTCCACATTGGTCCCGTGGCCGATGATGTCGGTCAGGTCCTCCAACGTGACCTCTTTGATCTTCCCCACATCCTCCGCAGGCCATTTGGCGTTGGTCAGGAGGGGCTCGGTCAGAAGGTTCATCGCCCTCATCACATCCGGTGCGGAGAAACGGATCACCATGTTGACCGCGCCCTTGATCTTCGCCCTGTCCTTGGAATAGCAGAGGAACGGCAGCGACAGCTGCTTGGGGCGCACGTCCACCATGACCAGCTGCATCCCGTCGTCGCCGCCCTTGAAGGCGTTGACGATCTTCTCCACCAGACCCCCGGATATGCTCATCTGAGTCTCGGTGACGATCTCCTCGACCTTTCCTTTGCGGAGGGTCATCAGGACCTCTCCGGGATTCACAGTGATCCGCCTGAAAGCCTCCTTGTGAGATCTCACATAATCAGACGAGAACCATTGGACAATAATGTCAGACCTTCCACCAGTGATAATCATCGGTATACCTCTTGTTTGAATCCTAACATCGCATTAACTGTATATTAATGGAAAGCCCAAATAAAAGAGGTCCAGTCCGCTTGATGCCCGGACCGCGTGCATCATGGAACCGTGGAGAATAGATGGGACCGCGCACCCTTCGCGATCGAGGGGCGCACGGTCCGTTGAATGGTTTCAGATCCCGAACTTCTTCTTGATCTTGGACGATGCCTTGGTGGTGGACGTCCTCTTGCCGGCGTTCTCGTCCAGCTTCTTGAGGTACTCCTTCTCCACCTCGGACACCTTCGAAGGCACATCGATGCGGACCCTGACGAACAGGTCCCCGCGGATGCTGGAGTTCAGCTTGGTCAGGCCTTTGCCCTGGATCCTCAGCACCGCGCCCACCTGCGTCCCCGCGGGTATCCTCAGCTGAGCGGTCTCCCCGTCCAGGGTCTTGACCTCCGCCTCGCCTCCGAGGACCAGCCTCGGGTACGTGGTCGTCACTCCGGTCCACAGGTTCATGCCGTCGCGCTCGAAGAGCTTGTCCGGCTTCACGTGGACCACGACGTACAGGTCCCCGGCCGCTCCGCCGTTGTATCCGGCGTCGCCCGCTCCCGGGACCCTGAGGTTGGAGCCGTCCTCGATCCCCTTGGGGATCTTGACGGAGACCTTGGTCGTCTTCTGCTGCCTTCCGCTGCCGCGGCAGTCCGGGCACTTCTCGTCGAAGGACTTCCCGGACCCGTGGCATGACGGGCACTCCCCGACGGACATCATCTGCCCGAAGGGCGTGTTCCTGACCATCTGTACCCTGCCCTCGCCACCGCATTTCGAGCAGGTGTGGACGTTGCCGCCCTTCCCGCCCGTCCCATGGCAGCTGGAACAGTTGACGGTGTGCGGCACGGACACCTCGATGTCCTTGCCGTCCAGCACGTCCTTGAGCGATATCTCGACATCATACCTGAGGGACTCCCCCGAGCGTGCTGAGCTCTGCGAGCGGGACGACCTGCGCCCGCCGCCGAACATGCCCCCGAAGAGATCCCCGAAGATGTCGCTGATGTCGTCGTAGTGGGTGAAGTCGTCCCAGGAGAACCCGCCGCCGCTGAACTGCTGGTTCACGCCGGCGAATCCGTACTGGTCGTAGGTCTTCCTCTTCTCGGCATCCGACAGCACCTCGTATGCCTCGGAGACCTCCTTGAACTTGGCCTCGGCCGCGTCCTTGTCCTCCGTAGTCACGTCGGGGTGGTATTTCTTCGCCAGCGAGCGGTACGCCCGCTTTATCTCATCGGGTGTGGCGTCCTTGGTGACGCCCAGCACCTCGTAGTAGTCCGTCGGCATGGTCACTCGTCATCCACGATCTTGTAGTCGGCGTCCACGTAGTCGGCGCCCTTGCCCGCGGACTCCTGCGCCTTCTGCTGTGCCCCCTCCTGGGGACCTGCGGACTGCTGGGATCCGGCGGCCTGCTGGGCCTCCTTGTACACTTTCTCCGAGATGGGGGCCATGGCCTTGTAGAGGTCGTCCATCTTCTTCTTCATGCTCTCGACGTCGCCGCTGTCGCGGGCCTTCTCCAGGTCCGAGATCGCGGCCTCGACGGAGGTCCTCTCCTCGTTGGAGACCTTGTCCCCGAGCTCGTTGAGGGACTCGCGGACCGTGTGGATTGTGGTCTCCACCTGGTTCTTGACCTCGATCTCCTCGCGCTTCTTCTTGTCCGCGTCGGCGAACTGCTCGGCCTGCTTGACCATGTTGTCGATCTCGTCCTTGCTGAGCTTGTTGGAGGAGGCGATGGTGATCTTCTGCTCCTTCCCGGTCCCCTTGTCCTTGGCGGACACGTTGATTATTCCGTTGGCATCGATGTCGAAGGTGACCTCGATCTGAGGGACGCCGCGGCGTGCCGGGGGTATGCCGTCGAGGGTGAACTTGCCGAGGCTCGTGTTGTCTGCGGCCATCTCCCTCTCTCCCTGGACCACGTTGATCTCCACACTGGGCTGGTTGTCTGCCGCTGTGGAGAACACCTGGCTCTTCTTGGTGGGTATGGTCGTGTTCCTGTCGATCAGCTTCGTTGCGATGCCGCCCAGGGTCTCGATGCCCAGGGACAGCGGGGTGACGTCCAGCAAGAGCACGTCCTTGACCTCTCCGGCCAGGACCGCTCCCTGGATCGACGCTCCCATGGAGACGCACTCCATCGGGTCGATGCCGCGCTGGATCTTGGATCCGACGACGCTCTCGACGAAGTTCTGCACGATGGGCATCCTCGTCGGGCCGCCGACCATGATGATCTTGTCGATGTTGTCGCTCTTGAGGTTCGCATCGCTCATCGCCTGGGTGATGGACTGCTTGCACCTCTTGACGATCGGCTCGACGAGCTCCTCCAGCTTTGCGCGGGTCAGGGTCTGGATCAGGTGCTTGGGGCCACTGGCATCCGACGTGATGAAGGGCAGGTTGACCTCGGTCTGCATGGTCGTGGAAAGCTCTATCTTCGCCTTCTCGCACGCCTCGCGGACCCTCCAGAAGGCCATGTTGTCCTTCGAGAGGTCCACGCCCGTCTCGTTCTGGAACTGCTTGATCACATAGCTTGTGACCGCCTCGTCCATGTCGGACCCGCCGAGCTTGGTGTCACCGGAGGTGGAGAGCACCTCGAAGACCCCGTCGCTGAAGTCCATGATGGTGACATCCAGCGTTCCTCCGCCGAGGTCGAACACCATGATCCTCTGCTCGGTGTTCCCTTTGTCCAATCCGTATGCCAGAGCTGCGGCCGTGGGCTCGTTGATGATGCGCACCACATCCAGTCCGGCGATGGCGCCGGCGTCCTTGGTGGCCTGCCTCTGGTTGTCGTTGAAGTAGGCGGGCACGGTGATGACCGCTTTGTCGATGGTCTCCCCGAGGTATGCCTCGCTGTCCCTCTTGATCTTCTGCAGTATGAACGCGGAGATCTGCTGGGGGGTGTACTCCTTCCCCTGGGCGGTGACCTTCTCGTCGCTGCCCATCTTCCTCTTCACGTTCTTGATCGTTCCGTCAGGGTTCGTCACGGCCTGCCTGCGGGCAGGTTCTCCGACAAGGAGCTGACCGTCCTTTGTGAATGCTACGTACGACGGGAAGGATTTCCCGCCGGCGCTCGTCCCTTCCGCTGAGGGGATCATCGTCGGCCTGCCGCCTTCCATGATAGAGGCGGCAGAGTTGCTTGTACCCAAATCGATTCCAATTATTCTTGACATGTCTACTCACCTTCTGTTTTATCTTCCGTTTTCTTTGTCACTTTGACCTTGGCGAACCTCACGACGCGCCCGTTGAGTGTGTATCCTTTCTGGAACACCTCGGCGATATTGCCGTCCTCGTCCCCGTCCACGGCGCACAGAGCCTCGTGGTACTCGGGATCGAACTTGCCGTCCGCGGGTATCTCCTTCAGTCCTTTGGCCTCCAGGGCCTTGATCATGTTCTGCCTGATGCTCCTGACGCCTTTCACGAGGTCGTTCTCCTCGGTTGCGCTGTTCAGGGCGCGGTCCAGGTCGTCCACGATCCCGAGCATGTCCTTCACGACGTCCTCGGACGCGAACTTCCTGAACTCCTCGTTCTCGCGCTGCGTCCTTTTCCTGAAGTTGTCGAAGTCGGCCTGCAGCCTGCGGGCCATGTCGAGGTATTTCCCGGCATCGGCGTTGGCCTTGTCGAGGTCCTCCTGCATCTTGGCAAGCTCCTCGTTCGCCGCCTTCTTCTTCTCTTCCTTCTTTTCAGACTTTGCAGTCATACGGTCACGCTCATTAGGTCCTGGATAAGTGTTGAAGGGGGGCCTTGGCCCCCCGTTTGATTGGTGTTTGAGGATCAGTCGTCCATTCCCATTCCGCCGGGTCCTCCCGGGGGCATCTGGGGCATGGGGGTGCCGCGTGCCGCGATGACGTCGTCGATCCTGAGGATCATGACGGCTGCATCGGTGGCGGAGTTGATCGCCTGTTTGCCGATCCTGTAGGGCTCGATGACGTTCAGTTTGAACATGTCCTCCACCTTGCCGGAGAAGGGGTTCAGGCCTGCGTATACCTTGCCCTCTTTGTGCTGCTTCCTCATCTCGATGACGACATCGATGGGGTCGAGTCCAGCGTTCTCCGCGAGCGTGGTGGGGATGACCTCCATTGCCGAGGCGTATGCCTCGATGGCGATCTGCGCCCTGCCGCCGACGGATGCCGCGTAGTCCCTGAGGCCCATGGCGATCTCCATCGCTGTGGATCCGCCGCCGGTGACCATCATGCCGTCCTCGATCGCTACCCTGACGACGGACCATGCGTCCACCAGGGACCTCTCGATCTCGCTGGTGACGTGGCTGGTTCCGCCCCTGATCAGGACAGACACGGTCTTGGGGTCTTTGACGCCGGTGATGAAGGTCATCTCCTCGTCCTCGATCTTCTTCAGTTCGACGGATGCCGCGAATCCCAGATCGGATTCGTCGATCTCGTCGATCTTGGCGACCAGGTTGGCGCCGGTGGATTTGGCGAGCCTCTCCATGTCGGACTTCTTGACGCGCCTGCATGCGTAGATCCCCTCTTTGGCGAGGAAGTGCTGCGCCAGGTCGTCGATCCCCTTCTGGCAGAAGACGACGTTCGCGCCTGCGGCCTTGATCTTGGCGACCATCTTCTTCAGCATGTTCTCCTCTTCTGCGAGGAACGCTGCGAGCTGATCGGGTGCGGTGATCTCGATCTTGGCGTCGATCTCGGTCTTCTTGACCTCGATGGGCGAGTCGATCAGGGCGATCTTCGCGTCCTTGATGGATTTCGGCATGGATGCCTGTACGGGCTCCTTGTCGATGATGAGTCCTTTGACTACGGTCGTGTCCTCCATGGACCCGCCGGATTTCTGGACTGTCTGGATGTTCTTGAGGTCTGCAGTGTACTTGCCGTCCTTCTCCTCGACGATGGTCTTGACCGCGTCGACGACGAGGTCGCCGAAGTACTCTTTGGAGCTGTTGACCTGTTTGCTGATCATCGCGGTCTCGGCGATGAGCTTCAGGAGCTTGTCGTCTTTGATCGTGACTTTCTTGGAGATCTTCACGAGTATCTCCTGCGCTTTCTCGTTCGCAAGCCTGTACCCGCTTGCGATGATCGTCGGGTGGACGTTGGAGTCGATCAGGTCGGTTGCCTTCTTGAGGAGCTCGCCTGCGAGGATGACCGATGTCGTGGTTCCGTCCCCGACCTCTGCGTCCTGTGTCTTCGCGACCTCCACGAGCATCTTCGCCGCGGGGTGCTGTACGTCCATCTCCTTGAGGATCGTCACACCGTCGTTGGTGATGACGACATCGCCCATGGAGTCGACGAGCATCTTGTCCATACCCCTGGGGCCGAGGCTGCTCCTGACTGAGTCAGAGATCGCCCTGGCCGCACTGATGTTGTTGAACTGCGCGTCCTTTCCTTTGTCCCTTTTCGTTCCTTCCCTGAGGATGATGACTGGTGCGTTGCCCATTCCCATGTTTATTCACTCCGTTAGTATATTCCGTTCCCGGAATTCTGATTCGGATAAAGTTTGTTCTTCTATATAAGTTTTTCACATTATGTCCACGAGTAGATAGTATGTAAATCGCGCTTCGGAGGGTTTCACGGAGGGGATCCCGAAGGATTATGCGACTATACGTATGCGTGCGGGATCATATCCGGGAGGACGGCGGACAGGACACCTACACCAACTCTTATAATACGGGGACAGCATGGCGCCGTCATGAGCGGTGCCGTGACCTCGTTGCGCAATGTGATCGCCGGATTCTTCATCGGCATGGCATCCCAGGTGCCCGGGGTCAGCGGAGGAACGCTGGCCGTCATCTTCGGAGTGTACGACCGTCTCATCCGCGACCTGGACAAGCTCTCGAAGTCCATCCGCAAGGACCTTCTGTTCCTGGTCACCCTGGGCGTCGGAATCGTCCTGGGGATGTGGCTCCCGTCCAACGCCATCGTCTGGCTCACGGACAACATGTACCTGTTCGCCATGTTCCTGTTCATCGGCCTCATCATCGGGCAGCTGCCGGATGTCACCACGGAAGCTGTGCGGGGACGTGAATCGTTCAATCTGAAAGACGTCCTACTGCTGGCTGTCGGTTTCGCAGTCGCGGCATCCGCGGTGTTCCTCGGCGGGAGCGGGACCAACCTCGAACACAATTACATCAATCTCATCCTCGTCTTCGCCTGCGGCATCCTTCTGGCGATATCGAAGCTCATGCCCGGCATCAGCGGCTCCACCCTGCTCCTGATGCTCGGCCTCTACGAGAATTTCTACATAACGATATTCGCAACGATGGATTTCTTCTTCCTGATCCCCCTTGGCCTCGGACTCCTCATCGGAATCCTCGGGTTCTCCAAGGTCATCAGGTACCTGCTGGACAATCACCGCAGCGGGATGTACATGGTCGTCCTCGGCCTCACATTGGGGTCCGTCGTGACGATATATCCCGGGATAAGCGGCATCGGGGACCTGGGCGTCGGCATCGCCGGCCTGGCGATCGGCGTGCTCGTCAGCCTCTCCATATCCTTCCTGGCGAAGAAGATAATCCCGCCGGAGCAGGAAGCCGTCATCTGATGTGCTGGCGCTTGCCCTTGAACGGGTCCACTCCCAGGATCAGCATGAGCCACTGCATCGCGCCCGCCTCCCCGTCGGCGTAACCCGGCGTGAAGAACCGGCGGACGGACGGCATCATCATGTATGCCGACAGGCAGGCCATATACACGGCAAGTGCCCATGAGGGCAGCCCCCATGCGTCCATGACGAAGAAATCGATCGGCCCGTATACGCTCAGCACGGTCAGCAGGATGTAGGAGAGCGACATCCTCTCTATGGACGCCCATGCGCGGCGGCTGCCGCTGGAAAGACGGAACACATTGGTTATGTATACGGCGTACAGGACGAAGGACACTATCATCATGGCCATGATCGCCGTGGCCTCCCTCATGTCGGCCGACACCGAGACCGAGGGCATCAGGAGGAACAGGCGGTACAGGTACATCGAAGCGACCAGTAGGCCTCCCAGGCCCGCGACGAGCATGGACACGGGCGCCCTTTTCCGCGGGCGCTTCTCCCTTGCCGCAGGAGCGGCATCCATGATCCTGCGGCCGAGGCCGCCGGCCAGTTCATCGATGTCGGCATGCAGGATGTCCCTCATCATCGATCGGAGAACATGGTGAGATTATTTGATTGTGTTCGACGATGCACCGCCATGGACAGGAAAGCGGCGGCCAACGGGATCATATCCTCTGTCGCTGACAGGGACGATACCGACACCGTCATGAGGCCGTCGGTGGCTGCCCTGGTCCTCGGGACGTACCTCGTGATCGTCGGGCTGTTCATGCTGCGCTTGATTCTGTCCATGGCCAATAGCGCGCCGACTGCGAGCAGCCTGTTCTCGGCGGCGGCCATCGTGGTGATCGGGGGCACCATCCTGGCCTCGATATTCTACACCCTCCTCAGGCGCAACTCGTCGCATTCCGAACGCGAGGAATCCCTCAGGGCGGGCATGATCGATTACCTGGAGGCGTGCGGGGCGGATGTCGGCAACCTCCGGTCCGCCGATTCGGGGATCCGCGAGGAGGAGAGGCGCCCGAGGCGCATGGGGAGGATCGTGTTCCTGCTGCTCCCGCCCGTCGTGTGCATGGCGGCGGTCTGGTTCCCATGGTTCCAAGCGTACGCCCTGCCGTTGATAGTCGCCACATCCGTCCTCTCGGCCGTCATCGTGCTGCTCATGGCCCCGTCGATGACCGTGTTCCCCCGGAAGCACGAGGACAGGTTCATCACCTTCTCGGAGAGGTTCAACGCCCAGGCATCCGCTCTCGGCATGTCGCTGCCGGGATTCCAACGGACGATATCCTACAGGTCCATGCCGCTGTTCGCCGTACTCACGCTGATCACCTGCGGAGTGTTCCTGGTCGCATGGGTGTACCTGATGTTCGACGACATGAACCGGCACTTCGACGAGCAGAGGTACTACGAGGACGCCCTGGTGGCAGAGGTGCGCAGACGGGAGAGGCCGGCCTGAGGCCTCGCTTCTGCTCCAGCAGCTTCTTGTAACCTATGGGCATGACCTTCAGGAACCTCCCGATGCTGTCATCCCAGGCGTCCAATATGCGCTCGGCCCGCCTGCTGCCTGTGCGCCGGTGGTGCTCCTGGATGATCGCCTTCAGCTCCTCGCGGTCTGCCTTGTCCTCCACCAGCGACAGCTCCACCATGTCCATGTTGCAGTGCCTGTCGAACTCCCCGTCCTCGTCGAGGACGTAGGCCACGCCGGCGGACATCCCGGCCGCGAAATTCCTCCCTGCGGGGCCGAGCACGACGACGCGCCCCCCGGTCATGTACTCGCAGCAGTGGTCCCCGACGCCTTCGGCGACGGCGGTGGCGCCGCTGTTGCGGACGCAGAACCTCTCGCCGACGGAACCGCATATGTACGCGTGCCCGGAGGTCGCGCCGTAGAGCAGGGTGTTCCCCGCGATCACGTTGCCTTCGGAGGGCTCGACCTTGTGGTATATCGATATGGTCCCGCCGGAGAGCCCCTTGCCGACGTAATCGTTGGCCTCTCCTTCCAGCGTGAATGTGATCCCCTCGGCGAGGAATGCGCCGAAGCTCTGCCCGGCCGTGCCCGTGAACGTTATGTCTATCGTGCCTTCGGGGAGATGCCCGCATCTCCTGGCGACCGCGCCCGACAGCATCGTGCCCACGGAGCGGTCGACGTTGGTCAGATGATACGACAGCTCCGTGCGTATCCCGCCGTCCAGGGCAGGTGCCGCATCGCGGACGATCCTCTTGTCTATGATGTCCCCGACGATGTCGCTCTGCCCCTCGTCGATCATCCTCTTGCCGGGGACCACGGCGGTCATGCGCGATATGTCGACCCCGGACGCCTTCTGGCCCGGGACCTGCTTCTTGACCAGGAGGTCCGAGCGCCCGATGATCTCGGCGAGGGAGCGGGCGCCCATGGAGGCCAATTGCCTCCGGACGTCCTCGGCCAGGAACCTGAAGTAGGATATCAGCTGGGCGGCCGAGCCCTTGAACTTCGCACGCCTCTCCGGGTCCTGGGTGGCGATGCCCGCGGGGCAGGTGTTGGTATGGCACTTGCGGCACATGATGCAGCCCATTGCGACCATCGGCGCGGTGGCGAACCCGTACTCCTCCGCTCCGAGCAGTGCGGCGATCACCACGTCCCGCCCGGTCTTCAGCTGACCGTCGGTCTGCAGCGACACCTTTCCGCGCAGGCCGTTGACCACGAGGGTCTGCTGGGCCTCGGCGAGTCCGAGCTCCCACGGGAGCCCCGCATACCTTATGGACGATACCGGGCTCGCCCCGGTGCCGCCCTCGGCGCCGCTGATCAGTATCATGTCCGCACCTGCCTTGGCCACGCCTGCGGCCACCGTGCCCACTCCCGCCTCGGCGACCAGCTTGACGCTCACCCTGGCGGACGGATTGATGCACTTCATGTCGAATATGAGCTGCTTGAGGTCCTCGATGGAGTAGATGTCGTGGTGCGGAGGCGGCGATATCAAGGTTATGCCTGGCAGGGTGTGCCTGGTGGCGGCTATGACCTCGTCGACCTTGGATCCGAGGAGCTGCCCTCCCTCTCCCGGCTTGGCCCCCTGGGCCACCTTGATCTGTATCTCGTCGGCGTTCACCAGGTACTCTGCGGTGACGCCGAACCTCCCAGATGCGATCTGCTTGACGGCGGAGCGGACGTTCCTGCCGTCTGGGAGAGACCTGAACCTCGCGGGGTCCTCGCCGCCTTCCCCGGTGTTGCTGCGCCCGCCGATGGCGTTCATCGCCTCGGCCATGGCCTCGTGGGCCTCCTTGCTGATGGACCCGAACGACACCGCGCCGGTGACGAACCTGCGCATGATGGATTCGGCGGACTCAACATCGTCCATCGGTATCGGCGACTGGAACTTGATGTCCATCAGGTCGCGGAGGAAGAACATCCCCTCGTCCTCCATCCTGGCGAACTCGTCGTACGATGACTGGTCGTCCCCCCGCACGGCACGGTGCAATGCCCTCACCGACGCAGGGTTCCAGGAGTGGAGCTCGCCTCCGCTCTTGTAGGAGTAGACGCCCGTGTCCGTCTCCAATGGATTCGCGTCGGTACCGAGGAACGACCTGCCATGGGCCTCCAGGGCCTCGCGGGCTATGTCCCCGGTGCCGATCCCTCCGACACTGGACACGGTCCCGCCGAAGTACGCGCGGACCGTGGATTCCGACAGGCCGACGGCCTCGAAGAGGCAGGACCCGCGGTACGACCGGAGGGTCGCGATGCCCATCTTGGACATTATCTTCAGCAGGCCCTTCTCGAGGGCATGGATGTAGTTGGCCTCGGCGGTGCCGACGTCCATGTGGATCTGGCCGTCCCTGCACAGGTCGTCGATGACTGCGATCGCCATGTACGGGTTGACGGCATTGGCGCCGTATCCGAACAGGAGCGCGAAGTGCATGACCTCCCTGGGCTCCCCGGATTCCACGACCAGGGCGGTCTGGATCCTCTTGCGCCTCTCGACGAGATGCTGATGCACGGCGGATACCGCGAGCAGCGATGGTATGGGGGCGCGGTCCCTGCCTGCCTCCCTGTCGGAGAGCACGATGTATGCGTATCCGCCGTCCACGGCGGCCTCCGCCTTCCTGCAGAGGTCCCTGATGGCCTTCTCCATGCCGGCGGGGCCGTCCTTGACCGGGAATGTCATCTGCAGGACGGCCGTGTTGAACCCCTTGTACCTGAGGTTCCTCACCAGGTCCAGCTCCCTGTTGGTGATGATCGGGTGCTTGAGCTTCACGACCTTGCAGTGCTTGGGCGTCGGGTCCAGTATGTTCTGGTGTATCGAGCCCACGTATCCCGTCACGGACATGACGAGCTCCTCCCTGATCGGGTCGATCGGAGGATTGGTGACCTGCGCGAAGGACTGCCTGAAATACGAGAACAGGCGCTGGGGCTTGGACGACAGCACGGCGAGCGGAGCATCGAACCCCATCGCGCCCACCGGCTCCTTGCCCGTGGATGCCATGGGCTCTATGCCCTTGGTGACGTCCTCCGAGGAGTAACCGAAGGATATCAGGCGCTGGCGGTGATCCGGGAAGGAACGTCCCACCTCCCTGCCCGAGGACACCTGGTCCAGCTCCACGCGGTTCTTCTCCAGCCAGTCCCTGTATGGATATGCGGCCGCCAGCTCGCCCTTGATGTCGGCATCCCTGCGGATCGAGCCGGTGGCAGTGTCTATCATGAGCATCTTCCCCGGCCTGAGGCGCCCGGTCTCCTGGACGTTGTCGTCCGAGACCTGGATCACGCCCGACTCGGAGGCCATTATCATCACGCCGTCCTTGGTCAGCGTGTAGCGCGTCGGACGGAGGCCGTTCCTGTCTAGCATGCCGCCCGCGTACCTCCCGTCGGTGAAGAGCACTGCGGCGGGGCCGTCCCACGGCTCCATGAGGATGCTGTGGTACTCGTAATAGGCCTTGAGGCTGTCCGGGATCGGGTTCTTGTTGTTCCAGGACTCGGGTATGAGGATGCTGAGCGCATTGGGCATGCTCTTGCCGGTCATGGTGAGGAACTCGAACACATTGTCCAGGGACGCGCTGTCGCTCATCCCCTCCTGGACGACCGGGTACACCTCCCCGAGGTCGGGCACCCATTCGGAGCGCATGACCGACTCGCGGGCGCGCATCCAGGAGCGGTTGCCGCGGATGGTGTTGATCTCCCCGTTGTGGCAGAGCATCCTGAACGGCTGCGCCAGCTTCCACATGGGGAAGGTGTTGGTGCTGAACCTGGAATGGACCATGGCGACCGACGACCTGAACCTCGGGTCGGACAGGTCCTTGTAGTACTCCCTCAGCTGGGCGGGCGTCAGCATCCCCTTGTACACCATCGTCCTGTTGGAGAGGCTGCATATGTAGAAATCCTCGGCGCAGGTGCCGCCGATGACCGAGACCCGGTTGCTGGCGATCTTCCTGACGCGGAACAGCTTGTGCTCCAGCATCTCCGGGCCGTCGTAACTCGTGACGAACACCTGGACGCAGCGGGGCTCGGTCGCGGATGCCATGGGGCCGGGGACAGAGTGGTCCACGGGAACCTCGCGCTCGGCCAGGAGCACGAGCCCGTGGGACGATACCGTGGACCTGAGCACGTCCATGCACTTCTCGGCGCATGCTGCGTCGGCGGGCAGGAACACGATCCCCGTTCCGTACCTCCCGGCCTCCGGGACCTGCACGCCCTGGGACACGATGAAGTCGTGAGGGATCTGCACCAGTATCCCGGCGCCGTCCCCGGTCTTGCCGTCGGCGTTCTCCGCGCCGCGGTGGGCCATGTTCTCCAGTATGCGGAGCCCGTACTCCACTATCCTGTGGTCCTTCTTCCCGTCGACATTGACGGCCATGCCCACGCCGCAGGAGTCCTGCTCGTAGGACGGGTCGTACAGCCCTTCGCCCCTCATCCGGATTCCTCAGTGTATGAACAGGAGCTCGCGGTACTTGGGCAGCGGCCACATCTGGTCGTCGACCTCCATCTCGAGCGCGTCTATGTGCTCCCTGATCTCGTCGAAGCGCGGGACGATGAGGTCGTGGAACCGTATCGCCTTCTCGCGCTCGTCCTCGACACACGAGACCTTGGCCGTGACGGCGTCCATGTCGGCGACCTTCTTCCTGATCGCCCCGATGTGCGCGGACATGTCCTCGACCGCGGATATCTGGTCGGCCGCATGCACCTTGAACTTGTCACCGAACACGTCCTTCATGGCGGAGATGTTCTCCAGGAGCATGGTCTGGTACCTTATGGCGATGGGCAGGACGTGGTTGGAGGACAGGTCGCTGAGGATCCTCTCCTCTATCTCCACCTTCTTGCTGTATATCTCCCAGCGGACCTCGTTCCTCGCCCTGAGCTCCACTTCGGACATGACGCCCGTCGTCTCGTATATCATGACGGTGGACCTGGAGGTGCACTGGTCGTAGGCGGCGGGTGCGGATGTCTCGCAGTCCAGGCCGCGGCGCTTGGCCTCGGCCTTCCACTCCTCGGAGTATCCGTTGCCGTCGAAGCATATGTCCTTGCAGGACCTGTAGGTCTCGCGGGTCTCGTCGAGCACGGCCTGCAGGACCGGGGTCCCGGAGGCTATCCTCTTGTCGACCGCCTTCTTGTACTCCATCAGCTGGTAGGCCACGATGGTGTTGAGCACGGTGATGGCGGACGAGCAGTTCGCCGAGGACCCGACGGCCCTGAACTCGAACCTGTTGCCGGTGAAGGCGAAGGGCGACGTCCTGTTCCTGTCCGTGTTGTCGATCAGGATCTCGGGCACCTGGGGGATGCTGAGCCTGTATCCGGACTTCGCGCCGATCTTGACCATGTCCTTGGAGCCGAGGAGCTCGTTGAAGGCGCTGGTCACCTGCGTCCCGAGGAACGAGGAGATGATCGCCGGAGGCGCCTCGTTGGCCCCCAGCCTGTGGGCGTTGGTGGCCGTCAGTATGACCGCCTTCAGCAGCCCGTTGTTCTTATGGACCGCGGCCAGGACGATCGACATGAATGTGAGGAACCTGAGGTTCTCCTCGTCCGTCTTCCCGGGGGACAGGAGGCCGATGCCGGACTCGGTGCCGATGGACCAGTTGCAATGCTTGCCGGACCCGTTCACGCCCATGAAGGGCTTCTCGTGGAACAGCGCCTGGAACCCGTGGCGCTCTGCCACGTTCTTCATGACCGACATGATCACCAGGTTGTGGTCGTTGGCGAGGTTCGCCTCCTCGTACACGGGGGCGAGCTCGAACTGGTTGGGCGCGACCTCGTTGTGCCTGGTCTTCAGGGGGATGCCCAGCTTGTAGCCCTCGTACTCGAGGTCCTGCATGAACGCCAGTGCCCTGGGGGGTATGGACCCGAAATAATGGTCGTCGAGCTGCTGGCTCCTCGCGCTGCTGTGGCCCATGAGGGTGCGGTCCGCGAGGACCAGGTCAGGACGCTGGGAGAACAGGGCGGAATCGATCAGGAAGTACTCCTGCTCCCATCCGAGATACGACATGACCCTGTCGTCCTTGATGCCGAAGTACTCGAGGACGTCGGCGGTCGCCTTGGCGATCGCGTTGCAGGACTTGAGGAGCGGCGCCTTGTAGTCCAGGGCCTCGCCGGTGTACGAGATGAACACCGTGGGGATGCACAGCGTGTCCCCGATGATGAACGCCGGGGACGAGGGGTCCCATGCCGTGTACCCTCTGGCCTCGAACGTGTTCCTGAGGCCGCCGCTGGGGAACGACGACGCATCCGGCTCCTGCTGGGCGAGGAGCTTGCCGCTGAACTTCTCGAGCGTGTCCCCCTTCCCGTAAGGTTCCGCGAAGGAGTCGTGCTTCTCCGCGGTGCCGCCGGTGAGCGGCTGGAACCAATGGGTGTAATGGGTCGCGCCCATGTCCATCGCCCAGCGCTTCATGCCGGCGGCGACGTGCTCCGCGATGCCGGGATCGAGGACGACGCCCTGCTCGATGGACTCGTATATCTTCTCACGGGTCTCGCTGGAGAGGTACTTCCTCATCTGCTTCCTGTTGAAGACGTTGCATCCGTAATACTCTGATGTTGCTGCTGCAGGCGGCTCTGTGCGGACTACCGGACGAGAGACTGCTTCCTCCACGGCTTTGAACCTGCTGTTTGCCATAATAGGTAGTGATGCACGTTATTATTTAAA
This sequence comes from uncultured Methanomassiliicoccales archaeon, assembly GCA_964558505.1. Taxonomy (GTDB): domain Archaea; phylum Thermoplasmatota; class Thermoplasmata; order Methanomassiliicoccales; family Methanomethylophilaceae; genus CAYMPW01. The sequence goes on along the minus strand of CAZLEI010000010.1, from coordinate 508 downwards.
TGTATTGCATAAACCAAACAAATGAATGAATGTTTTGATTATCATTAGATATTTGTCTAATGGAATTGTAATAGTTCAATGAATCATTGAATAATCATCGAAAAAACGAGAAATTTCTGCTCGGATGTCTTGTATGCGTTCCGTGCGGTGCTCATCCGGCGGGACAGGACGGCATCTGGCCGAAATGCACGGGGTGTAGTTCCACCCTGCCGACGGACAGGATGCAGGACGTTCCGATCGTGTTGTTGGCTCGGAATCCGCAGGATGATCGCGTCCCCGTCGATCTCGGTCGTCGGACCCGGGCACTGCCCTGCCGGACGCTCTGCAGGCACGGGCACAGGCGATGAGATCAGCCGAGGTCCGATATGGTAAACAATGTGCAGATGAGAAAAAAATCGGCAGAGGGCCGAGGGACCCTCTGCCTCCGAATGGTTTAGTTCTTCCTGAACATCGTGGTCGCCATGGCGCTCAGCACGACGATCGCTATCGCGGCGCCCGCTATGACGTA
>CAZLEI010000009.1:0-45055 GCA_964558505.1 uncultured Methanomassiliicoccales archaeon | reverse complement strand
TCAAAATTGTAGTAGTTATGCTGTGTGACGACCGCCATTTTCAGGGCGCTGTCACGCAGATGCATCTTGTCCATCGATGTTCCGTCTATGAAGATGTCACCGGAGTCCCTCTTCATTACCCGATATATAGTTTTCAGCAGGGTTGATTTCCCGCTGCCGTTCGGCCCTATGAGGCCAATGAATTCGCCTTCGTCCACATGCAGCGATGCAGACTCCACGATGCGTTTCTGAGGGACCGAGACGTCCACATCCTTCGTTGTTATATTCATTTGCTACCAGCTCCAAAACCGTATGATTTTGTGATCATGATGTACGCGAACACAGGTGCACCACATATTGCCGTGATTATTCCGATGGGGATCTCCGAAGCCGTGAACGAACGGGCCAATATGTCGGCTACCATCATGAATATCGCACCCAGAAGCACCGTTATCGGGAATAACCTCCAATGATTGGTACCTACCAGCGCACGGCCAATGTGCGGTATGATCAAACCGATGAAACCGATCACCCCGCAATTACAGACCAGGATCGCCACCAAAAACGCAGTGGTCACAATGTAAATCTTCCTGAGCGTCGACAGGTTGATCCCCAACGTAGTGGCAGTATCGTCCCCAAGCATCATGGCATTCATATTGCGCAACTGAGTAAGGAAGAACACAATGCATATCACCAGGGGCACAGCGCACATAAGGACCGTGTCGAATCCAGTTGTGCTCAGAGATCCCATCATCCAGAATGTCAGGTCCCTCATCTGCGTGGCATTGGGTGCCATGTACACGATGAGGTTGGAAAACGCTCCGCATAGCGAGGCCACTATCACGCCTGAAAGGACAAGTTTCGTCGAGGTTATCTTGCCGCCCATGGACGACAGCATGAATACGGCGATGGATGCCACCATCGCGCCGAGGAATGCGAACAATTCCACACCGAATGATGAGAACACAGTGCCCATTAGCACGGTCGATCCCATCAGTATGGCGAATGTCGCGCCCAGCGAAGCTCCTGAAGATATCCCCAGGATATATGGGTCGGCGAGGGGGTTCTGTACCATGGCCTGCATCACGATGCCCACAAGCGCCAATCCTGCACCTATGACCAATCCCAGCAATCCGCGCGGAGCATACAGCTGCCAGACGATCGCCACGGTCGCAGGACGTATTTCTGATATGTCGCCGTATCCGAACAGCTTGTTCATGAGGATGCGAACCACTTCGTCGAAAGGTATGGACACTGCTCCTGTGAAGGTCGAATAGGCCAAGATAGCGATCATCGATATGACGAGGATCACGATCAGACCTATCGTTGATAGATTTCCCAGTTTCTTCATGGGAACCGCCTCGGGGTACAATGGAAGTTGTTTGAAAACGGTTTGAAGACCATGATCATCGGCTCAGGATGCTGACGAGGATATCGAGCGTGTTCATGACGGTCGGATCCGCACCATATGAGATGCTCAGGTTCATAGCATAGTACTTCCCGTTGACTATTGCGGGCGAGGACGATAATACGGGATCTGCCTTCCAAGCATCGACTGTATCGTTCAGGGTGTTCGTCCTGTAGCAGATCACGAATAGAACATCGATCTTGTCCGCCCTGTCATATGCAACAGAATAGGGCGTTCCAGAACCGGTATCCTCGAACACGTTCACTATCCCCCAGTCCTTCAAGAGGTTGTTGATGAACGCCTTGTTGTAGAACCAGATGGTCCCTTTGTCGGGGACGCCGTCTTCCATGGCATAATTAACGCTTTTCTCCGAAAGGAGCGCTTTGACGTTGGCGATCTTTCCATTCAGACCGGCCATGAACGCATCTGTCTTATCCTTCACATCGAAGATGTTCCCGATGTTGTCGTAATCGAGTTTCATCCCCTCCATGTTGTTCATGTCCACCATCGTACGGAGTGACCAGACGTTGCATCCGATCGCGTTCCAATAAGAGGTGCTTCCCAGTTTGGAATCAGACCATGCCACCCAACCTATGACGCAATCGGGTTCCCAGTCTGTCAGGACGGCCTGACTGATGTTCCCTGATAATATGTGGTCGTCGCCTATCCTCTTGGCAACCTCGCCATACGCGTTTTTCAACTCGTCGGGCACGTCTTCTTCGATGTAGTACATGCCGATGATCCTGTCGCCGAGGCCGAAATACAGGAGTGCGTCCAACGCAGTATTGCATCCGACGACTACTCTTTCAGGTATCTTCGAATACACCTGAGATGCAGTGTTATCATTGTAATCCACGGGCGTGACGATGGTTATCGCCCCGTCGCCATAGGTGCTTTTACTGTTATTCTGCATTCCTGTAGCGACATAGATCGCTCCCGCCGCAAGGACTATGATGACTGCCGCTATTGCCGCAATCTGAATCTTTGAGAACCTCATCCGATCACTGAAATGGAATTATCGATTGTTTATTTAAATTGGATGTATAATCCAACATGATATTGGATTCTAATTCCAATAGTAAAAACGAATAGGATAGAACATCCGCAGGTTGTAAGCACATACTAGACGAACACTTGCACATTATCGTGTTTCAATGGATAAGCAAAAAAGTCATATCTCGCAGAAATACCACTTTCTCGTGCTGACCCTCGTAGGCGCAACTTACGGTGCATCGAAGATGGCCAGTATTGGAGATATGCGAGTCGTTTTACGGCACAGAAATATGGCATTGGGGCATCCATGCGTATCAAACCGTTGACGAACTGTGAATAAGTCAGTATCACAGCACGTCAAGATGATAGAGTCCCCCGACCATAGTTGTTCAACGCACTCGGAAAACTCCGAACGCACAGACTCGTTCGAATCGAAGTAGAATTCGCCGTGTGTATGTTATGGCGATCATGATTCGTTTTCAATATGAATGGATGTGACCGGCGATTGCGTCCTCTTCATTCGATGCTTGGCCGCCGGCAGCATAGCCGGCAGTGAAATCTGGCCCCATCGAATGGATGTGCGCCTGATTCTGCTGCTTGTCGAACGATCGATTTCATTCCATCGGATGGCAGGTACAGCCCTCGTTTGATATTCGGATGTGTCTTCTTCGATGTAGGTACATTCCGACGATCCCGTTGACGGGATCTATGCTGGTATGGTCGTCCGGTGCTTTATGTGCTCTTATCCGTGTTCCTGAAATCTCTGCAGACCGCACTATCTATCTGCAGATGTGTGACGATCGTCGAACGGAATCAAGAGGCCGATTGTTCCGGACTCCTTTGATGACGTTTTGCCGTATGGCAACAGGACAATCATCCGGTCACCATAATGATATAATTTATTCATATAAATTCATGTGCAATCCGACGTTTTAACACAATTGCGAATATTATTCAGATCACAGATATGATGAATCTTTCCTTCATCGAAGCGGGACCACCGAATGATGCGACTGTCCGGGCGACAGGATACGGCACGATACAGATAAATGCGAGAAGGAACCATGGTCTGGTCCATGAGATTCGTGGTCGCAATCACAGGGGCATCCGGCAGTGCGTACGGTGTGCGCCTCCTACAGGAACTGCCCGGTGAGAAGATACTCGTCGTCTCCAAGACCGCCGAACAGATCATCCCTTATGAAACGGGGCTGTCCGTCGACGAGGTCCGCTCATTGGCCGACATCGTCCTTGATGATTCGGACCTGTTCGCGACCATCTCCTCCGGGAGTTACAGGTACGATGCCATGATCGTCGCCCCATGCAGCGAATCCAGCGTCGCAAAGTTCGCCAACGGCATAGCGGACACCCTCATATCGAGGGCGGTCTCCGTTTGCATAAAGGAGAACCGTAAGCTCGTCCTCTTGATCAGGGAGACGCCGAAGAGCGCCATAATGCTGGAGAACGAGCTGAAGCTGGCCCGTTGCGGCGTCGTCATAATGGATGCCAACCCAGGATTCTGGAACGGACCGGAGACCGCGGACGACATCATCGACTTCTTGGTGGGAAGGTGCCTGGATCAGGTCGGTGTGGACAACGACCTGGTTTCCAGGTGGAACGGCGCCTGATCATTCCAAGTATATCGCAGGCCTTCCGGGCACGGCGACCTTCGCCTTCCCCTGAGGGTCGTACTTGCCCCCGTCATCCGCTGATACCACTTCCACGCCGAACCCGAGCTCGGATCCGAGGAATCCGGATGCTGCGGACAGCAGGGCGGTCTCATCGGTCCTGACCATCGCCATCTTGGATTCCGGTGTCGCCCTGGCGAAATCCACGGCGACCTTCTTGGCCATCTCGGATGCGGCCTTGCCGTTGGACCTTATGTCCGGGTCGGCCATGCACTTCTTGGTGAGGTCCGGTATGGTCAGGTTCCCCTCGGCGAGCATGCCGATGGCGATGTCCATGACCTTCACCTTCCATGCGGGCGAAGTGTAGATTATCGCGCGCTTGGGCTCGATTTTGGCAACCTTCACTACCTGTCCTACATCGGACATTATGGATTTTATGAGCTCTTCGCCGTACTCGGCACACGGGGACACTTCCTCCGCCTCAGGAAGCTGCGCCTCGGACACCATGCCCTCGAACCCTGCGATATCCCACAGCTCCTCGGCACAGTGGGGGGTGATCGGCATCATCGCAATGATCCATGTCCTGAGGGCCTTGCGGATCGTGTCCGCGTCCCTGCCGCCTCTGCGGATGTACCACTTTATGTCATTGAGCATCTCGAAGTACGCCGTGGTGGCCATCTGCCTGAGGTCGTACCTGTCCATGGCCGTCCGTATAGACGAGATATGGGTGTTGAAGCGGGCGAGGAGCCATTCATCCACATCAGATTTGACCGATCCCGCGTCAGAGGCGACGATGTCCTCGATCTGCGTGCAGATGCGGTCCATCCTCAGCTTGTAAGACATGACGATGTCCTCATCCCACTCCACATCCGCGAACGGCGATGCCACGTGCGCATAATAGAGGCGCATGGAGTCCACGCCGAACTTCCCCGCAGCTCCGGGGATGGGCTGGGCGCCGCCCTTGGATTTGGAGATCTTGCTCTTCTTCCCGGTGACATACCAGTTGACCATGATGCCGCGTGGCCACATCTTCTCCGGCAGGAGCGCGACGTGATTGAACAGGAACACGGGGAAGTGGACGGTCATGTGCTCTTTCCCGCCCAGGTTGAGGTCCAGGGGATACCAGTAGGCAACATCCTCGCCGATCTTGACCAGTACGTCGCAGGGGATTCCGGTGGAAGCGGATACCGACGGCGCGTCTCCCTTGCCCAATATGACGAAGTCGAAGAACTCCTCGGTCATCTGGTCGGGGCGGATGGTGCCGTCGTTGGCATACATGGAGACCAGATAGTAGATGGGATAAAGGGTCGAATCCGATATGGCCTCTATCGTCCATTTGTCGTCGAATGGGAATTTCGTACCAAGCCAGTTGCCGAGGCGCGCGCATGCCCTCTCCCGGAACCAATTGAGCACGCCGTGGACGTTCTCATAGTATTCCGAAGGATTGATGGTCATGTCCCTGCAGTGGTCGCTGGTCGTCTTTGTGAGCTGTTCGTCGCCGTAGTTGATGAACCACTGGTCGTCGATACGGTGGATGTGGACGCGGCCGCCGCATCTGCAGACGACCTCTTCGGTGAGGTCGTAGAACAGGTCCGCCTCGCCGGAATCCAGCATCTTCTGCTTCATGATGTCCTTGGCCTCTTCAACACGGAGGCCGGCGAAGGGTCCGCAGACATCCTTCATCCTGCCCATGTGGTATCCGTCCTTGTACACCTGCTTCTTCGCATCCACCAGTTTCGGGTCTCCGGGCTCGGTGATGCCGAGGCGGTCTATCATGTCCTTGGCAGGGAAGTCTCCGTACCCGTCCATCGATATTATCGATATGGGCACGACGGAAGCGATGACGTCCTTGGACAGGCCGAACTCGGATTCCATGCGGGGGTCGTTCTTCACGGCTTCAAGGGATATCCAATCGTCCGGAGCGTCGGACGGCACGGAAGTGACGAGGCCGGAACCGACATCGGGATCGCAGAACGAGGCGGGGAAGACGGGTATCTCGCGGTGTATCATCGGCGCTTCGCACATCCAGCCGATCATGTCGCGGCCGGGGATGCTTCCCACAGTCTCCACGCCGTCTTTCTGGAAGCTCAGTTTCTCCGCAGCCTCGGGGGAGACTATCCATGTCTCACCTTTGTACGACACCTTGGCGTACTCGACATCCGGATTCACCCAGAAGCAGACCTGACCGTAAACGGTCTCAGGTCTGAGGGTGGCCGCCACCAGGAACACATCGCCGCATCTGAACTTCAGCAGGGTGTACTCCTGCGTTTCCGCGTTGCCACCTTTGGACAGGTCGGTCTCGGAGGGGTCCACTGCGACCGGTCCGCAGCTGGGGCAGGCAGGTGCGTAATACGGTTTCTGCATGAGCAGCCCGACGTCGTTGAGCTTCCGGAACTGCCACTGTATGAACTTGCCGTAATCCGGGTACAGGGTGCATGTGAACCTGCGCCAATCGGCCAGGAACCCGAACTTCTTCCAATAATCGTTCACGTAGACGTCGTTGAAGAACTCGACCACGGACATGGGGTCTTTCAAGTCATCGAGCTTGGATTCGGGACAGCCGTTCCTCAGGAGGTAGTCGATGATGCCCTCGTCGCCCTTGGCGATCCTGTTGGCGAGGCTGATGGCCCCGTTGCCTGTGGCATGGGTCCCCACGGGGAACAGGACATTGTAGCCCGTCATACGTTTGTATCTGCCGATCGCATCGACGTAGGTGTACCCTCTCATATGACCTACATGCAGATATCCGGTAACGCCCGGATATGCGAAGATCAGCATGAATTTAGGCTTGCCCTCGTTCCTTTCAGAGCGGTTAAGACCCGCCTCTTCCCATCTACCCTGCCATTTCTTCTCTATATCGCTGTAATCGAAGGACATTTGGTCGCACCCTTTCTTTATAATCTGCGTGAAAGAACCACGCGTATATAACATTGAAGAAAGTCGGGAGTGTGCGTCGGCGGCCTCGCCTGTCCGCCAGCTATATAGATTAGTAATATGTATGGGGATACATAGGACAATCGGGATACGGCGGCATGTTTTTTGTCGTATTTCGGTTGTAAGACGTTGTCTTGCATCTGTAAGACAAAGTATAAATAGTCCGTAATTAATGTAATCTCTGAGCATCAGGGATGGGAACTCTACAGCTCAGCACGATACGGGAATGATGAAAATGGCCGGAAAATCCGTGACACTCAGGATGGGAAACGAGGAGCTCGAGATCATCGAGAGCTACTTGCTTGAGCATCCCGGACAGAACGTGTCTGATTTCATCAGGAACGCGATACTCGCGCAAGGAAGCGTCGAGAACGGGATCTTCGTCCGTCTGAACGAGGTTCAGATGAACACACTCGCAGGGATGAAGGAGATCGGTACGATCTTCAGCGAGGAAGAGTTCGCAAGGAAGTGCATAATGGATGCCATCATCTCGAATGAGGACATCCAAGAATCCGCAAGCCGCTCATTCAAGAATGCGCAGCTTGCGAAACAGATGCGCTGATCCCGAAGATTAAGAAACGCCGCCGTTGGAGGATGGGACGAAGAGGGTTACTCTTCGCCTTCCGGCGCCGTTTCTTCAAACCCATTAAGCGATCGAAAAAGGGGTGCAACGAATGAGAACAACAATACTCAATGACATAGAAGTGTCGGTAGAGCCTCGCATCGCAGTCGTCGGAGTCGGCGGCGCGGGGTGCAATGTGGCCAGCGACATGTATTGGTCATATTGCTCAGTCGACACCATCGCAATCAACACGGACAAGGCGGCACTTGCCGAGACAAACGCCGATAAGAAGCTCTATATCTGCAAGGCAGTAACGAAGGGCGAAGGCGCCCGCGGAGACGCAGGGATCGGAAGGCAGTGCGCCAAGATACACGAGGAAGAGATCCGCGACGCCCTCAGGGGCCATGATGCTGTGTTCATCATCGCAGGCATGGGCGGAGGGACAGGATCCGGTGCCGCCGCCATCGTGGCCGACATCGCGCAGAGCCTCAATGTCATCACGTTCACGATCGCCGTCAACCCGTTCTCCTTCGAGAACGCAAGGACCGCTACCGCGGCGGAAGGGCTCAGGCACTTGAAGGCCGTCTGCCCCCTCACCGTCACTGTCGAGAACGACCTCGTGCTGAAGCAGATGCCTGATGCAACACTCACGGAAGCGTTCAAGGCAGTGAACTCCAGCATCATCGCGTTCGTCGAGAAGCAGAAGGAATCGATAACGAAGAGCTTCTTCGATGCCATGAAGGACATCGAAGTTCCCGATACCAGGGACAGGCCGGTACCTGACATGAAGATCAGGTTCGGAATGAACGCCTGAACATCACGATGAATAATTTCTCCCCCGTGTGGGCGGCGCTGCCGCCCACACAAACAACCCTTTCCCCCTCTGAAACCCTTTCAGCAGTTTCTCTGTTGCATCCGTGCCTAGGGCCCCTGCGACTTTTTATATGATCGATCCGGGATCGATGTTCGGGTGCATCATGGGGCTGTTCGGCTCCGTGGGGATGTGTGTGCATCTGCCTTGACAAGACCATGTGGCCGATCGAGAGTTGATACTGCCGTCATATCAATTTGGTCTGCTTCGTCTCCATTATGAGATGGCGGGAGTCCTTGGTCTCCATTATCATATCTGACAGGATGTCCGCATACAGCTCCGGGAATTGTTTCGCGGGATACATCGCGGCTTGACTGGGCACGACGTTGCCCGAACGTTTCAGGATCTTCTTGCATTCCGAAAGATCGTGATCTGATGCAGGTATGCCGATGGGCCTGTTCACTCCCGCCAGCCTCAGTTCGGATTCGAATATCGCACGTTTGAAAAGAGTGTGAAGAACGTACAATATCAGATCATCTGGGTCGGGGCTTATGCGCCTGCATGACTTGCCGACTGATTCGTAGATGCTCTCAGGAAGGGCCTTGATCGGCTGATATATCTTCGATGGGGGAACCTCACGCTCCCTGAGATAATTCAAGTCCGTCAGTGCACGGAGATACCCGGTCAAGATCAGACGGTGGTGCTTGATCCCCATTGATTCAAGATCTTTGGCTAGCGCACTGATAGATTTGCCGTCCTTTCCGAGGGTTTCCAGCAATTTCCTGTTAAAATCCTTGTCGGAATTGAACATGATACAAACCTGGTAACAAATGTGATAACTTAAAGATTGGCTAAATTGGACGAATGGCCGATGGTGTAATGGAGCTCTGTTGAAGAATGCCATGGTGCATCGCAGATGATGTCTTCGAGAGTAGTTCCGGGACATTATCGCCATTGTACGGGATCTGTTCGGCACCGATGGGAACATTCGCACAGAAATACATGACGATCAAGAAAATTGTAAGCCTTGTTTAATCGATTCTCAAAATGTCTGGGTATAAATAATTGATAACAAACATGATAACAAATATGATAATTAATTGAGCTTAACATTTTATCAGGTCTGTTTCAGAAAGCCATTTATATGCAGGCACCCAATGGCATCGTTCGGAACAGAGGGGAGACGAATGGAAGCAAGGATACATGGACCAGACAGCATCAGAGGCAGCAAAGAGGAATCCACCGACATCGGACTGTTCGTCAGGACATCTGACGAGGAGCTCAAGAAGTGGGACAAGGAGAGGATCTACGACGCGCTCATCAGAGAGACGGACATCAACGCCGATGCCGCCAGGATCATCGCCAGAGAAGTTGAGAAGATGGTCGCCAAGATGGATGTCGAGTACATCACTGCACCTCTGATCAGAGAGCTCACCAACGCGAAGCTTATGGAATACGGTCTCGAAAACGTGCGTAAGCAGCACACTCGCCTCGGCGTCCCCATCTATGATGCAAGGGAGATCATCATGTCTCCCAACAAAGAGAACGCCAATGTCCCTCACGGTCCCGAAGCCACCAATCTCACGCTTGCAGAGAACATCAAGAAGGAGTTCGCTCTCCTCGAGGTGTTCACTCCCGATATTGCCGATGCACATATGAGCGGCCTCGTCCACCTGCACGACCTAGGGATGATCGACAGGCCGTATTGCAGCGGACAATCCATAGAGTATGTGAAGAAGTACGGACTCAATCTCCCCAATGCGCTTTCCATCGCCAAGCCTGCCAAGCACCCCGAGGTGCTCATCGAGCAGATCATAAAATTCTCTGCGGCGCTTCAGGGACACTTTGCCGGTGCAATAGGATGGGACGCGTTCAACGTGTTCCTCGCACCCTATCTTGTAGATGTCGACGACGCCCGCATGCATCAGCTCGCGCAGATACTGATCTATGAATTCGCGCAGCAGGCCGTCGCCCGCGGAGGCCAATCCATCTTCAGCGACATAAACCTCTATTGGGAGACTCCGAACCACTTCGTCGGCGTTCCTGCGATAGGCCCTGGCGGTGTCCCTACGGGAAAGAACTACGAGGATTACCTGCCCGAATCACAAGCATTCCTGAACGCGCTGATGGATGTCTATCTGGCCGGAGATGCCATGGGCAGGCCGTTCTTCTTCCCCAAGCCAGAAGTGCACATAACCGAGAAGTTCTTCGAGACTGAAGGACACGAGGAGTTCATGCAGAAGATCTGCAGGGTCGCATCCGAGAAGGGGAACACGTACTTCGTGTTCGACCGCGGGAAGACCGCCAGGATCTCCGAGTGCTGCCGCCTCGCCTTCAAGCTCGACAATGCGGACCTGGAAGAGGCCAAGACACCTTGGAAGATGAGGTTCTCAGCCATGCAGAACGTCACCCTCAACCTGCCGAGGATAGCGTACATCGCACAGAGGAACGACGACAAGCTCTACCAGGAGATCACATACTGCATGGAGCTGGCCGTGAAGGCGCACATGCAGAAGAAGGCCTTCCTCAAGCAGCTTCTCGCCCTGGGGAACCACGGTCCCCTCTCCCTGCTCACCATGGACATGGACGGCGAGCCCTATTACAGGATAGAGAAATCCTCCTACCTCATAGGCATGGTGGGCCTGAATGAACTTGTACAGTTCCACTACGGCCAGGAGATACACGAATCCAAGGGCGCTCAGATGTTCGCCCTCAAGGTCATAGCCTACATGAAGAAAGAGGCCGAGAGGCTCTCGAAGGAGTACAATATAAAGCTCCCCATCGAGCAGACCCCCGCGGAATCCACCGGCTACAGGTTCGCCAAGCTCGACATGAAGGAGTTCCCCATGGAGGCCAGCACGGTTGTCAAGGGCAACAGGGCAAAGGGAGAGCTCTATTACACCAACTCGTCCTACATCAACGTAGGTGCTGACGTGAGCCCCATCGAAAGGGTGAGGATAGAGGGCATGTTCCATCCGCTCATCGAGGCGGGCGCGCTAAGTCACGTTTGGCTCGGCGAATCGAAGCCTTCGCCCGAGAGCCTGGCCGCATTCGTCGAGAAGACGTTCCGCAACACGCAGAACGCCCAGATCGCATTCAGTCCGGAATTCACATCCTGCTTGGACTGCGGTCAGACCACCAGGGGACTCAGGGAGGCCTGTCCCAAGTGCGGGTCCAACCATGTCGAGGGGATCACCCGTGTCACCGGGTTCTTCTCCAAGATATCCGGATGGAACAAGGGGAAGATCGCCGAGCTCCACGACAGGGTCAAGGGCCAGCAGATCTGAGCAACCAACGGGGCGAAAGCCCCGTCGCTTCGAAAAACAAAGTCGAACAGGAGAGCGCTTGGTACGTGCCCCTGTTCATATGGGAAGACCTTCGCCCCCAGTAATAGGTGGGTTCCGTCAGGATGTATCGATGGGCCCGGCGTATCTCGGCGCAATCCCCATCGTCATCTCGCACTTGCATGCGGTGCCGTTGCCGTCGAACGTCCCGATGACCTCACGTTCCCGTCAAACGGCACGGAAATATGAATCATACATCAGACTGCCTCTCGCCGTCTCCGTTGAATGCAACAGAGCATCGGCGAGGGGTCGTCCGAACGAAATCGTTTGAATGATCGCTGATACGCCGCTCAGGCCGCCTTGAGGGCCTTGATCCTGATGACTGCGTTCTCGCGCTGGGCACGGATCTCCCTGGATTTCTCGACGAGCCTCGCCTTCTCACCCAGGTCATCTTCGATATCCGCCTGGATTATCGCGGCCTCCAGTTTACCGAGGCTGTCGGACATCATCTGGACCTCTTTGATCAGGACATCGATATCATCGGTATCGTCGGTGACAACAGGCTGATATGCGGATACGGAACGGGAAGCTGCATTGGCATCTCCGAGCTGTTTCATGAGGGTGTCCAGAGCATCGTTCCCCATGGATTCGAACATGGCACCGGCCGAATAGACGCTGGCGTTGAGATTCCTGCTGGCGAGGGGAAGTTCCAATCCCGCTTCTATGAACGAGTTCTCGATCTCGACCTTCCTCTTGACATAGCGTTCGACCGTCTCGTCGATCTCTGCGATGCATGCTTCGTCGTCCGCCGTCTTCGAGGCCTTGGCCTCGATCGCGGCCTTCTAGGATCCCAATCTGTTCAGATCCGTTCCGATGAAACGGATTTCCCTTTCGTATTTGCTTCCAGGCATGAGACCGCATCCCGGTACCAGTAGAAAACTGTTTAGGGAATCCGTCCGACCTCGCCCGATGCATGTATGCAGTTGCAGAGGATCGGAGCTTGCCTGCCGCACACCGTCACACTGGGCGCATGTCACGGTTCGGCCGAGTCCCTGCGGATGCATACTCCAAATGCCAGCGGATGCATGGGACATCGCCATTAATACGGATGAACACATACACGGCACGATGGCAGATTATCGCCGCTCCGGCGAGATGCACGCACCCAGTGTGATGAAGAAATACATGGACGCATACATCAGCGATGCGCTCGAAGGCACAGGCATACCTTCTTCATACGGTCCGTTCATAATCGAATTGGACATCGACCGGGGGATGTCCCAGAAAGAGCTGACCGAACGTGTCTATGTGCACAAGTCCCTGACCACGCGCGTCGTGAAGGAGCTCATATCCATGGGATTCGCGGAGAACCGCAGCACGGAGAAGGAATACTCCCTGTACCTTACAGAGCGCGGGGATGAGGCCAAGAAGACGATCTTGGAAAATCTGGACAACGCCATCTGTTTTCTGATGTCCGATATGACAGACGAGGAAAAATCGGAATTCCGCCGTCTCATGAGGAAGATCGAGTCCACCGCGAGAAGCTATCGCAAACCTGAATGACCCGCCATCCGCGCACTGCATCGTCCGGTCACCTGATGCCGTCCATGTCGGTCTGTGAAAACGGTCTGCAAGAGGGCTTATATCACTGCGCGCACATGACCCACCATGGAGCTCGCGATAATCCTCACACTGACGATATCGTTGTTCTTCATCCTGGATCCTTTCGCGAGTCTGCCGGCGTTCCTGTCGGTCACGAAAGGGCTCGAAGAATCCGAGGTAAAGTCCTATGCCAACAAGGCAGTCATCGTCGCCGCCATACTTCTGTTCGTCTTCATGTTCCTCGGCTCCGACCTGATGTCGGTGTTCGGGATAACGATGGAGAGCTTCCGCGTGGCCGGCGGCATGATACTGGTACTCATGGGAATCGAGACCGTGTTCGGATACAAGATGCACGGGAGCAACGACGATTCCGCGGCCGCATGGGTGATAATAGCGACACCCATACTCACCGGGCCCGGAGTGATAACGGCATCGGTCATATTCTCCTCGCAGTATGGTATAGCCAACGTCATGATAGCGGGGCTGCTGGCTCTTTTGATCACATGGGTGATCCTGAGGATGTCCACGGTGATCATGAAGATCATCGGCCAGCAGGTCATAGGCATAGTGTCGAAGATCATCGGCCTGCTGATAGCGGCGATGGGTGTGGAGTACATCCTGAGGGGCGCCACCGAGTGGTTCAAGCTCTACGGCGCAGATGCGGTAGTGGCCGTGATCTCCGCGATATCGTGACGCAGGAGGATGCTGATGGAATACCCAGACACGCGGACGGGCACATTCGTCTCGCGCCCGAACAGGTTCATCGCCATGGTCGATATCGGCGGAACCGTGCATGAATGCCATGTCAAGAACACCGGAAGATGCAAAGAGCTGCTAATCCCGGGAGCGAAGGTCGTGCTTCAGGAATTCCGCGGAGGGAGCAGGAAGACGCTGTTCGACCTCATAGCGGTGTACAAGGGCGGGATGCTGATCAACATGGACTCCCAGGCGCCGAACCGTGCGTTCATGGAGGCGCTGCCGCGCCTCGGCCTCATGGGGCCCGGTCCGGATGTGTTCCCCGAGCGCACGCACGGCGATTCGCGTTTCGATTTTTACGCCGAAGACGGGGACCGCAGAGCGTTCATCGAGGTGAAGGGCGTGACCCTGGAAGAAGACGGGGTCGTCCTGTTCCCGGATGCACCCACCGAAAGAGGGGTCAAGCACCTTCGCGGGCTGGAGAGGTGCGTTGCAGAGGGATTCGAAGCCTATGCGGTCTTCATCGTGCAGATGAAGGGTGCTGTCCGCTTCGAGCCCAATTACAGGATGCACAGGGAGTTCGGAGAGGCCCTGGAATCCGCCGCCTCCGCCGGAGTGCATGTGCTGGCATACGATTGCATCGTCACCGAGGACACCATGACCGTGGACTCGCCCGTCGAGGTCGTGCTCGGCGGTCAGAGCACCAGCGAACGGATGGTGTCCTGAGTCTGCTCCGCCGGGTTCCTTGTGTTGACGAGGTAGAGCTTCTCGCACGATGAGAAGTACCGCATGAAGAAATCCAACCTCAGTTTCATCTTCCTGCCATCCCTCACCATCTGATGCGGGTTGCAGAAATCGTTGGCCTCCAGATATGCGCAGGCCATCTCCGGGGTCAGCTCGGTGACGATGTTCTCATCCTCCGGGTCGCGTCTGAGGAAAACCACCCAGCGCATGGACGTCATGGGTATCACGGAATCACGGCCGGCGATCCACCTGACGTTGCCGATGCCACGTCCCTTGTTGTCGAACCTCACCCTGTCCACAAGCGGCCTGTACTCGCTCCAGACATCTCCGATGTCGGCATCGATGTAGCAGTTCTTCTCGGATCCCGAGGCCATCGGCCTTCCGGAACCCAACCTGACGAAATACCAGTCGTCTGTCACCAGGCGGGCGTTTTCAGCCCTCAGGAGGCCCCAGGATTGGGTCGTCTTCCCTGTTTTGGAGGGCGCGATCAGGGTCACGCCTTTCCCGTCGATGTCCAGAGCCGCCCCGTGCACGGAGTATATCTCATGCGCATCCTCCAGTATGTCGGATGCCATGGCGAGGGCTATGCTCTTTATCCACCCGTAATAATCGAAATTGTACAGGAACGCGGTCGACGTGGTCCTGTCGTACAGTACGTCCACTCCCATGGACGGGTCGTTCAGGCATACTATCCTGGCATGAGACCTCACCCCTTCGGACATGGAGTAGAAATTATCCTCCCACATCTCCACATGCCCTCTTTCCTCGGTGTACAGTTTCACGCACACGCCGGAGATGTCAGCTTTGGATGTGAAGAAATTCCTGTCCGAATTCTCCCTGCGGAGCCTGGCAGTGTCCTCTGGTCCGATCGGGATAATATTGTATGCCATGCGTCGCGGGATACTCATATGATTATTTAGTTTGACCGTGTTCACCCGGACATGACTATTGTCGCGGTAATCTCCACGCCCCGCCAGGAGGGGAACAGCGCCATCATCGTCAACGAGATGGTCAAAGCCGCCCGTGCCAAAGGCAAGGATGTCGTCGTCTACGACATCGCCCGCATGAACAACGTCGAGGGATGCATCGCATGCATGAAATGCAAGACCGAGCACAGATGCGTTCTGGAGGATGATTTCACCGAGGTCCTCGATGCCATCAGGAACAGCGAAGGGGTCATCCTCTCCACGCCATGCTATTTCAACGGCCCGTGCGGACAGTTGAAGCTCCTCATCGACAGGTTCTACGGGTTCATGGACGATGACAGGCTGAACATCGAGCCGGGGAAGAAGGCATCCGTGGTCGTCACCTGCGGATCGGACCTCGAGAACGCGAAGATGCTCCAGGGCCGTATCGAGAACATCATGAAGAAGCTCGGTTTCAACAACGCCGGCGGTCTCGTCTACTTCAAGGGCAACGTGCAGGGCTCCGTTCTGGAGGTCGGGGACGTGTTGAACCTGGCCAAGCAGATCTCGGAATCGTTCTGACGGGATGCTCATTCAAATCTCTTATAAACAACCCCTTACATCATTCCGATATGACAACACTGATCGTCTATGCATCGTCGGGCGGCAACACCCGCGCCGTATCGGAATACATCGCCTCCAAGACCGGAGGCAAGGCCGTCAACGTCAAAGATGTCGGGAAAGAGGACCTTTCCGCTTACGATACTGTGATCGTCGGGTCGCGCATCCACGCCGGATCCCCCGCCAAGGAGATCGTGAGCTTCGTCGATTCCAACAAAGAAGCGCTCAACGGCAAGAAGACTGCATTGTTCCTTTGCTGCATGTTCGACGAGGACAAAGGCGTGAAGCAATGCGAGAACGTCTCGAGGAACCTGGGATTCGCAGTCAGCACTTTCTTCGTCAAGGGCAAGAAGGTCAAATCCGGCGAGACCGCCGAAGTGGACGCATTCATAGAGAAGATCGCGTGATACGATGTCGGTACTGCTCGTCGCACTCATCGCATATCTGATATTGAACGCGTTGGCCTTCGGGATGTACGTCTCGGACAAGAGGAAGGCCGAGAAGGGGAAATGGAGGACCAAGGAGTCCACTCTCATCGGCATAGCGTTCCTCGGTCCATTCGGTGCTCTCGCGGGCATGCTGGCCGTCAGGCACAAGACGCAGAAACTGAAGTTCAAGCTCGTCTATGTGTTCTTGGTCCTGCATATCGTCGCCATCGTATTCCTCATGGGACGCTACGTGCTGAACCTCTTCTGAGGACGGTCCGACGGACAGGCGCATCATTTTCCGCCGCGGTCGGTCCTAACGGGCCGGCCACGGCACAGCCGTTCGCGTAAATGCGAAAAAACATAGTACCGCTTATATCGCCAATGGTCGGTACGGCAGGCATGGCATTCGACGGAAGGAAGAACATAATCGATATCGACGACGAGGAGCACACTGTATACTTCGATACCTGGAAACCTAAGAAGATCACGGGGACCAAGATCCCCGGGATCTTCGGAATGAGCGAATTCTCCACACCGTTCAAGATAGCCTGCGAACTCGCAAGGATCTATCCCGGCGACAAACCGAACAAGTACATAGATGCCGGGAACATCCTCGAACCTGTCCTCAGGGATTATCTCGCCAAGGATGCGGACCGGATGCTCAGGCCGCTGATAGGCGCTCCCGACGATGTGCGCATAGCCATCGAGCCCCCGGCGGAGAAGGAGCTGTGCTCGTACGATCATTTCCACGACAACGACCTGTTCGGAGGCATGGTCGACGGGTATGTGGACTACGGGCTCGAGAGGAACTCCATATTGGAGATCAAGACGTCCGGCCACCGCAGCACATGGCTGGACGATGACGGCGAGGTCACCCAGGTCCCGATAGGATACATGATGCAGGCCTCCCTGTACGCCCAGCTGTCCGGCCTCGACAGGATAGTGTTCCTGGTCGGCTTCCTGGAAGATGCCGATTACACCCGTCCGATGTTCTGGAAACCGACCACCGAGAACACGAGCATCATCGTCAAGGACCGCATGGACATGACCAAGTACATGGCGGATGCGGAGGAATGGTACAAGGAGTACATCCTCAACGGCGTGACCCCCGAATGGACCGATAAGGACGCCGATGTCCTGAAGTACATAAAGGCCGGATTCAAGCAGTATTGAATCGCACCGAGAGCCTGGATGCGCATGCCTTGCGGACGTCCGTCTCCATCCCCGGCGTCCCTATCAGGGTCACGCGGCTGTCCGCCCTCTGCTTTATGACCTCTTTGCCAACGAGTGCCGCGAGCTCCTCGGAGAATCCGACGATCTCGTCGAAGGACGGCATGTTGTCCATGGACAGACGCTGTCTGGACCCGCCGACGAAGACGTATCCCTTCGGCTCGATCATATCGGTGTCCGCGATACGGTCCAAACGGGCGTAGCCTTCCACGTCGAACAGGTTCAGGCCCTTGACCAGAGTGTGCCTTATGACCGTGCGGGTGTCCAGCGACGGCAGGAGCTCCAACGTCTGCATGAGCTTCTGCCATCCGTCGGATATCTTCGGTCTGCAGACCTTCTTGTACGTTGCCTCATCGGGCGCGGCCACGGTGACATACAGCTGGCACGGCAGCTCGTCCAGTGCCTCCAAACGCTCCGGGTAGGTGCCGTTGGTGACGAGGAACGTGGTCATCCCGCGGGAATGGCACTCCTTGATGAAATCCGACAGGTACGGATACGTTATCGGCTCTCCGGCCAGCGATATCGCCACTTGATTCGGGTTGTTTGCCTCCTCGTAGACCTCTTTCGGGCAGCGTGCTTCGCCCTTGTACCCGGTTATCAGCATCCTCTGCTCGTGTATCAACGCGTCCAGCATCTCCTTCGGCTCCGCCCATTCGGTGACCTCGAAATCCCTGCCCTGCACGCGCCAGCAGAACTGGCATAGATGGTCGCACTCGTTGATCGCAGGCGTCATCTGAAGGCACCTGTGGCTCTGGACGCCGTAGAATTCCTGTTTGTAGCAGCAGCGTCCGCGCAGCATGCTCTCGCCCATCCAATGGCATATCTTGACGGCTGCGTGGTCCTTGTACAGCCTGTACTGTTGCTTGATGAGCAGGTCGCGGTATGATTCGTCCATGTGATCACTCAGAAATCGAAAAGGTTCTTCTGCGTTTTCGGAGGCGCCTTGGGGGCCGCTTTGGCCGATGCCGGGGCCTCGGCCTTGGAGGCCACGGTCGTCGTCTCTTCGGCAGGACCCGGTTTCCCCCGGGATGCGAACGCGGCCTTGACGGCAGCGGAATCCATCTTGTCGTCCATCAGGAACGCCAGCTCCTCGGGCTCCAGCATGGCCGCCGCCGCCAGCGACGACCTCAGCTCCGGATCGTTCTTCAGCATGAGCTTCAGCGACGGCAGCACATCGTTGGCGACCCTGGCCGTGGATGTGTGCATCAGGACCGAGAGCTTCAGGCACACGGCGGACTTCATCGCCCTCATCCCCTTGGTGCGGGACATCTTCATCATGTAAGACGGGAACTTGATCCTGTCGCCTCCGCTTGGCTTGGTGCGCCTGGCGGACGTCACACCTGCGGTCATCATATCCCCTGCATACGACCAGAGACCATAGTACTGGCGTCTGAACACCCTGCCCAGGAACACATCCGCACGGGCAAGCTTCTCGTATCCGCGGACCAGGTCCCCGGTGTCGCGGTACTCGTACGGAAGGTTCTCGTCCACCCACAGGAGTATGGTCTCGGGGGTCTCGTCGATGTTCTTCATCTGATTCCTGGCCCCCATCGCGTCCCCTTTGCGGAACATGGTGTACATCAGATCGTATATGTCCTTCCTGACGACCCTCTCGGACATGTCCGTCAGATCCTCCGATGTGACGGATGCGCGCCCCATCGACTGGGATTCGAGGTCGCGGACGGCTGCGCGTATGTCGCCGTTCGAGTTCTCGGCTATCTTCTTCAGGGCCATGTCCCCGATGTTGATGCCCTCGGCGGCGGCGACCTTGCCCAGCGCCTTGGTTATGGTGGAGGCGGGCGGCCTCCTGAACTGTATCTGCAATGTATCCGACTTGATCACCGAGCTCTTGCGGCTCAGTGCGTAGAAATCATTGACGATGAGGATCACGGGCTGCTTGGTCTCCCTGATCAGCTCGGTTATCGCGGGCAGCGCGCCGCGGTCCTCGCGTCCGAACAGGCTGTCCGCCTCGTCCAGGACTATGAGCTTCCTCTTCCCCTCCGAAGTGCGCAGATAGTTCCCGGAATCGTCGAATGTCTGCGTGTCTGCCCCGCGGAGGGCTATCTTCTTTATCGCATCGCCGGTGCGCTGGTCGGAGGCGTTCATCTCGACTATGCCCCAGCCCATATCGGCCGCCAATGCCTCTGCGGACGTGGTCTTGCCGACCCCGGGAGGTCCCATCAGTACCACGGCGCGCTTCTTGGGGGTCCCGCGGTCCCATGATTCCGCCCAGTCCCTGAGCTCTGTCACCGACGAGGGGTTGCCCACGACCTGCGAGAGCGACTTCGGCCTGTATTTCTCGGTCCAATCCAGGGACATGCCTGCCTGTACGGCGGGACCGATGAAAAAGATTGCCCCATGCATGCCGATGATTTTTTTAAGAAAGAGGCTCTTCGATACCATGGGAGAAATTTTGGCCGACCTGCAATACGGATTCTATGGTACCGGCGGCCCCCGTCTGCTCATCTCCACAGTGGCCGTAATCGTCCTCGGGGCACTGAACGTCCTCATCGGCTACGGGCAGATCGACCTCATGCACCCCAACGGATACAACGGCAGCGTGTACCTTCTCCTGAGGATGGCCTTGGCCATGATGGCGATCCTCATCTCGCTGGTCGCATTCAGGCAGCGCATGATAACCGAGGGCATGCTGTTCCTGCTCAGCGGACTTTCCGCGATAGTCATAGGGGTGACCGAGATGCTGGTGTTCAGCGTGTCCGATATGCTGATCTATCTCTGTCCGACGGTTGGTTACGCGGTCTGCACGTACATCTTCCATTCGAGAGGGGAGCGCGCGTATGCGCTCTCGACCGCCGTATTCACCCTGGGATGCGCAATATCGGTGTTCGCGGTCGATCACGTGCATTGGACGATATCCGGCATCCTGGTAGCACTGTCCGGGGCCATGCTCATGGCCGTGGGTGTCATCAACATGCTGCGCTCATGTTCTGGGCGCGGGACCGGCGTGTCGGACGGGCCGGTTCGCGATGTGCCCGCCCATGGGTACCCGCACGTGCTGATAGCGACTGCGGGGATCCTGTGCTTCACGTTCCTGTCCATGGTGCTGGGATATGATGTGGCGATCGTCGGGGATAAGGGGCTGATCGTGTACATGACGAAGATCATCATGTCGCTGACGGTGGCCGCATTCGGCATATATGCGCTCGACCGCGGCATGACCGGGGAGGGCATGATGATGCTCGTCGTGTCCGTCATCACCGGCATCACGGCGGCGATATACCTCATGGGCACCGGGCAGTTCCATCTGCTCGGCCTCCTGATGTCGTTCGTGTTCGTCCCGATCGCCGTCGGATTCGCCATGAAGAGGGAATATCTCCTCGTTGCGACATCCCTTCTGCTGTTCGTCGTGTTCTTCAGCGATTACTTCACCCACGATGCGGCATGGGTAGAACTTCTGATAATGTGCTTGAAGATAATCGCGGGATACTGCGCGATCGGCGCGTGGATCCATTATGATACCGGGGCACACGTGCCCTTCTTGAGGAATGAGGCAGATTGAGATGAACGATATCGATTCCGGTAATGACCTGAAAGTGCTCGAAGAAGAGAACAGATCCATGTTCCTGTCCGTGGCAGCGTTCCTGATGATAGGCACGATGATGCTGATCGCTGGAGCCTACTACCTCAACCAGGTCTTCGGCACCCTGCACATCGACAACGAGTCCTACTGGATGACCAGGCTCATCCTGTCGCTCCTCATCATCGCATTGGCATTCCATTCGTTCTCGAAGCATCTGATAACCGAGGGGATGACCGTTCTGCTGATCGGCCTCTCCGCGCTCATATTCTCGATAACGGCCATCGACACCAACACATCCGGGTACTGGGCGGTGGACGTGATGTTCTCGTTCTCCATATCCGTGTCCGGCATCCTGTCGCTCCACAAACGCAACTGGCTCGTGGGATCGGGGTCATTATCCGCGGCGGTCGGTATCGCACTGCCATGGGCGTTCAAGGGCCTTCAGCACGATCTCGTGTGCGGAGTGTTCCTGCTGATAGCGGGCACATTGTTCACATACTACGCTTTCGGCTGCATAATCATCAGCGAGACGGGGAGGAATATCCTCCGCATAACCCTCAACCACGGCCGCACGGTGGCCGAGACCGCCGACAGACCTTACGAGATAACCGCGATCGCGGGACTGACGGTCTTCGGGCTGTGCGGCACGCTCGCCGGCGTAGGATACTTCGAATCCGGTGATGTCGCGGCCGCCTACTGCATAGGGCTGGCGATAGTCTCGCTGACCGCGATGGCCTTCGCCTCGTACGCGCTCATGTCCGGGATAATCCCCGAGGGGCTCATGATGCTCCTGTTCTCGCTGGATTCCCTGATGTTCTCGACCATCACGTTGATGGGATTCCAGTATAGCCCTATCATAAGCTCGGTGATCGGCCTTGTCCTGCTGTCCTCTGTTCTTGCCTTCGCCTTCCGGAAGGAGGCCGTCCTGACCCTGGCGAGCCTGACGATGTCCGCGGGATATCTCATCAATCTCCTGCCTCTGTCCGACATAGGGCTGTCCGGGATGCTGGTCACGGCAGGATCGCTGGTCATGATCTATTATGCCACAAGCAAATGGGTGCTCATGGTGACCGGACGTCACATCCTGCCGTTGCGTTAACATTATCATCGCGGAAAAAGATTGGATGCCCATGAGATCTGTGTATGCATACGAGAAATGGATTTCCGACAAGGGCACAGTGGAAGAATCCGAGAAGGTGTACGAGGACATCTCCCGCGACGGGGATTCCATACTGTTCTCCGTCAACGGCTCTGAAGAGGACACCGTGGTCGGCAATGTATCCTTCCGCAACGGCCTGTTCGACCTGTCGAGGCTCGTTAGGTCCGGGAAGGAGACCTTGGACATCCGCGGACGTCCAGTGGAGACCGATGTGTACCGTTCCGACCTGTGCGGCGGCAGCCACATCGCCTACGTCGGACCCGACGGCATGGTCGTGCGCGACGTGAGGCGCCAGCTGTGGTCCATGGGGATAATCTGCGAGGAGAGGCTCACCCTCGTCTCCCACACGGCGAGATGATCACGGTTTCGGCAGATTGAACCGGAGCCCCTGGCCGCCGTTCACGATGTTGAAAAGGTCCAGCATCTGCACCAGGAACACCGTCAGCGAAAGGAACGTGAACGTGTAGTACAGGAACGCCGGGCCGCCTCCGAACATGAACATGTACTTCATCAAATTGATGACAGCAGACAGACCGAGGAACACCGCCGCGCGCCTGTACTTCCCGAGGACCAGATGTCCGATGCCATGGACATCGACGAATCCGGGTATTATGCCTGCGGCCAAGGCCAGGAAGGCATTCTTAACCGGCCTGGAGAATGATAATGTCCTTACGGGCTCCCCGCATTGAGGGCAGTTGCCAACATCCGCGTCGACCCTGACCCCGCACTTGGGGCAGTATGCGATCTCGGTCCCGCTCGGATCGTCACGATAGAGCTTGCTCTTGTCCGCCCCGCACGAGAAGCAGAAATCCGCATCGTTAGGAACGGTCGAACCGCATTCCGAGCAGCGATAGGTCATGATGACCCCTCATCGAGGCTCATATGGTACGACATCCCGTCCGATTCCACAGAGATCTCTGCTTCGAACAGTTCCGACAGGTTGCCAGATGTCAAGAGCTCCTGCTTCGGACCGTCTGCGAAAACCTTGCCTTCCTTCATCATTACCACCCGCTCCACCTTCGACGGGATCTCCTCGAGGTCATGCGTTATCATGACGATACTGACGCCGTTGCCTATCAAGATATCGAACATACGGCGGAATCTCGATTTCATGACGATGTCGAGTCCTGTCATCGGCTCGTCGAGCACGAGGAGGCCGGGCTCGGTTATGAGCGCCCTGGCGATGAGCGTGCGCCTCATCTCCCCGAGGGAGAGCTTGCCGAGCTCGCGGTCCAGGAGACCGTCGAGCCCCATGCGGGTGGCGGAATCGAGTACGGCGCGCATCATGTCCTCCGTGACGTCATGGTTCCTGAACACATCGAGGCTGCTGAAGTAACCTGACAGTATGGCCTCCGAGACCAGCGTATCATCGGAGAAACCGGATTGAAGGTCCATGGACACCAGTCCCATCCTGCTGCGTATGTCGAAGATGTCCCACAGGTCCTGACCGAACAGCCTGAAGACCGCAGGGGAGTCCTCATCGTAGTACGGGAGTATATCCCCTCTCAGAAGTTTCATGAGCGTGGTCTTCCCGGACCCGTTGGGCCCGATCACGGCCACGTTCTCGCCGTTGCGGATGCTGAGGTCCACGCTGTCGAGTATCCTGTTGCCGTCGCGGACGACTGAGACATTCTTGAGCAGGAGGGCATTCTCTTCCATGGATGGGCGATTATTGTGTCATTATAAGTTGATTGGTTTGTATCCCACGCCGATGTCGCGCACAGGTACCTTGTCCTTGACTATCTCCATTATCGCGGCGAATGCCCTGTCCGAATCGGCATCGCGCACGCTGACGGACACCTCCACCGCCTCGGCGAACACCACTTCCGGTCCGCAGGCGGCAAGGTCCCTGAATATGCTCTCGAACCTGCCGTACTGCGAATAATCCAGACGGAATGCGAATGTGCGGCAGAGCTCCATGCGCACCCTCTCAGAGCCTGACATGGCCAGTTTCGATGATTCGGTGTACGCCTGAACGAGCCCGCCAGTGCCCAGCAGGGTGCCTCCGAAATAACGGACAACCACTATCGCGACATCTGCAAGGCCGGATCCCCTGATGACCGAGAGGATCGGCCGTCCGGCCGTCCCGGAGGGCTCGCCGTTATCGCTGAAACGCTCCTGGCGGGAACCGCCCCCAACGAGAGCGGCATAGCAGTAGTGTGTGGCCGCCGGGAGCTTCATGCGGACATCCTCCAGAAGCGAATGAAGGGCAGCATCGTCGCCGCAGGGTGCGATGCACCCGATGAATCTCGACCCTTTGACCGTGATCTCGGCCGCATGAAAGCCCGCAACCGTGTCGTAACTGCCGTCCATCGACAGACGGCATGCAAGTATGTGATAAAAGTTAAGGGGTTTACTGCCCGTCGCCGGGCAGTTTTGAATTTCAGGCCTTCATCATCTTGTACCCTTCGTATACACTCAGGATACCGGATATGATGAACAGCGCACCGACGATGTACATGACGAGGTCCTTCGCGGTGCCTACGTAGATGACGAAGACGATACCGACGACGATCATCAGGATACCGACGACGATGGACACGGCCTTGCTGCTTTTCGGAATGCCGGGGACCATCGTGCTGCCGAGTGCAGTCATGAGCCCGTAGATTATCATCACGAATGCGAAGATGTAGATCGCTATGTTCCCGACGAGGTTGGGCGCGACAGCGAGGATGATACCGAGCACGAGGGCAACGACGCCGATGATGAGCCCGAATCCTCCCGCTTTATAGGATTCGTAGATCCCCAGGAGTCCGAGGATTATCAGGATCACACCTACGAGGATGATGAATATGTTGAGCGCTCCGGCAGGGTACAGTATGGCAACGATGCCCAGCAGGACCATCAGTATGCCGATGACGAGTGTAGTCTGCCAAGAATTTTTGATCTCTATTGTTTCCAAGGTATTCACCTTGCTATATCTTAGCGGAATCACAAATATATAATGATTACTTGCTAGAAATTAAAGCCAGACTGCATGAAATGACAGTTTTCGGAATTCATGATAAATCCGAGCCACACAGGGCGGTTTTATCAGCTGAATTTCGAACAGCCAGACCCTGATTATGCCGCCGGGATGCCATCACATAAACATCCTTATATACATATTGGTGCATTTAAATCCGATGATCATGGCCGCCGATGGAGATGACACCCACATAACAAGAGGCATCGACCTCAGGATACTGTCAGCATCGCTGGTATTGTGCATAGGGGGAGGGATGCTGTCCGGGGTGATATCCGGCATCTACGGAGATTTCACATCCTTCGTCAAACCAGACTTCTATCCGCCAGGTTGGACTTTCTCAGTCGTATGGACGGTCCTGTACACTCTCATGGGCATATCCCTCTACATCGTCCTCACGCGCAGAGATGTGGCATACAGGAAGGTGTCGCTGATCGTGTTCGGGACCCAGTTCGCCCTGAACCTCGCTTGGAGCCCTGTGTTCTTCATCGGGTCGTACTATCTTGCGGCGTTCGTGCTGTTGATCGCCATAATGATATCGACGTTCGCCATGATCGCCGTGTTCCTGCGCGTGGACAGGACCGCCGCCTTGCTTCAGCTGCCGTATGCAGTATGGCTCTGCATAGCGGCATACCTGAGCTACAGCGTATACATCCTGAACTGAGGCCGCCATGGAATACGGCGGATCAGAACTCGGCCAGGCTGTCCAATGTCATGTACCTGGAACCGAGCAGGGCGGCGAGGCGGCGCGCGTTGTTGTGCCTGGAATAGCCGAGCTTCGTATCGATGACGACCCATTCGGTGTTGGGTACGTTGCAGACCTTGGCGATCTTCTTGAGCTCCACCGTCGCCTCGTTCCCGGGTATGACGGACTTGGTGGTCTCGCCGTCGGTCATCATCATTACGAAGCACCTCTCGAACGGATTCCTCCGCACATAGCTGTACATGTAAGATCTCGCCTCGAGCAATGCCAATCCCAGCGGCGTGCATCCTCCCGCCGGGGATTGCTCCAATGCCGCGCATATGCTCTCCGCCGAGCGAGTGAACGGCACCGGAAGGTAGACGCTGTGCTCGTTGAACGTCATGAGGGCGACCCTGTCCCTGTTCACATACCCGTCCCTGAGCATGGCCTTTATCGCCCGGTTCATATGCGATATCATCTTGTCATTCACCGAAGAGCCGCTAAGGTCCACCACGAAGAGGAATGAGCAGCCATCCCTGCGTGTGCGTACCTTCTCCCTGATGTCCTGAGGCTCGATGGTTATGCTGAGCCCGCGTGACGCCCTGGACAGCTGATAGGGGGCGGCGGCGCGTATGGTGGCGTCCAAGGCAGGGTCCGTCACCTTTCCGGCCGGCATGCGCGATCCTGCATACCTGCCCCAGCCGCCTCCTGCGACGATGTCATGCCTGCGGAGGTTCGCACCTGCGATCTCGTGCAGGTGCAGTGTCTCCGCCTCATCGATGGCGTCGAGCCGGTCGATCACCTCGCGCACCAAACTGATCCGCCTGTCATCCGCCTCCGGCACCTCTGGCTCTGCGGCCTCGTCCGGCTCATCCTCTCCTTCCTCTTCGGGGACCTCCACCACCGAGGTCTTCTTGCCGAACACCTCCTTCCTGTAGTCGTCGGTCCCGTCGTCATCTGTCTCGCACCCTTCCGCGGAACATTCCGGGACGACGGACCCGCGCCTGTGAGCCAGGCACATGACCGCTGCATCAGACACATCCTTCTCGGACACCTCGGTCCTCCCCGACAGGGCGGCCAGGGCAACGGCGGCCCTGGCGGTGGAGATGTCCCCACGATGGCCTTCTGCGCCCAGATCCGAGCACAGCCCGGTTATCGCGGATATCATGTCCGCGGATATCACGACCGACGGCAGGATGCGCTCGGCATCCGACACGGACCTGCGGACACGGGAATCGGATCCAGAATACAGGTTGCGGAATCCGACGGGGTCGTCACGGTATGCGGACTCCCGCGATACTACGCGGGACCTCGAGGCACCGTCGGTCTGCTGATATGTGCTGACGCAGATGTCGAATCTGTCGGCGATCGCATCGCCCATCTCCGATTCCAAAGGGTCCATCGTGGCCACGACAGATGCCCTGATCGGATAGGATGCGGAGACTCCTTCGCGCTCCACGATGACCTCCCCGGTGTCCAGGCAGTCCAATATCATCGAAAGCCTGCGTGGGTCCATCAGATTGGCATTGTCCAAAAGGAGGATGCAGCCGTCGGCGCGCTGAAGGAGCCCGCCCTGCACATCGGCACGTCCGCTCTCTATGGCCTTCTCGAAATCTATGCCGCCGAAGAGCTGCTCGTCGGATATTGTGGAGGGGACGTTGATCGTCCGCCTGCCCACCGCATCCGGAAGGGAACGGACCAGCACGCTCTTCGCGGTTCCGGACGGGCCTCTGATGAGGACGGACGAGATGCTGCGGTCCGCGGCAAGGCAAAGGAGCGCGCGTTTGGCATCCTCGAGACCAACGACGGCCTCGAACGGATATGCTGTGCTCACAGGCTCCTCAGGCATTCCTCAAGCCCCTCTCTGTCGAACTTGGACTCCTCGAACGGCTTCCTCTTGATGCGGTGCGCAAGCACCATCGGCGCCACTGCGGCGATGTCGGGAACGCCGGCGGAGGACCTGCCGTCCAATGCCGCATTCGCCCTGGCTGCACGGACGAGGGTTATGTCCGCCCTGTGCCCCTCCATCCCGAAGAACATGGACACGGCGGTCGCGGCGGATATCAGGCCGTCCCCGGTCTCCGTGGACAGCAGCCTGCCGCGGGCAGAGGCGACGGAATCGCGTATGGCCGCGGTCGGACCTGCGAACCGCTCCGTGAACGCCTCCGGGTCCGCATCGAACGCCAGCCTGCGGGCGACGATCTCGTTCCTCAGGGCATGGTCCTTCTCCCCGCGGATCTCCGTGCACAGCCCGAACCTGTCGAGCAGCTGGGGTCTGATCTCCCCCTCCTCCGGATTCATGGACCCCACGAGCACGAACCTGGAAGGGTGGGAGAACGAGACTCCTTCCCTTTCGACGTAGTTGACGCCCATGGCCGCTGAATCCAGGAGCAGGTCCACGATGTGATCGTCCAGGAGATTGACCTCGTCCACATAGAGCAGGTTCCCGTTGGCCTGCGCCAGGACTCCGGGCTCGAACTTCTTCTTCCCGGTCCGGAGAACATGCTCCAGGTCGAGGGTGCCGGCTATGCGGTCCTCCGTGGCGCTGAGCGGAAGCTCCACGACGCGCATCGGGGATGTGGTCCACGCTATCGACTCGCCTCTCTCGATGCGGCCGCGGCAATCGGGGCACATCATCTCCGGCCTTCCCTCCTGACAGCGGAACGGGCACCCGTCGGCATGCCTTATGTCCGGGAGGATCTGCCCCAGCGACCTCACGGATGTGGATTTGGCAGTCCCTTTCTCGCCCCTTATCAGAACGCCGCCGATACCGGGGTCCACGATGTTCAGTAGCAGCGCCCTCTTCATCTCCTCCTGCCCCACGATCGCGGAGAAGGGAAAAACGGGCCTAGCATTGTTGCTCATGGAACACAAAACGGCAGACCACCATAACTATCTGACGGAGGCGTCCCACGTCATCCGTGCAGGATCAGGTCCAGTTCGCGTGCCTTGTCCAGCCGCATGTTGCGCAGATACAGCGATGCATCGATGAGGACCAGGCACATATCCATGATGTAGAAGACGAGGACGTAGTTGACCTGGTCCGACACGATCTTGTTCGCTATGCCGAAGATGTACCCCATTATCAGCACCAGCAGGAAGAACAGGCTCTTCCCCTTCGCGGTGCGCGAAGTGTACGACTTGTAAATCGAGAACGGCCAAGCGGCTGCGAAGCACAGCAGCATCGCGACTTCGAATATCCCTTCGATCATGGACCGTCGATACCTCTTCAGATTATACTGTTTGCCTTCCGCAGCTCGGCGGCCGCGGCAACCGCACGAGATCCCGCCTCCGACATGATGGCATCAACATCATTGCCTATTATATCCAAGCCCTCGGCGCAGATGGAAATGCCGCGGTGTATGCCGTACATGCCGAGCAGATCGCGGACATACTCGAAACCATGGTCCCTCTGGCCGATGTAGCCTCCGGCAGTTGTCACGTACGCGAACGATCCCGCGGAGCACATGCCGACGGGGATACCGCGCTCGTCGTACCTGAACACGACGCCGCACGCAGTCGCCCTTTCGAAGAAGACCTTGAGGACCGAGGGGAACGACAGGTCCCAATACGGGGCGGCGATCACGAGCATGTCGGAATCCCTGACCGCACGGGGGATGGCGAACAATGGGCCGTCCGTGTCGCCGGCACGCGCGAGCGCCGCCCTCTCCTCCGTTTCACGCCTCGTCATCGGCAGGAGCCCGGCCGTGCACAGGTCCATCCTGCTGACCTCGACATCTCTGCCTTCGGTGTACGTATCGATGAAGCGGCCGTACAGCCTTTTCGTACGCGAAACCTCCGGACCCCCGTCGCACGCGTCCAGGAAGAGAATCTTCTCGCTCATGGGCGGACGATATCATACGTCGGATATATCGGTTCGCGGCCAAGGCATGGACGACAGGTCGCCCGCGCACACAAATGCCGATGTGCACGATTCAATGCGTTCCGCTGTTCACGTGTTACTATAAGAATACAAATTAATAATAAGTAACACGAATGTACAAAAAAGTTATAACTGAAAGAGCATAGCATCCACCTGTGAGAAGGATCGCGATCTACGGGAAGGGTGGCATTGGAAAATCGACCACGACGGCGAATGTTGCTGTCGCGATGAGCGAAAGCGGCCTCAGGGTCATGCAGATCGGATGCGATCCCAAATCAGACTCCACCAGGCTCCTGCTCGGAGGAAGAAGGTGCCCGACGGTGCTGGATGTCGTCCGCAAGAGAGGCGACATCAGCCTGGACGATCTCGTTTTCGAGGGAAGCGGCGGCGTTCTGTGCGTCGAATGCGGCGGACCTAAGCCGGGTACCGGCTGCGCGGGACGCGGCATCATAGCCGCCTTCGAGACGCTGGAGAAACTGGATGCCGTCGGCACGTACGCACCGGACGTCATACTGTTCGACGTGCTGGGCGATGTTGTCTGCGGAGGTTTCGCCATGCCCATCAGGAACGGCTATGCCCGCGACGTGTTCGTCGTGACCTCGGGGGAGATGATGTCGCTCTACGCCGCATCCAACATCGCCGAGGCCGTCAACAGTTTCTCGGGGGACGGGTATGCCACCTTGGGCGGCCTGATCCAGAACTCCCGCAATGTGGAAGGCGAGTCCGAGCTTGTAGACCGTGCCGCCGCGGAGATAGGCACCGAGGTCATCGCCAGGGTCCCCAGGGACCCGGCGGTGCAGAGGTGCGAGGCGAACAGCATGACCGTCGTAGAAGGGGAGCCTGGAAGCTCCCAGGCCGATGCCTACCGCTCACTAGCCGAAACCCTGCTGTCCCGCTCATCGGACGCATCGGGCGGTCTGAGGCTGGGCACTGCCGCGAACATCAGAATGGACTGATCACCGTTACAGAAGGTATGAAAATGACAAAGAAAGGAATACTCATCGTCGGCCACGGGTCCTCCTACCCGTATAACAAGAAGATAATGGAACTCCAGGCGGAACGCCTCGGGAACATGGGGTTCGAGAACGTGTACATCGGATTCAACGAACGTTCCGAGCCCACCATCGAAGAGGCCGTGTCCATGATGGCCGCCGAAGGGATCGACGACATCGTCGCCCTGCCGTTCTTCATCGCATCCGGGCTCCACATGACCCGCGACATCCCCCCGAAGCTCGGACTCTCCGAAGGGGAGACGGATGCCGTCGTGAACATCGGCGGCAACAAGCTCAGGATGCGCTTCGCGACCCCGTTCGGCGACTCGCCGCTCCTGGGACAGATCCTGTACGAGAACGTCATGCAGCTCGACAGCGGCGAAGGGAACCTCGGCGTGCTCGTCATAGGGCACGGGTCCAAGCTCCCGTACAACAAAGAGACCATCATGCTCAATGCCGAACGCCTCGGCGAGAAACTCGATAACGTACGTTACGCGTTCAATGAATTCAACGAACCGCACATCGAGCCCACGATGACGGAGATGATCGAGGCCGGCGTCAACGAGATCGTCGTGCTGCCGCTGTTCATCTCCCTCGGAGACCATCTCAAGAACGACATCCCGAAGAAGATCGGATTGGCGGACGGCGTCTCGGAAGGCTCGTTCAAGCACGAGGGGATCAAGGTCACCGTGAAATACGCCGCGCCGATCGGAAAGGATCCACGCCTCACGGATGTTCTGGCAGACAAGATCAAGGCGTACTTCTGAGGCATCATATGCGCATCCTGATCCTGGATCTCACCCACGGCGGGGACATACTCGCCGAAGAGTACCTGGCACGCGGCCATGACGTCACATGCGTCGACGTGTACGACATAGGAACGGAGGAGAGGAAGCGCGCCCTCGGGAAGCTCGGGGCTACGGTATGCACCGAGGCGCCTGCCGGACGCTACGACCTCCTCCTCTCGCCCGCCCACTGCCCCGACGTCTTCATCAAAGACGCGGAGTGCGCGGAACGCATGACGTTCAGCGGGGCGGTCGAATCCCTGATCTCCGACGAGAGGTTCAGGATAGAGGTCACCGGCGTCAAGGGGAAGACCAGCAGCTGCTACCTGCTGGCGCACATCCTCGGATGCGCAGGAAAGAAGGTGTTCCTCCACACTTCCCGCGGCCAGGGCCCATGGTTGGACGGAGAGCACAGGATCGAGAGGAACATGAGCATCGCCCCCACCTCCCTGCTGAGGCTTCCCGAGGGAGACTACGACGCGATCGTCGCCGAGGTATCGCTGGGCGGCAGCGGGAAGGCCGACATCGCAGTCATAACCAATCTGGTCGAGGATTACGGCATTGCCCGCAACACCCGGAAGGCCTCCGGGGCGAAGGCCGAGATCCTATGCGATGGCACCAACATCGTCCTGGAATCAGAGAGGGGCATCTGGAGCCCGGTCTGCCCGGGCAGGCTGGTGACGTACGGCGGCCGCATAAGTACCGTGAGCGCACCTGCCCTGGGACGTCCGATGCGCATATCGTTCGATTACGGCGGACCGAGAGAGGTCGAGCTCAGAGGCGATTACTTGGCCCTGCAGTACATCAAAGCCGCGGAGGCTGTCATCGCCGTATGCTCGGAGATGGGCATACCGGCGGATGCGGTGACCAGAGGGCTGTCCACTTTCGGCGGCGTGCCCGGACGCGGGGAGATATCATTCTGTGATGATGCCTGGCACCTCAACGAGAGGAACCCGGGCATCACGCACATATCCCTCAGGAACACACTGTCCTGCCTGAAGGAGATGGATGCCCTCGGCGGCGCGTTCGCCGTCGTGGACCCGGTCAGCAAGAAGGTGTGCGACAAGATGGACCGCGCCGAGATGGAGAAAGTGTTCGAAGAGTTCGGTGTGGCACACGCATACACCGATGGCTGCGGTGGCGAACCGGCGGTGCCCGCGGGCGTCAAGATGATGATGAGGTTCACGAAAGAGGGCTTCCAATGAACGTCATGCACCCCCGCCCCAATCCCATCGTGGCCGCGATGTACACGCTGCGGGACATGGATGTCGACGTGATCGTCGTCCACGGTCCCGCAGGATGCGGATTCATGGCATCCAGGATGCTGGAGGAGGCCGACGTCAGGGTGGTCACCAGCGGCATGCGCGACGACGACCTGGTCTTCGGGGCGTCCGAACCGCTGATCGCCACGCTGAAGACAGTGAAAGAACGTTTCGATCCCAAGACCGTTGCTGTCATCGGCACATGTGCCAGCATGATCATCGGTGAAGACATGGGAGCTACAATCAGGCGTGCCGACATCGGATGCAACGTTTTCCCCGTGGATTGCCACGGATGCATGGGGGACAACACGGCGGGTGCGATAAAGGCCATCGAGGCCGGACGCGATGCCGGGATCCTCGATGCCGCCGAGGCGGAGAGGCAGGTCAGGCTCATGCGCGCGGCCACCGCGATGGAGAAGAGCGTCGGCATGGCGGGGAAGCAGTACCTGCCTCCGGTGAAGGGCCCCACCAAGCTGAAGGTCGCCAACACCGTCGCGAATGCCCTCAAGGCAGGGAAGAAGGTCGCATGCGTCATGCTCGCAAAGAAAGAGCTGGCATACCGTTTCTCCGATATGTTCCTGGCGATCGAGGAAGCAAAAGCCGCACTCGGCGGGGAGACCCTCTACGTGGCCAACCTGCGCACCGACCTCGGACTCCCGAGGATAAGGCGGTATGCCGGCGACATCACTTCGGAACTCGCAGAGGGCGGGGTCGTCATGGACTGCCTCACCGGCGGACTCGACGAGTACGCCGTGGCGGGAGAGGCTTCCAAAGCGGCAGTGGATGCGTTCGCCCCCGACCTCCTGGTACTCATGGGGATACCGCACGCGTACCCCGGATTCTCCGCTGAGAACATCCTGATCACCGACCAGCCGCGTCAGCTGTCGAATTACCTCAACATGGGATTCGCACTCGCCGTGGGAGAGATCTCGTCGCACTCCATGGTCATGGGGACGCGCAGGATCATCCCTCTCGAGACAGGGAACACCCTGAGAGAGGTCGTCGAGGGCATGAGATGAACGGCATCGTCATCTCGGGCACTGGCAGCGGCGCGGGCAAGACATCGATCACCACAGGTCTGCTGTCCGTGCTCTCCAAGAGCATGACGGTCCAAGCGTACAAGATAGGGCCGGATTTCATCGACACCATGTACCACACGGTAGCGTCCGGAAGGCAGTCCAGGAACCTGGACACGTTCCTCATGGACAGGGACACCGTCGGCAACCTCGTCGGATTCACCGGGTCCGACGCCGACCTATGCGTGGTCGAGGGCGTCAGGGGCCTTTACGAAGGGCTCAGCGGTACATCCGACGAATGCTCCACATCCGAGATCGCGAAGCTCCTGGGATTCCCCGTGGTCATCGTGGTCAACGCCCGTTCGCTGACCCGCACCGCGGCCGCCATGGTCAACGGCATCAGGTCCTTCGATCCGGACATAAACATGGCCGGGGTGATA
Organism: uncultured Methanomassiliicoccales archaeon; assembly: GCA_964558505.1. GTDB lineage: Archaea > Thermoplasmatota > Thermoplasmata > Methanomassiliicoccales > Methanomethylophilaceae > CAYMPW01. The sequence continues at coordinate 10,508 of CAZLEI010000009.1, read as the reverse complement.
CTGAACAACGTATCCGGGAGCCAGCACGAGGAGAAGCTGCGGGACGCCTTCTCCAGGTACACGGACGTCGAGATACTCGGCGTGGTGCGCCGCGACACGGGCAACGCCATCGGCCAAAGGCATCTGGGACTAGATACGATAAACTCGTCGCGCAGAGAGGACATCCTTCCCTTGGAGGGGCTGATCGACGGCATAGACACCGACAGGCTCATCGAGATATCCGGGTCTGCGAACGCCGCGGACCTTCCCACATCGTCGCCATACGTTTCCGCGGATTCCGGCCTGAAGGTCGCCGTCCCACGCGACGACGCGTACTGCTTCTACTACGAGGAGAACTTCGAATGCATGAGGGCTTCAGGGATGGAATTGGAATTCTTCAGCCCGTTGGCGGGGGACAGCCTGCCGGACGCCGACATCTACTACATAGGAGGCGGATACCCCGAACTCCATGCGGACCGCATCGCCGAGAACGGGGATTTCCTGGAAGGGCTGAAGTCCGCGTCCGAGGACGGGAAGGCCGTGTTCGGCGAATGCGGCGGCCTGATGACCATGTGCCGGTCGATAACGCCATCCGACGGCGTACCGAGGAAGATGGCCGGGATATTCGATGCGGATTCGAGGATGTCCGGACGTCACGGACCGAAATACGTCAAAGCGGAAGCGACACCGGAGAACCCGCTGTTCTCCGGGATGAAGGTCAGAGGGCACGAGTTCCATTATTCGGAGGTCTCTGCTGACAGCGATGCAGGATACGGTTTCAACATGGTTCGCGGATCCGGGATAGACGGCAAGAGGGACGGGCTGCACAAAGGAAGGTCGCTGGGATCGTACATGCATCAGCACGCCCTCTCCACATATGACTGGATGTCCCGCATCAGGGAAGTCTGCGGCCGCTGAAGCGACGAAGAGAATCTCCATATAGTTATAATCCGCTCGATGCCCATCCGACTCCGGATGGGAAGAGACGAAAAATGAAGAAGAGTGTATTGGCGATCTCTGCAAGCCCCCGCAAGGGCGGCAACTCCGACCTGCTGTGCGACCAGTTCTTGACCGGTGCCCGTGAATCGGGCAACGATGTCGAGAAGATATTCCTGTGCGACATGGATGTCGGATACTGCAAAGGCTGCGGCACCTGCACGTACAGCGGCAAATGCATCCTGAAGGACGACGCTGCGGGAATACTCGACAAGATGATGGCCGCCGATGTCATCGTGCTCGCGACGCCTGTGTACTTCTACACCATGGACGCGCAGCTGAAGACCTTGATAGACAGGACCTCGCCCGTGTACACGAAGCTCACCGACAAGGAATTCTACTTCATCCTTACAGCCGCGGACGAGAACAAGGAGAGCCTGAAGAAGACCGTGGAGAGCCTCAGGGGATTCACCGAGGATTGCCTGGAGGGCGCGAAAGAGATGGGCATCGTCTACGGCACCGGCGTCTGGAAGAAAGGGGAGGTCCGCGACACCGTGCACATGTCGGACGCCCTGGAAATGGGCAGGAAGGTCTGAGGCCCCCGGAACATCCGGGAGCCAATGGACATCAGTCCTTGAACGCAGCCTCTGACTTGTAGATCAGGTACGCGACCAGCGCCCCGACGATGAACATCACCGATGAGGTTGCCAATGACCCGGCGATCTGCGCGGCAGGACCGACGGCCGCAGTGGCGAAGAGGACGGCGGAACCTGCAACACAGAGGACCACTGCGATCTTGTACATCCTGCGAAGGGCGCAGAGGACACATGAGACGACGATTACGGCCCCGGACGCCAGGGAGACCGCCCCGCTGTTCACTATGAAGGATACGAACTCCGCATCGGACACGAACCCCATGGATGCCCGGAATTGGACCCAATCGATACCGGAGTCCACCAGCACCTCTTTCAGGACATCCACCATCATCCCCGCCTCCAATATGGAGTACAGGCCGATGGAAACGGACAGCACGGCATAGATCGCCATCAACAGGACTGCCCATGTGATGAGCCCGCCTGCGTTTTCGGCGGTGCTCTTCGACAGCGGCACGCTGCCGCCGGACATGACTGGCCCGCCTATGTGATGGCCGCATACAGGGCAGAACTCTGCGCCCGACGGCAGGATCGCCCCGCAGCTGATGCAGAATCCGTTCTCTTCCTCGCTCATGTCCCCTGGAACGCGGTGATGTATATAATTCGATTTCCCGGCCGGAACAGGGCGGATGTCCCGTTCATTCCGCCTCGCATTCCTTCTTGTCCCTGATGGACATCGAGATGACGAACGCCACCAGGCAGAGCACGGCCGCCACGAAGAACGCGTGCCTGAATCCAGGTATGAGGCCTTCGGGCATCCCGGCGGACACGACGATCCCCGCGACGAATATGCAGTTCAGGACTGCCACGCCCACGGAGCTCCCTGCCTGCCTGAACATGCTGACTATCCCGGACAGCTGCCCGTCCTCTCCCTCGCGGCCGTATCCGTAGCACAGATTGGTGGAGGCCACCATGACCGCCCCCACCCCGACGCCCATGACGAACAGGGAGAGGACCACGTACCAGAGCGGTGTGCCGACCCCGAACGTGGTGAACAGGAAGAATCCGACTGCGGTCACGATGCACCCGATGGAGAGCCATCTGCTGCATCCGCCCGCCCTGTCGATAGCTTTGCCGACCAGCAGGCCGGAGATCATCATCCCGATGGAATTGGATATCAGGATCAGCCCGTACTGTATCGTGGTGTAGCCGTCCACCATGCTCAGGTAGAAAGGCAGCAGCAGATAGCTTCCCGCCATGGCGGCCATGATGACCAGCCCGACGGTGTTCGACATGACAACATCCTTGAGGCCCATGAGGCGCACGGATATCAGGGGGTCCCTGATCCTCTGCTCCCACCAGACCAGGATGCCCGCGGCGACCACGGCCACGACGATCAGCATTATGCCGATGCCGTCTGTCCATCCGAACATGTCCCCTCCCTCTTCGAGGTAGAAGATGGATGCGAACATCATCACGAATATCAACGCCGTGCCCAGGTAATCGAGCTTGCTCCTGCCCTCTGCCGGCACCCTGTTGGCTACGGACCTCGACAGCATGACGATGGCTATTATCCCGATGGGGACGTTTATGAAGAATATCATGGACCAGTGGAAGGTCGTGAGGATCCCTCCGAGCGCGGGCCCGAATGCGGTCCCGGCGGAAGAGGCCAGGGTCACCAGGCCGATAAACTTGCCCCTCGATCCCTTGGGGAGGTATTCGCCGACCATCGCCAGCGACATAACCATGACCATGCCCGCGCCAAGTCCCTGGACCGCTCTGAGCAGGATCACCGCGCCCAGGCCCATGGCCGTGAATCCCGAGATCCCGATGAGCAGCGAAGTCACCGTGAACGTGCCCATCCCTATCAGGAACACGCGCTTGTACCCTATCGTCGTGCCCAGCTTCGCCCAGAGCAGGATGAAGCAGCACAGCATGAGGGTGTACGACAGGAGCACCCACGAAATGTCCGCGGTGGACCCGCGGGAACCGAAGAAGGCCGCCATGTCCGGCAGCGCCACGGATACGATGGTGGCATCCAATGCTGTCATGAACGCACCCAGCATGATGGCGATCAGCACTGTCCTTGTCTTCCCGTCGGTGACGGCCCCATCGGCCCTGTGGTGCATGGACTCGAAACGGTATCATCGTTCTTAATCCTTCGTCGATGCTCCCGTTCGGCGATGCTGGACGATGTCCCCGGACGGCTCGCGCGTGGTTCCGTCATGCCTTAATACAACATATGCGTCGAACGCCTAAGGTGAAAGAATGGTCAATGTATGGCACGATATCTCCAAGGACCGCATAAACCCCGATCAGTTCACGGCGTTCATCGAGATATCCAAGGGAAGCAAGATGAAATACGAGCTGGACAAGGCGACGGGCATGCTGAAGGCCGACCGCGTCATGTCCACCTCCACGCAGTACCCGTGGAACTACGGTCTGATACCCAGGACGCTGGCCCCGGACCACGACCCCCTCGACGTGCTCGTGATATGCAGCGAGCCGATAATGTCCAACACGCTCGTGGAGTGCATCCCCATCGGGGTCATGAAGATGAAGGACGGCGGCGACCAGGACGACAAGATCATCGGGGTCTTCCCCAGCGACATGACGTACAACACGATCCACGACTACAGGGACATGCCCAAGCACCTCTTCGACGAGATCGTGCACTTCTTCAGCGTGTACAAGCAGCTGGAAGGCAAGAGCACCGTGGTCGAGGGCGTCTACGGACCGGAAGTCGCGAAGGACATCATCCGCGAGTGCATAGGCCTGTACGAGGATGCGTTCCCCGACAACAAGTATTGAGAGCGACGAACGACGTTGGCGGTCCGGCCTGCATCGCTGCGGTCCGGACCGTCTTCGTTCAGATAATCAAAGAAAGACTTTGCAGAAGATGATCATCTCATCTTCTTCTCGAGCTTCTGAAGCTTCTTCTTGGCATCGTTGTCGCCGTTGTTCGCCTGGGTGGCGAGCTCCGCGGCCTTTGCTTTCTTCACTTTGTCTTTCTTCTGCAGCTGTTTCTTGCTCATAGCCATGAAATCATCTGTCCCTGCTGTTGGGTATGCAGTATAATAATGATTCTATGCTAACAGAAACCTGGATGATCAGTAGGGCTTGCCGTCCCTGTACATGACGGTCTCGCGCCTTCCGTCGGCGAAGACCCTCAGGCACTGGCCGTTAGCCTTGCCGTCCAGGAAATCCCCTTCGAACACATCGCCGTTGGCGTAAGAGTAGACGCCGTGGCCGTTGAACGCGTTGGCCTTGTAGCCGCCGTGGTAGATGTCGCCGTTGGCATATCTGTATCTGCCCCTGCCGTCGAAGAGGCCGGCACGGAACTCGCCTTCGTAACGCTCTCCGGACGAGCACGTGTACGTGCCCTTGCCGTCGAAGACGCCGGATTTGAAATCGCCTTCGTAACGTGCGCCGGATGTGAACATGTACACCCCTTTCCCTTCCGGAACGCCGCCCATCATCTCGCCGACGAATGTGTCGCCGTTCTCGTATCTGATATTCTGCATTGGTCTTCCTGTCATTTACGATACCTCTCGCGAGGCTAACGAATGCACGGCGATAATAAACCGTTTGCTATGGGCGGTCTGCCGAAAACCGGGAACATCCGACGAATCTGTTTTTATCCCCGAGTCCTTCCTCCGTCCATGAACCGCCTTATTGTCTGCATGATGGCCGTGTCGGCCGTCGCGGCAGTGTGCATCGCATGCATCCCGGGCGCCGACGGCGAGACCGTCGGAGGCGAATGCGGCGACGATCTCTCCTGGAGCCTGGACGAAGGACATTCCACCCTCACGATCGAGGGCACCGGCGACATGTACGACTACACGTACGGGAAAGCACCTTGGTACAAGCACCGCGATACCGTCCGCACGCTGGATTTCAAGATGGGCGCGGAGTCCATCGGGGACTATGCGTTCGCGAACATGAGGATATCGTCCCTGGAGCTCCCCGCAACCCTGGAGAAGATCGGGGAGTGCGCGTTCGAGAAGAACGACATCGCCTCCCTGGAGCTCCCGGCCGAGCTCAGGGTGGTGCGCGACGGGGCCTTCAGAGGATGCTGCAAGCTCGCAAGCATATCCTTCGGATGCGAGAGGGTACCGAACCTGGGGACGGACTCGTTCATGCTGGATGACGGAACGGACCGTGTGAAGAGATGCGACGTGTACTCGGCATTGGAAGAAGGATTCCTGGACAAGGCCTCGGAGGACATGAGGAACCCGCTCACGCACCACGTCGGCCATTCCCTGGTCGTCGCCTCCGGCGATTCGGACGGGCTCCGTTTCCCGGAGGGCGTGACCGGCGCGTACGACATCGGAGACATCGTCGACATAACGCCGGTGATCGAGGATGGGTACAGGTTCCTGGGCTGGTCCGACGGCTGGACCGGTCTGACGAGGACGGTCGTCTTCGAGGAGGACGCCGTCTACATGGCGCTCGCCGCCCCCGAGTTCACGTTCACGGGGTATGCGGACGCTGATTCGGAGGAGCCGGTGTTCTCGGAGAAGCGCTACGCGGGAGAGAGGATCCCCGTGAGCTCGATCGACCTGGGCGAGAAGGACGGGCTCGTGCTGTCGGGCGTGAACATAGACGGCAGGTTCTATTCCACGGAGAAGACCATCACCATGCCGGACGGGGACCTGAAGGCCACCGGCGTTTGGATCGAGGCGCCGGCGCCGGTGTCCGACAGCACGGCGATGTACATCTCCATCGGCGCAGTGGCCGCCGGTCTGGTGACGGCGTGCGCCGTGCTGTACTTCAGAAGGTCCGCGCCGTGACGGCGCGTCAGAACATGTCCAGGAAGTACCTGTGCACGGCATCGCATGCCGTCAGCTCGGGATGGAACGCCGTCACAAGCTGATCCCCGTACCTCGCGGCGACGGCCTTCCCGCCGACCTCGGACAGGATGTCCACGCCGTCCCCTGCCTCGGCTATCACCGGTGCGCGGATGAACTCCATTGGTATCTCGCCCAGGCCGGCGAAGCAGGAGACCGCGGCGAAACTCCCCAGCTGCCTTCCGAACGCATTGCGCCTCACTGTGGCGGGGAAGGTCGCCAGCGATCTGCCGGGACCGTTCTCTATCCTCTCGGCCAGGAGGATCATCCCCGCGCACGTCCCGAAGACCGGGAGGCCCGCGAGGATGCGTTCCCTAAGTTCCCCGGCCATGCCCATGTCGGCCAGGAGCTTGCCCATGACCGTGCTCTCGCCGCCGGGTATGATCAGGCCGTCCATCCCCTTCCGGAGGTCGGACGGTTTCCTGATCTCGAAATGGCCCTCCCCCAGACGGTCCAAGGCCGCACCGTGCTCGGCGAACGCCCCCTGGACAGCGAGGATCCCGACGGTCATTGGCCGCGCTCCGCCATCAGGACGGCGATCTCGTCCTCGTTGATCCCGACCATCGCGGGCCCGAGGTCCTCGGAGAGCTCCGCCAGTATCGCGGGGTCGTTGTAATTGGTGACCGCCCTGACAATGGATTCCGCACGTTTCGCCGGGTTGCCTGATTTGAATATGCCGGACCCGACGAAGACACCCTCGGCGCCGAGGTGCATCATGAGCGCCGCGTCCGCAGGAGTCGCGATGCCGCCCGCGGCGAAGTTGACCACGGGGAGCTTCCTGTTGGCGCTGACGTACTTCACGAGGTCCAGCGGCACCTGCAGCTGCTTGGCGGCCTCGTAGAGCTCGTCGCCCCTCAGCCCGGCGATCCTGCCGATCTCGGAGCCCATCGCCCTCATGTGCCTGACCGCCTGCACGACGTCGCCGGTGCCGGGCTCGCCCTTGGTCCTGATCATGGATGCTCCCTCGGATATGCGCCTGAGCGCCTCCCCGAGGTCCCTGGCACCGCACACGAACGGGACCTTGAAACCGGTCTTGTCGATGTGATGCACGTCATCGGCCGGGGACAGGACCTCGCTCTCGTCGATGTAGTCGATCTCGATGGCCTCGAGTATCATCGCCTCGACGAAGTGCCCGATGCGGACCTTGGCCATGACGGGGATGGACACCGCGTCCTGTATGCCCTTGATCATCTTGGGGTCGCTCATCCTGGAGACGCCGCCCGCCGCGCGTATGTCAGCGGGTATCCTTTCGAGCGCCATAACGGCGCAGGCACCGGCATCCTCTGCGATGCGCGCCTGCGCGGGGTTGGTAACGTCCATGATCACTCCGCCTTTCAGCATCTGTGCGAGCTCTTTGTTGAATCCGTACCTGTCAGACATGGTATCAATGCCCGCCGATGCCCTCCTGACATATAGATTGCACCGTGTCCGGGGACGGCATGTCCGATGATGCGCCGGGTCACGGCCGCAGGCCGTCGCCGTAGATCAGCAGGATCTTCTCCGACCTGGTCATCTTCTTTATGGCCGCCTCCCGCCTCGATGCGGCGGACCTGTCGGAGGCGGCCTCATGGTAGACGACCTCGGCGGGGCCCCTGCCCCGGGTGTATCTCGCACCGGACCCGGAGTTGTGCACGGCCGTGCGACGCGCAAGGTCGTTGGTGATCCCGGTGTAGAACGTGCCGTCGCTGCAACGCAGGATGTACACCGTCCACCCGCATGGGTCTCCGTCCATGCCGGCACCAGGCATCCTGTCGGTAAATCTGTTTCGGCACGGACGGCATCCGGCATCGCTGTCGTGCATGCCATCATGATCGGGATGTGGTAGGGAAGAGATGTAACTTCATCCACTATAAATATAAACCAAATCCTTCACAAACTGAGGAGAGGCCTGCCCTAAGGCACGGGGGCAGTTCCTCACATCAACAGAGGATCACATGAACACGAAAAAGGATATCAAAGGGCAGTCCAAGAAAGCATTGGCATTGCTCGTGGTGGTTGCATTCGCCACAGTGGCGTTCGCAGGCTGCATGACCGCAGGAAACGGAACGGATGCCGATATAGCAGCGACCGCGAACTGGGGGGGGGGCAGATGATGGTAACTACTATGTGGGCAGCGCAGGGGACCTGAAAGCGTTCGCTGACATGGTGAACGGCTCGACACCAGAAACTTTCAACGGTAAGACCGTGCACCTGACGGCCGACATAGACCTCAACGGCAGTTCATGGACTCCTATCGGCAACGATTACAAAAGCAACGACAGTCCCGCAAAGGTGTTCAAAGGAACCTTCGAAGGGAACGGTTTCACGATAAGCAACTACTCTGTCATTGTCGCCAAGGAAGACGGTGTGGAGAAGACGGCGGGACTGTTCGGATACATCGTAGACGCGAAGATAAGCAATCTCAACGTCCTCGACGCAACCGTCAGCGGAGATTTCTGCGTAGGCGCGGTCGTCGGTTTCGCCAAGGGATCGTCGGTCATATCCAACGTGACCACGGGAGTCGAAGCAGGCAAAGAATCGACTGTCTCCGGCTATTCCGGTGTCGGAGGCATAGTGGGGAGGGCTTACGATTCTACGAAAGTGACGCTGTGCGAGAACAACGGGACGATCGTGGAGGGAAAAGGCGGTTCTGATTCTAACAGTAATACAAAATACATGTACATCGGCGGGATCGTCGGATTCGCTTCCAATTCTTCCAGCATAACATACTGCGAGAACAATGCCGGCGTAAAAGCGACTATGGTAAATGATCCCAACAAGAGCAATTTGATATGCGCGGGCGGGATCGTCGGACGTTCGAATTCCGGCAGCTCCGTGAAGTACTGTATGAACACCGGAACGATTGCTGTTGATTCCAGTGGAACGACAGAAGATTCAAAGACAAACATCAGTACACCCGGCGGAATCGTCGGATTTGCCGGAGAATACGGAGGTTCAGCAGGGACGATAACCGCATGTTACACATCCACGCGTACAATCAGCGGATCCGGCGGGACCATCATCAACTGTTATGATGACAACGATGCAAACTCGTCAGAAGATAATGGAACTAAATTGAATGCTAATATGATTTTTGTGAACAATGACGGTTCAAACCAAGGAACACATGAGAATGCTGTCCGGATTATCGCATTCAAGGACGATGCCGAACTGGGAGATCTATCCACATACGCTGCATTGACCGCCGTCGTATCCTTCGCAAAGAACACAACGGTATCTTCGGGCATCAAAACCGCCGATTCCGCAGACATCATAATCAAGAATGTGAAGGTCAGCGGTTTGAATGATAACATGTCCGTGTACGTGACCGGTTCCTCGGTGAAGAACGTCGATATCATCGGCAATATGCTGATCGGACCTAGTGGTCAGAACATAGAGTCATGTGGTATATACATCCCGGCCGCTCCCGCCGCAGTAAACATCAATATATGCAACAACACGGTGAAAGACCACTGCAAGAACTCGGTCAACATATTCAAGGTAGAATCTGGAAATGTTGTGATCTGCGACAATACAATAGAAGAATGGGACCGCAATAACGATTCCAACGGACGTGCACTTAGAGTTCTGCAGAGCGGTGATACCGGAGCTTTATCCGTCGTCAACAATAGTTTCGTGAAGGATGAATCTAATGTTAGCTATTTCACAGGCAACGGAAGCGTAACCGACAAGGATTCGGGCAAGATCCTGAAATCGACGCACAACAGCGCGAAATCATTCGTGGGCAACAAGTTCAACTCGACGCCTATGACCGATCCCGTACTGTCCGAGAGTAGTGAATCGAAGGACCTCCTCATAGATCACGATTTCAAGATCGCTTCGGATGATACTATCACCATAGCTAGTAATGAAGAGCACTTCTATTACGGGACAATCACCATCAAGGGAATTCTAACTAACGAAGGTGCCCTGTACAACTTCGGTGAATTGGTCCTCACCGAGAAAGGCACGATAAGAACAACCGAATCAAACTGCGTTTCTGGGAACGTCGTGTTCTCCAAATATACGAACACATCAGAATGCACCTTGCACCTCAGAGGAACCACGATCATAAAGAGTGAGGGCACCCAATCTACCATCAAGGGGCTGTCCCTTATCGGAGAGGGTCTCGCAAGCGACTTCAAGTTCAGCGTGGAAGGATGCCATTTCG
>CAZLEI010000008.1:0-48969 GCA_964558505.1 uncultured Methanomassiliicoccales archaeon | reverse complement strand
TGATGAGATTCGCAAATGTGTGATTCGGCACTCTGTGTTTGGTTTCCTCAGAGCCCGTCAATCAGAACCCTTATAATAGATTACCCTATTTACACGCCTAATATTACCCACTCAAGAGTGGAGGATAATACACATGAAATCCAACGGGGCAGACAACTTATCTCGCGAGGTATCGCCTGAGATCATCTCGGCTATCGAGGCGATTGTAGGCAAAGAGAACATCAGCACTAACGACATGGACAGGACCCTTTACAGCCATGATCTCGCACCTCTTCCCAAAGAGGCGGGAATGGCATTCGACAATGTCCCGGATGTAGTGGTCAGGCCCAGGAGCGTTGATGACGTCTCCAAGATCGTCTCCATTGCATACAAGAACGGGATCGCGGTCATCCCCCGTGGCAATGCGACATGGGGACTCGGCGGATGCATGCCCACCTGCGGCGGCATCCTTCTCGACATGACCTCCAAGATGAACCAGGTCATCAACATCGACACCGTCGGCATGTCCGTCAAGGTCGGTGCAGGCTGCACCTGGAAGAAACTTCTGGATGCATGCATGGAGAAAGGCTTCATCATCGGATCGTACCCTTCCAGCTTCCCCGCAGGCACCATCGGCGCGTGGATCTCCACCAACGGAATGGGCATCGGCAGTTACAAGTACGGTTCCGCGAAAGACAATGTACTCAACATGCACGTCGTCGTCTCCGATGGTAGCGTCCTCGAGACCGGTTATGACGACCTCGGTTCCTACATGTCGGGATACAACCTCAACCAGTTGTTCGCCGGAGCAGAGGGAACACTCGGAGTCATCTGCGACGTCACGTTCAGGATCTACCCCATGGGCATCATAAAGCCCATGGCATACGAGTTCGAGAACCTCAAGGACATCGTCGCTCCCATAGAGAAGATCGTACAGCACCCCAGTGTCAAGCCTCTCCACATCGCGTACTCCGATTACATGCACTTCGCCAACCAGAAGAAAGCGGGCATCCACGCGCCTGATGTGAAGAACCTCCTGTTGATCACCCTCCAGGGTGCAGAGGAGTTCGTCGCACTCGAGGAGCAGACAATCGACAAGATCATCGAGGAGTTCGGCGGCAAGAAATGCTCCGACGAGATCGCTGAACACGAGTGGGACGAGAGATGCTACGAGTTCAGGGCGAGGAAGGTCGGCGTGGGAGAGATCCCTGCCGAGGTCATATCCCCCCTGAAGCACTTCGGAGAGATGATCGACGAGTGCTACAAAGGATTCGAGGCCATGAAGATGGAGGCCGGAGGAGTCATCGGTGTGGTCGTAGACCGCAGCACGGTCCTTTACATGCCCTACTATTTCAAGGACGACGAGACCCTTCTCGGCATGACCGCATTCGCGTTCAACTTCTACTTGGGTGACAGGGCCCAGGCCTATGGCGGAAGGACCACGGGATTCGGTGTGTTCTTCGCATGGAACCTTGATTGCGTCCACGATCAGAGCACGGCCCTTTTCATGAGGGAGCTCAAGACCTGCCTGGACCCTCACGACGTCATCAATCCCGGACACGTTGTCTGCGGAATGACCAGGTTCGGCATCGATCTGAACAAGCAGATCATGGGAATGGGCAGCTCGCTCATGCAGAGCATCAAGAAGCTCCTGCCCGGGGACACGACCTTTGCCGACAACATCAAGAGGTTCAGATACGACGACCTCGAGGAGCGCAAAGACGGGGACAGGTTCCACGAGCTCGGCAACGGCGCACAGTGATTGCACAGTGCCACAAACCCTTTTTATTCAACCTCTTACTATTTTCATATACACTATTTTATATTCTGATGTCAATTTACGTTCATGTCTGAATCCACCGAATTCACTACTATCAAAGCAGCATCCTTCGTAGGATTGCTGGCTGTAGCGATAATGGGCATAATAACAGGGATTTTCTATCTGGACCTTCAATGGAATTATTTTGCCGAGCCTTGGACTCCGTCCGGATTCGTGCTGATGATGGGCATCGTGATTTTCATCACAGGTTTCATCGTCATCGGGAAGGGCATATTCCTCAAGGGGTACACATTGATCACGATGGGGATCTATGCGCTCTCTTCAACGCTGTTGATCTTCTCGTCCGATGTCACAGGTGCATACATAATGGTGACAATCGGCCTGTCCTCCTTGTTGGCCATCGCTGCTGTGATGTGTTTCATAGGGGGCGACTTCAACCTGTTGGTCATCAACGTGCTGTTCGCGATAGCGATAATCTTAGGTCTGTCTGTGATCCAATTCGAATACAAATACGGATTGATGGGCATACTGATGATCGCCGGAGCCGCCGTAGTGATATTCACCGTCTTGATGGAATGGAATGCCATCCAGGATAAAAGGTACTATTCGGATGATTATAATCATGACGATGACGAACCTGAAGATGACTATGATGACAGATCCGAGGATTATGACGACGACGAGGAGGATGATTATGACGACTATGATTCCCCCCGTTCCAGGAGAAAGCACGGAAGGCACTGACGTCCTCGCCTCGTCTTTGAAATCCAAACGTTTTACTCCAACATCTTTTTCAGATCGTATATGGAATTGATGACCAATATGTCGGGATTCAATTCCCTCCATTTCTCCCTGGTGTATGTGCCAGTTAGTACGCCTATGAATCCTGCTCCTGCACCTGCAGCTGTAAGATAGTCATATTGATGGTCACCGACGAAAAGGATCTCCTCGGGGGCGACCCCCATTTCCGACGCAAGGTTCTGTATGGCTTTGGGTGAAGGCTTCGCATCGCATTCCGGGTGGTCGTCTCTTGCTACCAGGCCGTCCAAGCACTCCAAGGCGCCACAGTTTCCCAGAAGGCGCATGGAGTACTCCCTGCAGCCCCTTGTGAGTATCCCCGTTCTGTATCCGCAGGTTTTCAGCATCTTCAGTACTTCAAGGGCCCCGGGATATGGACGTGCACGGTCCGCATTGCACATCTCTATCTCTCTGGCTCTTTTGGAGATGTTCTCGCTCACCTGATACACGTCGTTCCCGCGGCCATGTTCTTCCAACCACCTGACGCCGCTGTCGATGTTGAATTTGGATCCTTCTTCGCGGTCTATGGCGGCCTCTGGAACTCCGATGGAGACCATCTCGTCGAATACCAGATTAGCCAATGCTGCGTAGTCTACGTCGGAGTTCATGAACGTGCCGTCCATATCGAACCCGACTGCTTTGTATTTTGGATCCAGGGCCATGATGGTGGATGTCGATTCCAATATAAAATCAATAATAACTATAGTGTCAGGTGAGGGTAGTAGCCCCCCTTCTGTTTCAGGCGGCATTCAACTACGCACCCTACCCGCCGGTCATCGGGCACTCATCCCGGCTGTATGGGCTTGCTCCGATGAGGAGTCGCCGTTTCACCAAATCCTCGGGAACGTCACCGCCTGACGGATCATCCTTTTACCGAGTCTGTGTCGTTTCTGGGCCCTTGCCCGAGCTCTCGCCCGGCCGGATTTCCCGGCTCATCTGCCCTGTGGAGGAGGGAACTTCCTCAGCTGGACTTCGTCCTACCGTCGGCCGCCCTCCCTCTCCTGACATCCATCCCTAGGGCAGAGGGCCTAATAATGTTTGCCGTCACATCCCTGTTCATAAGGATTCGGCATCAGTGGAACATATATGGGCCACGGTTCCTGCATTGACGTCGTGCTTCGACAGGTATCGCGCCAAAGTTCGATAGCATAGTGGCATGTACGCACCCAGGCGATCCATCGACAGCCTTAATATCTACACATCCGTGCAGAGGACGTGTACGGCACGGTCGATATACTATGTGCCTGTCTCGAACTTCGACGATGGGAATCCGCGGATTCCACACATATTGCACATATGATCATGTATCGGTGCCGTTGAGAATCCCAGAATCGTAAAATAGCCATTTGGGTCATGGGAACCTTTATAACCTACTGTATTATCGGGGGATTACCTGCAGGGGTAGTCAAGCATGGCCAACGACGCTAGGTTGAGGGCCTAGTCCTTAGTGGTCCGCGCGTTCAAATCGCGTCCCCTGCACCACTTCACACTTTCTCGGAAACAGCTCCATTTTGGTCGTCCTGTCTGCGCATGCGATTCCTGCATAGCTCGCGCTGTTTGATGCTGATCTTGCACGTCGAAGATCAGTTTGTCCAGGAATCTCCTGTGCCTTTCCGGCACCTCGCCTATGTCTGCATAGACGAAATGCGCCCAACAATACTCGGCATGGACGTCCATGCCTCCTGCTATCAACATCTTCGTTCCTCCTGTTGCAGCTACAAAAACGATACAACAGTCAGTCCGTCGGCAAGTCTTTTTATCCAAATCGACCATGACAGTCTGACCTGTGTTTTTTCTTTGTAGCAAATCAGAATTCACAGGTCACTTTTTAGTTTAGGCGGTCTTCTTCCAATAATCCCTTCCGGCCATGCCCATGGCGATGACGTTCTCGTCGGGACTGGTTATCGGAGTCTCGCATCCAGGTGCGATGATGTAACCTCCGTCCTGCCCTGCGATATCGATCATCCTGTAGCATTCCTCCCTCACTCCTTCCGGTGTCCCCTGGAAGATGTGTTTGATGGGGTCTATGTTGCCCATGAGCGTCATCTTATCGCCGGCGACGGCCTTGGCCTTGGCGATATCGACCGCATGGTCGAAACTGAAGCAGTCAGTGCCTATGCCTGGCATATGGTCCATTATATCAAGGGTGTTGCCGCAGATGTGGACGAATGTCGGGACATCCTTGTGTTCTCTCTTGACGGATGATATCACGCCGCCAATTTCGTCGAGCGAGTATTCCACGAACATCTCCGGCGACAGTATGTCCTCCGATGACGTGGGGTCGGCCATCCACATGACCGTGGCTCCGGCATCCAACATGGAGTTCTGCATATCGGACACGAAAGGCGTGACTTTCTTCACGAGCTTCTTGACGATATCGGGGTCCATGAACGTGGCCATGAGCATATCTTCCGTGCCCATGAGGTACCCTGCTGTGGTTATAGGGCCCCAGGACAGGCCGCAGATGTGCAGATCCTCCTCGAGCCTCTTGGACGTCTCCCTGAGGGCATTCGTTATAGCTTGGAATTTGGGGCACTCCGATGCCACTTCGGGATCGAACAGCGCCAGGCCGTCCACGTCCTCGCCGGTTTCCACGATATGGCTCTTCACCGATCCGTAATCGTTCTCCGGGAAACGTACTTCCAATCCCAGGTCGACGAACGGGATCTGGGAATCCAGAACAGGTTTCACGAAATCGGAATGGGTCTTCATGGAGTAGTCGATGGCCGTCTGAGCGGATACTTCTGGATGCCATCTCGCATATTCCACGGTGACGCCCGCGCTATGTGCGGCGGTGGCCAATGCGAAGTTGTTCACGGGTGTTCTGTCGGTTCTCTCGTGTGCGAGGGCGGCCTCGATGCATGCTCTGTGTCCGGCGTCTTTCATGGTATCAGATGCCGACAGTATCGTCGCATTCCCGTAATAATATGTCTTCTGAAACCGGCGTGTGCGGCGACGTCCTGTCCTTCGACGGAACGGGGTCTGATATGCATCTGACACCTAATTCCCCCATCATCCGGGCAATGCAGTTGTCACGTCTCACGGCGGTATCGTTCCTGCCGTTGCCGCTGACGATGGCGGTCATCATCCACCGTTCGCTGTCCGGGGAATAGTCCGTTATGACATCGTCGAAACCGAACAGCCCGGGTTCCAGCCGAAGATCCCCGATCTTGCCGAGACCGTGCTTCCCGCATACTGTGGCGCGTCCGTTCTCCACGAGGATGTGCTCGCATATGGCGGTCCTGCGGTTCTTGGGCTTTATCTTCCTCATCGTCGAGTACGAGGAGATCCATACATCCTCTTCGAGCATGTTGATCCCGGTGGACCACAGAACCGCCGAGGGGGATCTGCAGGGGATCCTTTCATTGATGTCGATCACGACCGGACCGCGGGGCCCCATGATCGCTTCCACGCTCATGAGTCCCTTCAGGCAAAGGTCCTCTGCGATCGAGCATCCGTATTCTTTGAGCTGGGCACGGTCATCGCTGTCGTTCTTCTCAGGGCTGCAGATTACACGTTTGCAGTCATATCTGTCGTCGAACTCGCTTTTGCTTATCTCGCATGCCTGATATGTGCTCCCGTCCCCCATGATCTCCACGGACACGGTCTTCCCCTCGATGTATTGCTGGATCATGAAAGCACCCTCGTCGAGGCGGGTGCTGTACATGAGGTCCTTTGCCTCTTTTTCGCTGTGGACTATGCGGGTTTCGCCTTTCCTGCTGTTGTCCGTCGGTTTCATCACGGCGGGATATCCGCAATCCGGCCATTTGTTCGGAGTCCGGATTCCGAGAGATTGCAAAACTAGATCCGATGCCGCCCTGGATGATGACACCATATAGGCATCCGGATCTAGGAGAAGCATTTTTTCCAGGGATTCTGCGATGTCCATGACGGACATGACGAGATCGACGTTGCTGCTCACAGGCATCACAGCGTCGAAATCCGACAGCAGTCTGGCGGCCTTCTCCGGTTCCTTGACAGGATCCACAGGGAGCAGGTCATTCCCCGTGAGGGATGCGGCCGGGGCGGAAAGGTCCCGGTCCATGACGCAGGTATCATAGCCAGCCTTTCTGGCCAGGTATGCAGCTTCCATCCCGTAGAGCCCGCCGCCAATTATGCACAATCTCATATCGTCAGCTTCCCGGTTCTGCATATCGGCGTATCTCGATAAAAAACTTCTTTATGACTTTTCAGAGGCATATTCCAGTCATGTATTTTTCCCTGGTGTTGGTTTTATAAGCGATTACCTTGATACATAATGCATGGCTCCAGAGGAGGAAGGAGCTAATGTGCTCCAGAAACTTAGCGAATCTGTTGTATCATACAACATCGATCTCGCCCGTAGGTCCCTAGATGTCGCGCTAGAGCTAGGGATACCGCCAGATGTGATAATCACCGATGGTTTGGCCGCCGGCATGTCCGAAGTGGGACGCAGATTCGACGAAGGGAAGTTCTACCTGCCCCAGGTTGTGGCCGCTGCGAAGATCATGACAGATTGTCTTGTCAGGCTGAGGCCTCTGATGACGCCAGGCATGCTCGTCAGCAAAGGTTGCATAATAATGGGGTCGGTCCACGGCGACATCCATGAGATCGGGAAGAACGTCTGCAGTGCGATGTTGCGCGGGGCAGGATACGAGGTCATAGACCTGGGAGCCGACGTGACTTCCGAACGTTTCACCAAGGCCGCAGCAGAGCACGATGCCATCATCATAGGTGCATCTGCGCTGATGACGACGACCCTCACTTCCCAGAAGAATCTGGTCAAGTACATCAACGAGATCGGAGCGACACAGCTGGTCGTCGTAGGGGGCGCACCCTGCAGCCAGGAGTGGTGCGATGAGATCGGGGCGACAGGATATTCTTCATCGGGTCCGGAGATCGTCAAACTCGTGGACCGTATCGTCAAGTCTCTACTGTGAGTATAATTATTCCATACTGCATATCGTCGGTCATGGGATTATCCGAAGCAATGGCGCGCTTGGAATCATTGGGCCGTGTCCGCAGCGTGCATCATATCGAGAATGACACGGTTGCCATGATCGCCGAGGAAGAAGGTTCCGTGAGGACCTCCTCCGGGATGCCGTTCCAGAACCTTGCCCTGGATGCGTTCATGGCGCATTCCGATTTCCTATGTGTGTTCTGCACAGATGATATAGAGCCGTCATCAGATCATGTCCTGGCGATGATGGACGGTGACGACCGCATGGTAGGTTTCGACATACCGCGCGGGAGAGAGGCGGAGTTCAAAGACCGTCAGGACCTGGTATGGCTTTCCGATGATTTTGCGATGTATCCCAACGCTTTCGACGGAGATGTTCGCATGGTGATGATGCCGCACAAGATAACGATCATCGGCAGGTCCGAAGGGATCGTCGATCCGATACTGTTCTATCCGTCGACCACCGTCGACCAGATGCTGAAGAGGGTCTACGGCATCGAAGATGATTTGGGTCTGGCCTCGGCGTTGGTGTCATTCGACGTTATCTGATGTCAGCCCCCTCTCCTGCGATCCTTGCCGTTGGATCCCTGTCGATCACATGCCGCCATGAACGTGTGTGCCCGCTCCGATGCTGTTGCACACATCGTTTATACCTTCCATACGTTACGGTATCATGAACGTGAGGTCGGTCATCTGGCACCGGAGGGGATCTGAACAAGCCCCGGTCGGCGACAACGGTCCCGCATCTTCTTTCGAAGCGGCCATGTCGATGTTCACAGGCATCGGCCGTGCTCATCTGGACAATCCCGGAGCATTCGCGTTCTTCGAGTCTGATGATGATGCCCGTTCCATGGCCATGGTGGCATACATGCTCAGGATCGGCAAGGGAACCGTCAAGGACGTTCGCAGATCCGATGTGATGATCGGCAGATGCATCGATGATCTGATGAAAGCTGCGGATGCAGACCCTGCAGCCATGTGGCTCAAGGGGATAGCGTATCTCGAGGGAATGGGGGTCCGTAAGGATGATGATGAAGCGTTCTCGTCCTTCTGTAAAGCATCTGATGCAGGTTCCCCCTTGGCAAAGAACAGTCTGGGCTCGATGTACGACATGGGCATCGGAGTCGAGATGGACAAGACCAAGGCGGCCGAGCTCTACAAGGAGGCATCCGATACCGGCCTTGTGGTGGCGCTGTATAATCTCGCATGCATGTATGAAGCAGGGGAAGGCGTTCCCATGAACATCGCGAAGGCAGGCATCATATACGAAAAAGCCGCCGAGAAGGGCAATGCCAACGCACAATACAAGAGAGGCATCCTGTGCTATCGCGGCATGGGAGTCGCCGTGAACCAATTCGAAGCGGCCAAGTGGTTCTCGGAATCGGCCGAACAGGGGTATGCTCCGTCACAATATCATCTGGGGATGATGTTCAACAACGGCGAAGGGGTCAAGGTGGACCTTGAGAAGGGCGCTTATTGGCTTAGGAAGGCAGCCGATCAAGGCCATCCGGGTGCCGAATTCCAATACGGTATCGTCATATATGAGGGAAAGGCAGTGGCAGAGGACCATGCCAAGGCGGCGGAATGGATAAAGCGGTCTGCGGATCACGGGAATCCGGAAGCGATGCATTACCTCGCGTTGATGTACGAGAAGGGAGACGGGGTCAAAGCCGACAGGGAAGAGGCCATGCGCCTGTACGGGATATCTTCGGACATGGGATATTTCGAATCACAGAGGCGGCTTGCCGATCTCGACCTGATGAAGACGATAGGCATGACTATGACCGTGCCTGTGGACAAAGGCCATGAAGAGGATATGCCCCCTGTCGATCTCAACATCCCTGCTGCTGTTTATTCGGCGTTCACCGGTATCGGTGCACCCGTTGACTACAGGAAAGCGTTCAAGACCGCGATGTACGGGAGCGATCCCATTTCAATAGCATTCGCGGCATACATGTTGTACCATGGAAAGGGTGTGGATCCGGATCCCGGGAGGGCGTCAGCGATCTTCTCTTCCATCGTAGGGGATCTGGAGAAGTTATCGGAGTCCGATGCTGTGGCCACTTGGCTCATGGGGGCCGCGATACACGACGGCATAGGCACTGCCGTGGATCTCCGCAGGTCTGCCAGGTTCTTCGAGAAGTCCGCAGATTCCGGGTGTCCCCTCGGACAGAACAGCCTGGGTGCGATGTTGGATGCCGGAGAGGATATGCCGGAGGACAAGGTCTCTGCGGCGCGTTTGTATGCCAAGGCCGCAGAGCAAGGATATGCGGCAGCCCAACGTAACATGGGCATCATGTTCAGTATCGGAGACGGAGTGGAAGCCGATAAGGCCAGAGCAATGAAATGGCTTAAGAAGGCAGCGGAATCCGGCAATACACGTGCTCAATACGATCTCGGCGTCATGTATTATCGCGGGGATGGTGTAGTGGCGAACAAGGTCGAGGCAGCGTCATGGTTCAGGATGGCAGCATCCGGAGGCCTTGCGATTTCACAATACACACTCGGGAAGATGTATTACAACGGCGAAGGTGCCCCGAAGAACAAAGCAGAAGCTGCCAAGTGGTACGGGCTCGCATCGGCTCAGGGCGATCCTCAGGCGCAATACGCGCTCGGTCTCATGTACGAGGCAGGGGAGGGCGTCACCCGTAGGCCGGAGGAGGCCAGGAATCTCATTTCCATGGCTGCGGCGTCTGGGTATGAGCTGGCGATCATCAAGATGAAAGATATGATGTGATTTTTCACATCTGGGTGATGTGAACGGGGATACAGCCGCAGAGCAGGTTCAAGGAAGCCATCTGCAGGAATCAGAGACATATCCACTTCGGAGAAGTAGGAATATCCTGACAAGTGTCCGGATCGGAATGCATGGCCATGAGTTCCAAAGGATACGATGGTGGGTCATAGTAAGCAAGGATCTCAGGCGGCGTTCCTGTATGAAAGACAGATCAAGACCCCGCTGTCGCCTAGGTGTATGTCGGTCATCCTGTACCTAAGATGGGTGCAAGCTGTGGGTTATCTCGGATGGCCGGAAGATGATGATCGGATCGCGCTGTTCGTGTAAGGATATGAACGCTCTGTCTGAACGATCAAGGGCAAGGGAACGGCAAGCATCCAAACGATGCGGATGCTTGACCGGTTGAGAAAGGTTGAAAGAAGTTTGACCCGCCCTCGAGGAGGGCGGGGCAGGACGGTATGTTCGATCATCACCGTCCTGTCTTTCGGTCGATATTCAGGCGAACTCCTTTCCGGGTTCATCATTCCTGATGAAGTCGGGTTCGTCGGTGCATATCTCCTGCGGGGTTCCCATGGTGAATCTCATGACCAGACCAATCGCTGCACCGCAAACAAGGGTGATGACGACGGTGATCACGGCGAACACTGCGTTCGCGTAGCTTCCCACGATGAAACAGGTGACGAGAGCGCCGATCCATCCGGCCATACCGTGCAGGTTGTGGACACCCATGACATCAAGGACACCGATCTTCGAGCAGAACCAAGGCTGCAGGTAGATGAAGCAGAATGCCGAGATGGCACCGGCGAGCAGACCCAAGAGGAGTGCTCCCCAGGGTCCCACAGACAGCAGGGCGGCACCGATGGCGACCGGTCCAGCCAGCATTGCGTATGTGTACGTGAGGGGGTTGACCTTCTTCTGGAATATCATGCACACGACATATGCCGAGAGGACAGATCCGATACCTGCCATGTAGCAGGTCAAGGTTCCCCATCCGACCTGGCTTCCGGGAAGGAGCGAGGTGACGAAGGCAGGCCAGAGCATCCAAAGAAGCATGGATGCGAGCCAGACGAATGAGACACTGTGTGTTGTGGTGTACATAGGTTCGCTGAACGCCGCCTTGTTGCGGAGTCCCAATGCGACACCGAGACCAAAGTATGCTGCGCACATGTGGACGAGGATGGATCCTCCGGGGTCGGTAGCGGTTATTCCGATGTCTATGCCACCGAGGATGAATGCCTCGACAAGAACGTATACGGGTGCGAACAAGGCGCCGGCAAGGAAGTAGTGCCACATCTTGCAGGTTCCGAGGAACACTCCGATAGCGATGACGACTGTGATGGCGCAGATGACTGCCCTGCACATCAACGCTTCGTCGATGACACCATCATAGAATATGGGGCCGTTGACAGATCCGAATGTCGTGACGATGAAAAGGAACACGATGTAGCTGCCCGCAGCTGAAAGAAGCACTGCCAGGCAAACGCCCCATTCGAATTTCTTAATGAAAATCATCAGGAATGCAACTAGCATCAACATGAACCATATCATCAAATTCTTGGCCCACCTGAATTGGTCGGTGAGGCCGCCATCATCGGTCAGGGCAATCCCGCTCAGATCCTTGATCCAGTCCACAAGGCCCAGTGCAAAGAGGGCGCAGACGATCACGGCGAAGATTACGAGGCCAATGAGTCCGTATTTAACTTTGTTCTCCATTTTACCACCTGTTGAAATGTTGGTTGTAGGGTCGCGGCGATCCAGTCATGCCGGACCGGCAACCTGTCAATCTTGTTTCTTCGACGCATCCTGTTTTGTTTGCTGTCGTAATGTTAAATTCACTCTGGGATTATTTAAGTCTACAGTTTTTCCGTCGATTTTTACATACGAATTTGAAAATACGTGTTACTATGTTGATGTTTTTCATAAAAATGAATCCATTGTGGATATGGTCTTCAATGCGAGCTTACAATAATTAGTATTTATAATTATCTGTTAAATTATCCAATCTATTTTTTTGTGTATATAAAACTTCTTATCGAATATCATTTTAGTGAGAATAGAATAAATATGTAAATGAAAAAATGGCAATTATCGCGGCAGTCGATGTCATCATGTTATCATTGTATGTACAGAAAGAAACAAAGATATTCCTTATAATAATAAGGAGCTTACAAGGTCCAGTACTGATGATATTCCTGATGTGCATCATCCTCATGGTTATTGGATATGTGATCACAGGATTAATCGAAAATGCCCTGTAGATCGTAGATATCTAGGTTTCCTTCGATGATTCCTCAGCAGCGCTGTATTCGTTGTCCGACTTTTCCCGGTTGGTTGTATCGTCGGATTCTATTGGACGATAATTTTATATATTACTTTTCAAGGCACTGTTGGATGATAGAAATAGTTAAATACACGTTTTCGACAAATCAATAATCACGAAGATAATTATAAATACTAACAATCAAATCTTTTCTCAGCGTGTGAGGAAGCGTGTATCCGTTAGGAATGACGTCTTCCTCCGTTCCGTTTGGGACGACGCGAAGAGGAAGAGGAGAAAATAATATGAGCAAAGACAAAATTTTGGCAGACCTCAAAACAGCTGTCGAGACCTGGAACATCAAATTGGCCCAGGACGCAACGAACGCTGCAATCGCAGAGAAGATCTCCGTGAAAGAGATAATCGAGTTCGGACTCGGTAAGGGAATGGAGACCATCGGCGAGAGGTTCGACAAGGCAGAGATATTCCTCCCCCAGGTAGTTGCCGCATCCAAGACGATGGAGGCCGCTCTGAAGATCATGGAGCCCCTCATGAAAGCAGGCGACGGAGAACTCCGCGGAACTGTCATCATGGGAACCGTCGAGGGAGACATTCACGAGATCGGAAAGAACGTCTGCTGCGCGATGCTTCGCGGAGCCGGCTTCAACGTCATCGACCTCGGACCTGACGTATCCCCCCAGGCATTCCTTGACTCGGCAGAGGAGAACGACGCCGCTGTCATCGGCGGATCCGCACTCATGACCACGACCCTTGAAGTTCAGAGGGAAGTCGTCGCTGCAGTCAAAGAGTCCGGACTGGGCTACAAGACAATCTTCGGTGGAGCACCCTGCACGAAAGAGTGGTGCGACGAAATCGGAGCTGACGGATATTCCTCCAACGGCGCAGAGATCATTGACCTCGTTAAATCAATCTTGTGAAGGTGAAAAAAATGGCAGTAGAAAGACCCCTTACAGTGTGCGATGTTTACGACAGATTCGTCAAGGGAAAGAAGGTCGCAGAGTCCGACTGGGACTACAAGATCATCCCTGAGACGGCAACAGCACTCAAAGAGAAATACAAACTGAACTTCGGCAAGAAGATCATCCCCGAGGACAAGACGGTCATGAACAACCTGTTCAACGCCGGTCTCGAGATGCTCACCACCGCCGGATTCTACAATTCCGACCTCGGCCGCGTCATGAAAGTGAGCGAGGAAGAGGTTTGGGAAGGCATCAAGAAGACCCCCACCAAGATCAACTTCGGTGAGGGAAGGGACATGGCGTACTTCCACCCCAGGCACGGCAACAGCCCTGCAAAGCCCATCATCCAGGGAGGACCTACCGGATCCCCTATCTCTGAGGACATGTACGTCAAAGTCATGCAGTCCTACGCTCAGGAAGGCATCATCGACACAATCGTCAACGGTGTCCCCACCACATACCAGGGCCACCCCGTCAAAACCAACACTCCCTACGAGATCGTTGGAGTGATGGCAGAGCTCCGCATGACCCGTGAGGCACGCGAGAGAGCCGGCCGCCCCGGCCTCGGTGTTTAGGGACCTGAGTCCCCGCTGTCCGCAGCGGGCCGTCTCGCCGCAGACATGGTCCACGCAGGCCACAAGCCCTTCGACGCCCACGAGTGCTCCCAGCTCAACGAGCTGAAGATCGATATGGTCGGTCTCAACATGCTCGCTGGATGGACCACCAACGGCGACATGATCATGATCGAGCAGATGCCTATCTTCGGCGGATACACCGGCGGAGTAGAAGAGACCGCGATCTGCGATGTTGCAACGACACTCGCATCCTTCACGCTCTTCAGCGGAAACTTCCACCTTGACGGACCTATCCACATCAGGTGGGGAATAACCACAGCCAGAGAGACCCTCCAGGTTGCAGCACACGCAGCAGCAGCAGTCGATGCCAACACCGACCTGCTCCTCGCCAACCAGTACTACCCGATAGCTGGACCCTGCACCGAGATGTGTCTCCTCGAGACCGCCGCACAGGCCATGTCCGACACTGGATCCGGAAGAGAACTCCTCTCCGGTTCCGCTGCCGCAAAGGGTGTCATCACCGACAAGACCACCGGCATGGAAGCTAGGATCATGGGAGAGACCGCAAGGGCGACCGCAGGCATGAAAGTGTCCGACGTCAACGCTGCGATCGAGGCTCTCGTGTCCGAGTACGAGAAGAACTACGGAACCGCACCTGCAGGCAAGACCTTCCAGCAGTGCTATGACGTTACGAACGTCAGACCCACCGCAGAGTACCTCGAAGTGTACGAGAAGGCAGTCCAGAAGGTCCGCGACGCTGGCGTAAACATAAAGCACTAAACCCAAATCGCTTCTTCGGAAGCAGTCGCGGTGCCTTCTGGCACCGCGACAAGTGTACTCAGTACACGGGGGAGGTCGCCCTTCACGGGGCGGTCTCCCTTCAAACGATCATCCGCATACAGGATCTGGCATGCGGGTCTCATTATATTTTATATCTTGTTGATAATAATTCGTCGAACTCATGTCCATATTGTTGTTTTCATCAAAAGAATTTGCATAAGTTGCACTGCTGGCTCTGTATCGGGTCATGATGATGTCCATATGTTTTTCGATAGCTTTCGTGCTTACAATATACGACGAACACAAAGTTATTATTTAGAAAGAAGATGTTGATTCGATGGTAGCTACAAGGCCCTTGGATGTTTTCGAATCCTATAAGCGCTTCAGCGAAGGGAAGAGGGTTCGTGAGGACACGTGGGATTACGTTACAGTGCCTACCAATGCGCAGGCGATGAAGCAGAAATACGATCTCGATTTCGGCGGGAATATAATCCCCGAGGACGAGGACATATCAAACAGGCTGTTCCAGGCAGGTTTGGACATGCTCATCGAGACAGGTTTTTACAATCCGAACATGGGCCGTGTGCTCTATGTCACCGAAGAGGAGATCATGGAGGGTCTGAAGATGGCCCCTACCAAGCTCTCTCTCGGTTCAGGGAAGGAAAAGGTCAAATGCAAGACGCGTACGGGGAACAGCAGGCGCAAACCCATCATCGAGGGAGGACCCACCGGTGCGCCGGTGTCGGAAGAGATATTCTCCAAGATGATGCAGTCGTATGTGCAGGAACCCCTGGTCGATACGTTGGTCAGCGGAGTCTTGAACACCGTGGGTGGAGAGCCGGCGACCACAAACACCCCTATGGAGATACGTGCCACGCTAGCAGAGATACGTCACGTCAGAGAGGCCTGTGCCGCATGCGGAAGAAACGGCATGGCGATATAGGGACCAGAGACGCCGCTGTCAGCGGCAGGACGTCTTTCTTCCGGGTTGACCAGTTACGGTTTGAAGACGTACGATCTACACGAATGCTCCCAGCTCAACGAACTGAAGATGGATCTTTCAGGATTGAACATGCTGGCAGGCTGGGTCACCAATGGCGATATAATAATGATCGAGCAGATGCCGATATTGGGAGGATACTGCGGAGGTATCGAGGAAACAACCATCTGCGATGTGGCCACGATGATAGCCTCGTTCGCGTTGTTCAATTGCGACATCCATCTGGACGGGCCTATCCACATCAGGTGGGGTACAACGACCACCAGAGAGACACTCCAGATAGCCGCCCATGCCGCGACGGCAATGGACCTCAACACAGATGTCCTCCTCGGAAATCAGTACTACACGTTGGCAGGACCATGCACGGAGATGTGCTTCTTAGAGGTCGCCGCACAGGCGATCACCGATACTGCATCAGGCAGGGAATTGATATCTGGCTCTGCATCATCGAAGGGCGTCGTCAAAGATATGACGTCAGGTATGGAAGCCCGCATGATGGGTGAGGCCGCAGCTGCCTCTGCCGGTCTCGACATAGCCGAGGTCAATATAATCCTGGACAAGATCATAGGTCGTTACGAGGGCAATTATTCCCACCCGCCCTCCGGCAAGCGTTTCCAGGACTGCTACAACCTCGAGGATATCACTCCGACAAAAGAGCATCTGAAGGTTTACGAAAAAGCTCTGGTCACCCTCGACAAGTGCGGACTGAGAATCTGATATTTGCCGTGTGGCACATGTGTCGTAGTAATCTATATATCACGCGCGCGCGATTACAAAGTAGGATAATGGGGGACGGTCCGGCGATCAGCGGGTCTCTAAAACCTTGCCAGCGGGGTTCGACACCCCGGTCTCTCGCTTTCCTTTCAGATTTGTTCTGCGGGACCGGATGGTCTGCGGAGGTCATGATATGAAGATCGGCATCGTGGGTGGCGCCCTGCAGGGCATGGAAGCAGTATATTTATCTCAGAAAGCCGGCTATGCATCACTTGTCGTAGACCGGAAGGAGAAGGCGCCTGCACGCTCCCTGTCGGACGAGTCCGTAACAGTGGACGTCGTCAAAGAACCAGAGGCCGCGAAAAGGATCCTGTCTGATTGCGATGCGGTGATACCCGCATGCGAGGAGCTCGATGCCCTCCATTCCTTGGATAAAATGCTCAAGGGCATGGAGATCCCTTTCCTTTTCGACATGCGGTCGTACAGCCTTTCATGCTCCAAGGAGAGATCCAATGCGGTGATGGCGGAGCAGAACGTGCCCTTGCCGAGACCATGGCCGGACTGCGGTTTCCCGGTGATAGTGAAACCATCATCTCAAAGCGGCAGCATAGGTGTTTCCGAAGTGAATGATGAATCGGAGATGGGAGCGGCTCTGGAGAAGGTGGCGGCATTGAACGATGTCCCGATAATCCAGGAATTCGTTTCAGGGAAGAGCGTTTCCATCGAGGTCGTCGGCAACGGAACCAATGCTCGTTCATACGTCACTACAGAAGTGGTCCTCGATGCGAATTACGATTGTAAAAGAGTGATATGCGAGCCCGGGATCCTATCGGAGGCCGACGAGGTCGAGTTCGGGCGCATCGGAGTTGATGTTGCAGAGGCCATCGGGCTCAATGCGCTCATGGATGTGGAGGCGATCTACACAAAGAACGGGCTCAGGGTATTGGAGATCGATGCCCGTATCCCCAGTCAGACGCCTGCGACGATCCTTGCAGGAACCGGGATAAACCTGTTCGATGAGTTGCTTCATGCGAAGATAGGTAAGGAGACTGGGAACAGGCCGTCGAAAGGTGCATCCTCCTACGAGCATTTCGCGATCGACGGGTCGCGTATGATCACATGCGGCGAGAAGGTCTTCGGACACGTTTCCTCTCCGAGGATCGTCAAAGGGCTGTTCGGCAGCGATGAGATGATCACAGATTATGAGCCAGGCAAGAAGGTTTGGTATGCCACGATGATAACATCCGGTTCGGATCCTGCCGAGGTCCGCTTGAAGAGGGAAGCGGCCATCGCATCGATCATCCGCGACTGCGGCATCACGGAGTTCATCGACAGGTCACCGGAGATGGTATGATGACCAGGTTGACCGATGATAACATCAAAGAGCTCCCGGAGCAGCTCGGCGGCATAAGCAAGATGCTCACCGGCACGACGGGGATGAACTTGAAGACGCTCGCCTGCGAGGCCGTGGGCCTTAACCCGGCGTGGGTGGACATGGCGGATTACCGTGTCGCTGTGGTGCCGATATCGTCTGGCCTGGGCATAATAAGGCGTTTCTCTGAGTCGGTTGCAGATACAGTATCCGAATTGGGAATGGATGCGTTCGTCACCGACGGCACCGACGTCACAGGATTCGCGGAAGGTCTCACGGCAGATGCGGACATAATAATGATGGCGGACGATATCCAGTTCATAGCGTACAACACCCGCGCGAGGAAGTATGCCAATAATTCGTTCTGCACCGCGGCAGGCTATGTCACCGCGCTCAAAGGAGCCGCCAAGGGGCTCAAGGGGAAGGACGTTCTCGTCATCGGAGCGGGAAGGGTCGGCACCCATGCGGTCCGTCTGCTGTTCAACATGGGCGCCAATGTCACCGTCACGGACCTGGACATCGAGAGGGCTCGTTCGCTGTCGCAGAAGTACAGCGGGACGCGCGCCGTCGAGGATCTCCTGTCCGCTGTCGCGTCCGCCGATTTGATACTCAATGCGTCACCCGCGGCTATACCCGGGAGCGCGATAAGGGAGGGAGCGATAATTTCCACTCCTGGTATACCTCATGTCTTCGACGAAGAGGGCAGGAGGAGAGCAACAATAATACACGATCCGCTCGCAATCGGCACGTCGGTCATGGCGGTCCAGAGCGCATCGTTCTCTTTGAAACCGAAGAAGGAAGATCTGTATGACTGAATATTGCATAGCATTGGACATCGGGACAAGCGGCCTCAGGTGCCAGGCGATCGACCGTGCCACGGGGGAGACCGTGGCGACATCCATCACACAGCGCCACCCCATCCCGGGGATGAACGTCATCGACCATGTGAATTTCGCAATGGTGTCCGGAAGGGATGTTGCCAACGGTCTGATGATCGGGGCGATCAACAGACTGTTCTCATCATTGGGCATAGAGCTGTCCGAAGTGAAGACCGTGGCCGTTTGCGGTAACCCGTTCCAACTGTCCCTCTTCCAGAATATCGAGATCAGGGATCTGGCGTACGCCGGGAAGAACAAGCTCAAGGACCTCGGTGTCGTGTCGCCCCCGCGCGACGGGGACGAGATCCTGGCGTCCGATATAGGCATCAAAGGGATGCCCGGTGCCAAAGTCCTGATCCCTCCCTCGGTCACCCATGAGATCGGTGCGGACGCGATCGCCATGTTGATGATCACCGGCATCCTCGATCAGAAAGAGCCGTGCATCGTCGTCGATTACGGCACGAATGCAGAGATGGCCCTCATAGTCGACGGCAAGATCTACACTGGATCCGCCGCTGCCGGTCCCGCCCTTGAGGGTCAGGAGATCGAAAGAGGCATGCTCGCCGCACCCGGTGCCATTGCGGACGTCAATATCACAGACCTCGGATGGGAATGCACGGTCCTCGACAAGGGGATGGTGAACCGCCGCGGAAACACGATGGACCCATCCACGGGCGACATCAAAGCTGAAGGCGAGATGTCCGGCAAGGCCGTAGGCATCACCGGCACGGGAGTGGTGGCCGCGCTTTACTGCGGAATGGAGACAGGGATGATCAAGACCCCCAAGATCAACACGCCCGATGGGAAGATCCACCTCCAGGACGGCATATGCATCACATCCAATGATGTGGACGAGGCAGGCAAGGCCATCGGCGCATTGCGCGCCGGGTTCCTGACACTCCTCGATGATGCTGGCCTTTGGGTAGGGGATGTCAAGCTCGCATACATGTCCGGAGCATCCGGATTGTACGTGGATGCGGCGAAAGCACTCAAGATCGGGATGGTCGTCCCGGGTGCAGAGCGCATAATCCAGTTCGGGAACACGTCGATCGAGCTCGCCCGCCGTCTGGCAATGGGCGATGTGGACCTCGAGGGACTCAGGGAATTCGCCAAGAAGCTCAGGGCGACCCATTGCATGTTCGCCACCGCTCCGATATTCAAGGACATCTACGCCATCGAATACTCGATGTGGTGCCAGGGGATGCCCGCATCCGAGTACAACAACATGCTGGCGATATCCAATCTTCCTCCGCTCTGCGAGCCCATGGACGATCCGGATGTGAAGCGTCTGGCCGTGACCGACCTTCCGGACACCGAGAAATGCCCGGTTCAGATAATCGAGGATCCCGGCACAGTGCTCGAAGGCGAGATAGAGGGATGCATCGCATGCGGCAAGTGCGTCAAGGCATGTCCGGAGAAGGCGTTGGAGATCATCACGTTCGGGAAGGATAAGCCGTCCCGCGGGTCCATCAGGTCGGACTTGTGCGCAGGAACCGCATGCAGGCGCTGCGAGGCCGCATGCCCCAAGAAGGTCCTGCACATACAGCATTACAAGGTCGCTGTCAACTGACGGCGATGCCCCGGGCGCAATGCCCGGGGCTGTTTTCAATCAAGCAGAGCGCCAGTTCTCCAACTCGGTCCTGTATTCCGAGTTGGACGGCACCCTGAATCCCATGTCCGCAAGCATGTCCTTGACATGTCCCACCGAGCGGTTGCCGTTATCGATGTCCAGGTCGTGCTGGGCGACGCCTGCCAGGTTCATGTGCGGCGGGACGATCGAGGTTATCACGTTCGCACCGGCATCGATCCTGGACACGAGGCCGTCTATGCCCTCCACGTCCAGGCTGCATGGGATGAGCCTGTCGGGGTACGCAAGCCTCATGACGGCTATGGCCATGCGCTCGTCCAATGAATCGGACGGAGACCTGTTCTGCATCGGCGTCCCTGTCTGCGGCACGAACGTCATCGCCCTGACCTGCCTGCATCCGAGGTCCCTCATCTCGCGGATGGATTGTGCGCGATCGGCCGCGGTCTCCCCCACGCCGACAAGGATCCCCTCTTCTGTGAGCAATCCCGCATCTTTGGCCCATTTCTTCTGATTCAGGCGGAAGTCGTAATCCTGTCCCAAGCGCAGCTTCTCGAACAGCTGGCGGTTGTTGGTCTCCTGATAGCAGGCGTACCAATCGCCTCCTGCCTCGCGGACCTTCGGGAAAGCGTCCTTGTCGAGGGCTCCCGGCGAGACCATGATGCCTATCTCCTTGCCGATGGCTCCGCGTACGGAACTGACAAGGTCCAGCAGCTGCTCGTATCCGTTGGCGTAGAGGCGCGGGTCCTCCCCCATCGTGAGATCGACGAGATTGACGCCCGCTTCCACGAGGTCGATGGATAGGTCCACGACCTCATCTTTGGTCTTCCTGTAACGCGGGAGCTCTCCGTTGGTCTGCCTGTAATAGCAGAATGCGCAGTTGTTCTTGCAGTATGTGGAGAAGTACACGAACCCGTAGATCGCGACCTTGTCCCCGGACACCTTGTTCCTGACTTCGCGTGCCGTTTCGAACAGCATCTCGATCTCCTTGGGATCGGTGATCTCCACTAGTGGCTGTATGTCCCGATCTTCCAGGCCGTTTCCTTCGGAGGCCCTGTTGAGTATCTCTTCTATTGACATGGTATCAGTTTATCTTGGCGCCGTTGAGGTACGTGTTGCTCCTGGCGGTCTTTCTTATGTTCTCTTTACCTTCTCTGAGCATCAGCAGTCTTTCCAATCCGAATCCGACCCCGCACCATGGTTCGTGGACATCGTGAGCCGGGTCCAGGGCGTGCGGTCCGACGGCGCCGGATGCGACCTCTTCCCCGTTGACTTCGACATCTATCGTTGCTTTGTAGACATCGGATTCCTCATCAGTGAGCTTGTAATCCAGACCAACGGTCTCCATGACCGTCGCCATGTACTTCTTGAGGTTCTCGACAGTCCCGGTCTCGCCCATCTCGACAAGGTTCAGCATGGTGAATTCTTCCAGATGGTTGCTGCTGTGGGATTCTTTTCTGAAACATGATCCGATCTCGAAGATCTTGACCGGGCCGTTCGTGTGGTCCCTGAGCTCCCTCATGACCTTGTAGAGATTGGGGGCGAGCATGGGACGGAGGCATCTTTTGCTGTCGATGAGGAACATCTGCTTGTACAGCGGATGGTCCCCGGTGACGGTCATCTTGGCCAATGCGGCAGTGGACACTATCGTAGGTGTGCGCACCTCTACGAATCCGAGCTTTATCAGCGAGGCGGCAAGATCAGCTTCTAGCTGTGAAAGCATGTGCCTTCCGGGCACATCGATGGTTTCGCGTATGCTCTTCTCGTTCTGTGCCACGAGACTCCCGATCTCCTCTGTGAACATCGCGTCACGGTCGGCAGCTGTGTCGAACGCTTCTTCGTCGTACCTGCCATCGCCGTATTCTCTCATGCGTTGGATCTGCGATTCTGTGAATCTATACTCTTCTGTCATTTCGATACTTCCTTGTTGATATGGATCAAGCTGTTTCAGTCCTCTCGTCGATGGATGATTCCGCATGGACGTGGATGGGCTCCTGATGTATGCGACCGGAGCTGAGGGCGGCCATGGTGGCCACGCCTATGCTCAGGGGGTCATGTATTATCACGCGAGCTCTCTTCTCGCCCAGGGCATCGAATGCATATGGGACGCCTGGCGAGGATATGACCGATCCGTCGGCGATCCATTCGCCGGGGATTGGTGCGGGAGACGCATTGAGGATGAGCATATTGGATCCAATGGCCGTTTCAGCATCTTCAACGGCACGGACATTCGGATATCTTCCCGCGAGTTCGCGTGCGCGCGAATTGTCGATGTCGAAAACGCGGACCTCTCTGCATTCGGCGGCGAGGATCCCTACAGCCACTGTGCCCACTCTCCCGGCCCCCAGTACGAGGACGTCTTTTCCTTCAAGGCACCCTTCTGCTATCCTGAGTGCGGACACATACCCCATCGCTGTCGATTCGGTGTTATCTGCATACGCGCCTGTCCTCACGTTGTATGCCACGAACTGGTAGTCGTCGGCCATGAACACGATCTCGGCTCCGGAAGCGATGGCTTCCGCGAATCCGGTCACGTCATGACCTTCGGTGACGAATCCGTTCATGCCCATGCTGCGCACGATGGCGCACACGGACTCGGAGAAACCTCCTATCACGCCGTCGCCCGATGTTATGGGGACCACGGCCGTGCTAACGCCATCGGTGCGGACGATCCCGCCCGTGGCTTTCACAGCACCGCATGCGATGCCGTAGGTGTCTGCGCCGATGGCCTTGTTGAGCTTCATATCGAGGCGCGACACGTCGGGGGTGTCAGCGAGGTCCTCAGAAGTCAGCCTAGTCACCGGACTGCCCCCTGTATGCGGAGGCGGTCGAATGCGGTACTGTATAGCTGTCGCTTCTTGTTTCATACATATTATCAAACCCAGATCCGACGCACGGAAAAACAGCGTCAGAGCAGTTGAATCCAGTCCGGGTATTCCCGGGTATGGTAAAGGTCTTCTCAAATGGCGTGATCGACACAACCGTCTGAGATGGCCTGCGGACGCAGGCCGCCGTACTACAGCCCCCAGTTGGTTGTGTTCATCATTTCGCCTTCTTTATTATAATGAGTTCCGTCCGCCTACACGTCTTGTTTTGAGGAGGTTGGCGTAGATCCCGATGGCGGACGGAGTATACATGTTTTTTGACACGTACCGGTCATTTCCGGGCGAACGACCGTAACAGCAACGGCGGACTTTCGCGTATCCGCATCTGCTAAAATTGTATCTCTGTAAATAGTATTTAATGGTATCTATTTTTCATCGATATTTGAAAACAATCATATTTAACTGTTTCTGTATTATTTCTTACTTTAATGAATTAATATTTAAAGTTTGTCATTTTTGATGTTTCGTTGCCATTTATGAACATATCTATCAACAGTGATGATGAAGACATCATTC
Organism: uncultured Methanomassiliicoccales archaeon; assembly: GCA_964558505.1. Lineage (GTDB taxonomy): Archaea > Thermoplasmatota > Thermoplasmata > Methanomassiliicoccales > Methanomethylophilaceae > CAYMPW01. The sequence goes on along the minus strand of CAZLEI010000008.1, from coordinate 25,194 downwards.
GGAGCAATGGCGGATGACGGCTTCGGCGAATTCTTTGGTGCCGAGGCTGCCGCCGACATCGATGGTGCGTTCGTTGTCGGCGTACGCTGACCTGACAGCGTTCCTGACCACGTCCCCTTTGTTCCTCATGTTAAGGAAGTCCAACATGAGGGCCCCTGCGAGGATGCAGGATGTGGGATTGACGACATTCTTGCCCGCGAGCTCATCTTCCGCGGAGTGCATGGGCTCGAAGAGGCCCATATGCTCCCCGATGTTCCCAGACGGCGTGAGGTATGTCCCTCCGACCAATGCGGAGACCTCTTCGGATATTATATCTCCATAAAGGTTCAGTGTCACCACGACATCGATGGATTCAGGATCTGTGATGTATTTCGCGGCCAGTTTGTCCGCGGCTATGTCGTCGACGGCGAACGGCTGTCCGGCGACCTGCTCGTAAAATATGTCTCTGAACAGTCCGTCCGAGCCTTTGAAGACGTATGCCTTATGGGCGCAGGTGATCTTCTTCCTCTCCTTGACCGTGGCCATCTCGATGGCGGTCTTGCAGATGCGCTTGCAGGCCTTTGAGGATACCCTCCTTTCGAGGGTGACGCCGTCGAGGTCCTCTATCTCGGCACCGGTGTACATACCTTCGGAATTTTCCCTTATTATTATGGTGTTTATCCCCGGATAGCCTATGTCGTCGCACAGGAGTCCGAAGGGGCGGATGTTCGCATACAGTCCGAGTTGTTTCTTCAAATCAAGTACAGGACTGCGATGGTTCCTGTCATCCGTTTTATCATCGACAGTGCCCAGGAGGATGGCGTCGCATTGCAGTATGGTATCCATGGTCTCGGCCGGCAGGTAGGATCCGTGCTTCTTGTTCGCACCTTCCCCTATGTCGGCATCGATGAATTCCAGGTTTGCAACGGCATTGAGGACGGATAACGTAGCATCTACGACCTCTGGCCCCACGCCATCCCCTCTGAGCACTGCTACCTTCATCAGGTTCACTCCAGGAGCCTGTCAGTCAGTCCGGCGTAGATCAGCGGCAGGGTGATCGTAGCGTCTCCTTCCACTGTCATCTTCTTCGCATCGGCCTTGACCTTGCCCCAGGATACAGCTTCTCTGAGACGGGCACCCGAGAGGGAACCGTCGTACTCTTCCGCTGTCGTGAGGTAAACGGCATAGTCCAGCCCGTCGCGGAACTGGTTCCACCATATGACATGGTGCTTGGAGATTCCGCCGCCGATCATGATGGCGCCGGTGTACTCCGCGTGATTGGTGATCTCGCTGAGCAGCTGCTCGTCTCCGAACAGGTCTATCCTGAGCTTGCGGTGCATCTGGTAGTACATCCAGAGCTGGCATCCGAAAGAACCGTCGGTGATCCCCGGGACGAAGATCGGGACTTTGTTGACGTGGCATTGCCAGAGGAGGCTCTCGGGGTGGTCTCCCATGCGGGCGCCGACCTCATCGATGATCTCGTGGGTGCTGAGGGAGTCCTTCCCCTGGAAGATCTCGTCGAACATGGGCAGGAGGTTGTCCTCCAAGACCTCTCCGTAGCAGGAGTCGGGGACGAGCACGTTGCCGAGACGGCTGACGCTGTTGTCCCTGAGCGCGGCATCATCCATCATGAAATCGCCGTGGTAGTATGATTTCCAGGACCTGGAAAGGTCGTGGTCGAGGGTTCCGCAGGTGGTGATGATCAGGTCGACCATGTGATTCTTCACGAGGTCGACGATGACGCCCCTGGTCCCGGTCGCCATGATGCAGGCGGGGAAGGAGAGGAATTTGACGCAGCCCTTCTGTTTGATCATCTTCTCGGCGATGTCCGTCGCGTCTGCCAGTTTCTGGGCTGTGAACCCTCCGGCATTGCCCATGGCTACGAGCATGTCGTTGACGGTCATTGCTTTCTTGACTTTGATGTCCTTTACCGGGATGAGATTGTTGATGTCGATTTCCATGTGGTCATCTCACTATGTGATATGTGTGTTTAGACAAACCCTTTATTTAAAGGGCTCGTGAGCGACTAAAAGAGTGTTCAGCGGACTATCTCCGCGATCATGGAATCCACGTCGCAGAGTACCGATTTTAGCGGGCGGCCGTTATCGATGACGGTCCAGTCCTCAGAGAGTCCGATCATCTTGTCCCGTGTGGACTTCAGCCGTTCTGGATTTTCGAATATCTCCTCCGGGTCCCCGCGCGCGACGATACGTTCCATTGCCGTATCTGGGTCAGTGTCGACATATATGCGGAGATCTCCGCCACCGAGCAGCTTGCAGAAGAACTTGTATGCGAAGCGTGCCAATCCTTCAGGCAGATAGGCGACGGACAGGATGTATCTGACGAATACAACATCATCCGTCTCCGATCTGCGTTGGACACGGACCGAATTCAAGATATCCAGTACGTAGAATATCGTGGCGAAGGATGAAGCTCCCGGACGGTCGGTCCGCAGAAATCTGCGCGACAGACGTCCGGCTGCGGTGCATGGGTTGGGATGTTGGATCAACAGCACGCTCCTGCCTGCATCATCCAGCCCATGGATGAGATGATCGGCTATCGTGCTTTTTCCGGATCCGTCCAGGCCGTCGATGATGATCCACATATCAATGCCCCGTCTGGATCCGAGGTACAGCGGACGGTAACGGGACGGTCGCATCATCCTGATTTTCCTGGGTCTGGCATTCCGTGGCAGAGGCATGAGCGCCGCCGACGGTCATAATCGTCCAGCAGGGGGATGACCATGTCATTGTCCGGGCATGCAGTCCCGCCGATACCGCGATGGAGGTTGCCGTGAAGATAGCCAGCGACGATCCTGACGTCTTTCCGCCGGCGGTACGGTGTTCACCGTAACTTCTGTTCATGATGACCCCCGGGCGCATGTTGTTGTAAACGCCGATCCATCGGCCACGTTCATGCATCTGCCACGATGTGCAAGCATTAAACGGTTGTCTGCGGATTCACGCTCCATGATGGTCATCGCGACGGATAGGGGATACCCGGACCTGCTGGAATCCCTCAGGGGACGTTCGGTCTTCATATGGACCTGCAACGTGTGCGCAAAGACATGCGGTGCAGGCGGGCAGGATGCCGCCGTCAGGCTGGCCGACAGACTCGCCGAGGATGGCGTGATGATAACGGGAACAGGATCCGTCAGTGCATCGTGCCTGACCTTCCGTGTCGTCGGGAAGATGGATGTTCCAGACTGTACAGATGTAATAGTGTCGCTCACATGCGATGCCGGTGCATTCGTAGCCGCTGAGATCTCCGGGAAGGAAGTCATGAATCCGATCATCACGATCGGCCACGGGATCATCGGCCAGGATGGCAGGCCGATGCTGCTGGTCGGAGGGAAGACGGAAGTTCCCGGCGTATCGCTCGAGCCTTACGTCTGAATGCGGGCTGTCTAAACTTATATAGAAGGAACAAGTACCGTACCCCGACTCAATTAAGGGGGTTAACACAAATGATCGACATACTCAGTACAGAAAGTCTGTTGTTCATAATCCCTATCGCTGCGGTGATCGCGGTGATCTTTGCATTCTATTTCTTCAGGAATGTCTGGTCGAGAGACAAAGGCACTCCCGAGATGCAGAAGATCTCCGATGCGATCGAGACCGGCGCCATGGCATACCTTAGGCGCCAGTACAAGACGATAGGGATCGTGAGCATTGTTCTGGCGGTGATCCTGGCAATAGCAGGTTTCATCCCCGGATTTGAAAAATACCTCGGGATCCCGGTGGCAATCGCCTTCCTCATAGGGGCGGCATTCTCCATCCTCTCCGGTTACATCGGAATGAAGATCTCCGTCAATTCCAACATCAGGACAGCATCCGCTGCGCGTATCTCGCTCAACGATGCGTTCGTCTGCTCGTTCCGCGGCGGTGCGATATCCGGTATCGCAGTTTCCGCCCTCAGCCTTGCAGGACTCTTCGCGGTCTTCGTCGCATACTACTACTTCGTGGGTGCCGGCGACATGACCTTCACACTCCATGCAGTCGTCGGATACGCCTTCGGTGCATCCTTCGCGGCTCTGTTCGCCCAGCTCGGCGGCGGTATCTACACCAAGGCCGCCGATGTCGGTGCAGACCTCGTCGGAAAGGTCGAGGCAGGAATACCTGAGGACGACCCCAGGAACCCCGCGGTCATCGCAGACCTCGTCGGCGACAACGTCGGCGACTGTGCAGGCCGTGGAGCCGACATATTCGAATCAACCGCTGCCGAGATCATCGGATCGATGGTCATCGGAACAGCCATCCTCGCGATCCCCGGATCGAACCTCAGCGACAACTGGGTGTTCCTCCCGCTGGTCCTGATCGCCTTCGGACTGATCGCATCCCTCATCGGGATATGCATCGTTCGCCTCAAGGACGAGAACTCCGACGTCGTCAAAGCCCTCAACCTCGGCTACTACGTCACGATCGTCCTCGTCCTCGCATCTGTGGCCTTCTGCACATATTGGCTCCTGAGCCCTGACTGTGCGCAGTGGTACAATTTCATGGGTTGCGGAATCGTCGGAATAGTCCTCGGTCTCGCGATCGTCTACATCACACAGTACTACACCGGCGACCACAAGCCCGTCAAGGAGATCGCGAAATCCTCCGAGACCGGTGCGGCCACCAACGTCATCCAGGGCATCTCCATGGGAATGGAGTCCACTGTCCTCCCCGTCATCTGCATCGCCATCGCCATCATCGCCACATACGTGCTCGGCTACTACGCCACACCTGCTGGCATGGACCCCATGACCTTCGGACTGTACGGTACCGCGGTCGGAACGATCGCAATGCTCGCATCCTCCGCTTTCATCCTCGCAGAGGACACCTTCGGACCTATCACCGATAACGCCGGCGGTATCGCGGAGATGTCCAACCAGCCCGAGGAGGTCAGGAACAGGACCGACAAGCTCGATGCCGTCGGTAACACCACCAAGGCACTGACCAAGGGATACGCAATGGCATCCGCTGCCCTTGCCGCGTTCCTGCTGTTTGCAGCATTCTTCGAGATCGTCGCCGAGATAATGACCCAGAAGACGGGTGTGCACGTGTCCCTGACTGACGTTTTCAACGTCAACATCGGAAACCCCCTCGTCTTCGTAGGAGCGCTCATCGGAGCGGTCCTCGTGTTCTACTTCGCTTCCCTCGCCATCCGTGCCGTCAGCAAGGCTGCCGGCGAGATGATCGAGGAGGTCCGCAGGCAGTTCCGCGAGAACCCCGGCATCATGGAAGGCACGGCGGAGCCCAGCTACAAGGACTGCGTCGACATCGCCACCCGCGGTGCGCTCAGGGCCATGGTCCTGCCCGCTCTCCTGCCCATCCTGGTGCCCGTCGTGTTCGGTGTCATCTACAGGCTGTGCTTCCCCGAAGTGGCCGTCATGGCCGTCGGAGCGCTCATCATGGTCGGCACCATCGTCGGTATCCTGATGGCCAACTTCCTCAACAACGGAGGAGGAGCATGGGACAACGCGAAGAAGTACATCGAGGAAGGCAACCACGGCGGAAAGGGCTCGCCCGCACACGCCGCAGCTGTCGTCGGAGACACCATCGGTGACCCCTTCAAGGACACCGCCGGACCTTCGATCCACGTCCTCGTCAAGCTGCTGTCCACCATTTGCCTGGTGACAGCCGTCCTGTACGTCGCGTAAACAGGTTACAAAACTTCAGCGGGAGGTCTCCGGACCTCCCGCATACCCTTTCTTAATCCTTTAGGCAGATACATACGTGCGCGGGAGAGAGAGCCTTTTATATAGGTTGCCCATAATCCCTGCATTCAAGAGGATCCGCCATGTACATGTTAACACAGGCCGAGAGGATAGTACGCATCCCCCCGGCAGATCTCAACGAGGATATAAGCACCGTGATCGACGCCCTCACATGGGACACCTTCGAGGGAAGGCTCAATGAGGACAAGTCCATCACGGTCCTCATAAAAGACGTGGAGACCGTGGGGCCTGGACGCATAGTCCACGGCGACGGTGCAGTCTATCAGACCGTCAAATACGATCAGCTCATCTTCCGTCTCAAAGACGGAGAGATAATCGAGGGCGTGGTCGTCGAGGTCCTCAAGTTCGGGGCATTCGTAAGGTTCGGACCGCTGGACGGGCTCCTCCACATCAGTCAGGTGCTGGATGACCGCGTCGATATCGACGTGGAGAACCAGAGGCTGGTCGGGAAGGACACCGGAAGGTGGATCGGAGTGGGCGACGTCGTCAAGGCGAGGGTCGTCAGCATCGATCTGAACGAGAAGAACCCCCAGGACAGCAAGATCGGACTCACCATGCGCCAGCCCGGACTCGGAAAGCTCTCGTGGCTCGAAGAGGACCGCAAGAAGAGGAGTGAGGCCTGATGGCAATCGGCCCGGTCCAGAAGGCTTGCAAGGAGTGCAGCTTCGTTTCCGGAGATGATGTCTGCCCCCGCTGCGGCGGACAGACCTCCCGCGAATGGCAGGGATACCTCATCGTCGTCGATTTCGAGAAATCGGATATCGCGAAGAAGATGGGCATCACCGCCAATGGCAAGTATGCACTCAGGGTGCGTTGAGGCGTATATGCGCCCGGACCGCAAACTCCCCGACGGAAGACGCGGGGAGTTCAAAGAAAGGTTCGGGAGGATGCTCGGCGAGGATGAACTCGGCGGGCTTGAAGATGACAACAAACCGCTTATCACAGTGGGCGACGTGGTGTCGCTCACTATGAGGAGACACGGCATCGCGCCGTTCCTGTCCGTCTACGACGGCATGACGGAAAGGCGCGAGATGACCGAGTTCGCCCGCCTCGTCGAGGACGAGGGATGGGAGGAGCAGGTCGTCCGGAACCCCGCCGGCATGATCACCGGCGAGCTGTTCGCGGCTGTGGAAAACGCTTTGTCCGGCAGTCCCGGGATAATCAGGGTCGTCGGGGAAGAGGATCTCGCGGTCATACCGTGCATATTCCTTGCACCCGAAGGATCCAAGATCGTCTACGGATGGCCGGGAGAAGGGATGATGGTGCTCACCACGGATGCCGCATCCCGCAGAAGAGCTGAAGAACTCTACCAAATGATGGAGGAATCGGAATGAAGATGGAAATAACTGAGAAGAGGAGCAATCCCCTTCAGAAAAGGACAGAGGTCTACTTCACAATCGACCACACCGGAGAGTGCACTCCCGGAAGGAACGCGGTTGCAGAGGAAGTAGCCAAGCAGATGAAATCGAAAAGGGAATGCGTAGTCGTCAACAATGTTGACAGCATCTACGGCAAAGGTATCTCCAACGGGTACGCCAAGGTCTACGACAACAAGGCGGCAGCCCTCGAGTTCGACAAGGAGTACCTGCTGAAGAGGAACGGCATCGAGGCCGAGAAGCCCGCAGCACCCGCCGACGCACCCCAGGAGTGATCAGGATGGCAAAAGCAGCAGCAGTAAAGAAAGCGACCTCCAAGAAGGACGCTTACAAGGTCGACGGTGCAAAAGTCGTAAGGACGAAGCCTGTCTGCCCCAAGTGCGGCCCTGGTGTATTCATGGCGACCCACAAGGACAGAGTCTCCTGTGGCAAGTGCGGATACACTGAGTTCAGCAAGAAAGAGTAAGGAAGGTATCTTCATCCGGCCTCCACCCTCTCAACGGGGGCCTCAGGATCGCCGGGGTCATCGCCCGGCAAACCGTTTCCCCTTCCAAACTTCAAACATCACTTAACTTCTGATATGGGCCTGTAGTATAGCCTGGATAGCATGGAGGCCTCCGGAGCCTTTGACCCGGGTTCGAATCCCGGCAGGCCCGCTTACATCGTTCTCTCCTTTCCAGTACGTCTGCGGAGATCGTGATTGTGAAAAATGATGGCGGACGGCAGACCTGCCGTCCGTTCGGCTCACGCCTTGATAAAAGATGCGATCGATCCGATCACTGCAGAGTCGACATGCGAGACGTTGTAGTACTCCTGTGCAGTCCCCTTTCCCGGGTCTTTGGAGACCATGAACATGTGATTCAATCCATCGAACAGTTGGAAATCCGCATTGTTCAAATCCTCGAGGTCGGTCTGCAGCTTGCCATAGTCTTTCACGGGGTCGACCTGGAAATCTGCACTTCCCTGGAGGAACAACATGGGGCAATCAAGGGAATGTGCGATCTCCGCCATATCATGGGAGTTCATCTCTTTGAAATAGTATGCCGGCACGCCGAATATGAACGTAGAGAGGGCCTGTTCATCGGTCATCTGATCCAGTTTCCCAATGTTTACAATTGTGGCATTCAAAGTGGCCAAGGTCGCTTCTTTGATGGCTGGATCTTCTATATCGTCTATCGCGGCCCGTATCTGGTCCGTCATGATATCGGTCAACGTCCTGGAGCTTCCGGCGAGGGACACGAATCCATCGAAGACGCCACCGCTCTCGGATACGATCCTGGGAGCAAGCATGCCCCCCATGCTGTGACCGATCAGGTACACCTTCTCATACCCGCTGTCCCTGAGGATCTTGCCGGCCGATATCGCATCTTGGATCGTCTCTTCCTCTACGGTGAGGTCCCTGACACTCGCAAGCTCCTGACCGTAGACGAACGTCCTTTTGTCATATCTTATGCTGTCGATGCCATTCTCGCCCAGTGCCCATGCGATGTCCCTGAACACGGCGTTGGGGCCAACGGTTTCATTCATGTCTGACGGGCCGGACCCGTGCACCAAGACCACGGCGGTCTTGGATATGGTGCCGTCCTTCGAGGTCGTGATCAGCCCATTGAGTGCCCATTCGGTGTTCTCTCCGACGATGATGTTCTTATCCATCAAACCGTCAGGAATGGTGTATTCGAGAGCAGATACGTTCGGGACCAGGGCAGTGATCTTATCGTTCGAATCGTACACGAACGTCAGGATCATCGAGTAGGCGTCGAATATGCATTCAACATTCACGATTGTGGAATCGGAATCGTGTACAACGGTGATCTCGGCGAAATCCTTCATCAGTCCGGTGAAGGATGTGATCGAAAGCCATCCGGCTTCAAGAGATTCCGGCGATACAGTTTTCCCATACTCCTCGCTGAACTGGCTCCAGCATTCAACGTATTCCCCATCGTTGAGGTTGTCGACGAATCCGACGGCCATGACGCGGTACTTGTCATCGCTTTTCTCGGTCATGACAGCTGCCGCGGCAAGTGCCAAAACTATAACGATGGCGATAACGGCCACGATGGTGATCTTCAGATTTTTAGAATCCATGTATCATGAATATCAGTGTCATTATATTAATTCCAAAGTTACGGGGCATACTCACCGTGTTTCAAAAATCGTGGAAAATCAACGCGAACCTCAATGCGATTGTCTGTTGTTATTTTATATATGGATGCTTTCCTTCATTCATGAGTTGCGAATTCATGGTCGTCAATCTTGAGTGTACATGCCCTAAGGTCGAGTGTTCCAGGCACGGAAAATGCTGCGAATGCGTTGCATATCACCGTAACGAGAAGAAGAACATCCCGGTCTGCATGCGCAATCTCATCAACTGATTCCGCGATATTTTATCATAGCACCTTATTCGGGGTCCATGGACCTCACAAGGGAAGAGGAATCGGTACTGGGTGGCGAGAAGGGCGAAGGTGCCCGTAAGGCCATGGAGCTGGTCGTGGCTCTTGGCAAGATATACGGCGCAGAGGACCTCATAAGCATAACATCCGCACATCTGTCGGGTGCTTCTTACAAGACCATCGGCGACGGCGGTCTGAAATATCTCAGCGATATGGTCGCCGGTGGCGCGATGGTGACTGTCCCGTCCACGCTCAATCCGATCGGCATGGACCGTGGGCGGTGGCGTGAGATGCACATATCTCCTGATTTTGCAGAGAAGCAGCTGGAGATCGTAAATCTGTACGGCAGGATGGGGATCAAGACCACTTGCTCCTGCACACCCTACATGGGCGATAACGTGCCCTCGTTGGGAGATCATGTCGCATGGGCAGAATCATCTGCATTATCGTTCGTCAATTCTTTCATAGGTGCCAGGACCAACAGGGAAGGAGGTCCCGGAGCATTGGCAGCGGCGATCCTGGGTAAAACAGCTAATTACGGGCTCCATCTGGATGAGAACCGTGCGCCCACAGTGGTCATCGATGCCGATATCGACGGTTCCATGTTCTCGCATTCGTTATTGGGTCAGGCCGTAGGCATGGCCATAGGGACAGGGATACCGTATTTCCGCGGCATCACGCCCGATGTCGAATCCGCAAAATCATTGGCGGCCGCTATGGCGGCGTCCGGATCGGTGGCGATGTACCATGTAGAGGGGGTCACACCGGAAGCCGGCGATTTCGATACCTCCGGGTTGGAGACCATACACATCGGCAAGGATGAGCTGGATGCTGCTTATGCAAAACTCAATACGGTCGGCGATGTGCAGCTGATAGCATTGGGGTGCCCTCATCTGACAGTGAAGGAGGTGCATGAGATTGCTCAGTTCCTGAAGGGCAAGGTCAAGAAGAACAAGGACATCGAGATATGGTTCTGCACATCTGCATCGGTCAGGGACCAGTGCCCTGATGATGTTCGCATCCTCGAGGAGTTCGGTCTTGTTCTGGCGGACACATGCATGGTCGTTTCGCCGATAGAGGGGACATTCCAGAGGACCGCTACGAATTCGGCCAAGGCCGGGAATTATCTGCCTACTCTGTGCTCTCAGAAGGTCATGTGCAACGACATCGCCGCGCTCATGGAGGTGGTCATGTGATACTTGCAGGCCGCAGCATATGCTCCGGAACAGCATCGGGCAAAGTCCTGAAGCTAAATGAACCGCTCAGTTTCCTCGGAGGGGTCAATGGCTCGACGGGCGAACTGAATGTGGAGGACGGCGGCAACGTGTCCGACAGGATCCTGGTATTTCCCCGTGGCAAAGGCAGCACAGTGGGCTCTTTCACGATGTACGACCTGATGGTCCACGGTAAGGCACCTGCCGCGGTGATAAACCGCTCGGCGGAGACGATCGTTGCGACCGGTGCAGTGATCTCGTCCATACCGATGGTAGATCAGATCGATGTGGACCTCATCTTGGATGGCGACGAGGCTGTGGTCGATTCTGCCGCAGGAACGGTGGAACTTCCATGTGTCAGGCTCATCGAGTCGGTCTCGTCTGCTGTCGTAAGGGACGGCAAGGTCCTGATGCTCAGACGTCCGGATTCTGTACCTTCGTTCCCGTCCAGGTGGTCCCTGGTGGCAGGGAAGATCGAATCGGGCGAACCTCCGGCGGATGCGGCGGTACGTGAGATCATGGAGGAGACCGGGATGCACGTCGGAGGACCGAAGGCGTCCTTAGGACCGATCCATGTCCGCGAGGGGGACATCATCTGGAAGGTTTGGCCGTTCCTATTCGATGCTCCTTCGGGCGATCCTGTGTTGAACAGCGAGAACACCGACTACATCTGGGTCCATCCATCTGATGTACAGGGCATGGAACACGTCCCGAAGACTCCTGATGTCCTGACATCCTTCGGTCTCCGTTGAATTGTGATCCGATTCCATGTCCGGGTCGTTTGCGACAGCGGATGCTATCCGAGGATTCCGGATGATGCTGTGCGCAATCCAACGATATGCGGCATCGTCCAATGGTGTCATCATCGGACTGATGACCGACGATCATGGCGAGATAGGATAGAATGAGGCAATTTCGAGGTTCTGTAACATGATGACGGGGCGTAAGCCCCGTCTTGAAAAAGATTTCAGATCCCGAAGAATTCCTTCACGTTCGGACGGAAAAGATAGTACAGGATGACAGCGGCGATGACCAACGGTATGGCGATGCTGAGGCTCAATGCAGTGAATCCGATGCCGCCGACCAGCGATAGGGCCAGTGAAAGCACAGATGTCAATAGTATGAGACCGTAGATCACAACTCCAATGTACCATATTATGCTCCATCCCTTGAGGAATCCGGCAGCGACTATGATATCGATCAATCCGCCGATTATGAGCGGCCATCCTCCGATGGAAACCAATTCCTCAAGTCCGACGTTCTTGAGGTATTCTGCAATGATGCTCGGGTCGATGATTACCACCGCACCGAGGGCCAACATTATCAGACCGCCAAGAAGGGTCAATGCTCCGATCACTGTGACTAGTAATGGTCTTTGCGACATGTCCATAATATCATATTGCTTTGCTTAAAAGGATTTGCCCTCCCCGAAGGGAGGGCGCTGGACCGCAGTCCAGAATGTGTTTCAAAGGTCTATGGAACTGATTCCGATGACGATGTCCTTGCCGGTGACGTCCCAGGTCTTGACCTCGTCCCCTCCGGGACTGTCGGTGAACGTCAGCGATTTCGCCCTGACCTCGTTGGCAATATGGTCGTGCCAGGTCTCGAAGAGTCCCATGAGGCGAGGTTCGGCGCTGACCTCGCAGTTCACGAACTGCTCGACGTTCAGCTTCATGTCCTTGCGCATCTGCTGTATCCTGCGGATGAGCTCGCGGGCATATCCTTCAGCTTCGATCTCGGGGGTGACATCGAAGTCTATGAGCACCGTGCCTTCGTCGAACTCCACGGGAAGCACTTCCTTGCCCGTGGGCTCGGCTCCTGCCGAAAGGAACCCGATGTTCTTGATGTTGCCCTGCTGGGCGAGCACATGGGCGAACCTTCCGATCGCGGAGTTCGTCTTCTCATCGTTGCCGCGGACGTCGACGGCGAGCAGAGGCCATCTGAGCTTGCTCCCCATCTTCGCTCTTTCGGCGGCGACGATCTCGACGATGTTCTGCACGAGGGCCATCCCGTGCTCGATGTCCGTGTCGATGAGGGATTCGTCGTATTTCGGCCAATCTTCCATGTGCACGGTGAGGAGCTTCCCTCCCATGTGCGTGTACACCTCGTCCGCGATGTGCGGGCAGAACGGCGCGAGCACCAAGGCCGTGTTCATTATCGCATAGTGCAATGTGAAATAGGACGCGTTCTTGTCCTTCACGGAATCCTCGTCCTCGGCCCATGTCCTGTCCCTGACCAGTTTCACATACCACCTGGAAAGGTCCTCGAGGATGTAATCCTCAAGGGCGCGTCCAGCCTTGTGGAGCTCTCTGGTCTCCAACGCCGCGGCGACATCCCTCTTCATGCATTCGGTCCTGGATATCATCCAAAGGTCTTCGTCCCTGAGCGATGCCCTCACATCCACAAGGGAGTGTGCATCCGGGTCGTAGCTGTCCAGCGTCATGTACGTGGATGCGAAGTTGACGACGTTCCAGTACGTGTTGAGTATCTTCCTGGCATTCTTGGGGCCGTCTTTCTGGAACGCTGTGTCCTCCCAGGGGGCGTTGGCCTTGATCATGTACAGCCTGAGCGAATCCGCTCCGACATCCCTTATGATCTCCAAAGGCTCGATGACGTTCCCTTTGGATTTGGACATCTTCTGGCCCTTGGGGTCAAGAACCCATCCGTGCATCATGACCTCGTCGTAAGGTGCTCTGTCGAACGATACCACTCCGGCTCCGAGCTGCGTGTAGAACCATCCGCGTGTCTGGTCATGGGCTTCCACGATGAACTTGGCAGGCCACCACTTCTCGAATTCGTCCTTCTTGGCAGGGTATCCGAACTGGGCCCATGCGGCGACACCGGAGTCGAACCAGACGTCGAGGACGTCCTTCACACGGTGCATGTCCTTGCCGCACTTGGGGCATTTGAATGTGACGTTGTCGATCCAGGGGCGGTGGGTGTCCATGCCGGGCGTGTATCCTTTGCCCTCTTCCAGCTCTTTGTACTGCCCGACCACGCGCATGCCTCCGCAGGGGCACTCCCATACAGGCAGGGGGATCCCCCAGTACCTCTGGCGCGAGACGCACCATTCCCTGGCACCCTCGACCCAGTTCTTCTCTCTGGATTCGCCGGCCCAGGACGGGTCCCATTTGACGCGGTCTACTTCAGACAGCATGGTCTTCTTGACCTCGGGCACGGATATGAACCATTGGCGCGTGTTCCTGTAGATGATGGGCGATTTGCATCTCCAGCAGTGCCCATAGCTGTGTTTTATCTTCTCTGCGTTGTAGAGCAGGCCCTTCTCGTCCAGGTACTTGGATATATCCTCGTTGACGGTCTTGACCTTCTTCCCGGCCATCATGGGGAACTCGTCGGTGTACCTGCCCGATTCGTTGACAGGGCAGAACGTAGTGATGCCGTACCTCTTTCCCGTCTCGTAATCGTCGGGTCCGAAGCCGGGCGCGGTGTGGACCAGTCCGGTGTTGTCCTTCTCCACGTAATCGGCCGTGACAACCTTGTACGTCCACTCGTTGGCCTTGATGTACATGTTGTCGATCTCGAAGGGCGGTATGTACGCAGTGCCCTCGAGTTCCTTTCCCGTCATCTTCTCGATGACGGCCATCGATTCGTATCCGCCCTTCTTCATGACGTATTCGGCCTGCGATTCCATGCATATCACGGTCTCGCTGCCGTTGGCGCCTTTCATCTCGATCTTGGCGTAAGTGCAGTCGGGGTGAGCGGCCACGGCCATGTTGGATGGCAGCGTCCAAGGCGTGGTGGTCCATATGAGCAGGGATGCGCCGCTTCCGTCCTTCAGGGGGAATCTGACCATGACGGAGGGGTCGACCTCGTCGGCGTAGTCTATCTCGGCATTGGCCAGAGCCGTCTCGCATCTGGGACACCATGTGACGACCCTGTTCGCCGGACCCAGCAGTCCGCGCTCGTAAGCGCGCGAGACGGTCCACCAAGCGGACTCCATGAAATTGAGGTTGAGTGTCTGATAGGGATTGTCCCAATCCATCCATACACCGAGCTGTTTGAACTGCTCGGTCATGCTCCCGTGCAGTTCCAGCGCGAACTTCTTGCACGTCTCCACGAAGTTGTCTATGCCCCTCTCCTCGATCTCTTTCTTGGAGTGGACTCCGATCTTCTTCTCGACCTGCACCTCGATGGGAAGCCCGTGCATATCGAAGCCGGGCTGGTCACGGACGTTGTAGCCGAGCATCCTCCAGTATCTGATGAGGATGTCCTTGATCGTCTTGTTCATGGCGGTCCCGAGGTGGATGGCTCCCGTGGTGTACGGCGGACCGTCCACGAAGGAGAATCTCTCTCCGGAGGACCTCAGTTCCTTGGTTTTCTCATAAGCGTGCTCGGAGTTCCAAAGTTCTTGGATCTCCTTCTCGATTGTTGGCGCATCGTAGTTGGCGCGGACCTGCTTTATCATCGCTAATCCTTCTATGCCAGGTATATCTTGCCCGGCATTGTGGCCAGGTATGCCATATCAATAATAAAGATTGGGTCTGGGATGTGTTCAGAACCACGCATCCAGGGAGCGCTGTCTCTTGCGGGCGATCTCTGTTTTACGGGATTCCTCGATCCTGTTGAGCGCCCCGTTGACCCTCTCCGGGGTGAAATCATAGCTCGTCATCAGGTCCAGAACGGCCTCGCGGTCCACCGGCCTGGGCGTTATATCGTAATCATCGGCATATGTGCCACGGAGGAAGATGTCCCTTATCTCGTCGTATCCTTCTATCTCCTTCCCGATGACCGGGAAGATATGTTCCAGATCTCCGTGTTCTTTCACAAGCTTCAGTCCCTTTTTAGGGCCGATCCCAGCGATGCCCTCGTCGAAATCCGTGCCCATCATTATGCACATATCCACCAGCTGTTCCCGGGTTATGCCCAAGGTCTCGAGGAATTCTGCCGAGTCTATGACCTCGGTCTTCACGTCGCGATAGAGGTCCTTGCCCATGACCTTCCTCCTGCCCGTGATGGTGACGTTCCTGACGAGCATGGGAGCACCGAAAAGGATGGAGTCGAAGTCCTGGGACGCAGATGCCCACACATCTCCTCTGGCACACATGAATGCACCCTGGGCCTCGCCGTCGCTGGGAGCTTGGACCATGGGAAGACCCAGAGCTTTCAAGAGATCTTTGGAGGATTCTCTTATGTCATCGGTCATGCGGGATGTCTGCTGCGCTTTGCTGAACGCCTTCTTCATGTCGCCCGATTCGCGTGCATCCTCCCATTCCTTCTCGGCCTTCTCCCTGCGTTTGCGTCTGCCGTCGAGGGTGCCTGATTTGAGTTCGTTGGGTTTTCCGTCGAATACGAACGAAGGCTCTATGCCCGCTTCTATCAGGTTGGCCGTGCGGTACAGGAGGCCGGACAGGTGAGATGTGACCCTCCCCTTGGAATCCTGAAGCGGATAGCCGTCCGGCTGCCTGATGATCGATAAGAACTGGTATATCGTGTTGTAGGCATCGATCGCGATGGTCTTGCCGCGGAGGTCTGACAACTCCACTGTGCGCGATTCGACCAGTCCGGAGAGGTTTACTCCCACTTATGCACCGTCCGATCACTGGTTGTCGGAGATCTCGTCGTCGTAGGGGAGGTATCCGAAGAGGAAGATGATCCCCACGACTGCGAACAGCACGATAGGCACCAATATGTACACCTTTGCGACCATGAGGACCACGGCCAATATGGCGAGGACCAGCATCAGCATCATGCTGAGCTTGGATTTGTCTGCCGGCAGTTTGAATTTCATGACCTCGAATCGGCGACATATATTATAAGTTTCGCGTGTGCGAGCTGATGCGGTCCTGCCAAACGCATCGGTGCTGGCAGATGCAGACGGATCCCGGAAGGCGGACGAAGTGCAGATGGTGAAACGGGGAGGTCCACAGACGATACGGATCAGAATGTCTTCCACAATGCGATCTCCGCGGCCATGTCGTCCGCTTTGAACAGCGAGCTCCCGGCGGCCAGCACGGTGGCGCCAGCATCTACGCATCTCTTTCCGGTGGTGCGGTTTATACCGCCGTCCACGGAGATATCCAGGCGGGGGTTGTTCTCCTTCGCCCAGTCCCTTACGTACTCTATCTTCGGTATCCCCTCTTCGCGGAAGGATTGACCGCCGAAGCCGGGCTGAACGGTCATTATCAGAACGAGGTCCACGTGGGGAAGGTACTCGTCCAGTTCAGAAACGTTTGTGCCAGGATTCAGAGAGATGCCCGCCTTCAGCCCTAGGTCGTGTATCGCTTTCAAGGCGCCTTTCGTATTCCCGGTGGCCTCGGTGTGCACGGTGAGGATGTCTGCTCCAGATCCTGCGAATTGGCTGATGTATCTGGATGGGTCCTCGATCATGAGGTGCACGTCGAAGACCTTGTCCGTGTGGGGACGCATGGCGGCGATGACCGTCGGACCTATGGTTATGTTCGGGACGAACGCCCCGTCCATGACATCTATGTGCGCCCAGTCGGCGCCTGCCATGTCTATGCGTACAATCTCCTCTCCGAGCTTGGAAAAGTCAGCAGAGAGCATCGAAGGCGATATCTTCACTGTCATCGTGTCCTCTCCAATGCGCCCTGCTGTATTTAGTTGATGCTCATTCGACCGTTATGGTGACGTTGCGCTTGAGCCCCATCCCCGACGCGGCCTCGGCTGCCTTGCAGACGGCGCACGGCACCGGGCATGACAGGTGCTGGATGCAGGTGCCCGCGGCCTTGTACACGGAGGATTCGTTCAATGCCCCGGCCGTCTCGCTCATGAAGTTGACCTCGGTGACCAGTGCCCCGAAGTTCCTGACCATCGGACAGTCGCTCTCATAGGTCATCTTGACGTTGTTGGTCTCGTAGTCCATATCTGCCATGATTACGGTCTTCATCTTGCATACGCCGGCTAAAACTGTTACTTTGCAGTCGGTCATGAGAACGTGATGGCAGTTGTTTCAAATAATCTTTCCTGACGGTAGTCGGGCTTGATACGCGACGGAATGCATTTTTCAACGGATCACTGAGGATCCTGCCATGTATCGAAGATCGGGAATGCGGATCGCAGAGGCTTCCTCGGGTCCAAGATGTCCTGTGCAGGGTACCAGCGTAGAGCGCGGCGGGACACCGATCGCAATCCACGTCCCCACATGCCTTCCAGAGTGCCCTTCGATGGTAAATTAAATACGGGTGCAGTGAGATTGGGAGGATATGGCATTGGCAAAACATGAGGTCGCGGAAGAGATCTGCGATGTCGAGGGTTGCAAGAACGTGTCCGAAAGGTCCGTCAACAGGAAACAGATGCAGGACGTCAACCTGCAGCTCAAGGATTCTGACATACGTCAGGTGCATCTCTGCAAAGAGCACTACCGTGCATTCAAGAAAGAGAGCAAGACCGCCCGTTCGCTCGACAGCATCTATTGAGCGGTGCTTGCATGGACGTGACGTTCCTGGGTACCGGTGCAAGCGTGCCGTCCAGGGACAGCTCGGTGTCCTGCATAGCTATCCGCGACGGTGCGGACATCACGCTCTTCGACTGCGGGGAAGGCTCCCAGCGTCAGTTGATGATCTCGCCGCTCTCATATATGAAGATCGTCGGGATATTCATAACGCACATGCACGGCGACCATGTCCTCGGGCTTCCCGGGCTGCTCCAGACGATGGGATTGGCCGGCAGGACAGCCCCTTTGCGTATCTTCGGTCCCGTTGGCTTCAGGAAGAGCATAGAATCGTTTTTGGAGGCGTGCGAGGGAACGATCCCCTATCCCCTGGAGATAATCGACATGGGCAAGGGAGAGGTCGCGGCATTCGAAGGCCATATAGTGTTCTCTTTCGCCGTGGATCACGGGGTCCCGGCGTTGGGGTACATTTACAAACAGCATGACGCACGCGGCCGGTTCGACAAGGCGAAAGCCCTGTCTTTGGGTCTGGTCCCGGGGCCGGAATTCAACAGGCTTCAGGCCGGAGAGACCGTTAAAGGCATAGAACCGTCGCAGGTCATCGGCCCGCCGCGCACGGGCGTGTCCGTGGCATACACCGGGGACACTGCCAAGTCCGCGGAGGTAGCAAGGGCAGTAAGAGGATGCGACCTCCTGATACACGAATCCACATACGCGTCGGCGGAGTCTGAGCTCGCGTCGGCGCATAAGCATTCTACATGCGTTCAGGCCGCCGAAGTAGCTGCGGAAGCGGAGGTGGGGGCATTGGTGCTCACGCACATCAGCAACCGTTACGACGACCGTTCCCTGTTGCTGGACGAGGCGAAAGCAGTCTTCCCCGAAACACTGATGGCATCCGACATGCTGATGCTGAACATCTCCAAGAAAGGCATCAGATCAGTTTGAGGATGTCTGCATTGGTGATCATGCCGATCAGGCGCCCTTTCCTCACGACCAGCACGGCATCGCTGTTCTCCAGCATGGCGCTCACACTGTTCATCGGCATGTTCTCCGTGACAATCGGGAAACCGTCGCCCATGACGTCGCGGATCGGTATGTGCCCCATCTCCTCCATCGTGTGCCCCTCCCTTATGAGCTCGAACAGCCTCTTTTCGGAGATGCTGCCAACCGGTACATCTCCCGATAACACGGGGAGCTGCGAGAACCCGGTGGTCTTCATGAGGTTGGATGCTGTATGCACGACATCCGTGCTCTGAACGGTGACTGCGCCTTTGGATGCGAGGTCTGCGGCAGTTATGTCCTTCCTGCCTTCGTCTTTCATGCCCTCGAGGGTATCGAAGATCTTCACGACGGTATCGTAGCTTGCAGATATGCGTCCCCTCTCGATCTTGGCTATGGTGCTCTGGCTGACCCCGGATGCTTTGGATAGCTGCGCCTGTGTCACATCCAGATTCTTACGGATCTTGCGTATGTCCTCTGCTTGGGGGAACCTCATGGTGCATGTTGATGAGTATTCATATATGAATAATTATGCCCGTGAAGTTTATTAACCAGGAATAGCTAGCAGAATCTAGATTCGGCCTCGACCGGCCGGCGAAGTGATTATTATGGTAAAGAAGCACATTTATGCGGAGGGGATAAACGAAGTCCCCTTGCCCATGAGGAAAGTCGAGCTTGTAGAGAGGAAAGGCATCGGACACCCCGACAGTGTCGCGGATGCTCTTGCCGAGGAGGTGAGCAGGGCTCTGTGCAAGATGTACATCAAAGAGTTCGGGCACGTCCTTCACCACAACACCGACGAGACCCAGATAGCGGCCGGACAGGCTGCACCCAAGTTCGGCGGCGGTGTGATCATCGATCCTTCGTACATCCTCCTCGTCGGACGTGCGACCACGCACATCGAAAAAGGGAAGGATGTCAAATCCCTGCCCTGCAAGCCTGTAGCCCTCAAAGCCGCCAGGACCTACCTCGAGAAGACATTCCCCAATCTGGATGTCGATTCCGAGATCATCCTCGATGCCAGGCTCGGACAGGGTTCCGATGACCTCACCGGTGTCTACAAAGCATCCGGATTCCACGCCAACGACACATCCTTCGGCGTCGGCTATGCACCCTATTCCATAACGGACAGGGTCGTCCTCGGTACAGAGGAGTTCATAAACGGAAAACTGAAGAAGGACCTCAAAGCAACAGGCCAGGATGTGAAGGTCATGGCTTCCAGGGTCGATGACAAGATCACCCTCACCGTTGCATGCGCAATGGTCGACAAATACCTCAATGACGCCACTGAGTACAAGTCCGCCATCGAGGAGCTCAGGGAGCGCTCGTATCAGAACGCCCTTGACATAATCGGTGACGAGAAAGTGTCCCTGAAGATGGATGTCAACACCGGCGACAATTACAAGAAGAACGTTTTCTACCTCACATGCACTGGAATGTCCCAGGAGATGGGAGACGACGGTTCCGTCGGAAGGGGCAACAGGGCCAACGGGCTCATAACGCCCTACAGGCCGATGTCCATGGAGGCGACCTCCGGTAAGAACCCCATAACCCACATCGGCAAGATCTACAACGTGATGTCCAAGCTCATCGCCGAGGATGTTTCCAAGAAGATCAACACGCCCGATGCAGAAGTCCGTGTCAGGCTGCTCTCGCAGATCGGCAAGCCCGTCTCCGAGCCTCTGAACGCCAGCATACAGATAGTGACACAGGACCACACCATGATGAAGCAGTGGACATCCGAGGCATATTCCATCGCCGAGGATTGGCTCGACAACATCGACAAGGTCACCGAGCTCATCATCAACGGTAAGGTAAGGACGTTCTGAGAATGAAACTGATAGAGATCCCCCAGTACGGTCCGATGTTCCGGTTCACGGACGCGAACGTATACTGGTCTCTCCATCTCCTCTCCGACGGCAGGAGGATGGGTCGTAAAAGACTCGCCGAGGCCGTCGGCGTGGGCGAGGGCAGCATGCGCAGGATCCTCGAGAGCCTGCGCAGCCTCGGTTACATCGACATCAAGCAGACTGGGATAACGATAACTCCCCAGGGCAAGATGTTCCTCAACAAGGTACCGATAAAAGTCATCAACATCGACATCAAGTCCTCGGCCGCGGGCATGTACCAACAAGGTGTCATAGTCTCGGGTGTGGCGGACAAGATAGTCAATGGCATGGAACAGCGCGATGCAGGCATCAAGAGCGGTGCCGAGGGATGCACCACCATGGTGATCCGTGACGGCCGTCTGCTGATACCGCCCGACTGGGATGTGGATGCGAACAGCCCCGAGATGGCGTATGATATACGCAAGACCGGCCTGACACAGACCGACGCACTCATCGTCGGCAGTGCGATGGACCCATATCTCGCCATCAATGCCGCCCTCACGGCCGCGTTGGAGCTCATCTGACAGAACACGTTGAAAAACCATTTAAACTTCTTAACCCCCTTTACTTTTACATGAAGCATCTACTCTCCTACTCGGTATACGAGCGCCTGTCAGACCTTGTTCCGATGATGGATGCGATCTCATTCCTGGGGAGCATCGGATGCGACGGTTTGGAACTTCTGACGGGATATGGCGAGGTTCCGGGGGAGTTCCGCGGTACTGCCCCTGCGGTTCATCTGCCATACGCCACAGATTGGATCAGAGGGTGGCGCGGCAGGGACACATCTTTCGTTCCGGACGACGATTACGCGAGGTTCATGTTCTACGGCAGGAGCCGCGAAAGCGTCCTGGACAACCTGGAGGTCGCCGTACGCGTCTCTGAGCCTCTACGGCCGGCTTACGGCGTCCTGCACGCCGGCAGCGTGGACGTGGACGAGGTGCAATGCACAGGTCATGAGCAGACCGACGAAGAGGTCAGGGCGGCATTCGTGGAAATGGCCGATTCATTGGCACGTCGTTTCGGAGGAGAGCCGCCGTTCACGCTGGTGTTCGAGAATCTTTGGTGGCCGGGCGTGAAGTACCTGGGCCCGGAGGATTACGAGTACATATCCGACAACATCGGATTCGATGATTGGGGCATATGCGTGGACACTGGGCACATCATGAATGCATGGGGAGACTCGACCGACGAGGCTGATTCCATCCGCAGGCTGTCTGCGGTCTTCTCGGGATATCCGAGGGCGATGAAGGACAGGATCAAGGTCGTACATGCTCACAAGAGCCTTTCAGGCGACCTCGTCAAGGAGTTGGAGGACAGACGCCGTGCGCCGGGGGAGAGTTTCGATCAATACATGACCGGCGCATATGCCCGGGTGTCCATTCTGGATGAGCACCGCCCGTTCTCTTTGCGTGCGGCGGCAGCGGCAGTCGCATCGTTGCATCCTGATTACGTGACGCACGAGATGATGTCCCCTGATATCGGGGTAAAGCTGGCGCACTTCAGCGCTCAACGCTCGCTCTTCGATTGAATGACGGACGAATCCTTATATAATTGGTCTTTATTGGTCTGCCCAGAGGAATTTCAAATGGCACGTTTCAAAGAGGCTGAACACAGGCTCCTTGACAAGTCCGTGTGCATGAACTGCTATGCCACGAACCCCCCCAAGGCATCCAAGTGTCGCAAATGCGGCTACAGCAACCTCAGGCCTAAGGCCAAAGAGAGCAGGAAGCAGTGATTTCTGCGCCGTCTAACTTTTACGGCCCCTAACGGGGCCGTTTCTTGTTGCACCAGCTTATGCTTTTTCAGATTATCTTGATATATCTAACCGGCCGTAGCTGAGCATTAAATAGTTTAAACGGGTTCGAGTCGTAAGATATTTCGTCCAACGGGGAGAAAAAGGATGAAGATTCTGATAGTGGATGACAATGCAGCCATCCAGGAGATCCTATGTGAGATCCTGGAGGGCGACGGTCATACGACAGAGGTCGCCTCTACAGTGGACGAGGCGATACGCGCGGTCGAAACATATCGGCCGGACGTGGTGCTTCTCGATTCCCTTGTGAACGGTGAAAGCGGTTTCCGTGTACTGGACAGCATACACGATCCCGATTCGGGGATCCATGTGCTGATGGTGGTCACTGGTAAGGAGCAGATCCCGAAGGACAATCCAGTCCTGGTCGGTTTCATCCAGAAGCCATTCAGAGCCGCCGATGTACTCAGCAAGGTCAATGCAGTCCGGAGCCTGGAGGACGATGAGCCCGAATCAGTCAAGGACGGTAAACCCAAGAAGGCCCGTTTCTCGATGTTCAAGAAACGTACTGCATCGGAACAGGACGACGATCATTATTCCGATTCTGTATTCAAATTCGGCAAATCGTACATCATGTTCGAAAAAGAGGCGAACGAGATATACAAAGTCGCATCTTTCTTCAGATCCAAGGGTTGCGATGTCCTCGTCATAACGACCGATAAGGCAAAGGCTGTAAGAGAGGAAGTCAATGATCGGGACATCACGGTCATCGGCCTATCGCCAAAACCGCGCGGCGATAATCTCAACGTGGCCAAGATGGGCACGCTCATGGGCGTGATAAACGATTTCATAGACAGGTCTGCGCGCCCGGCCGTCGTATTCGACGACTTGGACGTTCTGGTAGAGCATAACGGTCTCAATTCGGTGCTGACGATGATCCATCAGATCATCAACAACTCCAAGAAGACCTCCACTCTGTTGGTGTCCACCAATGATGAGCCGCTCACCGACAAGGACAAAGAGCTTCTTCTGAGCAACATGGACTTGTACAGATTCTGACATCCAGTCTCATTCCAAGGAAGGTCTGCATTATGAAGATAGAGAAAGTTTGGGCAAGAGAGGTTCTCGATTCCAGGGGCAATCCCACCGTCGAGGCCGAGTTGACAGTCAAAGGACACAGGATCACGGCCATTGCACCGTCCGGGGCCTCAACCGGCTCGTGGGAGGCATGCGAGCTCCGTGACGGCGGCAACAGGTACGGCGGGAAGGGTGTGCAGACCGCTGTGGCGAATGTCCGCGGTGAGATCGCCAAGGCGATCGTCGGCATGGACCCCACTGACCAGAGGGCAGTGGATCAGGCGATGATAGACCTCGACGGCACCGAGAACAAGAAGAGGCTGGGTGGCAACGCACTCGTCGCAGTGTCCTTGGCGGTCGCCAAGGCCGGTGCGTTGTGCGAGGGCGTGCCGGTGTACAGGCACATCGGCAACGACCACGTGACGCTACCGGTGCCCATGCTCAACATCATCAACGGCGGTAAGCACGCCGGCGGCAACCTGCGCATACAGGAGTTCATGATAATCCCTGTCGGCGCTCCCACATTCACCGAGTGCATGAGGATGTCTTCTGAGATCTACATGTCGCTCAAATCGATACTCAAGAAGCAATACGGGGTCAGCGCCGTCAACATCGGCGACGAGGGCGGTTTCGCTCCTCCCCTGGACACCGCTTCGCAGGCCATGGACACGATCATTTCCGCAGTATCCGCCGCAGGTTACCAGCCCGGAAAGGACGTGTACCTCGGCCTGGACGCTGCATCGAGTGAGTTCTTCGAGAACGGGAAGTACAACGTTGACGGCATGAGCCTCACTGCAGGGGAGCTCGCAGACCACTATGTGGACCTCACGCGCTCGTATCCTCTTATCAGCCTCGAGGATCCCTTCTTCGAGGATGATTTCGAGACCACTGCGGAGCTAACACGCAAGGTGGGGTCCAAAGTCCAGATCGTCGGAGATGATATCTTCGTCACCAACGTGAAGCGCCTGTCACGCGGTATCGAGGAAGGAGCGGCCAACGCGCTTCTCCTGAAGGTCAATCAGATTGGCACCGTCTCCGAGTCCGGAGATGCGGCGCAGATGAGTTTCGACAACGGCTACAATGTGGTCATCTCCCACCGCTCCGGCGAGTCCGAGGATGTCACCATCGCCGACCTTGCCGTAGGATGGGGAACCGGGCAGATCAAGACCGGTGCTCCCGCACGCGGAGAGAGGACTGCCAAGTACAACAGGCTCATGAGGATAGAAGAGGATCTCGGATCTGCCGCGGTCTTCCCGCGCGGCCGCCCGTTCAGCCGCTGAGCACACCGGCCGCCCGTTTCAGGGCGGCCGGCAAACCCTTCAAGACTATTTTAGCTGGATACTAAATACGGCCATCTGGCCATCATCATTTAAGTCGTGTTATGCGGGTTAACGAAGTTAGTTGAAATGGCTGTTTTTTCTGG
>CAZLEI010000007.1:4964-52685 GCA_964558505.1 uncultured Methanomassiliicoccales archaeon | reverse complement strand
GGCCACCATCTCCGCGTTGACGGCGTCCAGGAACATGTCCACCTCGTCCAGAACGTAGAACGGGGACGGCTGGTGCTTCTGGATCGCGAATATGAATGCCAGGGCGGTCAGGGACTTCTCCCCTCCGGAGAGGGATTCCAACCTGAGCAGCTTGCCGTTCCTCGGTTTGGCGTTTATCATGAGGCCGCCCACGAATGGGTCGTCCTCGTACTCCAGGTGCATGTACGCCTCCCCGCCGCCGGACAGCTCCGAGTAGATCTCCTTGAAATTGGCGTTTATGGCATCATAGGACTTCATGAACAGCCCTCTCTTCTGCCCGCTGAGGGAGTCCGTGAGCTGGTCCAGCTCTTTGATCTGGACGTTGAGCCTGTCCACATCCGCGGTCAGGCCGTCGTACCTTGTCTTGCGCTCGTTGTAATCGTCGATGGCGCGGAGGTTGACGTTGCCTATCCTGGAGAGGGTGCTCTCGCATGCGCGGACCGTGCGCCTGAGCTCGTCCTCGGACGGCAGCGGCTCCGGCACCTCGATGGTTATCTGCATGGCCTCGGCCTCCAGCTCCTCCACCTTGGCATCGTTGATGGCCAGGGACGCTTCCAAGGATGCTTTGAACCCCACTTTGGTCTCGATGTTCTCGGATGCGCGCGCCCTGTCGCCCTCCGTGGAGTACTTCCTCTGGAGCAGGCCGTCCCTCTCGTCCCTGAGGCCTTTGATGCTTCCCTCCATGTCCCTCTCGATGATCCTCAGGGCATCTAGCTCGAGCTGCGTATCCTCTGCGGACTTCTCCGAATCGGCGATGATGCCGTCGTTGGTCTCGATCTTCTTCCTGACGGATTCCAACTGCTGCTTTATCGACGATCCCTCGGCCTCTATGCCCTTCCTCTCGGC
Source organism: uncultured Methanomassiliicoccales archaeon (assembly GCA_964558505.1). Taxonomy (GTDB): domain Archaea; phylum Thermoplasmatota; class Thermoplasmata; order Methanomassiliicoccales; family Methanomethylophilaceae; genus CAYMPW01. The sequence continues at coordinate 51,800 of CAZLEI010000007.1, read as the reverse complement.
CTTGAGGGAGGATACCTGGTCCACGAGTTGGGACGATTCCCCTGTGTAATCGTAAACTGCCTGCCTGACCTTCCCGATCCTCTCCTGCATGCCTGCGGGAGCGATCTCCGAAATGCGGTCCCTGATGGATGTGCGCTCGTCCCTGAGCTCCTTGAGCCCGGCGGCGGACCTCTCCGATGCTGCGGCGGATTCCCTGAGCTCCTTGTCGGCAGCATCCCTCAGCTTGCGCTTCTCGTCCAGGGCGTTGACCGCACGTTCGCGTGTCTCCTTGAGCTGTTTGATCTGGCCCTCGAGCCTGCCGATCTTCTCCTGGATGCCGGCGGAACCCACGGATGCCGCACGGAGCTGATTGTCCGCATCGCGGATCGCGTTCCTTATGTCCCGGAGCTCCCCGTCCAGGGTTTCCATGGCGGAGTTGGCCGCCCTGAGCTCCGATGCTACGCTGTCCAACTTGGATTCCGATGCAGGACCGAATTTCAGAAGGTGCTGGGTGTTGATCGTCCCTCCGACCATCGCCCCCGATGCCTCGATGAGCTCGCCTGCCTTCGTCACGATCCTGACCCCGCCCATGATGCGGCGGGCATCGGACAGGTTGTCCACGACAAGGGTGTCCCCCAATGCGAACCAGAACACGTCCTTGTACCTCTGGTCGTAATCGATGAGGTCCATCGCATAGCCGCGGGTCTCCTTCATGACCATGATGGCCTTCGCCCTGGGCTTGCCGCCCATCATCTTCGTCATCGGCAGGAACGTCACCCTGCCGAGCCTCTCCCTCTTGAGGAAGCTTATGCCCTCGGCGGCCACGTCATCGTCGTCGACCACGACCGCCTGCATCTTGGATCCGGCTGCGACCGACAGTGCTGTCTCGAATTCCGGGTCCACCGTGGCGAGCTCCTGGAGGGTCCCGTGCACTCCCTTCATCGCGCCCTTGTCCCTGAGCGCCAGCACCGCGGCGACCGCCGTCGACCCGCTGTTGGTCCTGTCGGAGACCTTCTTCTCGGCGAGGAGCGCGTTGTAATCCCCCGACAGCCTGCGAACGGCGCTGTCCAGATCACCTTTCTGCCTCTCGAGCGATGATTCCTTGGCCTTCAGCTCCATTATCTTCTTGCTGAACGCCCCGAGGTCGCCTGCAGGTCCGGACTCGGCCTTCACCTGCTGCAGGTTCCATTCGGCGTCCTTTATCTCGAAACCGGCGGACTGTGCCTGCTCCTCGGTGACGGCCAGCACCCTGGCCGCCTCTTCGGCGGCAGCTATCGCCTTGGATGAACGGACCTGGGAATCGTGCTCCACCTTCTCGCTCTCATCCACCTGGCGTTCCAGCTCCTCCAGGCGCATCTGGAGCGCGGTATGCTCCCCGCCCCTGCTGCTCATCTCCTGGCTGATCTCGGCGTCCTCGGCCTTGGCCGCATCCAGTTTCTCCCTGACCGCGATGAGCCTCGATTCCGCATCGGATATCTCGGCTATGCATGCCTGGAGCGCGGCCTCGTTCTCGTTGAGTGATTCTTCGAATCCGGACGCGTACTCGCGCTCGTTATCGTTGTCGTCCGACGCGCGCTCCGCACGGTCCCTGAATGTGGCGATCCTGACCTTGACCTCCTCTATGTTGTCCTTGATGGAACGGTATTCGGGGCCTATCTTGGCCTCGATCTCCGCCTCCTTGGAGAGGATGTCGTCCTCCAGGCCGATTAGGACCTTTTTCAGACGGTCCTTCTCCGCACGGAGGTCGTTTATCTGCTGCTCCTGGATCGCAAGCTGCTCCCGGGTGTAGCTGCTGGACTCCCTGGCCATCTCCAACTGCCTCAGCGTCAGCTGGGCGCGGGCGATGTCCAGCTGACCCTGGGCCGCCAGGTACTTCTTGGCGGACTCCATGTCCTTCTCGAGCTGAGCGAGCTGCTTCTCGAGTTCGGCCATGACGATGCCGATGCGCTCGAGGTTCACCTGGGCCTCCTGTTTCTCGCCCTGGGCCTTGGATATGTCCGCATCATAGCTGGCGATGCCGGAAATGCCGTCCACCACGCGCCTCCTGTCCAGATTGCCCATCTGGACGATGCGCGTGACATCCCCCTGCTGCACCATGTTGTACCCTTCGGCCGATATCCTCGCCCTGGTGAGCAGGCTGTCGAATTCCGTCATGGACGACTTGCGGTCGTTGACATAGAAATAAGAGCTGTAGTCGTCGCTGTTGCTCGGCGACACCTTGACGTGACGCGTGAGCTTGACCAGGTCCGAATCCCATGGGATCATCCGGTCGGAGTTTTCGAACACCAGGGACACCCTGGTGAACTCCGCCTTGTTCTTGGACTTCCCGCCGTCGAAGATCAGATCGGTGAGCTTACCCGCCCTGATGGCCTTGGAGCTCTTCGGCCCGAGGACGAACAGGATGGCATCTGTGATGTTCGATTTCCCGGACCCATTCGGTCCAGTGACTGCCATGTACCCTTCCATCAGGGGGATCGTCAGCTTGCCGCCGAACGATTTGAAGTTCTCCATCTCTATCTGCTTTAAATACACACTGCACCCCTCAAGGGGCGTCCTGAGGCCCTGGCCCCGACTGCATCCCATATGCCCGCGTATGCGGACGTATCTACAACACGTCCGAACAATATAAATATATGTTAACGGCGGTCGATTTAAAGCAATCCCAAGATGTCCTTCACCGAATCCAAGACGTGGGTGGGCCTCATGCCCGAACGCTCCAGGTCCTCTCTGGACGTCTCGCCCGAAAGCACCAGGATCGATGCGGTCCCCGCGTCCTCTGCCATCTTCATGTCAGTGTACAGACGGTCCCCCACCATGACCGTGCGGGCAGGGTCGACGCCCATCTCCGCCGCGGCCATGTGCAGCATCCTGGCATTCGGCTTGCCCACGACCAGCGCCTTCTTCCCGGTGAGAGATTCCAGCAGGCGGATGAACCCGCCTATGTCCACGTCGTAACCGTCCTCGGTCGGGCACAGGTCGTCCGGGTGAGTGGCCACGAACTCCGCTCCGGCCATGATGAAGTGGTATGCGTTGTTTATCTTCCCGAAATCGATGGTCTTGTCGAACGTGAGGACCACCGTATCGGGAAGCTCGTCGGTTACCGTTATCCCGGCCTCCGCGAACTCCGCTTCGACCTCCGGCGATGCCAGGACGTACGCTCTGCATCCCGGCCGTTCGTCCCTCAGGAAACGGACGGTCGCAACGGTGGACGTCAGCACGTTGTCCTCCGACACGCGGAAACCCATCCGTTCGAGCTTCTCCGAATAATGGGAACGGGCATTGGAGGAATTGTTGGTCAAGAACACGAAGGGGATCCCTTTGGCCTTCAGGGCCTCTATGAACTCCACCGCCCCGGGGATGAGGATCCCGCCCTTGTATATGGTGCCGTCCATGTCGATCATGAATCCGGAGACATCCATCAGATGCGCCCCCTGACGGTCTCCATCGTGATCCTCAGGCCTTCGCGGGCAGCCTTGCTGTATATGCAGGCGGCAGGATGATACGTCGCTATGAACGGGACCTCCCTGCCCCCCATGCATACGGTCGTCTCGGTGTTGGCGATATCGGACATCCTTCCCGATATCCCTGCCACATCCCTGCACGCGGACAGACCCAGACCAACGATCAGTCTGCATGATGCCAGCTCCGATTCCAGGAACGGGCGGCAGGCGGCCATCTCTTCCGCGGTGGGATCGCGGTTCCCGGGCGGCCTGCATTTGACGGTGTTGGTGATCATCACGTCGGACCGGGACAGCCCTGCGGCCCCCATGGCCTCCTCCAGTATCTTCCCGGACCTGCCGACGAACGGCCTTCCCTGCAGATCCTCGTTCTCCCCCGGGCCCTCGCCCACCAGCACCACGCCCCCGGGCTCCCCGTCCGGCATGACGATGCTCGTACGTCCCTCGGCCAGAGGGCACAGGCGGCAGTCAGGATCGGGCCTCATCTCTTCCCGTCCAGGATCTCCGAGGCCGTGGTCAGTGGCAACAGCGCCACGCCTATGTCTGCCAGCGCCTGCGGTCCGCCGGACTCGCGGTCTATGACGGAGATCACGTTCTCCACCACCGCTCCCTCTGCCCTCATGATGGCGATGGCTGCTATGCTGGACCCCGCGGTGGTGATGACGTCCTCCACGACGAGCACCTTGTCCCCGGCTGACAGGACCCCCTCGATGAGCTTGCCCGTCCCGTGGTCCTTCTTCTCCTTGCGGACCATTATGAACGGTATGCCCGTCTCCAACGACAGCGCCGTGGCGAGCGGGACAGAGCCGAGCACCACGCCCGCGATCCTGTCCGGGCGTATGCCCTTCTCCGCCATGATCTCGGCCATGAGCTCGGCTATCAGCTTCAGGACCTTCGGATCCGTGCTCGCCTTCTTGATATCTATGTAATAAGGGCTCTTCGCCCCGGATGCCAATGTGAAATCCCCGAACTGGAGTGCGCCGCACGCCTTCAATGCTTCAGATATCTTGCTCATGTTATCACCACGGTTCGTCTTTGAGCCCCAGCTTGAACGCGATTATGTTGACGTAACGGTGGATGCCGAACATTATGAGGAGGAGGAACAGCAAAGCGATGATGTGCCAGCCTTCTATGTAATTCGCGTATACCCAGTTGGGGTAGAAGATCGATGTTATCAGGAAGGCGCCTATCACGAAGTCGTACTGGTCCATGACAGGGAACTTCTCCCCTCTCTCGATCCCCAGCCTCCTCTTCAGGAACGAGCCCAGCATATCGCCGAACAGTGCTCCGAACGAGAGGCAGAACAGGATCCCGACATTAGACCAGAATGGGCCGTAGCCCCAATACGATCCCGGGTCCCAGATGGACGCTATGCCGATAAGCAGCAGTCCGAGGGCGACCCCGCAGAGGCCTCCGCCGATCAAACCCCTCCACGTCTTGCCGTCTCCGAGGATCCTGCGTCCCTTCCAGCTCTTCCCGAAATCGACGGGCGTCCCGCCGCCGAATATGACCGCTGCCGAGTTGGGCAGCATCGCAGGCAGGAAGAGCCAAAGGCCCAGGCCCATGATGACGAGAACATCCATTGCTTCCACAGGCGCAACTCCTTTCGCAGATGATTGGCGACCGATTGTATAACGTTGCTGGTCATCCGGGGCATCTGAGGCCCGAGGCGCATCCCTGCATCTCCGACGACATGGCCGCACGGGAAAGCTGCACCGCAGACGATACATCTCCGATGGGGAGGGGAGGCGGGCATGTTTATATTTCCCGAAAGGTTATGACTCGGCATGTATGGCACATTGGTCGTCAGCAGCGATACGGAGTTCCTCGCTCAGGCCAAGAGATTCCTCAAGAACGTGAATGACGACATCGAGGTCCTGACTGCCGATACAAAGGAGGCTGCGACAGAGACGCTGATATCGCAGACCCAGGTTGACGTCGTCGTCTGCGAGCATGCCCCGCCCGCCACCGATGCGTTCTCGCTGTTCAACGATATGAACCGCAGGAACGACCTGCGCCCGTTCATCGTGATGACCCGCCAAGCGGACGGGGATGTGGCGATCAAGGCGTTCGAATGCAAGATCGATGATTACATCTCCCGCGAACAGGGACTGAATTTCTACATGAACCTCTCGTCCAAGATCGTCATCTGCTCGGAGAAGAAGCGTTTGGAGGCCGACCGTGCCCTCAACGAAAGACGCATGGATGCGCTCATCACCCTTGCCAAGATGCGCGACAAACCGTTCCACAAGATATTGAACTACGCGTTGGAGGAGAGCGTCTCCCTCACAGGCAGCCAGATGGGGTACATATCCACATACGACCAGAACACGGGGAAGGTCAGGATGCTCGCCTGGTCCCGCGGAGGGCTGGCAGAATGCAAGATGAACGACAAGCCCATCGATTACGATGTCGAGGACATGGGCGTGTGGGGGGAGCCGCTCCGCAGGCAGAGGTCTGTCGTCATCAACAACTACGCCAAAGATGACAGGTATCCCAAGAAGGGGACCCCGATGGGACATGTCCCGCTCAACAGGCTCCTCATGATCCCGGTGTTCCATAACATGAAGATCGTTGCCACGGCAGGCGTCGGCAACAAGGTGACGGAATACACCCACGATGACGAGATACAGTTCATCCTGCTCATGGAGGACCTCATGTCCATTTACCACGAGAGGATGATGGAGGATGAATCGGAGAGGACGAAGGCGAGTCTGGATGATGTGCTCTCCAACGCTCCGATCGGCATCATGTTCCTGGACGGGATGTTCAACGTCCTCGAATGCAACGGATATGCCAAATCGCTGATATCCCCGCACTCGCTGTGCCTGACCCGCGGACCTCTGAACACATACTCCAGCGAGATATCCAAGAAGATCCTGGAAGATCTGGAACATGTCAAGGGCACCCGTAAGGCGGAGACGTTCGAGCATTCTCTCCTGTACAACGGCATGCCGATGGACATCAAGGTCATCGTGAACATGAACAAGGACTTCAACGACACCGTCGTGAGATACTCCGTCTACATAGACGACATAACCCAGAACGTATCATCCGACAAGGCGCTGAGATCCAGCATCGAGCATATACGGGTACTCGACACGGTCATAGATGAAAGGTTCAACAGATCGGTCAATGACATGGAATGCGTCATTGATTGCGTGGACGACGCTTCGGTGAAGCTCGCGATAAACAGCCACATCAAGGACCTCCGCAACCTGTGCCGTTTCTCCAAGGAATGCCGCAACGTCGGCGTGGAGAAGCCGGTATGGCAGACCCTCTCGGACATAATCCAGAGGGCCATGGGAGAACAGGACATCCCGGAGGATGCCGTCGTGTGCCGCGTCAAGGGGGTCATCATCCTTGCCGATCCCACATTCCATCTCGTCATCTCGCATCTGATGCAGTACTCCATGAAGAAACAGGAGGGCAATGCCACCGGGTGCTCCATCAAATGCAAGACAGAGGATGGCGACCTGATCATCGATTACAGCGACAACGGGGCCGGCATCCCGAGGGAGCTCAAATCGAGCTTCTTCTCGGGTAAGAAGATGAAATACGGATGGGGAATCTATCTCGCGTACAATATCGCCCGGGCATCCAATTTCGACATCAGAGAGGTCGGAGACCCGGACATCGGGACCACCGTGGAGATAAAGATACCCGCATCCTGCTACAGGATAGACTGGGACTTATGAGAGCTTGGGTCTTCCGGTCGCGACGATCTTCAATGTGACGTCCATCAGCACATCTCCGCCGTTCAGATCGGTGTATGTGCGGTCCTTGCGGTCGTATGATATGGTCACAGACTCGGCTCCTGACTCCTCGGCCATCGCCTTCGCATGCGCTGCGCACATATCCAGCGTCGACGATACGGCCTCCGATACGCTGTCGAATTCCATGCGGCCGAGACTGGAGAACACCGTGCACTTCCCGCCGGGACGGGCAGACGGTTCCACGACGGCCGTGATCGATTCCTGTATGCATCCGGATATCGCACCGACCGCATTCCCCACGTCATGGTCCTGCGGGGAGACGTATTCCGTGGAGAACCTCGCCGCCACCTCGGGCAGCCAAGCATCCACGGGTGCGCCGATGCCGATGATCGGTTTGTTCAATGTCACGTTGCATGAGAAATCACGGCCTTTGCTGCGGCGGACCACCTTCTCTTTCAGATCGTTCAGCGCCGGGCATGCGACAGACGACCCCGTCTCGTCGTACATCAGTTTCCCCAGGATCTCCCGGGCGATCTTGCATACGACCTTCTCCCTCAGCATAGAGGCCATGTCACTGTCCCCGAGACCGGCCTTGCGAGCAAGATATGACAGACCCAGACGTGAAGCCTCGGCATCGTATATGGACAATGTGCCTTCTGCGTGCAGTATGTCCGTGGGTGTGAATCCGATCCTCTGGACCAGATTGCGCTCTTCGAGCTTATGGAGATTGATGTGAAGAGGATGGACGTCTATGCGCCTCCCGGCCTCCCGCAGGGTCAGCGGCCCGCCGGATAAGGCCTGCAGGAACCGCCGGTCCGTTTCTGAAACGGGATCGTTGACGATCCTCCTGAGGGAAACGAAGAATTCGGATTCCAGTATCAGGTTGTCCAGGTCCATCGTCTCATAGGTCCTGTGCGGATCGGTCTCCAGGGCATCCGCCAGCATTCCGCGGATCTCCGGCCACTGTTCGACGGCCGTGCAGAGCGGCATCACGCGTTTCGGCATGAGGAGGGCTTCGCCTCCGTTGACGACGATCCTGCTGTCCCCTCCGATCCCGGACGTGAATATCTCGGCCGCACGCACATGGGTCTTGAAGCCTCCGATCACTGCCCCGTCGTTATCCACAGCAGGATGTCCGTCGCGCAGGATGCCGATGTCCGTGGTGGTCCCGCCGATGTCGACGACGACCGCATCTGAAAGGCCCGTCATGATGCTGGCACCCGAGATGCTGGCGGCAGGGCCGGAAAGTATGGTCTCAACCGGACGGCGCTCGGCGACTGCTTCGTCCACTACGGAGCCGTCCCCTTTGACAACCATCAGCGGCGCACGGATGCTGTAGAGGGCCATTATCTTCCTAACTGAGATTATAAGGTCCTTTATGACCGGGATCAGACGGGCGTTCAGTATCGTCGTCGTCGCCCTCTCCCTGAATCCCAGCGATGAGGACAGCTCATGCCCGCAGACCACGGGGACATCGAGTCTCTCCTCTACCATCCTGCGCACGGCGATCTCGTGCTCGGGATTGCGCACGGCCATGTATCCTGTGACGGCGACGCAATCCACCTTGCCGTCCAACGAGTCTATGAAATCCCCGACGGCCGCTTCATCCAAGGGCTGGTCCTCGTTACCGGACACATCATGCGATCCGGCCACCGTCGTCTTCATCTCCACCGGCACCTGTCCGTCATATCCCCTGCCCGAGCATATGAGGGCGACCCTGCATCCCTTCCCCTCGACCACGGAGTTCGTTGCCAACGTGGACGAAAGCGACACAAGGCAGACTGACGACAGGAGATTCCCATTGAAGGAGGAGATCGCCTCTCCGAGGCCTTCTGCCAGATTCTTCTTCGTTGTGAATGCTTTGTTCTTCGCGAGGATCTCGTTTGTATCCATATCCAGAAGGACGGCGTCGGTGTACGTGCCGCCCGTGTCCAATCCGAGACCTATGCGCAATGCCATCACCTGTTGGCCTTGATGCCCATATCGTCGTAGCGCTTGTTGACGATGTCGCAAATGTGGTCGGACATGAAGCGCTGCTGCAGGTCGCCGCAGATATCGGGGGTGTCCTTCAGGAAGAATTCGTGATCGCACTTGGCACATCTCACCTTGGGGCATCCGCGCGTTGCTTCCGAACAGCCCTGGCAGGCGAAAGTGCGGGCGTATACAAGCGAGAAACTGAAACCGCAGTTCGGGCACGAGAACTTCCTGACGGATGCTGTCGTCTCGTAGGGGATCCCCTTTGCCCTCATTGCTTCGTAATAACCGTAATTCATGATCTTTCACCATAGTGGTTGGATGCCGGTATCGTTGAAGAGGGACCGGCGAAAGAGGTTTGGAAGATGTTTAGAGGAGGATGAGTGGCTCAATCCATGCGTCCGTACTTGTCCGTGGCATCCACGACTGCCTTGATGTTCTCAAGCTTGCAGCTCAGGTCAGGAGGCACCTCGCAACCGCTGGCAATGCAGTAGCTGGAGTTCAGTCCGCGCTTGCACAATGCGGTCTTTACCTCTTGACAGAGTCCCTTGGTGACCTCGGTCACCTTATCGACGGTTCCTCTGATGAAGATCTGAGGATCGATCTGTCCTGCCACGAGGCAATGGTCTGCGTATCCCTGCTCGATGGTCTGCGCTGCGGTGGGGGACCCTTCTATCTGAGGGTAGTACGCCATCGAGTATATCGCGGGCTTGAACTTCTTGATCTGGGTGTCCAGATGGGGCAGGTCGGCGCAGTTGTGGATGGCCACTGCCATGCCTTCGCTCACGACCTCCTCGTTCAACCTCTTGGCATACTTGTTGCCCTCGAACTCGCCGTACTCGTCGTCTCCCAGGCATGCGTAGTTGCCCCAGAGGTAATCCCAGCAGACTGCTTCGATGCCTGTCTGCCCGAACGCCTTGACGATCTCGGAATCGTATTCAGTCATGACCCCCAGGGCCTTGTGTATGGGCGCAGGGTCGGTGAACATGTCCATGAAGAGCCTCTCGGCACCTGTGCTCTGGGACAGGGCGAGCAGCGGACCCTCGATGAACGAGGATGTTACGACCTTTCCCTTGAGGTGATCGGCGATTATCTTCGTTCCCTCGATCAGCACTCCGGTCCTTCCCTTCTTCACGTCGGGAACCTCGAACTTCTCGTAGTCCTCCATGCTGTTGACTATGTGCTTGTCGACGAACGGAGTGTTCTGATCGTCCATCCTGACGTGGGCGCCGAGGTCGCCGGCCATGACGGAAAGGTCCATGAGGCCGATGGCGAAATCGAATCCGAAGTACTCCTGTCCCTTGATGAATGCCTCTGCGAACAGCTTGGGATCGTTGCACCAGTCGCGGTAAGACAGTGTTCCGTCGCCGATGAGCTTCCTGCAGACACCGCATGCTATGGGATATGTCGTCAGCCTGTCGACCTTCTCGTTCTGAAGGGCGGCTGTCGCTCTCTCTACGGGTGTCATGCTGTCCATCTCAGAGCGCCCCCTTCATCCAGCCCGCGCAATCCTGTGCGTTGACGTCCCTGTGGTTGGCTCCGATCTCCTCTGCGAACGCGGGTGATGTGGGTGGTCCGCCGATGGTGACGAGGCAGTTGTCACGGCATCCGCTCTCGACCATGATCTCTATCGTCTTCTTCATGGAATCCATCGTGGGCGTCATGAGCGTGCTCATGCACAGCGCGTTGATCTTCTCGGATTCCAGCTTCGCGACTATCTCCTCGGGTGGTACATCCTTGCCCAGGTCGGTGACGATGAATCCTCCGGCGGTGAGCATGGTCTTCACGATGTTCTTTCCTATGTCGTGTACGTCGCCCTCGACAACTGCGGTGGCGCACTTCATGCTCTTGTCGAGCTGCGCCTGGGAGATGGCCGGGAGCAGGACATCGAGTCCTGCGTACATGCAGTGAGCAGAAACAAGGACCTGTGGCAGGTACACCTTGTGTGCCGCATACTTCTCTCCGACGATGTTCATTCCCTTCACGAGGCCTTCGTTTATCGCCTCGATGGGGTCCACGCCTTGCGCTAATGCATCCTGTGCGGCTGCCAATGCATTCGCCTGCTTGCACTCGGTGACCGCGTCACTGAGCCTCTGGAAAATCTCTTCCTTGGTCATTTCTGTTTTCTCCTCACCTTTTCAGGCTGTAATTCACATCTTTCTGCAACATATTTATACCAATAATATGGATGGATGTAAAAACCACTGATTTTTTTACTTCTAACCAAATTATTGGTAATTTAGTATTTAAAGAAACAGAAATTACAACCGATATTACAATTGTTTAGTTAGAAGATATCCTAAAAACTATGATTTTTCTAAATTTTTGATGATAAGATATTTAAAACTATTGTACCATATAGGAACATGAGTTCCACGGTAGTGACGAACATGAAAACGTGCTCCAAGACGAATCGCGTGACGGCCACCCTCAATGATGACGGAACGATAGGGATAGAGATCGAGTCCGATTGTCCGAATGTACAGGAATATGCACGCAGGCTGAAGGTCATCACGATCGACGATGTGACATCGTTCGCCGGCAGCAAGGTCGTCGATCCGGAGATCAGGGCTTCGTTGTCCGTTCCCTGCCTCACGCCGATCGCGGTGTTCGATGCAGCATGGTTGGAATTGGGGATGCTGTCCAAATCGTGTGCGAGATCGGTCAAGGAGAACAGTGTTTCATTCGAATGACGACAGTTCCACACGCAAGGATTAAGACGCACACGTACAATATGCGCGCATGCTGATTCTGGACAGCTCAGCGCTTTTCGCGATGCAGGACCTTCCGGACGAGGAGGCCATCTGCCCCCCCGGAGTGATAGACGAGCTCAGGCGGTACAAGGATCCCCGTCTCGACCTGTGGGGCGATATGCTGAGGGTATCCGACTGCACCGAGGCATCCATACGCAAAGTGGAGGATGCCGCACGCAAGAGCGGCGACCTGGGCAGATTATCACCTGTCGACATCACAGTGCTCGCGCTCGCATTGGACGCGGACGGCACCGTGCTCAGCGACGATTATTCCATAGAGAACGTAGCAGGGATCATGGGCATCCCCTGCCGTGCGGTGGGCACCGACGGCATAAAGAAGATCGCCAAGTGGAACTACCGCTGCCAGGGATGCGGCAAATGGTACAAGGAGAAGCTCCCCGATTGTCCCATATGCGGTGCCCAGATGCGCTCCTATAGGCGGAAATGAGTCCCTATCGGGACATCATTCCGACCTTACGATCTTCACATGCGGATACGGTATCACTACGCCGTTGGACTTGAACTTGGAGAACACGGCCTCCCTGAGCTCGCCCGATATGCTCGAGTTGTTGCCGGCATCGTCCACGTATGCGGAGAGCCTTATCGAGATGCTACTGTCGTTGAAGGACATCAGGCGCGTGGAAGGCAGCGGGAAATCCCCGTTCTTCACCACATGCGGATGCTCCATGGCGGTCTCGATGAGAAGGCGCTTCACCAGTTCGATGTCCGAGTCGTAATCCACGTCGTAGATGGTGTACGAGCAGTACACCTCGGAATCCTTGGTCAGATTGACGATGATCGCTCCGGCGACAGTGTTGTTGGGCATCGATATTATCTCCTCGTTCACGGCACTGCGGAACTTGGTCGTCATGATGCCCACCCTCTCCACCCTGAGCCCGTCGGCCAGGTTCCCTATGCGGACCAGGTCCCCGGATTTGAACGGATGGGTCGCCAGCAGGGAGAGTCCGCCGAAGAACTGGCTGATGGTGGACTGGGCACCGAAGGATAACGCGAGTCCCAGTATGCCTGCGCCGGTCAGTATGCCCAACAGGTTCATGCCCATCACCGCCAACACCGCGGACAATGCGGAGACGGCGATGGCGACCTTCCCCAAAAGCATCATCAGCGGGATCATGGTGTCTGCGACATCAGGCTCCCCGCGGACCTCGCTGATCTTGGTCATGGACGATTTGACGAACGTGCAGTAGATCCTCCAGACGATTATGGCCATGGCCAAGATGTACACGATGGACGACAGGGTTCCGATCATGACGGAGATATACTCGCTTATCCCCAACTCCACGAGGCATTGTGTCAGACCGTAGAGGATCACGCACAATATCACAAGGAGCTTCACAAGGCGTTTATCGCCGGCGAAATCCTCGGGATTCCTCCTGAAGAATACTTTGGACAGCACGACTATGGCGAGGTGCGCCACGATGACCGATATGACGACCCAAAGAGCGAAGGATATCATCACCGAGACCTGTACCGTGTCGAACGGTGCCGGGAAGGGGTTCTGGAATATGCCCAGGATCAACCCGGTGGAATAGTACTTGGATGTTATGTGAATAGGTGTGCCGACTGTAACCTGGCCGCTCTCTCCGGTAGAAAGATCCACGACCGTGAACACTGCATCGAGCGTGCTGGTCCCCAGACTGCAGTACGCATCGCAGATGACCGTTATCACGAACTCGGCGGTCTCCTTGTTCTGAAGGCTGACGGAGATTATGTTGCTCTTCACGGTCACGTGCTCGTCGATCTCGCCGAGTTTCAAACTGACCGCTGCCTCGTCGGCACGTGTGTTGTAAACATACATGCTGATGGATGTTTGTGCGCCTGCATTCACCGTGGTATCATCCGTGAACGTCGTGACGGTGACGCCGTTCCATCCTTTCGTTGATTCTGCAGACGAATCCTCGGACAACAGAGGGGCGAATGACAGGAACAGGATCGCCAGGACGGCGAACGTGGATAACGCTGCTCTTCTGTTCACGACCCGGTAATCCCAAGGAACGTTATAACAGTAACCTGCAAGCTCAGGGGAAGATGCGTTGGCAGCGGATGAGCCTCCCCATCCTCCTCGCACCCAGTATGCCCATGCATATGGCAGTGGTGGCATCCGACCTGAACGCGAAGGTGTCGGCCAGTTTCTTGTTGAAAGCCGCGGTCTTGAGTGGCTTGAGCATGGCGGCGCGCCATTGGTCCTCATAATCTGACAGAGGCCTTCCCGAGATTATATTGTCAGCCGCGACGGAGCCGCAGTAACGCCCGGCTATCAGCGCCAACGGGATGCCTCCGCCGTTGACCGATATCACATGACCGGCCGCATCGCCGACCACCATGGCATTCCCCTCGACCGTCCGGGCTATCGGACCTTCACTGGGGACTTTCTTGCCTTCTAGCTTGTTCATTATCTCGAACCCCTGCTCCTTGGCGAACTTGTCGAAGTACTCGCTGAGACTCCCGTTGGCAGACTTGGGAGCGAATCCCACGCCGACATTCGCCTGCCCGACCTTGGGTATGATCCACCCGTATGCGCGCGGTGCGATGCCTCCGAAGAACATCGTGAGATGATCCCCATAATCGCCCTTGGCCTGTGCGGTGACCGCGGGATAGGGATTCCTGTTCGCGGGCAGCCCGATGCTCCTGGCGACACGGGACCCGGGGCCGTCTGCCCCGATGAGGACCTTGTACTCGATCTCGCCCTCCGAAGTGACGGCACGATTGCCGTTTATGCCATTGAACATGCAGTCGGACATGAGCCTGGCACCCTCGTCCTCGGCCAGCCTCATCAGGTGCTTGTCGAAGCGGTCCCTGTCCGTGGTGTAACCGCTGAAATCCAGAACCGTCTTCTTCCCGTTGGGATCCACGAGGTCTATGCCGGACATCTGCCTGAGCACGAGGTCCGAAGGCATGTCGAAAAGCCCGGGGATGTCCTCCACCGTGGGGAACATGTCGTGGATCTCCTCCTGAGAGGGCATGAACTCGCCGCAACGGACAGGTACGCCCACCTCGTGACGGCGCTCGAGCACGGTGACATCGATGCCTTTCTCGGCAGCATAGCGTGCAGTCGTACTGCCTGCGGGGCCGGAGCCCACGACCAGCAAATCCGTCTTCAGGATCTCGGACATGTGTATCACCGGTCACGGGATATTATGAAGTCTGCAAAATCGATCAGCGCATCCTTGTAGACGGAATCCGGTATGGACGAGAGCGCTGTCATCGCATCGCTCATGTACGACTCGGCCAAGGCCTTGCATCTGTTGATGGAATCGGTGGATCTTATGGCCGCAAGCGCATCGGACACGTCGCTGTCGGAAACATCCTTCCTGGAGAATACCTCTTTCACACGGATGCCGTTGACAGGGTCCTCCATGGCGTATATGACCGGGAGTGTCGGCTTCCCTTCGATGAGATCGATGCCCACCCTCTTGCCTGTGTTGCCGGGCTCGCCGATGACATCCAAGGTATCATCTATTATCTGGAATGCCAAACCCAGTTTCATTGCGAATTCCCCGATCGCATTCATGGTGTCCAACGACGCGCCCGCGATGAAGGAGCCCGACTTGGCGGCGGCGTATATTATCATGGCGGTCTTGCCGCGGATGATGCCGATGTAGTCGGATTCTGTGACCTCCGGCGCGTGCTCGAAACCATTCTGGACTATCTCGCTCTCTCCCATGGCGGATGCGGCCTCGACAACGAGGTCCATGACATTCTGGGATGCGTGCGAGAGCAGCTGGAATCCTTTGGCGAACATGTAATCGCCGGCGATTATCGAACTGCTTATGGAGTATTGTTTGTAAAGTGCCCTGTGCCCGCGCCTCAGATCCCCCTGATCGTTGATGTCGTCGTGGATCAGCGTGGCGCTGTGGGTTATCTCGAACGCGGCGCCCACATCGATGGCGAGGGCCTTGTCCTTCCCACCGCAGGCGAGATTGGAGAGGATGCATATCGCGGGACGTATCCTCTTGCCGCCTGAGGCCATGACATAAGCGCACATCTCGGCGAGTTTAGGATTCTCTGACCTCAGTGTACGGGTCAGCACCTCCTCTACGGAATCCAATTCTTCAGAAATGACGGTGTGCCAAGACGCGCCCATGAGACAATGAATATCATACGCTACTTAACATTTTGGCTCATCATGCACGACCGATCGCCATGGGTTTTCATGGCCCCGCCTATTCAATGGGATTAAAAAATAAAAGGTTGGTTGGAAAGGGTTTGTAACGCTCGAACTTCAGATGAAGAACGCAGCCGCCGCGTTGGCGCACAGATCCAGGATGAGCTGGGGGTAGACACCGAGGACGATCACGAATATCAGGCAGATTGCTGCCGCGATGATGTGCGTCTTGTGTATCTTCAGCTTCTCCGCTCCGTCCGCCGGCTTGTCCAGATACATTGTCCTTACGACCTTTGTATAGTAGTACAAGGAGATGGCGGAGTTGAGGATCGCAACGAAGGCGAGCCATATCCACTGGGTCATGACACCGCCGGTGGCGGGATCGTAGATCGCGGCGGAGAAGAGCACGAACTTCGAGGTGAATCCTGCCAGAGGCGGGATACCTGCCAGCGAGAACAGGAAGATCATCATCGCGAAGGCGATGAAGGGGGCCCTCTTGGCCAATCCCTTGTAATCCGATATGTTCTCTCCGAGGCCGGCTGTGATCAAGGCCGCGACTATGACGAATGCTCCGCCCTTCATGAACACGTGGGTGAACATGTGGAAGAGACCGCCTGCCAGTGCGTACTCGTTCATTACCGCCAGGACGATCAGGATGTAACCTGCCTGGGCGATACTGGAGTATGCCAGCATCCTCTTGATGTTGGTCTGCGAGATGGCTACGACGTTGCCCACCGTCATGGTGATGGCCGCGACGATCGCGAACACGTACTGGATCTCGGTGGATGCGAACGATGTCTGCGCGACGACGAACAGCACCAGGAAGATCTTGAACAGGACCACGAGTCCCATCTTCTTGGAGCCTGCCGCGAGGAACAGGGAGACCGGCGTCGCCGCTCCCTCGTACACATCGGGCGCCCACATGTGGAAGGGCACCGCTGCCACCTTGAAGCAGTATCCGGCGATCATGGTTATCATCGCGATCGCGAAGCCCCAGGAGAACCCTGCGGTTCCCAGGTAGGCTCCGATGCCCGCGATGTCCGTGGTTCCGGCGAGACCGTACAGCAGGGATATCCCGAACAGGGCCATGGCGCTGGACAGTCCGCCGATGATGACGTACTTCACGGCCGCCTCGGCCGCCCTCGGGTCGTTCCTCTTCATCGACACCAGCACGTAGGACGTGATGCTCGTGAGCTCCACGCCGACGAAGATGGTTATCAGGTCGCTGGCCGTGGCCACGAACATCATACCGGTCGTGGCGACCATCAGCAGGGAGTAGTACGCTCCGATGTGCAGATAGGTCGTCTCGATGGACGAGACCGACAGCAGCACGGCAATGAAGACCACTGCCTGGAACAGCAGGATCATCAGGCCCGAGAACGCATCGTAGCTGAACAGGTTCATGTACGTCCCGGTGTATGCCTCCGAGATCATCAGACCGTTGACGATCATGCTGATCACGATCAGCAAGAGTGCGGATGCTGCGACTGCGGACCTGTTCTTCGTTATGAAGTAGATCGCGGGCATCAGCAGGACGCCTATTATCATTATCAGCATGGGCGCCATGGGGGCCAGCTGTCCAAATATCGATTCAATCATCAGATCACCCCTGGGAAGAACCCTGCGGAGTAGGACTCGATGACGTTCAACGCCAGGTCAGGCCACAGTCCGAAGAGTGCGACGAGACCGCAGACGACTGCGAGTGCGATCACTTCGCTGCGGTTGAGGTCGTGGACATGTCCGAGGTCGATCTTCTTGGTCTCAGGTCCGAACAGGGACCTCTGCATGGCCCACAGGTAGTAACCCGCGGTGAGCAGCAGGGAGAGCAGGCAGAAGACGAGCAGCCAGATCATGTTGATGGACACGGTGTACTCGTAGAATGCGAATATGACCCCGAATTCTCCCCAGAATCCTACGAGACCGGGCAGGCCGAGAGAGGCCATGAATCCGAACATCATGAACGCGGCGAGCAGGGGGAGCTTGCCGGCGAGACCGCCGAGCAGAGGTATCTCCCTGGTGTTGACTATGTGTCCTACGGATCCGCACACCATGAACAGGATCGCGGTCACGAGACCGTGCGCGAACATCTGGAAGATGGCGAACTCCACACCGGCATCGGAAAGACATCCGATGCCGAGCATGACCATGCCCATGTGGCTGATCGAGGAGAATGCCACCATCTTCTTGAGGTCCGTCTGCGCGATACATGCGAACGCACCGTACAGTATGGAGACTATGGCGATCACGATTATCACGGGCTGCCAGTAGACCGCTCCGTCGGGGAGGACCTCGAGACAGACCCTGATGATACCGTATGATCCCATCTTCAGCATGACGGCGGCCAGGAGGACGGATCCTCCGGTGGGCGCCTCTGTGTGCGCATCCGGCAGCCATGTGTGGAACGGCACGATCGGCATCTTGACCGCGAATCCGAAGAACAGCAGTGCGAACACCAGTATCTGGAACAGCGCGGAGAATCCGCCGGCCGCTGCCGCTATGGACTCGAACGAGAAGTTGACTCCCAATCCGGTGACGGCGGCCGCCTGGAATGCCAGAGCGAATATGCCGATCAGCATGACCAGCGACGCCACGTGCGTGTAGATGAAGAACTTGATCGCCGCGTAGTGCCTTCTGGGGCCTCCGTACCAGGAGATCATGAAGAACATCGGGACGAGCGTGAGCTCCCACATGATGTAGAACAGGAAGTAGTCCTGCGCGGTGTAGACACCGATCAGTCCGACCTCCATCGCCAAGAGCAGCGTGTGGAAGTAGTTCGGCTTGTCGCTCTCTCCGGAGGAGAAGAGGATGACGAGGAACACCATGATCGCGGTCAGGAAGACCATGAGCATGCTGAGCCCATCGACACCGAACGACAGGGACATCGTGAGTCCGGCAGACTGTATCCATGCATAGCTGATGTCGTAGGCCGAGAGGTCCTCTGCGAAGAACAGGAGGAGCGAGAGCAGGGCTGTGACGCCCGCGAACGCGCCTGCGATGTACTTGGCATACTTCTGCCTCTCTCCGCCGCCCATGAAGAGCGTGAGTATGCCGCCGACGAGCGGCAGGATCAGCAGAATCAGCAGGAGGGGTATGTCGACTATCATATCAGATACCTCCAATGAAGAAGAAGAGACCCACAGTCACGATGACCAGTATGATCACTCCCGCCACTACAACGGTGGCGTAGTTGCGCACGTTGCCGGTCTGGACCTGCCTCATGGCGTCACCGGAACCGATGACCGCGCTGGAGAGGCCGTTGACGGTGCCGTCGATGACCTGCCTGTCAACGAAGTTGACTGCACGCGCAGTGCCGTATCCGAGCTTCCAGGAGAGCTGGTTGTAGAGTTCGGGGAACCACCATCTGTTGGCGAACAGCTTGTAGAGGAACGACTCCCCGTTCTTGTTGAACTTGCCGGGGTCCACGGTCTTCTTGCTGTACATCAGGTATGCGATTCCGATACCGACCAGTGCCAAGACTATCGTCAGGTATGTGTACACATTGGTGAACAGGTGTCCTAGGAAGTACATGGCATCATGTCCGCTCGGTGCGCCTACCACGAACTCGCCGTTGATCACTCCGATGTTCAGGACATCGCCGAGGCCGCACAGGATCAGGAATCCCGAGAAGACGGCGAATACGGACAGGATGATCAACGGGACGGTCATGGTGTTGGGAGACTCTCCGTGGCAGTGCTCTGCATTGTGCCCGGGGGTCCCCTTGAATGTCATGTACCACATGCGGAACATGTAGAACGCGGTCATGAACGCTGTTACCACGGCGAGGATCCACAGGATGAGGAATATCCATCCCACGGGCTCTCCGGATGCTTCCATCACAGACTCGATTATGAGGTCCTTGGACCAGAATCCCGCAAAGAAGGGGAATCCGGCGATGGAAAGCGAACCAAGCAGCATCGTGATGGAGGTCTTCTTCATTTTATCGTGAAGTCCGCCCATCTTCCTCATATCCTCGGTACCGCAAGCGTGGATGACCGAACCGGAGCACAGGAAGAGCAGGGCCTTGAAGAAGGCGTGGTTCATCATGTGGAAACAGGCTGCGGTGTATCCGGCGGCACCGGCGGCTATGAGCGCGGCGTCGCCGTGCTTTATGCCGAGTGCCATCACGTATCCGCCTGCACCCAGGCCGAGGATCATGTATCCCAGCTGGGAGAGCGTGGAGAACGCGAGGACTTTCTTGATGTTCATGTTGTTCATCGCCATCGTGGCCGCGAAGAAGGCTGTGACGCCTCCGATGACGGCGACGACGATGAGCACGTAGTCGACCTGGACGAAGATGGGGAAGGCCCTTGCGGTGAGATAGACACCGGCCTTGACCATCGTGGCCGCATGGATCAATGCGGAGACGGTCGTGGGACCTGCCATCGCATCAGGCAGCCAGTCGTGCAGGGGGAACTGCGCGCTCTTTCCGATCACACCGCCGAAGAGCAGGAGAGCTCCGAGGGCGAGGACCGTGGGATCGACCGCCGCGAGGTTCGCGGAGGCGAAGAGTGTAGTGTAGTCGAGGGATCCGAAAGCGTACAGGAGCACGAACAGACCTGCCATCAGGCACACGTCGCCCAGACGGGTGACGAGGAACGCCTTCTTGGCGGCGGAGGCTGCATTGGCGCAAGCCTCGTCGCCCTCGGGGTGAGTGAAGCTCCAGAACCCGATGAGCAGGTAGGAGCAGAGACCCATTATCTCCCAGAAGATGAACATCTCCAGGAAGTTGCTGGAAACCACGAGTCCGAGCATAGCGCACAGGAACAGCGAGACCTCTGCGTAGTACCTCCTCTTCTTCCCGCCCTGCTCTCCCATGTACCCTACAGAGTAGATGAAGATCAGCATCGAGATGAACGATGAGAAGCACATCATGACGCAAGACAGGCTGTCGATGTAGACACCGGCGTTGATCGCGTATATCCCCGTCGTGGAGGAGAACGAGAACCATTCGATGGTGGCCACATACGCGGAGTGGTCCGCGAATGCTGCGCTCGTCAGATATTCGTACGTGATGAGGATGGCGATGATGAAGGAGAGCGCTGCTCCGACGATCGCTATGTATCCGCCACCCTCGGGCGTTTTCTTCCCGAAGAAACCGATTATGATGAAACACAGAAGCGGTATCAAGGGGACTAACCATGCGTATTCTATGAACACTTTTACCACCTCATAGATGTCAGTTCATCAACATCAGTTGTCTTCTTGCTCTTGTATGCGTTGAGCAGGATCGCGATTCCGACGGCGACCTCGGCGGCGGCCACGATGATCGTCATGATGACGAATGTCTGGCCGATCACATCGCCGTTGTAGGCCGCGAATGCGATGAAGTTTATGTTGGCCGCGTTGAGCATGAGCTCTATGCACATCAGGATGATGATCGAGTTCCTCTTGGTGAGGACACCGTACACTCCGATGCAGAAGAGGATCGCCGCGAATGCCAGATAGAACTCAATCGGTATCATCGGTATCTTCCTCCTCTCTTGCGATGCATACTCCGCCCACTATGGCTCCGAACATCAGCAGGGAGACGATGAGCAGCACGGGACCGTAGGTCTCGAAGACCGAGTAGTTCAGGCTGCCTTCGTCCAGCTGCCCTTCTTCAGGCGTGAACGGTATGTTCTGCGGGTTGTCATAATCCGTGTCCCAGTTGGTGCTAAATGCACCAACACCCAGGACGATCAGGAGGGCTGTGGCCACTGCCACGCCGACGACGACCTTCTTATTCATCGCCGTCACCTCCGTTGTTCATGATCTTCCTCCTCGTCAGCATGATGCTGAACGCGAACAGGATGGTGATCGCACCGACGTACACAAGAAGCTGTATCACACCGATGAACTCCGCCTCCAGGAAGAAGTACGTGACTCCGACACAGACGAACACTAGCGCCAGGTAGAACGCGCTGTGAACGACCTCTTTGTCGGTCACGACGTAGATGGCAGCCGCTATCGCAATCGCCGCCAGGATGACGAACGCAAGCAGATCGGGGTTGGCCCATATGTATCCGGCGAAGCTCGCTATGCCGTTCCAAATATCATTTAGAAAGCTCATCATAGCACCTCGTTGATGTGGAGACAGTCCTTGGGACAGTCATCCACGCAATTCTTGCAGCAAATGCACTTCTGGTTGTCGATCTTGGGGCGCTTTATCGGCTTCCCTTTGTCGTTCACACCTTTCTCGTACATCTCAATGGCCTTTACAGGGCACACCTTGGCACACTTCTGGCATCCAATGCAGGCATCCTCGTCGCAGACGGGCCTGTCTGTCTTGGAAGCATTAGTCGGCCGGTCGGTGATCCCCTTCGCCAGATCGGACATGAGGTGCTCTTCGATGTGCACCTCCATGTTCTCGTTGATTCCATCGTACGCGAGCCTGTGAGGTCCGTATATCAGATCCTCCCTCGTGTACTCTGCGAGCTCGTAGTCGGGCGTGACGGTCATGGCGTCGGTGGGGCAGTATTCTGCGCAGTAACCGCACATCATGCACCTTCCCAGGTTGACCTGGGGCCTCTTTACGGTGTTCCCGTTGTCGTCCGTGGTGTCCACCATGAGTATGCATGTCGTGGGGCACATCCTCTCGCACATTCCGCATCCGATGCACTTGTCGAATACAAGTCCGGGGCGTCCGCGGTAGTTGTCTGGGATCCACTCCTTCTCATACGGGTACATGATCGTCATGGACCTGCGGGGAATGACCTTGAGGAACAGCTTCATCACGGTGACCATGGGCTTGACGACCCAAAGCCCGTTGGCTGCCCCTTTGGGGTATTTGTCTAGATACTTCATAGTCATCAGATAACACCTCCGAGCTTCATCAGGAGGACCAGCATCAGGTTGATCATTGCCAGAGGCAGGAACACCTTCCATCCGAGATTCAGGATCTGATCGGTCCTGACACGAGGCAGCGCAGCTCTTACCCAGATCATCAGGAAGAACACGAACCAGGCCTTCAGCAGGAAGACGATCTCGGGCATTATGTTGTTGTAATCGCCGATGAACGGGATCATCCAGCCGCCGAGGTAGAGTATGACGATCATCGCGCATGCCACATACCCTCTGAGGTAGTCGGCCAGCATGATGAGTCCCCATTTCATTCCGGCGTACTCGGTCTGCCATCCTTCCACAAGCTCGGCCTCGGCCTCTGCCAGGTCGAAGGGGGCCCTCTCGGACTCCGCGACCGCACACCAGAAGAATGTGATGAAACCGATCACCTGCGGTATGAAGTAAGGCATTGTGGCGTACTGCGAGTGGACGATGTCGTTGATGTTGAGCGATCCCGCCTGAAGCGCGACCGTACCGATCAAGATGAGCATCGGGATCTCGTATGAGATCATCAGCTCTGCCGCCCTCATTCCGCCGATGAGCGAGTACTTGTTGTTCTGGGCCCAGCCGGACACCAATATGAAGAATGGTGCCAGAGCGAAAAGGGCCATGACTATCAGGAGACCTACTCCGTAGTCCACGACGAACCATCTGTCGGACAGAGGTATCATGCACGCGATGAGGACGGACGTCCCGATCACGAGCGAGCATGTCCATATGTATGCCATGCCGTCGACTTTCTTGGGTATGACGTTCTCCTTCATGAAGGTCTTGAGACCGTCGGCGACGCACTGCAGGAATCCTTTCAGACCGACCTGGGTACCGCGCCTGTCCATCATCCTTCCGAGGATCTTACGTTCTTCCCACAGCGAAATCAGAACGCCGACGAAAACGACAGCGAATATGATTATCATGAATATGATGAGTGCGAAGAAATTGACCACTTCGTCGGACACGAGCCACGTGGATACCACGTTGCCGGGGAACAGGAGGTTCACTATCCAGGCTATGAGGCCGCCGAGGAACTCCCAGATCTTCAGACTCCAGTCGTAAGGCAGGTTGTACACCGCCCCGAACGGGCTGAAGGGGTTGTCCATGGGGTTGGTGAACACGATCCAGTCCAATATGCTGCTGTAAGTCATCATGATCACCTGTCAGTCTCCCCGAGGCACATGTCGATCATGGCCATGATCGCCGGGACATCCGCGATCCTGCATCCCTGGACCATAGGTTTGGATGCAGATACGTTCGTGAAGATGGGACTGCGTACCTTGAGCCTGTAGGGCTTGTCGGTGCCGTCGGATACAAGGTACATGAGGCTCTCGCCGCGGGGATCCTCGAGCCTTGTGAAGGTTGTTCCCTCGGGGACGTTGGACGGGACCTTGAGCCTGTAGGGCGAGCCCTGCGGCATCTTGCTGAGCTTTGCGACAGCCTGACGGATGATCTCGCAGCTCTGGAACATCTCCTCGATCCTGATCATGTACCTGGCATATGTATCGCCCTCTTTGAGGACGGGGACTTCGAAGTCCATCTCGTCATAGCCGTCGTACGGGTCATCGCGGCGGATATCGAAATCGACTCCGCATCCCCTCATAGCGGGCCCGGTGAGCCCGAGGTTGGCGACCTGTTCGCGGGTGAGGTACGAAATGCCCCTCATCCTCGATACGAAGACAGAGGAATCGTCGACCAGCGCGATGATATCCCACAGGGCCTTCTCGAAGCGCTCGACGCACCTCATTACATCCCTGTCGAAATAATACGTGGTGTCGTTCCTGACCCCTCCGATACGCGGGTAATTGGTGGTCATCCTGGCTCCGCAGAGCCTGACGTTGAGGTCGAGGAAGAACTCCCTCTCCCTCATCGCCCACAGGAACACGGTGAGGTTACCTAGGTCGGTACCTACCGCCGCGAGCCACATGAGGTGAGACTGGATACGGCAGATCTCGTCCGCCACTATCCTGATGTACTTCGCCCTGTCCGGGATCTCGATGTCCAAGGCCTTCTCGACTGTCATGCAGAAGAGATGGGTGTACGTCATCGATGCCGAATAACAGAGACGGTCCGCCATCGGGACGATCTTCGGATAGATCCTGTTCTCGCATTCCTTCTCCCATCCGCGGTGCAGGTAACCGACGATCGGCTCCGCATCCGTGACGATCTCTCCGTCGATCTCGACTTTCAAAGTCCATAGACCGTGAGAGAAGGGGTGCTGCGGACCCATGATGACCGTCATCCTGTCGGTGTCCATTTTCTCTATCTTTGCTTTCTGCTGCTCGGCCATCAGTCCTGCCTCCTGAGCTTGTACGATTTCCTGAAAGGATAGTACTCATAGTAGGCGGGCGTCAGGAGCCTCTCCAGCTTCGGGTGACCGTCGAAGACGATACCGAAAAGCTCGTAAGCCTCCCTCTCGTGCCAGTTCGCGCCCTCCCAGATGGGAGTGACGGATGCTATGTGGGGATCTTCCGTGGGGATGTCCGCCACAATCTCGATCATGACACCGTTGTAATAATTGGTGAGATGATAGACCGCCTGAAGTGTTGTTTCCCTGTCGACGCCTGTCACGGTCGAGCAGTGCTCGAAGGTGAGCTTGTCGTGGATGAACGTGCAGAGGTCGAATATGACCTCCCTGGGGGCGTTCATGTACACCCTGCGGATCTCGGTCTTTGTGACCTCGACCTTGCCGGGGAACTCGTTCTTGATCGCCGAGGAGATCTCCTCGACGGTAGGTGCCTGGATTACATCGACCATGCTCAGTCCTCCAGGAACACGCCTCTCTTCATGTAGTCCTCGATCTTCTTCTGGAGCAACATGAATCCATCGATCATCGCATCGGGTTTGACAGGGCATCCGGGGATGTAGAGATCCACCGGGACGATCTGATCAAGTCCCTGAACCGTGTTGTACGAGTCGTACCAAGGTCCGCCGGATATGGCGCACTCGCCCATGGCGACAACCCACTTGGGGTTGGGTATCTGCTCGTAGAGACGCCTGAGGTCCGGGCGGATCTTCTTCGAGATCCAGCCGTTGACAAGAAGGATATCGGTCTGCCTGGGGGACGAGCGGTAGATCATACCGTAGCGCTCCGCATCGTGCTTAGGCGCGGATGCGGCCGCCATCTCGAGTGCGCAGCAGGCGAGTCCCCAGTGCAACGGGTGCATGGAGTTCTTCATCGCCCAGGACCAGACGGGCCCGGTCAACTTATCGATTGTCTTCTTGTCTCCGGCGCTGAGAAGATCGTTGATCATCGCAGATGACCAAGACATGAACTCCTCTGCGCTCATGGCGACTGCGTGGGGGTAAAGACTCATATCCATACGCTTTCCTCCTTTTTGAGAGCATATGTCACGCCCAAAATCGAAATACCGAAAACGACGAGCATCCACATCTGTGCAGTTGTGGACAGTTCGGAGAAAGCGACCGCCCAAAGCATGAGCAGGGTCGCGACCAGGTCGAAAACCACGAAAATGATGGCAAATGCGTAGTATTGGAACCTGAACTGCACGTGTGCGTCCCCGATAGGTTCGGAACCGCACTCGTATGTCGTCTCCATCCAGTGAGTCGGGTGTCTGGGCCTAATGAATTTCGAAACCCACCACGCCAACGGCGCGAAACCGAGGGCAATTATGCCCACGATCACCAGTGGCATGTAACTCGCTATTAGTGACATTGGTCGTTCGAGATGCCATATCGTTATAAAACGTTTTAGGGACGCGTGGTCTTTTTATTTATATAGTAAACAGTCGCACGATAAGGTTAATTAAAGCAACAGCAATCCGCCTGACATGACAGCCAAGATCGGATTCATCGGCGCCGGGCAGATGGCCTCGGCCATGATCAAAGGGATACTCGAGAAGGGATTGTACGCCGCGGACGACGTGGTCGCATGCGCTCCCAGCGCCTCTACGAGAGGGCGCGTGTCAGCAGAGCACGGCATCAGGATGTTCGAAACTGCGGCAGAGGTCGCAGAGGAGACTGATTTCCTCGTATTGGCTGTGAAACCGAAGCAGATCCCGGGCGTTTTTGCCGAGAACGGCCTGAAGATAGGGGCGGAGCACCTGATCATGAGCATTGCGGCAGGAGTTACCATAGCATCCTTGGAAGCATATGTGCCAGACAGTAAAATTGTGAGGGTTATGCCAAATCATTGCTGCATGGTATTGGAGGGTGCGGCGGGATATTCCAGAGGTACCAAGGCCGATGATGACGATGTTAACAAGGTTAAGGCCGTTCTTGAAGCAACCGGGCTCGCATTCGAAGTCAAAGAGAGCGATCTGGACGCGGTCACTGGGCTCGCGGGGTCTTCGCCTGCATACATGTACATGATCATCGATGCCATGGCCGACGGCGGCGTCCTCTGCGGACTGCCCCGCGATATGTCCATACGCCTCGCGGCGCAGAGCATGTTGGGCGCTGCCAAGACAGTGCTCGAAACAGGGAAACATCCCGACGTCCTGAAAGACGGCGTATGCTCGCCCGGCGGAACGACCATCGAAGGCGTCAGGACACTCGAGGACCTGGGAGCTAGATCCGCATTCATAGCGGCCGTTCAGGCAGGGGTCGAGAAATCCAAGGAGATGAGCGCGGGCCGCTGATCCCCCTTCATCATACTATCTTTATACCCTATAATAGAGGGTCACCTGCGGACCGTTCCTTTGAGGAGGTCGAAGGCGATCCTCGGAGCATTGGACCATATCGATCCGGTCTTCCAATCCAAGTCCGTCTTGTCACACACGGTCGAGTGCATGAGGTCCTCTCCGGCCTTCTTGTTCTTCCAAAGTTCGGCATCGCGGACCTCCGGATCCTCGATCTTCAGGATGTCGTCAATCTTGTGCATCAGGCTGCGGGCGATCTCCGTCCTCTCGGACCTGCCCCTGTATGCCTCTTCGGTTATCCTGCCGGATTCGAACTCCATCCTGGCCAGTTCCAACGCCGCATCGTAGGATGTCTCGGCGATTTCGTCGCGGGTCATCAGTTCTGTCTCGTACGACAGCACGTGCTTCCACGAAGGGCTGTCCAGCAACCTGCGGTGATCCTCCAACGTCCTTGCCCGCATCTTGTACCCCCATTTTCCGGGATCCTCGAACGCCCTGCTCCCGGGATCGACGAAAGGTGCGAATGGGGCATTGTAGATGAACAACCCCGCATCGCGTCCGACGACCTCCCACAGATGCTTGGAGGCACGGGCGCTGTTCAGAGCGGACTCCCTGTCCTGGAACGGCAGACCGGTCATGTAGAACATGTCCATCCTCGAGCATCCGTTGGCGAACGCCGCCTGCAGCGTCCTGTCTATCGAGGCGTTGTCATATCCTTTGCCCAACGCGCTGCGGACCTTCTCATCATGGGAATCCGGGGAGAACTCGATGCTCCATCCCCCGTCGAATGCCTTGTCTATCTTGCCGAAATATTCCGAATCCGCATGATTGAACAACTCGATGACGACATGATTCCCGATGCCGCGCTCCTTCACTTCCTTGAGGAATGCGTCGGCATAGCCGGGTCCGTTCTGCCGGATGTCGCCGACGATGAAGATCGGTGCCCTCATGTAATCCTGGATATGCTCCATGTCCTCGGCCAGTTTCTCCGGGCTGCGGTAGGCTGGATGCTTCCTGCACGCTATTATCCCGTTCGCATGATGGGAGCCGCCGCATTCGGCGCAGTTCAGGGAGCATCCGCGGACGGTGAACACCGATGTCAGCGGTTGACGGTCCCACCCCAGCCATGGGAGGGCGCCCTTGATGTCCATGTTCCTCATGGTGCTCTTTATCATCTGCCCGTAATCGAAGATTATCTCGTCCAAGGTCTCGGCCGAATAGGTCAGGCCGTTGTTGTGGACTGCACCGCCCTCATCCTTCCAGACGAGGTTCGGTACTTCGCCGAGATCGCCGCCGCGGGACAAGGTCTCCATCAGTTCCACTGTGGGAACCTCGGTCGTGTCTCCGCGCATGACCAGGTCCACCTCCGGCCGGCGGATGAGCTCTTCGTGGAAATACGATGACGTGAAACCGCCCATCTCCACTTTCGACTCCGGATGCAGCCTCTTCACGATCTCGGCTAGCGCCAGCGCCCCGTGGGCATGAGGCATCCAGTGAAGGTCTATGGCGAACACGTCCGCGTCCAATTTGGCTATCGCGCGCTCGACGTCGAAGCGATCGTCCTGTAGCATGCGGACCGCGATGTTCACGATCCTCGTCTTGAATCCCGCCGCTTCCAGATGGGAGCATATCGTCATGAACCCGATGGGGTACATCTCGAACACCGGGGACGAGGGTATGACATCGCTGACCGGACCGTAGAAAATGGGCTTCTTCCTGAAATCGTAGACGCTGGGCGCGTGAAGGAATATTATATCGTTGTGCATGGTCATACCCCGTAGCGTCTCTGACGCTGCTGATAGGACCTTATCGCCCTGAGGAAATCGATGTACCTGAAACCCGGCCAATAGACATCGGCGAAATACAGTTCGGAATACGCCATCTGCCACAGCAGGAAGTTCGATATGCGGACCTCTCCCGATGTCCTCAGGACCAGGTCGGGATCCGGGATATCGACTGTGTACATGTGCTTGGACAGGGTCGCCTCGGTCACATCCTCCGGGCCAAGATTCCCGGCCTTCGCCTCCTTGACCAATTCGCGGACGGCATTGACTATCTCCTCCCTCCCGCCGTAGGCAACCGCCATGTTGAGATGGTAACGGTCGTACCCGCCGGTCTTGGCCTTGGCGTATTCCAGGGCCTCGATGACATTGTCCGGAAGCGCATCGCGCTCCCCGAGGAGACTGATCTTCACCTTGCTCTCGTGGACACGGGGGCTGTCGGCGAAATCCCTCATCGCCTGGGCGATGAGGTCCATGAGGAACGAGACCTCTTCCGGATCCCTGTTGAAATTCTCGGTGGAGAAGGCATACACCGTGAGGTACTTCACATCCATGTGAACGCACCAATCCATCACCTCCTCCAGCTTCGCCCTGCCTTTGATATGGCCCTCCCGGGGCTCCGCCTGGAGCACTTCCTTGGCATAACGGCGGTTGCCGTCCATTATGATCGCCATATGCTTCGGGACGAGGCCGCCTTCCAAGACCTCTTTCTCCAGCTGCGCCTCGTATGTGGAGTAAGCTGTGCCTGCCAGGATCTTCGGCAACGTCATCGGATCACTCGAAATCCTCAGGGACTCCAGCGGAGCGTACTCCCATGTCGAAGCAACCGATGGCAGCGACTGCGCCGATCACGCCTTTCGTGCCCGGTGCGGGAATGACCTCCACGTTGTTGAGCGCGGCAGCCGCCATGGCATCCTCCTCTTTGTACAGGATGCTCTTGGCGTTCCATGAGAACTCCGCCAGGTCTTCGGGTATGTGCAAGCCTTTGAACACTGTCATGACCGAATCGGCAGAGAATGATTCGCGGAGGATGAAATCCCTGCAGTACGCCACGAGCGCGTCCGCCTCGTCCTCCTTCACCGCGAACGCCACCGCGGTGGAGCAGCAGTTGGTCGTCTTGTTGGGAGCTTTCGGATTCAGCTGTATGATCTTATGGTCGAGGAATACGCCTATGGGGCACGAAGTCCCCAGCCTCATGGCCATCGCCCATGTTGCCCCCCTCTCCTTGGTGTCGGTATCATCGATGCCGATGATGACGCGGATCATCTTGGGGGTCACGATCTCGACATGGGCATGATGGGCGCCTCCGATCTTGAAATCATCCGGGTATACCGTCTCTATGACGCCCGGACCTTGGGGGATGCATGCC
Organism: uncultured Methanomassiliicoccales archaeon; assembly: GCA_964558505.1. Taxonomy (GTDB): domain Archaea; phylum Thermoplasmatota; class Thermoplasmata; order Methanomassiliicoccales; family Methanomethylophilaceae; genus CAYMPW01. The sequence continues at coordinate 21,233 of CAZLEI010000007.1, read as the reverse complement.
CCGATCCCCACGGTCGCACCGGCAAGACCTGCCCATTTGGTGCGTACCCTGTCGCCTTCGACGGTGAGGGAGCTGAGCCCCTGCCCGCCCAGATCTGCCGAGACAGGTCCGAAATTCAGCGGCCTCTCGCCGATGACCGTGTCCATGATCATCGTGTACCCCTGCACATCGATGTCCGTGATGACACCGCCTGTCCTCTTCCTGTTGACCACATCCCATTCCACTGGGCCGCGGGCAACGCATTTCTCGACGATCTTGGCCACGCCGGCCTTCTCGTCCACCATCGTGTAGAACCCTTGGCAGAACATCTTGCCGTATTCAGCACGGACCTCGTCCGGCCTAAGGACCCTGGGCATTCACTCGCCCTCTTCTTCGTGGGCGACCCTGAGGCAGTCCGCGGGGACCTGCTTGCACAGGAAGACCGTTTTAGCGGCCCTGCCGATCTCGTATCCCTGCTCCATGCATGCGGCCGTGTCGATCGCCAGGATCACAGGGTCGTCCACGCGGACGGAACCTGCCCTGAATGCGTCGTCATAGCTCTTCGACAGGTGCACCATGGCCCTGTCGGAGGGCAGCAGACCGACCTCGAGGATTATGTCGAGCTCCTCGGGCGTGGTGGGATAGAAGAGTTCCTCCGGGATGCCGTCGGTGGGGAGCCGGAGGTCCAGTTTTATCGTATGCCCGTAAGTCGCCCTGACCGCGGACCCGCCGGTCTGGTACCTTCCCTTGGGGTCGGTCTCCACGAGCGCCTCTACGTGATGGGGCCTGAGCCATGCCATCTTGGGGTTGTTCTCCTTCGTGACAGCTACTATATCACGAACCTCTACGAACCCCTGATCGTCCATATCGAGCTCGAACCTGCCGTGCCTGAGGATACCTGCCAGCGTTCTGCCGAGCTTCTCCACTTCGAAGTCGCTCATCAGGAATTTTCCCTCTTCCCCGCAATATGGGCAGGTCTCACCGCGGAAATATCCGTGCTCGTTGCATTCTCTGATCATTTGTATCACACTCCTACCGTCATTCGATGGATCTCTCTGCTGCACGCACCGCGTTGGCCATGAGCATGCAGATTGTCATCGGCCCCACTCCTCCGGGGACCGGGGTGATCATGGATGCTTTCTCCTTCACTCCCTCGAAGTCCACATCTCCTGCGAGCCTCGAGCCCTTGGGACTCGACGGGTCGTCCACCCTGTTGGTGCCGACGTCTATGACGACGGCACCTTCCTTGACCATGTCGGCCGTGACGAATCCGGCTTTGCCGATGGCCACGATCAATATGTCCGCCTGACGGGTGATGGACGGGAGGTCGCGTGTGCGAGAGTGGACCACGGTGACCGTGGAGTCCGCACCTGCGCCTTTCTGCATCATCATCGCCGCCATTGGCTTTCCGACGATGTTGCTCCTGCCCACCACGACGACGTGCTTGCCGGAGGTCTCCACGCCGGACCTCACTAGCATCTGCTGAACGCCTGCCGGGGTGGCCGGCAAAAAGTCGGGATCGCCGATGAGCATCTTCCCCACGTTGGAGGGGTGGAAGCAATCCGCGTCCTTCTTGGGATCGATCGCGTTGATGACCGTGTCCTCGTCGATGTGCTTCGGCAAAGGAAGCTGCACCAAGAAGCCGTGTATGGCAGGGTCCGCGTTGAGCTCGGCCACTTTGGCCAGGAGCTGGTCCTGCGTCGTATCCTCGGGCATGATGACAGTGACCGAGTGCATGCCGAGCTCCTCGCACTTCTTGCCTTTCATCCTAACGTACACCTGCGACGCCGGGTCCTCTCCCACGAGCACCACTGCCAGACCTGGGGTCGTCCCCTCGGCCTTGAGCGCGTCTATCCTTGTCCTGAGTTCCGAGTATATCTCCTCGGACACCTGTTTCCCGAGAATCAGTCCTGCAGTCATGTGGTCACCTGTGTCGGGTACTGCGGGAACGTATAATATATTTTAGTGAGACCGCGCGCGGAAACCTGCGGAGAATGCGGACACCGTCATGGGCTCGAAGCCCATCCCTATGAGGCCGTCCAGGACCTCGGCGACGGATGCCGCGTTGGCTTTGCGACGTGACTCGGACATAACGCCACCGGTACGGGACTCGAACATGTGCCAGGTATGCGTGGCCAGGACGAATGCCCCCTCATCCACACGGGATGCCAATTCCAGGTAGTCGTCCGGCGAACGCTTGCCCTCGTGCATCGGCCATAGGTATGCGGCGATCTTCTTGCCACGGCTGTCCGTGCCCTCGGCGACGGGCACTTCGGTGATGACCGAACCGCATGCGGATATCTCCGACGGGACCATTGACCCGGACACCGCGGCATACGTGGATGAATCCGTGATCAGTCCGGAACGGGCCAATGCCACATAGAGGTCGTCGGAGCACCGCATGTACGGTGCACGGAACGAGGTCGGGTACGCCCCCGTCGTGTCGCGGACGGCCGCCTTCCCCTTCTCCACGACCTCCAGGATCCCGTCGGCATCCATGCCTTCGATGTCCTCGTGGTCGTACCCGTGCACCCCGACCTCGTGACCTGACAGGAGCCCGGCGATGTCGCGGAGGGCCTCCAAGGTGCGACCCTCCGCGAAGAACGTCGCACTGGCACCTATATCGTCCAGGATGTCTGTCAGCATCTCGAGGCCGGAGGCCGACGAGGAGAACCGAGGGGCGGTGCCCGAGCCGCGGTCCAGGGACCCTGCGGCCGTCTGGCCCGGGATGCTCATGTTGACGTCCCTGTCGAGGTCCACCGTGAAGCACAATGCGCGCATCAGTTCTGCACCGGCGTGTTGACCACTCTCTTGATCAGCATCCCCTCGATCGACATGGGCTGCACCTTGACCGCGATGTCCTTGGCGCGCTTGAGCTTGGACTCGTTGTCCGCGTAGATCCTGAACAGCAGCTCTCCCTTCTCGACCCTCTGGCCTTTCTTGTGCAGAAGTTCGATCCCCGCGCCCTTGTCCGCGGGAGCGCCGGCCGCCCTGGCGATCGTGACGAGCTCGGCGTTCTTCACCGAGTGCACATAGCCCGACTTGATGCTGAAGACCTCGGCCATGTACTTGCCTGGCTCCAGATCCGTGGATTTGATGTCGTGGTTCCCGCCCTGGGCGGCGACTATCTCGCGGAACTTCTCCATGGCCTTGCCGGAGGACAGTATCTCCCTGGCGACCTCGGATCCGTTCGGTATGCCCCCCATCTCCAATATGATGCCTGCGAGGTCGCATGCCTTCTCCACCACGCTGGCGGGATGCGGGTTGCCCTCGAGGACGCGGATGCATTCCCTGGCCTCCAGCTTCGGGCCGATGGTGTTGCCGACCGGCTGGTCCGCGTACGTTATGGCGGCCTCGATGTGGATGCCGAGCCTGTCGCCTATCGACATGAAGCTGCGGGCGTACTCGCGTGCCTGCTCGATGGTCTTCACCTTCGTGCCGGCGCCCGTGGGTATGTCCAGCAGCAGATGCGTTGCCCCTATCGCCATCTTCTTGGACAGGATGGATGCCATCATCTGCGCCCGAGGGTTTATCCCGAGCGGATACTCCACTTTTATGACCATGTCGTCCACGGGGGCGAGGTTCATTGCCCCTCCCCATGCAAGCACTCCGCCGACATCCTCCGCTATCTCCTTGAGACGTGCGGCATCAAGCTCGACGTTGCAGAACGTCTCCACGAAATCGGAGGTCCCGCATGCGCTGCTTATGGCACGGGACGATGTCTTCGGCAGCATCAGGCCTGCCGCCGCGACGATCGAGACCACTATCGGGGTGACCTTGTTGCCGGGAACCCCGCCGATGCTGTGGAAATCGAAGACGGGGGAACGGTCGAATTCTATCTTGTCGCCCGTGTCCACTATGGACTGCGTGAAATTGGCTATCTCCTCGTCGTCCATGCCGTTTATGTAGAGGGCGGTCAGCCAAGCCGATATCTCGATCTTCGAGAGTTTCGAATCGAGGATGTCGAAGACCACATCGTGGATCTCCTCTTTGGTCAGCTTGTCGCCGTCCATCTTCTTCCTGATGCTGCGGACGGATGACGGCTTGACAGAGAAGGCCACGTTGATCTCCGCGCCGTTCTGGACGTCCAGCTGCTCCTGCAGGACCTGCGGGACCAGGATCTCCCCCCTTTCGAGGATCGTGTCCGAGGTCGTGACCAGGGCAGTCACCGTCTTCTTACCGTCAAGACGGACGCGGTCGTTCTCCATCACTCCGAGTTCTGTGCAATCATCATCATGGATCAGGACCGATGCCTCGGCGACGTCCAGATCCACATACCTTACCTTGAGTTTCATTTCATTCCCCATGTGTCGAGGGCCACCTTGAGCTCGTGATGGTCCTCCGCGTATTCTTTCACAGGAATCCCGAGGAATGCCGCATCCACTGCCTGGCACATCCCCATCGCTCCTTTCCTGACCCCTTCTGGATGACCGGCCACTCCGCCGCCGGCCTGGATCTGCACGTTCATGCCGGATGCTTCCACCATGCTGCCCACCATGCCCGGGTACACCCCTCCGGAGCAGACGGGCATAACCGTCTTGTAGGGGACGTCGGCCCCGAGGCAGGCGTTCAGATTGCCCCTGCCGTCGGTCATGTCCCCGCTCATCTTGCCCACGCCCAGGGTCCCGATGTGCAGGGCATCGCCGCCGCACATGCGGACGATCTTTGTTATCGGGAGCGTCGCTATGCCGTGGAGCGGATCCCTGGTCATCGCACCGTGCATAGTCCTGTGCACATGTATCGGCACCTTTATCGATGGATCCTCTGCCAATGCCTGCACAGCTCCGAAGCCGCATGTCAGGACATCCACCATTATCTGCTTGGCACCCCACTCCTGCACCTTCTCGGCCAGTTCCACTATCTGATGGCCGGATGTGCTGACGTTCACGGCGTGCATCATGAGGTGGCCCTCGGATTTCAGCCTGTCAAGGGACTCCGCCACCGCCTTGGTGCGATCCTCGATGGGACAGAACGCCTGGTCCACCAGGGTCTCGTCGTCCTTGCTGTTGGTGAGTCCGCCCGCGCCCGCCTCGTAGACGTAGGATGCCGTCTCCTTGGGGGACAGTCCGATCTTCGGTTTGACTATGGTCCCCACGAGGGGCTTCTCCGGACGGTCCAAGAGCTTCCTGAGGCCGTCCGCACCGAACCTGGGCCCTTTGAACTGCTTGGTTATGCAAGGAGGGAACGTGACGTCCTCCAATCTCAGTTTCCCCACGGACTCCAATCCGAACAGGTTGCCCGCGATGACACTGAGTATCTGCGGCACCGCACCGACCCCGATGCTGAAATCTGCCGCAGGGTACTCTATGACGACGATGTCCCCGGAGATGCTCGTCACCCTCGCCCCGTATTTCTCGAACACGTCGTCCTTGAGCGTGGACAGCCCTGTCCACGTACCGGTCGACTGCTCCGCCGCGATGGCGGTCGCCGCCTTCTCCATGGGCATGTCGGTCGTCACCCTGTACGTGCACACCACGTATGCGTCCGGGTCCGCCGGCTCGTTAAGATGCAGATAGGAATATTGCTTCATGATTCTCAGACTCCGTGCTCGAATATGCTGTCCCCCAACTGTCTGACCATCGTATCGTACACTGAGCCCGGGGACATCAGGCCCAGCTCGGTGATGATGGCGTCTATGTAACGCGCAGGGGTGCTGTCGAAGACAGGGTTGAAGACCTTCGCCTCGCGCGGAAGCTCCCCCTCTCTGACGACCTCGCCCACCTCCCTCTCCTCGATGGTCACCATGTCGCCGAACAGCGTCATGGGCGAGAACTTGTACGTCTCGCTGCAGACATAGAACTGCACCCTGGCCTCATGGGCCGCCAACGCCACCTGGGAGGTCCCAATTTTATTGACGAGCGCACCGTGGGATGTGACCGTGTCAGCCCCCACGAACACCTTGTCCACTTTCTTCATGACCGCGCGGACAGCGCTGTCTATGATCAAAGTGGTGTCCACGCCCGCCGACGCCAGGTCGTTGACCGTGAGTATGCCCTGCCTCCAGGGCCTGGACTCCGTGGCGTACACGCGGATGTCCTTCCCCTGGGCATGGGCCTCCTTTATCACGCCTATCGCGGCGCTGCTGTTGCAATGCGTCATGACGACATCGCCGTCCTGGATCCGCTTCGCCCCGTATCTGGCGATCTGCTGCACCGCCTTCTCGGAACGGGAAACGAACGCGACCGAATTGGCCGCCACGAGCGCGGCCGCCTCGACGACGTCGGCACAGTCTGCGGCACCCTTGACGGATGCATGCACACCGTTCCACAGCGACACCGCAGTGGGACGGGATGCCAAGAGCGTGGCCTTCGCATCCTCCAGGTCCGATAGGAAAGATTCCAGGTTCCCGCCGCCGTACGCTTCCGCGAAACCGCCCAGTGCCGATGCGCCTGCGCGCGCGATCCTGCCCGCCCCGCGTATGCGCATGTCCCTGATGGCCGCCGCCGTATCCGTTACGATGTCTGACACGTATCTGTAAACAGCATCGTCTGATAAAAGGACTGGTATCTTAATCCTGGATGGGTGACGACGGGCAATCGGCCGGATCCAGCAGGACCGCGTCCGCCACGCGCCTGGCCTCGTCCATGCCACGGATGAGATAGATGGCCGCAAGCAGGGCCTCGAAGGAATCCGCGCGCATGTTCTCGTTGATCACCGGGTTGCCGTGACGGTCCCTGTGGCCGTTGCCGACGAGTATCATGGGATCGATGTCCGGACCGCTCTCGAGAAGACGCTGGGATATCTCGTGGTTGGCCACGACGGCCTGCTTGAAATCCGTCATCTTCCCCTCTTCCAGATCGGTTCCCTTGTACACCCTCTCGCATGCCAGGAACTCCAGGACGGAATCTCCGAGGAACTCCAGCCTCTCGTACGACTGGAACCTCCTCGACGGTTCCGCATCCGCCATCTCGTTGGTGAAGCTGTCGTGCGTCAGCGCGGTGCGGATCAGAGCGACCTCGCGGTCGGTAAGCCCGCGATAGCAGAACGGCGGACGCGCCATGAACACGCGTATCTCCTTCTCATGCGCTTCGACGGGGTCCATCGCGCCGGAATCGCCGTGCGGTTATTTGAGCCTGCGCGAAAAAGACCTCGACAAGATTATTAGAACCGAACAGCATCACATGCGCATGGCAGGGAAAAGGAGAGTGCGCTTCAGAGGCGCCAAGCACACGTCGAAAAGGCTGGAGGCGGACATCTTGGAACGTTCCAAGAATCTTGCAGACGACCCTTCCCTCCTGAGGCCGATGTGCGCCGGCAACTGCAGGAAATGCGCCTTTGACAAGACGTTCAAGACCATAGACGGCTACCAGAAGTTCAAGAACAGCCCTGATGCGCTGATAAAGGAGGCCAGCAGAGGGGGCGACGACATCGCCAAGGCCTACGCGGGCACGATATCCCTGAACGCCGCAGGCACCGTCCCCATGCTCGCCACCGCCAAACTCGGCGGAGAGACCGTCTCCTATGCCATAAGGGGGAGCGTCGGGAACGACAAGCAGATAGGCTGCCAATACTACACCGATCCCAAGATAAGGCTCCTGCTCTACAACCAATTCATCAAGAAGAACAAGCTCCACCTCTACTCCTTCGAGCACGGCCTGGTCTGTTCCGACAAGCCCAACATGCCCGAGGACTACCTCTACGAGGCGTTCTGGGAGACGCCCTACGAATTCAAGGATGACGAGATCCAATGCGGTCACGACGCCGCGGCCGTACTGGTCATCCACGTGAAATCGCTGGACAAGGACATCCGCATATGCAAGGACTGCGCAGGCAACGTATCCACGTTGCAGTTCCTGGTGTCCCAGCTGTCCGCGGTGGACCCGTTGGACGACTTCGAGGTCCGGGTCGAGCACAAGTACCACAACGAGAACGGCAACGGCGTGCACAAGATCGAGAAGGATGCCCTCAAAGATTACATGCAGGGGAAGACCAGCGACAGCGCGCTGATCGCCAGCGTCACCAAAGGATGCATGGGCGAGCTCAAGAGCGGCGGGGTCGCCACCTACATCATCGGAGTGAAGAACTACGGATCCGGCAGGGACGCGTTCCTAGGAGACCTCATGGGCACGGATAACGAGAAGACCGCGCTGGAACTGTTCCTGACGGCGCATCCGTCCGAATCGCTCATCATCAAGACGCCCAGGGCCGCAGAGGCCCTTTCCGCATTCTGGACCTCCGATTGGCGCGAGATCATCTCACTGTTCACCTCCGATGCGATAGCCGCATCCATGGGGGACATGTCCCGCACGGCGCCCTCCCAAGCGCTGGAAGACGCCCATAAGAAGCACGTGCTGTCCGATGTTACCACGGCCCTCCCCGAATTCAAGAAGGCGGGCAAGGTCACCACCTGCGCGGACCGCCTGGCCAAGGCCGGCAAGGTAGGAGGTGCAGAGCTCGTGAAGAAGGAGGTCGATGGGATCAATCCCAAGGATTCGAAATCGCGCATAATATGCAAGGCATTCGTCGTCGCGACCGACCCGCAGGGCACCACCGCATGGAAGATGACCGCCGAAGAAGAGGATTACGCCAGATATCTCGTGGAATTCGCCAAGGCCGTCATAGCCGCCCCGCCGGAGAAGTACCGCGATGCCATGAGCACTTTGCTCACCGCGAGCGGATGCGGCGAAACGGTGTGATCAGAACACCCGGACATCGGCGACGTAGTGTGACACCGATGGGGCGAAGGACTTCACCTCGTGCACCGAGATGATCTCGTACCCATCGGGACCGCACGCCCTGTCGAACGCATCCTTTATGCGGCCAATGTACTCATGGACATAGAATGTGTCATGGTAATGGATCGTTCCGCCGGGACGGAGCATGGATAACGCCTTGGGTATGAATCCGGCGGTGGTCTGGACGTAGCCCATGATTATCCTGTCGGCTATGCGTCCGAGTGGCAGATCGCGGTTGTCTCCGAGGACGGGCTCCACTGTGCCACCGACTTCGTTCAACTCTATGTTCTTCACAAGGAATCCGTACGAATCGGGGTTCTTCTCGCATGCGATGACGCGGGCTGCCCCCGAGTACTTGGCGAGAGGGAGCGTGAAATACCCTATTCCTGCGAACATGTCCACGACCGTCTCCCCTCTGCAGTCCAGGGAGCGCATCCTGTGCCTCTCGTCCACGTTCCCTGACGCGAACATCACCTTGGTGACATCCAGATCGTAGAGGATGCCGTTCTCCAACCTCACGGACTCGGTGACCGTGCCGTGTATGATCTCTATGTCGGGCTGTCTGAACTCTCCGGCCACGCCTCCGCGGTCGACGCATACGGTCTCCATGCCCAGAACATCGGCGTAAACTTCGCCTATCCTGTGCTTGTAAGGGTCGCATATCCGGTCCATGCAGATTATCGCGATGCATCCGACATACTCCCACCTCATGGGGAGGACGGAAAGCACATCCTCCGGAAGGTCCGAAAGACGGTCCAGGATCATCTCCTGCGGTGTCCTGCGCTCGATCTCGTGGGCATCCCCCTCGGTGACCGCCAACCCCATGGCAACTGCGTCGGCCTCGCGGCCCGACATCAGGGGGACCGCGCGGTACTCCCCGGAGCCGCTTATCTTGGCGGTTCGATCGACGATCCCCTCGGACAGCATCCGTGGTATGAGCTCGGATGCATCGGAACGTGGGACGAGGGCCAACTGTATCCTCTTCACAGCCTCGCCTTCATGTATATGGGTGCCAGTCTGAGTGCCAGCGGTATGTTCCTGATCAGTTTCTCTGCAACGGAGACGGGATCGTCCAGGTCTATGTCGTCCAGGACCTGGCGCACGTTCGGACGGTCGATCGCCGAATACACCTTGTCCAGGGCATCATCGTCCAGCCTGTTGTACATCTCCCTCAGCTTCATGCCCTTGCTCAGCGACTCCCCGATCTTGCCCTTCCATCCGCGTTCATACGAGGACAAGGCAGAAGAGGAGAAATCCCCGGTGTCGAACGCCCTCTCCGCCGCCTCTTTCAGGAACGGTGCGGAGCACAGCATCGGATGGAGTCCGCCGCCGGATACAGGTTTCACCTGTCCTGCGGCATCGCCGATCAGGAGCATGTGGTCCCCGTAGGATGCGCGGCGGCCGCCGATGGGGATCTTACCGCAGCATTTCTCAACCACGGGAGCATCGTCCATACCTGCCCTGCGGAGGACGACCTTGAGATAATCGTTGGGAGGGCCGGCGGACCATGCCGTGCATACGCCGATCCTGGTGAACTCGCCGAAAGGTATCTCCCATGAGAAGAATCCAGGTGCGACCTCGGAGCCCAGACGTATGTCCATGAGCTCCTGGTCGTCGCGCCTGCAGCGGACGTCCACCTGTATGCCGCGGACATACGACACCACGTCGTTGTCCGGCACCGAGGCGGCGACCGCGGAGGTGTGCCCGTCGGCGCCGATCAGCAGGGATGCCACGTGGCACCCTGTAGGCGTGCGCACGCGTACCCTGTCCCCGTCTATGATGTGGGACTCGTACCTGCGTCCGTACAGGAACTCCGCGCCGGCATCCGATGCCGCATCCGCCATCCTGCGATCGAAATCGCGACGGTCGATGAGCACGGCCTTCGGTGCCTTGGAACGTGCTGTTATCACACCGCGTCCGGGAAAATGTACACGCGCACCGTACAGCCTGTTGAGTGGATTAATGCGGATGCCGGACATCGAGAGCACGCTCTCGGTGACCAGCCCCGTGCATTCGACGGGATCTCCGGATTCATCGTGCTCTTCGAGCACCACGACATCGCGGTCCCCGGCGAGGAGGGCCGCGGCCTTGCTGCCGGCGGGACCTCCTCCCACGATCACCACGTCGTGCATGCGCTTCCTCACTGTTTCTTGGACTTGTTGTAATCCGCGACGAACTTGGCGATGCCCTCGTCCGTCTTGGGGTGGGATATCATCTTGGTGAGCACATCGTAGGGGATGGTCGCGATGTCACATCCCATGGAGGCCGCCTCGAGCACATGCACAGGGTGCCTGATGCTCGCCGCGATGATCTCGGTGTCGAAGTCGTAATTGTAGAATACGCCGATGATCTGGCTCAGCATCTCGGTGCCTACCTGGCCGATATCGTCCAGGCGTCCGACGAACGGGGACACGTACCTTGCTCCGGCCTTGGCCGCCAGGAGCGCCTGCTGAGGCGAGAATATGAGCGTGACGTTGACATCGATGCCCTCGGACGAGAGGCGTTTCGTGGCCTTGAGGGTCTCCAGGCACATCGGGAGCTTCACGTTTATGTTAGGGTGGATGGCCGCGAGCTCGCGCCCCTCCGCCACCATCTCGTCGGCGGTGGTGGACATGGCCTCGGCCGATATGGGGCCGTCCACTATCTCCGAGATCTTCTTCACGCAGGTCTTGAGGTCCATGCCCTCTTTCGCGATGAGGCTGGGATTGGTGGTCACTCCGTCCAATATCCCCCAGCTGTTGACCTCTGCTATCCTGTCTATGTTTGCCGTGTCTATGAAAATCTTCATTGTATCTCCCCTTTCTTCATTGTAATGGACCGTTTGGCCGCGGCTACGACGTCGCGGACGGACAGCCCGTACTTGTCGAACAGCGCCGCAGGGTTCCCGGATTCGCCGAATGTGTCCCTGGTGCCTATCCTTGTGAGCGGTGCGGGCATCTCCTCGGACAGGAGCTCCGCCACGGCGGACCCGAGCCCACCGATTATGCTGTGCTCCTCCGCTGTGACTGCGCACCCGGTCTTCGAGACCGATCTCCTCACTGCCTCGGAATCCAGCGGTTTTATCGTCGACATGTTGACGACCTCTGCGCTGATGCCCTCGGCGGCCAGGATCTCGGCCGCCTCTATGCAGGATGTGACCATCTGGCCCGTGCCGATGAGCGTCACGTCGGTGCCTTCCTTCATGACCGTTGCCTTTCCGATCTTGAACTGAACGTCCTCGTCCATTATCGCGGGGAATTCGCTGCGGCCCAGCCTCATGTAGACCGGCCCGACGTAATCCGCGATCGCCTTAGTTGCCGCATATGCCTCGAAGGCATCTGCAGGCGAGATGACCACCATGTTCGGTATGGCGCGCATTATCGCCATGTCCTCCAGCGCCTGATGGGATGCGCCGTCCTCTCCCACGCTGATCCCGCAGTGGGTGGAGACTATCTTGACATTGAGCTTGGGGTACGCCACAGCGAGCCTGATCTGCTCCCAGCAGCGGCCGCTGGCGAACACCGCGAAGGTCGATGCGAACACCGTCTTGCCCGATGCCGCGAGGCCGGATGCTATGCCGATCATGTTCTGCTCCGCGATCCCCACTTCCACGAACCTCTCGGGGCAGACCTTCTCGAAATCGCTGGTCTTCGTGGAACCTGCAAGGTCCGCATCCAGGACTACGACGTCGCCCCTCTCGGACGCCAGTTCCGCAAGCGCCTTTCCGTAGTAATTGCGCTGGGCTAGCTTCTTCCCCGCCATGGTCACTCGCCCCTCAGTTCTTTGAGCGCGGTCGCGGTCTCCTCTGCGTTGCACGCTTTGCCGTGGAATCCCACATTGTTCTCCATGAAGGAGACCCCTTTGCCTTTTATCGTGTTCATGATGACCGCCGTGGGCCTGTCCGATCCTGCGGACTTCTCGCAGGCATCGATGATCTGCTGTATGTCGTGGCCGTCTATGGTCATGGTGTTCCATCCGAACGCCTTGAACTTGTCCTCCAGAGGCGCCACCGCGAGCCTCTTCTCGGTCTCGCCGGTGATCTGGAGCCTGTTGCGGTCGACGAAGGCCGTGAGGTTGCCCAATCTGTAATGGGCGGCGAACATTGCCGCCTCCCAATTCTGGCCGCTCTGCATCTCCCCGTCCCCGAGAAGGCAGAACACCCTGTAGTCCTTCTTGTCCATCTTGCCGGCGAGGGCGATGCCGGACGCCATGCTGAGGCCCTGCCCCAGAGACCCCGTGGACATCTCGACGCCGGGCACCTTTCCGCGGACCGGATGGCCCTGGAGCTTCGACCCCAGTTTCCTGAGGGTCAGGAGATCGGCTGTCGGGAAGTACCCTGCCTCGGCCAACGATGCGTACAGCACAGGTGCCACATGCCCTTTCGATAGGACGAAGCGGTCCCTGTCCTCCATGGCCGGATCCTTGGGATCGTGCTTCATGATGCGGAAATACAGCACCGCCATCAAGTCCGCGGACGACAGCGAGCCGCCCGGGTGGCCGGAGCCGGCCGCCGATGTCATCTCTATGACGTGTATCCTGAGTTTGTTCGCGATGGAAGATAGTTCTGACGGGGTATAGACCAATTCTTGCACGTCCTTGTGTATCAATCGTTTTCTATCCTGGGCGCCAGAAGGTAGTTGACGGACCCGTTGTTGTCTGCGATGTCGAAGACCAGCTTGACAGGGAAATCCGTGTCGAGCTCGATGTTCACCGTGGTATCCGCCGGGATCGCCTTCACTATGTTGGAGAAGTAATCCAGAGGGAACAGGCTGCAAACGGTCGCGTTCGCATCCAGGCTGACGAGCTTGTCGCCCTCGAGCTTGAGGCTGACGGCATCCGTGTCTCCCTCGCAGGAGAGTTCGAATCCCTCGGGGGACGCCTTCAATGCTATATGATCTGAAATCGACTCCGCGGCCTTGATGCCTTTCTGCAGCTCCGATACATCGACGCCGATCCTGGAGTTGAGTGTGAGCTGGGGGACCTTGGGGTCGCTCATGCTGGTCGTGTCGACCAGGTTCATGCGCCTGGTGATGTTGCCGACCTTGAATACTATCCTGCCGTGGTCTGCGTCCTGCTCCATGGAGATCATGTCCCCGGAGGACGCGAGCTTGAGCACGCTCTTGACCTTGTCCAGATCGAGGCCGATCTCGGTGTTGTCGGCGGCGTATGATTCGAACGCCTTCGAGCCGATGGTCAATTCGATCATGGCCACATGTGCAGGGTCCACCGCTTTCAAGCTCATGCCTTCGGCGTCGATCGAGAATTTGACCTCGTCCATTAACGTCGAAATGATGTTCACGAGTCCTTTCAGTGTGTCCGATTTGATTTCCGCCTTGAACATGTGCTCGCCTCTCAGTATTCTCTCCAGGAGTAGTTGCACTTTGTGCAACGGTAGATCCTGGTCTCGGGCTCATCCGCGGCGCGGGTCTGCCTGATGACGAAGTACGCTTCCGTGTTACCGCACTCGGTGCACAGGATGCGCGTCTTGGGCAGCGTCGCCACATTCTCCGAGATGACCGTAGTCTCTTTGTTCTTGGAATCCGTGACAAAATGCTGCGTATTCCCGCCAATATCCTGAACGACACCGCAACTGCAGGTGTATTTCCCGTCTTTCGGGAACATCATCGAACCACACGTAGGACAAAACAACCCTATCAGCCTCTATGTGTACCACAACGGCTCACCGTATAAAACCGTTGCCCGCGTAGGGTTCGCGCGCGTGTTATTGGTTGTTACTGCCGTCATCGGCCTCGTCCGGAAGGTCCTTCTCTTTTTTGCCGAGTATGTCGGAGAACGGCCCGGACGTCCGGGTGGCGGATGCCGCCGAGACCGTCGTGGTCACCGTCTGGACCGTGGAGGTCGTCCTCCTCACCGGCGGTTCCTTCGGCACATCGGGCACCCCGGTGTTGTTGGCGTTCACGGTCATGTTCTGCATGGTGATGCAATCGTCGAACGCCTTGAAGCCCAATGTCTTGTTCTGGGCATAGAGATCCAACGATCTGGCATGTGTCCTCAGGGTATCCCCGACGGCACCTGTGGCCATCAGCGATGCCGCCTCTTTCCTGGCCTGGCTGGACATTATGCCGCCCACGAACCCGAAGGCTATGGCAGTGGCGAACAATCCGACGTTGATACCGGATGTGCCTGCCACGAAGAAGGGCGTGAGGCATACGGCCGTCGACGATAGCACGGGACTGAAGGCCCCTATGGCCGCTGCGATGGTAGCCAGATCCGTGCCCGGAAACCCGTACTGGCCGAAGGCTATCAGGCAGAAGACGTACACGCTCAAAAGCGCCAGGCCGGCGGCCATGGCGACGCAGACCATGCCCCTGAACGGGGTTCCGGCCTTCCTGCCTGAAACATATCCCATGACCATCTGGCCCAACACAGGGATCCACCAGAGGAAGATGCTCAGCAGATACCCTATGGCGACCGAAGCACGGACATCGTAAAGGCTGTCCGCACCGTTGCCGAAAATGTACCTCTTCAACCACAGGGCGACCCTCTGGCCGCCATCGGCGATCTTGTCGACTATGTCTTGCACGCGCATCCCCCGTGCTGGACTTCCGTCCGCAATAAAAGCGTAGGGCATGCATATTTAAAACACTTGTTGCCCGCCGGCGCTGGCACATGTGCAAGTGAATGCCGAGGCCCGGGAAAGCCCGGGCCCCGGGCGGTTTCATTTCTTTTTCTTCTTGGCGCTGGCACGGGCGGCGCGAAGGTTCTCCTTGACGGCCGCGGCGATTGTCTCGCCCTGTTCCAGGCCGTCGGTGATCTCCGCTTCGTCGTACCTGAAGACCGTCCATCCCTCGGACCTGAGCGTCTCGTCGAGGGATGCATCTGCATCCGCGGGCTGGACGAACACCGCCACCCTGCCCTTCACGAAGGCCACCGGGATCTCGTAAGGGCCGTAGCCCCTCCTGCATCTGAGGCCTTTGTTCCAAGCTGCCCTTCTGACAAGCGCCTCGGGGGAATTGTCGGTGTATTCGTCATCGCCGATGCCGTCATCCGAGATGTCCTCGGAAGGTTCCTCGACGGCATCCGTGGCCGTTGCGCCGACATCCGCGTCCGACGGGACCTCCTCGGCCACAGGCTCTTCGACTGTCTCTTCCACAGGCTCCTCTTCGGAAATCGCTGCCACGGCAGGTTCCTCGATGGCATCCGTGGCCGTTGCGCCGACATCCTCTGCGGGAACCGCCTCCATCATAGGTTCCTCGACGATCTCTTCCACAGGCTCCTCTGCAAGGGCTGCTGCCACGGCAGGTTCCTCGACGGGCTCTTTGACCGGTTCTTCCGCCACCATGGGGACTGCCACCGGTTCAGGGATGGGTTTCGCCTTGGGCGCTTCCGACACGACGACGGGAGCTGGCTCTTCTTTGTGAATCGCGGACACCGGCGTAGGCACCTCTACGAAGGCCACTTTGGGCCTGCGTGCCGGTTTCTCCTCGGTCGCGGGCGCAGCCTTCGCAGGCGAAGCCTCGGCCTTGGCCGCTGCGGGCGATGGCTTGGCGGACGTTTTGGCTTCCGCCTCTTTCTTGGGCTTCTTCCCAACGGCGGCTGCCGCTGCTGCCGTCTTATCTTTCTCGGCCTTTTCCTTCTCGGCCTTTTCCTTCTCGGCCTTTTCCTTCTCGGCCTT
>CAZLEI010000007.1:1258-4864 GCA_964558505.1 uncultured Methanomassiliicoccales archaeon | reverse complement strand
TCTCGGCCTTTTCCTTCTCGGCCTTTTCCTTCTCGGCCTTTTCCTTCTCGGCCTTTTCCTTCTCGGCCTTCTCTTTCCTGGCCGCTTTCTCTTTCTCGGCCTTGGCCTCTCTCTCGGATTTCAGGGCCTCCTTGCTCTTAGCTTTCTTGAGGTCCTTCTTAGGGTATTTCAACTCATCCACAGTGGGGGCGAAGCACAGAATGCCCTGAAGCAGGACCCACAAGGCCACCACGACCGCGAATATCAGATAGTCGGTCATGGTGAGGAACAGCACGACGCTCGCAACGGCGAACGCCGCCGACAGGATCGCGGTTATGTACATCTTGTCGACGTAATCCGCAATGGCCGAGACCAGGATGGCCGCTACTGCGATGGCGGCGAACGCATAGGTCATGTTCGTGCGCGCATCGCCGACGGCGGGCATGAAAGCCAGCACTATGAGCACGACGGCCGCCAGCACCACCAGGAGGCCGGCCAACTTGCCGAGAGGCTCTTTCGTCGACAGGAGGGCGCCCAAGCCCAGAACCGCGGCCAGTGCACCGGAGGCAACGAGCGCCGCCATGTAGATGGCGGACGATCCGCTTATCAATGCCAGGTCGCTGATCTTGTCCACTCCGAATGTCCAGTCGCCGGCGCATGATATCGCCGCTACGAGCAAAACGATGAATGCCAGCGCCGAGATTATCCCCGCAGCGCCGAACAATTTGGTCTTATCCACTGATGAACCCATGCCGATAAGTACCAGCATCATGGATTTTAAAGTTGCCTAATGCGCCGTCACAAGGTCGCGCGCCGGTGCGCGGCGGCATGCGCGGGTTCGGAAGATAAATATACAGTTACCTGATAGCGAAAAGCATTCATCGTCGCCGGCGAGTCCCGCGACCATCACATATCACAGTCAAAGGGCCCGAGGCGACCCCCCGGGACCTTTTCACAAAGCCCTCCGCACATAGGAGGCACATAGGAGAGAGAACATCATGAAGATGAAATTTGAATTCCTCGGCGGTGCAGACATTGTCGGCCGCATGGGGATGACCATGAAAGGAGACAACAAGACCATGCTCGTCGAGTACGGCATGAGCCCCTCCAAGCCCCCGGAATACCCCCTGCCCGTGGCAGATCGCGTGGACCACATGTTCCTCACGCACGGCCACCTGGACCACTGCGGGATGATCCCGCAGGTCTGCGGAAGGGACCACTGCGAGCTCTTCACCACCCCGCTGAGCGCTGAGATCGGCGAGCTGATGATGTACGACAGCCTGAAGATCGCGAAGGCCGAGAACTACCCGCAGCCTTACACCACAGGCGACATCGAGAGGACCATGAAGAACGTGGTCCCCCTCACCTACGGAGACACCATCGAGCTTGGGAAGATCGACGTCACGCTGCACAGCGCCGGCCACATCCCCGGAGCCACGATGTTCGAGTTCCAGTGCGACAGCAGCACTGTGTACTCCGGAGACATCCACACCGACGACCAGAGGCTGGTCGCCGGCGCCAAACCCGTGGACTGCGACAACCTGTTCATCGAGGGCACTTACGGCGGACGCCTGCACCCTCCGAGGAAGGAAGTGGCCGCCATGTTCCTGGCGAAGGTCGAGGAGGTCATCGACCGCGGAGGCACCGTCCTCATCCCCTGCTTCGCAGTGGGAAGGACCCAGGAGATCATGCTGCTCCTCAGGAACCTGTCCTACAACATGTGGGTCGACGGCATGGGCCGCTCGGTCAGCAGGATATTCATGAACTACCCCGAATACCTGGCAGACCCCAAGGCGATGAAGAACGCCAGGAAGAACTTCAACGAGGTCAGGAACCCCAACATGAGGGACCATGCCCGCAAAGGGGAGATAATCGTCACCACCGGCGGCATGCTTGACGGAGGGCCGGTCCTGGGATACCTCAACTCGCTCAAGAACGACCCCAAGAGCGCCATCCTCCTGGTCGGGTACCAGGCGGAGGACACCAACGGCAGGATGCTCACCGAGCAGGGATGCGTCGTCATCGACGGCGAGGTCTGCAAGATCGAGTGCGAGGTGCAGAGATATGATTTCTCCGCCCATGCCGACCACCAGCAGCTCATCGATTTCGTCAACGCCTGCAACCCCGAGAACGTGATCATCATGCACTCGGAGACCAGGGAGCTGTTCCTCCCCGACCTGGCGGACTACAATGTGATCCTCCCCGAGGCCGGGAAGGAGTTCGAACTGGACGTGTGACCTTGGACCCGGACCTCAGGCGCTTCCTTGAAGAGGATGTGGGGTCCGGCGACATCACCGCCGCGGCGTTGATCCCGGACGGTGACGGCAGGGCCGTCATCATCAGCGAGGACGATGCCACGGTCGCCGGCCTGGAGGAGGCGGCGGAGATATTCTCGATGCTGGGCGTCGGCTCCGTCCTCCTGGCCGCAGACGGCGACCGCGTATCGCCGGGACAGGCCGTCATGGAGGTCGAGGGACCTCTGGCGGGCATCGTCACCGCTGAGAGGACCGCCCTCAACATCATCATGAGGATGAGCGGGATCGCCACCATGACCCGCACTGCCATGGACATCCTGGAAGGTTCGGGGACCAGGATCGCCGGCACCAGGAAGACCACGCCCGGATTCCGCAGGTTCGAGAAGAAAGCCATAGTCCTGGGCGGAGGTTACCGCCACAGGATGGGACTGTACGACGAGATGATGATCAAGGACAACCATGCGGCCGTCTGCGGATCCGTGGAACATGCCATGAAGAAAGGGCGCGCGGCCTGCCCCGGGATACTCATCGACTGCGAGGTTTCATCGGTGGAGGATGCCGTCATAGCGGCGGAGAACGGCGCGGACATCGTGATGGCGGACAACATGGGCCCCGAAGGGACGATGTCCGTGTACATGGCGGTGAAGGCCGTGGACGCCGGCATCATGGTGGAGGCCTCGGGGGATGTGAACATGGACAACCTCAAGGATTATGCCGGCAAGGCCGACATAGTGTCCATGGGCGCCCTGACGCATTCCGTCAAGGCATCGAGGTTCTCGCTGGACATCGTCTGAAGCCCGCACATGCGGATGCGTTCCGGTCAATCCTCGAAATCCTCGGGTATGCCCGCGGCCTTGTCTCCGAGATCGAAGCATCCTATCGCGGCCACCGCCCCGATGACCCCGCGCCTTCCCGTGACCTCGACGATCTCCACTCCGTACTCCTCGGCGATCCTCTCCGCGTCCTCGGGTACGAACAGGGTGCTCTTCGCATCCCATCCGAAATCCCTCAGGCCGTCCGGGACCTTCAGGCCCTTGAAAACCGTCATCACGGAATCCTGGGAATATGAGTTGTCCGCGATGAACTTCCTGCAGTACTCCACCAGGGCGGGGATCTCCTCCTCCGTCACGGCGAACGAGACCGCCGTGGAGCAGCAGTTGGTAGTCTTGTTCGGCACCTTGGGATTGAGCTGGATGATCCTGTGCTCGATGAACTTGCCGATCGGGCAGGACTCGCCCAGCCTCAGCGCCACCACCCATGATGCACCCTTCTCCTTGGTGTCTGTATCGTCCATGCCGATGATGACCCTGACCCGTTTCGGCGTGATTATCTCCGTGCGCAGGACCTTCGCACCTCCGATGGAATACCCGTC
>CAZLEI010000007.1:0-1158 GCA_964558505.1 uncultured Methanomassiliicoccales archaeon | reverse complement strand
CCCAGGAAGAGCATGACGTTCATCGCCGCCATGGACGTCCCCGATATGGATATCGGGAACCATTCCTTCACCTGCGTGAATGACAGCGTCATGAAGCCTGCGAAGAATCCGAAGAGTGCGCATATTATGAACCAGAACCACTCGTTCTGAATATCACCAGCACAGAGCCAGATGACCGCCCAGACGAGCATGTACATGAACGTTCCGAACATCATCAGCTTCTTCTTCGAGTTGACGACGCCCCTGCTGGTCAGACGGCCTATCAGGACCGTGCTGACGATCTTGCTCACGCCTATCATCGTCACGAACCATGCCGCCATGGCGAACGAGTAGACGTGGCTCTTGTAGTACATTATGGACGTGGTCCCCTGGAAGACCATGATCGTCCCGTATATCAGGAAGTACGCCAGGGCCATGGTCCAGAACACGCGCCCGCTCCTGAATGTGGTGACGAGGCCCGAGAGCATCGGGACCTTCTCGTCGCTCTTGTCGTCGGTGCTCTCCCCGGTATCCGCTTCGAGGATCTCCTCCAATCCGGGCTTGCCGACATCGTGCGGGTGGTCCCGGATGAATGTCAAACAAAGGGCCGCGAGCACCATGGTCACGAGTGCCAGCACCAAGAAGACGTTCCTCCATCCGATGGCATCTGACAGGTATGTCAATGGTGCGGCGGCCGCCAGGGCGCCCACGTTGCCCACGGCGATCACTATGCCGTTGAGCTGCGGGAAGTCCTTCCGGCCGTACCATACCGATATTATCTTCATCAGCGGGATGTACACGACGGCCATGCCGGCCGCTATGAGCATCTTGCCGATTGCCAAAGTGAGGAAATCAGTACCGATGCATGTCAGGAACGAGCCTGCAGTCGCGAGCATGAGGAAAATGGTCGTGGCCTTCCTCGGACCCAGCCTGTCCGACAGCAGGCCGCTGGGGATCTGCATGGCGGCATAAGTCCAGAAATAAATGGAACTGAGGAACTCCTTGGAGCCGCTACCGATGTCCTCGATCATGTCGGTCCCGACGGCATTGACGGACATCCTGTGGAAGTAGACGAAGAAGTAGGTGACCACCAGGATCGCGAACATCACCCACCGGTAACGGTACACGAATCTCTTCGTTTCCTCGTTCACTTTCATGCGGACTTCGGATGAAGATTGC
>CAZLEI010000006.1:35542-53199 GCA_964558505.1 uncultured Methanomassiliicoccales archaeon | reverse complement strand
GTTATCTCGTCATACTGCAGATGCCTGGGGACGCCTCAGGCCGGAAGACCGGGGGCCGTGCGGCACCTCGGCGGCGGATACTCCGATGGGAGCACGATCGTCGGTCCCGTCCGTTTCAGCATACTCCGTTGCAGACGATTCCCAAAATATAAAATTGAAATACTACATAGTTTATGCGCACCTGAGGTAACAAAATGCCTAAGATCAACGAGTCCGAGTGTGTCGCATGCGGAGCATGCGTCGACGTTTGCCCCGAGAACGCAATCACCTGCGACGACGTCGCTGTCATCGACGCATCCAAATGCATCGAGTGCGACGCCTGCGTGGATGAGTGCCCCTCTTCCGCTATCACAGAGTGATTCGGAATACGGAATCTCAGACAAACTCCTTACAAACCCACTTTTACGATATCAATCCATTGCGGCGTTGATCGCCTGTTCTGCTATATCGATGCAGTATTCTGTTACCCTGCGTGTGCTGGATGCTATCAAGCCCATCACCGGGGCGGATTCGGCATCCGATGCCAGTGATCTGAACGCGATCTTCGTCTTGGTGACGATCGCCGCCCCCCTGACGATGCAGTCCTCTGCAAGGTCCATGTCCTGCTTCATCCAGCTCTGGGTGCTGTCCGCGAACAAGGAGATGAGATACGGCGCGGCTTCGGAAAGGTATCTGTCGACCGTGTCGGCTTTCCCTTCGCTTTTCAAGGACAGCAGGTTCTTCGAGGTGAGCACCGCATGGTCCCCGATCCGTTCCATTATGCGGGCAAGGGTGAGTCCGCGGGAGATCTCCAAGGGGCTCATGTTTATCCTGCTGCGGAGGCCGGAGTCGTCAAGGTATATGCTGGCCTGTCTCGATACCAGCCAATAAAGGCGATCGATCTCGGTGTCGCGGGAATCCATGTTCTCGATGGATGTGAAATCCCCGGTGGCCATTGCGCCGTAGACATCGGACACCATGTTGCGTACAAGGACCCTCATCCTCTCGATGCTCTTCGAAGGATGCATCTCGCCATGGTCCATGAGGTCGCGTATCAGTATGCGCTCATCATCCTCTTCCACGATCTCGAGTCCTATGGATGTCTGTGTGAAACGGGATACGGCGGCAATGATCGGACCGGGTATGCTCTTGTTGGAATTGACAAGTATCTCCCTGTGGCCCGATATGTAGGCGCCGATGAGCTGCCGGTAGAGGAAATCGACGTCGTCGATGGCGGCAACCGATTTAACGGATTTTTGTTTGACCGGTTCTCCTCCCGGGTGTATCGTCAGGCTGCCGTCAGGCCGTATGTCGAGAGCTACGGGATCGTTCTTCTTCAATCCGACAGATTCTGCCCACTCTTTAGGCAGCGTGACCATGAACGACGATCCGCCGGTGACTTGTACTTTCCGTATCTCCATATGTCTTCAACGGTATGGTGGTATATCATATATGTGGTTGATATATACTTAGATGTAAAGAATATATATCAATATAGTAATATGTATATTATATCGATTTACTATATATTCAAATCGAATATTTTATGATCCAAGGTGGAAACCTTGGAAAATATGAAAACAACGATCATCGCCGTGATAGTCACAGCGATCATTTGCATAGCAGGGACCTGCACCGTAATGGGCGGGAGCAACGGCGGGAATTCATCCTCCGAGACCCTCACGATAACAGGATCAACGACCGTACAGCCTCTCATGGTGGGTTTTCAGGAGGCATTCGACGATTATTCCAATATCAACATCAACATAACCGGAGGCGGGTCCGGTGCCGGAGCCACTGCGGTCATGAACGGCAGCGCCGACATCGGCATGATGTCCCGCGACCTCAAATCCTCGGAATCTTCTCTCACAGCGACTTCCATCGCGCTTGACGGCGTCGTCATAATAATCGATGTCCGTGCAGGTGTTGTCGATCTCTCCATAGAGGAGATAGCTGGCATATATTCCGGAAAGTACACTAACTGGAATCAGCTGGGCGGTTCCGACCTGACCATAAATCCCATCGTCAGGGAGGAAGGCTCGGGCACCAGGGACTGCCTGGATGGCGTCCTGTCCACTGTGGACGGTTTCAACACGGACAACTACTCCAAGTACTCTGCACAGTCGTCCACCGGTTCCATGATCCAGCAGACCATGAGCGTCAGCGGAGGCATAGGGTATGTGAACTTCGGATCCATGTCCTCTCTGGACAGTACGAAGGTCGTTCCCGTTTCCGTGGACGGAGTGTCAGCTACACCGGAGAACGTGAAGAACGGTAGTTACGGCATATCCAGGAATCTCAACCTCGTGACCCTCGGATCACCTTCCGGAGCAGCAGAGTTCCTGATATCATGGATCCTCTCCGAACAGGGTCAGAAGATCGTCGAATCCATGGGGTTCGTCAAGGTCGGTGCGTGAGGTCAGCCGATGAGCCCCGATGATTCGGACAGCTGTACGGGCAGGGTGGGTTTCCGTGCCTTCTTCTCCCTTGGGAAGAGGGAGCGGGACCGTCCGGCCGTACGCAGGAACACGGATAGGAAAGGATTGATGCTGACGGCGGCCGTAGTGTCCACGGTATCTGTCCTCCTGTTCATGATCGTGTTCATATTGTACAACAGTTCGGGCGCGATCATGGAGATCGGACTCTGGGAATTCCTCACGGGTCCGGTCTGGTCTCCGGGTACGGGGCAGTACGGCGCATCGTCGCTGATCATCGGCACTGTGCTGGTGACCGGCGGCGCTGTCCTAATAGCGGTCCCTGCGGGCGTGGGCATCGCGGTATACCTGAACGATGTGGCATCCCCGAGGGTCCGTAGGATCCTCAAGCCGACCTGTGAGATCTTCGCAGGGATACCCAGCGTGATATACGGATTCGTCGGGCTTGTCGCGGTCATCCCGCTGCTGATGAAGTTATTCCCCGATCAGCTGGTCTACGGAACATCCTGGTTGGCAGGATCCCTCCTGTTGGCGGTCATGGCGCTCCCGACCATAATATCGGTGTCCCATGACTCCCTTTCCGCAGTACCGGCATCATATCGCGAAGCATCAATGGCATTGGGCGCCACGAAGTGGGAGACGACCCGGAACGTGCTGCTGCACTCGGCGATGTCCGGGATAGTGGCGGCAACGATACTGGGCATCGGCAGGGCAATCGGAGAGACGATGGTGGTCATGATGGTCTGCGGCAATGCGGCGATGCTCCCGGAACCTCTCTGGAACATATTCAGCATGATCAGGACGATGACGGCATCCATAGCGTTGGAGATGCCCGAGACGGTCTTCGGAAGTCTGCATTTCTCTGCGCTGTTCTTGCTTGCATTGGTGCTCATGATCATCGTGCTGCTGGTCAATATCGCCGCTAAGCGTGTGGTGAGGCGGACGAAAGCTCGCATGGGCGCAGTCGCGGGAGAGGAATCGAGCGGATGCAGATCCTCTGTCATCTGGAACATCATCAGGCCGCATGCCGGGGGCATCGCAAAGGCGATGATGTACCTGGCAGCTTTCGCCGCCGGGGCGATGTGGGCCTCGCTGTTCGCAGATGTCGTATCGAGCATCGCCGCCGGGGCGGCGGCATGCATGGCCGTGGCGGCGGGATCATGGATCTTCGGCCGCATCGGTCCGGGAGCGGTGCAGAAGGTGGTGTACGGCGGGCTGGGGGCGATGGCGGCATGCATGGTCGCGGTGCTCCTGGCCACGATGGCGCTGTTGCTGGTCAACGGACTGCCGGCGATAAGCTTGGAGTTCCTGTTCGCCGCTCCATCGCAATCGGGCATGGCCGGGGGGATCTGGCCTGCTATAGTGGGCACGTTGGAGCTCCTCGCGGGAACGGCGTTGATCGCGATACCCCTCGGGGTGCTGTCGGGAGTGTACTTCTCGCAGTACGCCAAGGACGGAAGGGCGGTCAACATCGCCCGTCAGGCGATAGACACGCTCAACGGCACTCCGTCGATAATATTCGGATTGTTCGGAATGTCCGTATTGGTGATATGGTTGGGACTGGGATATTCCCTGATCGGCGGATGCATAACACTGGCACTCATGATCGTGCCCACGATAATCAAGACCACCGAAGAAGCGGTCTCCGCTGTCCCCAGGGATCTGGCGGAAGCATCGTATGCCATGGGTGCCGGTAAATGGCACACGGTATGGCGGGTGATCGTTCCCACGGCTATGGGCGGTGTACTGACCGGCGTGATACTGGGACTGGGCCGTTCCATCGGAGAGACGGCGCCCATAATGTTCACGGCGGCCGTGGCGTTCAAGACCGTCGTCGGGGTCAGTCTGCTGGATCCGATCATGGCGCTGCCTTACCATCTGTACTATCTCTTGGCAGAAGTCCCGGGTTCCACGGCGAATCAATACGGGACGGCACTCGTTCTCATGGCCATCGTCGTGGGCCTTTTCGCGACGGCCTCGCTGGTTAGGAGCCATTACCAGAAGAAAATAGGATGCTGATGATATGAGCAACATTATGGAGGCCTCCGGCCTCAATCTATGGTACGGGAAGAAGCAGGCGCTGTTCGATGTTAACATCCCTGTTGCGGAGAACAAGATAACGGCCCTGATCGGCCCATCGGGCTGCGGTAAATCAACGCTCCTGAGGACGTTCAACAGGATGAACGACCTGGTGGATGGATGCAGGGCGGAAGGATCGGTGTTCCTGGGGGACGATGACATCCTGTCCAAAGACGCGGACGTCCTGAAGCTCAGGAGAAAGGTGGGGATGGTGTTCCAGAAGCCGAATCCATTCCCGATGAGCATAAGGGACAACATCACTTACGGACCCAAGCTCCACGGAACGGAGGACCGGGACGAGCTGGATGCCATAGTGGAGGAATCACTGAGGAAGGCCGCCCTGTGGGACGAGGTGAAGGACAGGCTGGGCGGTTCCGCGCTCTCCCTGTCAGGAGGACAGCAGCAGAGGCTGTGCATCGCGAGGGCACTCTCCGTGAATCCCGATGTGATCCTGATGGACGAGCCCACTTCCGCGTTGGACCCCATAGCCACTGCAAGGATAGAGGAGCTCGCGGTGGAGCTAAAGGAGGATTACACCGTGGTCACGGTCACCCACAACATGCAGCAAGCCGTCCGCATTAGCGATAACACGGGCTTCATGTACCTTGGCCGTCTCGAGGAGTTCGGGAGGACCGACGATGTTTTCCACAGTCCCAAGAGCGATCTTACGAACAGGTACGTGTCAGGAAGGTTCGGATGAAGGAGGACCGATGAATACGTTCGCACTGACCGCGGCAGTCCCTGTCGGGATCCGACGGCCCATTGGCACATGTCAGCTTGATCGTTGAAATCGGGTGACCGAATCGTTGTTAAATACAATCGTGTGCATCAAGGAATGATTGCAATGGTAGACGAGAAAGTCATCAAAGAGGCCCAGGATAAATTCGGGGCACTGCTCAGAAGACAGCTCGACAGGGTCGAGGTCCTCAAGAATGAAGGCGACTGGACCGACTATGATAAACTGGACAAGATCATCATAGGTGTCTGTGGCGGCGATGGCATCGGCCCGTACATATGCGCATCTGCCCAGAGGGTCATGGAGTTCCTGCTCGCCGACAGGATCAAGGCGGGCAAGGTGGAGATCAGGCAGATCGACGGCCTCACCATCGAGAGGCGCGCCGAGGTCATGAAGGCCATCCCCGATGATACCCTTGCGGAGCTGAAGGCGTGCCACCTGATCCTCAAAGGCCCGACCACCACCCCCAAGAAAGGGGACCAGTGGCCCAACATCGAGAGCGCCAACGTCGCCATGAGGAAGGAGCTCGACCTGTTCGCCAACGTCAGGCCCGTGAGCGTCCCCGAACTGGGGATCGACTGGGTCTTTTACAGGGAGAACACCGAGGGAAGCTATGCGCTCGGCAGCGACGGCGTCAACGTCACAGACGACCTCGCTATAGATTTCTGCGTCGCGACGACTCAGGGGACCGAGAGGATAATCCGCGCGGGTTTCGAAGCCGCGCGTAAA
This sequence comes from uncultured Methanomassiliicoccales archaeon, assembly GCA_964558505.1. GTDB lineage: Archaea > Thermoplasmatota > Thermoplasmata > Methanomassiliicoccales > Methanomethylophilaceae > CAYMPW01. The sequence goes on along the minus strand of CAZLEI010000006.1, from coordinate 47,241 downwards.
TCCGGCACGAACTATGTTTCGCTGGTCACCAAGGCCAATATAATCAAGACCACCGACGGCAAGTTCCTGTCCATCGCCGAGAGGGTCGCCAAAGATTACCCGGAGGTCAGATGGGATGACTGGTTCGTCGATATCACGACAGCCAAGCTCATCGACCCCGCCCGCAGGTCCGCGTTCAAGGTTTTCGTGCTCCCCAACCTCTACGGGGACATAATCACCGACGAGGCTGCGCAGATCCAGGGCGGTGTCGGCACCGCGGGATCGGCCAACATCGGGAAGAGGTACGCCATGTTCGAGGCGATCCACGGCTCCGCACCCAGGATGGTAGACGAGGGCAGGGCGCAATACGCCGACCCGTGCAGCATGATCAAGGCAGTCTCCATGATGATGGCGCACATCGGCGACAGCATGAAGGCTAAGAAGCTCGACATGGCCCTGGATGTCTGCACCCAGTTCGAGAAGAAACTGGTCATGACCGGCAGGGACACCGGTGCCACCGGCAACGAGTTCGCCGACTATGTGATGGATACGATACAGAGGCCTGATCTCGAAGCGGTCTGGAAGAAGTACGTAGACGCTCACATAGCAGCCTCGAAGAATTGAAAACCAAAGGGCCTCAGGCCCTTTCTTCTTCATTTCATTTCATTTTGACCGGTGTTCCGCCGTGCTTGCGGGAAGAACCCGCTTTATAGGATGAGCCCATAATCTCGGAATCATGCTCCTGAAAGCCCAGGCCATCGCCAAGACGTTCGGCCCCGTCAAGGTCCTTACCGAGGCCAGCCTGCAGATCAACGAGGGGGACAGCATCGGCCTCATCGGCGTGAACGGCGCCGGGAAGACGACTTTCCTGAAGATCCTTCTGGGGATGGAGAAGCCCGATACAGGGGAACTCATCCGCAGGACTGACATGATAGGATATCTTCCGCAGTTCCCGGAAGCCTCGTCGGAGTTCACCGTCAGGGATGTGATGGGCCGCCCTTACGGACACATAGTCCATCTGAAGAACAGGATGGAGGAGCTGGATCTGCTCATGGCATCCGGTCAGGACATCGATTGGAACGCCGTCGCTCAGGAATATGCCGACCTGGAGTCCAAGCTCGAGAAATCCAAGGGCGAGGATGAGAGCAAGGTCAAGTCATCCCTCCGCAAAGTGGGGCTGTCCGAGGATCTCATGGACCGTTTCACGGACTCCCTGAGCGGAGGAGAGCGCACCAAGGTCGCGCTGGCACGTGTCCTCGTCCAGGCAGATGAATGCGATCTGCTCTTCTTGGACGAACCTACATCACATCTCGACATCAACACCGTCGAATTCCTTGAGGACTATCTTCTGAAGACGCACTGCTCTGTCGTCGTCATCAGCCACGACAGGTATTTCCTCGATAAGATCGGCACCCGCATGGTTGAGATATCCAACGGGAAGACCAGGGAGTACAAGGGCAATTACTCGGCATTCATCATGAAGAAGATGATCGACCTCGACCGCCAGGAGAAGGAGTACAGGAAGTACGTCGCCCAGAAGCGGAAGCAGGAGGAGATCATGGAAGACCTCCACAGGGACCAATGGTTCCTGACCACGCACAAGACCAGGGCGAAGCTCATTGCCAAGATGGAGGAGAAGGAGGCGCCGGAGGAATCCAAGGATGTCACTGTGAAGATCCAGGCCGCCCACAAGTCCGGCAAGAACGTCATAACGGCAAAAGGGCTGTCTGTCGACCTCGGGGGGACGAACATCCTGCACGATGTGAACATCGATATTCACAAAGGCGACAAGATCGGAGTGTTCGGATCCAATGGCGAGGGCAAGAGCACCCTGGTGAAAGCGTTGCTGGAGATGATACCCAGCAAGGGCGAGTTATGGGTCGCGCCCGGTGCGAAGATAGGATACTACGCCCAGCACCATGACCGTTTGGACCTCAACCTGACCGCTGAAGAGCAGCTCCTGCAGCTCATCGGCACCGACAGGCGCGGAGATGCACGTTCGATATTGGCCAGGATGCTGCTGTTCGGGGACGAGGTGGAACGTCCGATGTCCACATTGTCAGGGGGCCAGAGGGCGCGCGTTGCCATGTGCATGTTGCTCCTGGACGAGACGAACGTCCTCGTGCTGGACGAGCCCACGAATTACCTCGACATACCTGCCAGGCACGCCATCGAGGAAGCATTGACCGAGTACGACGGGACCATAATCACCGTCACGCACGACAGGTACTTCCTGGATACCGTGTGCACGAGGATGGTGGAGGTCCACGATGGCACTATAACCACGTTCACCGGCACATATTCAGAGATGAAGGGGAAGCCCAACACGACAGAGGTCGTGATGGATGCCGACGAGTACAAAGTGGCACTCCCATTCACAAACTGGGCACTCAACCGCAAGTTCCAGAAAGGCGACAGGGTCCTCATCGCGCCTGCGGAGCTCAAGAGCTACGAGTGGGCGATCAATCAGGGGAAGATCAAGAAGACCGGCGGACGTCAGCGGAAGAAAGTGAATGTAGACAAGGAAGATCCGAACAAGAAGAGATGATATGGGGTGCGCGTGCACCCCGCGGAAAACATCATCTCTTCTCTTCCAGCAGTCTTCTTATCTCTCTGACCTCGGCGACCAGTGCGGACATGTCCGTCGCGGACGTCTCATCCTCTACCACGCCCACGGTGGCACCTCCTGCGGCGGCTCCTCTCATATGGTCTATGATTATGCCGCGGAGCTCTTCCGCGCGGTTCATGCCCTCGATGGTGATGACGGAGGACTTGTTCGCGGTGGCACCTGCGGTCTGGATGTTCAGATGCGATATCCCGAACCTGCGCATCAGCGGCCCTTGGACTATGTTGACGTCTGTCATCCTGTTGTACGGTACGATGCCGGTGCTGTGGAACAGGACTCCGCGCTTCCAGGTTATCTCCGTCTCGTTCATGTGGTATTGGACGGTGATGAAGTACAGCTTGGACCATATCATGCCAAGGACAAGCATGACCACCAGGACCGCCACTGAGGCGTATGCGGCGATCGCAGGCATGGAAGGATCGACCAAGTAGATGAACGTCCATCCGAGGCATCCGGCCCAGATGAGCAGAAGCACAGATGTTACCAATATGAACAGGTACGGACGGTACCCGGGAACGGGACCGAAGTCTTCGTTCATCTTCACCATGTATCCTTCATTCATTGTTCTCGCCATGGAACATACTCGTCATAGTGATATATGATTGTTGTTGACGTCCACAATGGATTGAAAAAGAAGGGCCGTCAGGCCCCTCTTGTTTCAAAGTTTGGTCTTATCGTCGAAGATATCGACGCCGGCAATGAGATCGCTGTACAGGAAGTACAGCTCATCGGGCGTGAGACTGCGGTGCAGGCTGACGGATGCCCTCCTGACGATCTCCAGGAGCTCGGCGGCAACGTCGTGGTCCAGCTCGACTCCCCTCTCGGCCAGGTACGTGACGATGGTGTTGCGGCCGGAGTGCTTTCCGATGACAATGGATCTTTCGAGTCCGACCTCGGCAGGGTCGTACGGCTCGTAGTTGTTATGGTTCTTGATGACGCCGTCGGTGTGTATCCCGGCCTCGTGTGCGAAGCAGTTGGTCCCGAGGAACGGCTTGGCGACGCCGATCGGGCGGTTCGCCGCGATCGCAACGTATTCTGCAAGCGGTTTGAGCTTCAGCGTGTCGATGCCCGTTTCCTTGTGGAACAGGTGCTTGCATGCCATGACGGTCTCTTCGAGAGGGGCGTTGCCGGACCTCTCCCCTATGCCCATGACCGTGGTGCTCATAAATTTGGCACCGGCCTTCACGCCTGCCATGCAGTTGGCGGTGGCCATGCCGAAGTCGTTGTGCGTGTGCATCTCGACGTCTATGCCGACGAGGTTGATGATCGTCTTCACCCTCTCGTAGCATGTGAAAGGGTCCTCCCTGCCGATGGTGTCGCAGTATCTCAGACGGGACGCGCCTGCCGATTTGGCGGCCTTCGCGAAGTCGATGAGGAACATCAGATCCGCACGGGATGCGTCCTCGGCATTGCATGAGATGTAGAATCCGTGGTCGGAAGCGTACTGCACCGACTCAGTCACCTTGTCCAACACCCATTGGCGGCTTTTCTTGAGCTTGTTCTCGATGTGTATGTCAGAGGACGACATCGAGATCGCCACGGAATCGACATCGCAGTCTATGCTGGCGTTTATGTCGTTGATGTCTGCGCGGTTCCATCCGAGGATGGAGGCGTTGAGGCCCATGTGGGCTATGTGGCGTACGGCGGTTTTCTCATCCACGCCCATCGTGGGTATCCCGCTTTCTATCTGGGGCACGCCCGCGTCGTCGAGCAGCTGTGCGATTTTATATTTCTCCATGTTGGAGAACACGATTCCAGCGGTTTGCTCTCCGTCCCTGAGGGTCGTGTCGCAGACAACTGCTTCGTGGCCGATGGTTTTCAAAACCTCCTCCTTTGTTTTCATATTATTTCCCCAATTTCGGACAGCTCATGCCCGTGTAAAACCCCGCGCACGGCGGATGCTATGAAGGTTAGATACGATATCATAATAAAAGATTTCCCCGCGGGTGCACGGGCGCGCCGGAAGGTGACGCCACCGAGGGCTGGCCGGACCGTTTCACACCCTGTAGCGGAGCAGTGCGGCCATGCCGCCGAGGGCCTCCAACTCCTTTCCGCCGTCATGTTGGCAGGATACGACGATGACGCTGCCCTTCTGTATCTCCACGTTGCGGACCAGTCCGTCCAGGTCCTGTTCGCGCAGCTTGGCGTCCAATACCAGGAGCATCTCCACGGCACCTGCGGCGGCCGCACCCGCTATCTCGTTGTTGCCGTAGGTGGCGAGACCGTCCTTTCCTATCTCGGTCATGACCTTCTCCATGGCCTCCATCTCCACGCCGACGCGCGATTCCCTGAGGACATCGGCGCCCATCCCCCTTTTTATCAGCTCGTTGACCCCGACCATCCCGCATTGACCGGTGTGATAGACGTAGACCTTCGAGAAGAGGGCGGGCTCCCGTCTCTTCCCGTCCTCCGCCAGGAGCTCCTTCTCGAATCCCGGGCCCAAGAGGACCAGCGGAGTCTCCGGTGTCATCAGGGGCCCTATCTTGGAGATTATCTCCCCGTGATAGTCGCCGGTGTCGCTCTTGTCCTGATACTGCTTCCCGGAACGTCCGGAGCGTATGGTGACGACCTCTTTGGGGCCGAACTGCCTCAGGACGGCTACTGTAGCCTCGTCCTGGTCCAGGGAGACCATCACGATACGGGGTTTGTTGGAATCCGTGACGGCTTTCTTGATGCGGTCGATCTGAGTCTCCCTCCAATGCTGTTTGGTCAGGAGGAAATTATCGCCGAGCTCGAAGATCAGGGTGTGGTGCTGGCCTATGTCCTGGGGGCCGGATTCTATGGTGCCGAGGAGCTTCAGCCTCAGGTCCGTGTCCGAGAATTCGATCTTCTCCACTCTGACGCCCAAGGTCATCCTCTTCTTTTCGGCGCGTTCCGCCCTGAGCTTGTCGGCGGCCTTCTCCTCTCTGCGCGTGGTGCTGGCCGTGACGAGGTCTCCAGGCTCGACGACATTGTAGAGATGCCACATGTCGTCGTCGGTCTCGATCTGGATCCTCATGCTCCCCGCGGCGGGGTCTTGGTGGATTAGGCGCATCGTCCCCGGGTATGCCTGAGCGATTAATGCATCTTTCCATTCCGCCGGAATACAGTGAAAAAGCGTAATCGTCCATTGCGGAATCATGTGTCCATTATCGGACAAGTCAGATTGGAGACTGTCATGGGACGACAGTAGTTCTTATATACGAACCTAAGTTGTGATTGTTTCCCGATGTCACGCGGTTACTTAGTCCTCGAGGACGGCACAGTCCTTGAAGGAGAATCCTTCGGGTACAGGGACTCCGTCTTCGGCGAAGTCGTTTTCAGCACAGGAATGGATGGATACCAGGAGAGTCTGACAGACCCATCCTTCCAGGGGCAGATACTCATCATGACGTATCCCATCGTTGGGAATTACGGCATCAACGACGAGTTCGACCAATCCGAGGCCGTCCACACGAAGGCCCTCGTCGTAAGGGAGTACTGCAAGGAGCCCTCCACCATGTACGGCGGCAGGACGCTCGACCATTACCTCAAGGAGAACCGCATACCCGGACTTTCCGGGATAGACACACGCGACCTCGTCATAAAGATCCGCGACCAGGGCGCCATGAAAGGGGCAATAACCGATGACAAGGATTCCATCGAGGACGTGCTCGCCGAGGTCCGCAAGATGCCCTCGGCCATGGACAGCAACCTCGTCGGCCAGGTGTCCACCCGCTCGGTCAGGAGGATCGAGCGCAGCAAGACCGTCCCGACAGTGGGGCTTCTGGATTGCGGCACGAAGAGCGGAATAACCCGCGACCTCGCATCCAGGTTCAACGTCGTCATATTCCCTTACGACACGCCCGCCCAGGAGATCGTCGACAGCAACGTGGACGGGCTCCTGATATCCAACGGCCCCGGGAACCCCTCGCATCCCGCCATATTGAGCACGGTCGTGAAAAGCGTCGACTACCTGGCGGGCAAGATGCCGATGTACGGCATCTGCTTCGGCAGCCAGACGATGGCGCTCGGATTGGGCGGAAAGACCTACAAGATGAAGTTCGGCCACCGCGGATGCAACCAGCCCGTGAAGTACGAGGGCAGGGTGTACATAACATCCCAGAACCACGGATATGCCGTGGACGAGAGCAGCCTGGACGGTCTGGACATCATCGTGGACCAGGTGAACGTCAACGACGGCACCGTGGAAGGGATAAGGCACAGGGACCTCCCCATCTTCACGACGCAGTACCACCCCGAGGCATCGCCCGGACCGTTGGACACTTCGTTCCTATTCGATAAGTTCGGCAAGATGATGGAGGCGCAGAGATGAGACGCGATTACAAGAAGATCATGGTCATTGGTTCCGGTCCCATCGTGATCGGCCAGGCAGCAGAATTCGATTTCTCTGGAACGCAGGCATGCCGCTCCCTCCGCGAAGAGGGGTATAAGACGGTGCTGGTCAATTCCAATCCCGCCACCATCCAGACAGATCCGGATACAGCGGACAGCGTTTACATAGAGCCTCTCCAGGCCTCCACTGTGGCGAAGATCCTGGAGAAAGAGGGCGTGGACGGCATACTCGCCGGCATGGGAGGGCAGACCGCCCTCAACATCTGCTCCGAACTCGCCGAGAGCGGCGAATTGGACAGGCTCGGCGTCGAGCTTCTGGGCACACAGCCCGAGGCCATCGCAAAATCCGAGGATCGCGAGCTCTTCAAGGAGACGATGGAGGCCATCGGCGAACCGGTCCCCGTGAGCAGGAGCGTCCACACGGTGAAAGAGGCCAAGGAGGCCGTGGAGATCATCGGCAGGTACCCCGTCCTGGTACGTCCCGCCTTCACTCTCGGCGGCACCGGCGGAGGCATAGCCTACGACGAGAAGGAGCTTGAGGAGATATGCGCCCGCGGTCTCGCATACTCGAGGATCCACCAGGTGCTCATCGAGGAGAGCGTCCTCGGCTGGAAGGAGTACGAGTACGAGGTGATGAGGGACAGCAACGACAACTGCATCATCATCTGCAACATGGAGAATCTGGACGCCATGGGCATACACACAGGGGAGAGCATAGTCTGCGCCCCGTGCCTCACGCTGTCCGACAAGGACCATCAGCGCCTCAGGACCGCGGCCATAAAGGTCATCCGCGCCCTGAACATCGACGGCGGCTGCAATGTCCAGTTCGCATTCAACCCCGCCAACGGGGATTACCGCCTCATCGAGGTCAACCCCCGCGTGTCGCGCTCGTCGGCACTGGCATCCAAAGCGACGGGTTATCCGATCGCCAGGGTATCTACGAAGATCGCCTTGGGATACACGCTCGACGAGATACCCAACAAGATCACGGGCAGGACGTACGCCGCTTTCGAGCCCGCCATCGATTACGTAGTGGTCAAGATCCCCCGCTGGCCGTTCGACAAGTTCCGCACGGTGGACCGCCACCTCGGAACGCAGATGAAGAGCACAGGGGAGACGATGTCCATCGGACGCACCCTTGAAGAGGCGATACTCAAAGGGCTCAGGTCCCTCGAGATCGGCATCGACGGCCTGGACCGCATCGACATCCCCGACGACCAGATAGAGGACGAGCTTGTCCATGCCACCGACAAGCGCATCCTGGTCATCGGCGAGGCGCTCAGGCGCGGATGGGACACCCAGAAGATAGCAGACCTGATCAAGTGGGACCACTTCTTCGTGCTCAAGCTGAAGAACATCGTGGATATGGAGAACCGCATCAAGGCCGGGCTCACACCAGAGCTCCTGAAAGAGGCCAAGATGATGGGATTCTCCGACGCATCCATCGCCGACCTCGTCGGCAAGAAGATGCTCGATGTGAGGGCCGAGAGGATCGCGGCGGGAATTGTCCCGGTCTACAAGATGGTGGACACATGCGCCGCCGAGTTCAAGGCCGAGACGCCCTACTTCTATTCGACCTATGGCAGGTCCTGCGAGGTCGTCCGCGACGAGAGCAGGAAGAACGTCATAATCATCGGCGGCGGCCCCATAAGGATAGGACAGGGCATCGAGTTCGATTACTGCTGCGTGCACGGCGTCATGGCCCTTCAGGAGGAAGGCGTGGATGCCGTTATCATCAACAACAATCCGGAGACCGTGTCCACGGACTACGATATCTCGGACCGTCTCTACTTCGAGCCCCTGACCCTCGAGGATGTCCTGAACATCATCGACAAGGAGCAGGCCGACGGGGTCATCGTCCAGTACGGAGGGCAGACCAGCGTCAACCTCGCCGTGGACCTGGAGAACGCGCTCAAAGGCTCCAAGACCAAGGTCCTGGGCACCAGCCCGGACATGATGGACGTCGCCGAGGACCGCAGGCGCTTCTCGAAGCTCATGGACGACCTCTGCATCAGGCAGCCCAAGTCCGGAACGGGTTATTCCTTCGAGGAGGTGCGCGACATCGCCACTTCCATCGGATACCCGGTCCTCGTCAGGCCGTCCTACGTCCTGGGAGGCAGGGCGATGGAGATCGTCTATTCCGAAGACGAGCTCAAGCTCTACGTGGAGACTGCAGTGAAGGTCTCCAGGAAGCACCCGATACTTGTCGACAAGTACCTCACCGAGGCCATCGAGATCGACATCGATGCGGTCTGCGACGGAACCGACGTCTACGTCGGCGGGATCATGGAGCACGTGGAGTACGCAGGATGCCACTCGGGGGATGCCACGATGGTGCTCCCGCCGTTCACGCTCAGCCAGGACATCATCGATGAGATCATCGATATCACGAAGCGTGTAGCGCTCGCCCTCCACATCAAGGGCCTGATGAACCTGCAGCTCGCCGTCAAGGACGGCGATGTCTACATGATCGAGGCCAACCCCCGCGCGTCCCGTACCGTGCCATTCATATCGAAGGCCACAGGGATCCCGCTGGCCAAGGTCGCTACCAAGATCATGCTGGGCAAGACCCTGAAGGACTTCGGATTGTCCGAGTACAAGTCCATAGACCACTATGCCATCAAGGCATCCGTGTTCCCCTTCCTGAAGCTCCCGGGCGTGGATTCTATATTGACGCCCGAGATGAAGAGCACAGGCGAGGTGATGGGCATCGACGAGGATTTCGACTGCGCATGCTACAAGGCCCTCATCGCTGCCGGCAACAAGCTCCCCACCGAAGGCGGGGTGTACGTCACGGTGAACGATCAGGACAAGCCCCGCATCCTCGCATCCGTCAAGGAGCTCTCGGGCATGGGATTCAAGATATACGCGACCAAAGGGACGTCCACGTTCCTGAGGGAGCACGGCGTGGAGACCACAACGGTGTTCACGGTGAGCGATAACCAGAACCCGAACGCCATCAGCCTCATGAGGGACGGATCGATCAACCTGATCATCAACACGCCCTCGATGAAATCCGGCGCCAGAAGGGACGGCTACGTCATGCGCAGGCTTGCGGTCGAGTTGGAGATACCCTTCATGACGACGGTCCAGGGTGCGGAGATAACCGCGGCGGCCATCGACATCTTCAGACAGGAGAAGATGTCCGTGAAGAACATGAAGGAATACCACCTGCTCAGGTGAATCTCCCGCCCCCTCGCGGGGGCGCGGAGGTCATCTCAGGATTATGCTGGCCACGCCGTTGCACTGCCTGAGCATGGGCAGGAACTCCGGCGGCAGGGTTCCCTGCACAACGACTATCAGGTGCGCATCGCGCTGGAATCCCGGGTCGTCCACGACGGCCTGCCTCACCGACACGCCCGCACGGAAGATCACGTCCGTGACATCCTTGAGGATACCGGGTTTGGTGGCATCAGTCGGTATTATCTCCAGTGTCGTGCACCCGATCTCCGAGGCCACCTCGGACATCAGGAGTATGCCCCTGAGCTTGGAGAATATCGTTTTCAGGACAGGGTCGCCGTCTATCCTTTGGAGAGTTGTGCGGACGACACGCCTGTCGACACCTGCCGCCCTTCCGATCGCGGAATCTGTGATCTCGATATCTCCTATGTAGGGCACTCCGTCGGTGACGTGCACCCCTTGGCCGAGGAGCATGAGCGCAACCTTCTGCTGTGCCGGAAAATCTTTGAAGTATTCGCGGACGCGGTCCATGGGCCCTGAATGATCTGAAGATTCAAAAATATACGCATAAGTGTGCATTGATGCCCGATCAGATCGCGTCTTCGCACGCGGTCAATTCAAATCCTTACAGCAAATGGTGATTATTCCGTCCTTATGTTACCGATGATAATTATTTAGGAATAACTGAATTAGGTACTCCTAAACTTTTAATATGACATGGATGTACAGTGTCTCATGAACATGACAGAGGTCTCCGCGGACATACGCGGGATAAAGAATGCGAATGCAGACATACGCGGGGGAACGGCACTGTCCCTTGCCCGGATCGGCGAGCCCAATGTGATCCAGCGTGTGTCCGGGAAGGAGGATGCATGCAGGTTCCTCGGCAATCTGGGATTCATCGAGGGACAGAAAGTGATCGTGATCAAAGAATCCAACGGCGATGTCATCGTCGAGGTCCTCGGCTCCAGGGTCGCGATCTGCAAGTCCCAGGCGCGCAGGATAACCGTGCGTCCGACGGAGGCGCTGTGATGAGGACGTTGAGCGAGGTCGCAAAAGGAGAGAGCGCCACGGTTCTCAGGCTACACGGAGAAGGCGCGGTGAAGAGGCGCATAATGGACATGGGCATAACGAAAGGATGCCAGGTGACGGTGCGCAAGGTGGCTCCGCTCGGCGACCCCATGGAGATCGTCGTGCGCGGATACGAGCTCAGCCTCAGGAAGGCTGACGCCAGCACAATAGAGGTGGCCTGAGCCATACAGTGATTTTTCGGTCATCCGGCTCATGTGACAGCGTGAGCTATGGACGGCCGGACGGAGATGATTATATGACGATAAGGATAGCATTGGCCGGCAACCCGAATTGCGGGAAGACGACCATGTTCAACGCCCTGACCGGGAGCTCGCAGCGTGTAGGCAACTGGCCGGGCGTGACGATAGATAGGAAGGAGGGGACGCTGAAAGGCATCCCTGATGTGACGATAGTGGATCTGCCCGGGATATACTCCCTGTCGCCCTACTCCCCGGAGGAGGTTGTATCGAGGGACTACCTTGTGAAGGACCGTCCCGACGCGGTGATAGACATCGTGGATGCGACGAAC
>CAZLEI010000006.1:0-35442 GCA_964558505.1 uncultured Methanomassiliicoccales archaeon | reverse complement strand
GTCACAAAGGAGATCGATGCCGGGACCATGGATGCTGTGAACAACATCGTGGAGAGGTACGAGGCGGACGTGGACGATGACTCCGAGAGCGCGTGCGTGGACCGCAGGTACGAAGCCATCGGGGAGATCTCGAAGGACTGCTTCAAGCGCAAGGAGCGCGGGGAGAAGATGACCTTCTCGGACAAGATAGACAACATAGTGACCGGCAGATGGCTGGGACTCCCGGTGTTCGTCGGCGTTATGTTCGTGGTCTATCTCCTGTCGATGTCCACATTAGGATTGTGGATGACCGATTGGGTCAACGATGTGTTCTTCGGAGAATGGGTCCTTCCCGGCGCGGCCGAATGGCTCGGGGCCATCGGCGTGGATGCGGCGCTCATCGGGCTCATCGTCAACGGGATCCTGTCGGGAGTGGGCGCGGTGCTCGGTTTCCTGCCGCAGATGCTCGTCCTGTTCCTGCTGCTCACGATACTCGAGGACTGCGGATACATGGCACGCGTGGCATTCGTCATGGATCGCGTGTTCAGGAGGTTCGGTCTTTCCGGCAAATCGTTCATCCCCATACTCGTGGGGACCGGATGCGGGATACCCGGCATAATGTCTTCGCGCACGATCGAGAGCGAGCAGGACAGGAAGATAACCGTCATGACGACCACCTTCATCCCCTGTTCCGCCAAGCTGCCGATAATAGCACTCATCTCGGGTGCATTGTTCGGAGGTTCCGCGGTCATAGCGCTGGCCTCGTATCTGCTCGGCATAACAGCGATACTCATGTCGGGTATTATCCTGAAGAAATTCAAGGGCATGTCCGGAGAGCCTGCCCCGTTCATCATGGAGCTTCCGCCGTACCACGCCCCCGGCGTGTTCACGGTGCTCCGCAGGGGCGGGGAGAGATGCCTGGCCTTCGTCAAGAAGGCGGGGACGTTCATCCTGCTGTCATGTGCCATCATCTGGTTCCTGTCGACATACAATTGGAGCTTGACCACTGTGGATACGGACGCCTCGATGCTCGCCGATATGGGAAGGGCAGTTTGTTGGATATTCACCCCGCTCGGGTGGGGGTCGGATTGGGAGTTCTCCGTGGCGACGATCACCGGGCTGCTGGCCAAGGAGAACGTGGTCGGAACGTTCGGAGTGCTCTTCGGGTTCGAGGAGGTCGCGGAGAACGGCACGGAGATATGGACCAATATCGCCGCCATCCTGACGCCGTTGGCGGGATTCTCGTTCCTGGTGTTCAACCTGCTCTGCGCACCCTGCCTCGCGGCGATCGGTGCCATGCGCAGCGAGCTGGGAACATGGAAGGCGACCGCGGTCGCGGTCGGATATCAATGCCTGTTCGCCTATGCAGTGGCCATGGTGGTCTTCGGCGTGGGCGGTCTGCTGATATACGGAACGTTCGACATCTGGACCGTCACCGGGCTGCTGGCGGCCGCAGTGATAGGATATCTGCTGATAAGCAAGGATCCGTTCAGGACGGCATCCAGAGCGGAGGCCGAGGCATGCTGAGCACGATCCTGGTCGGGATAGGAGTAACGGCGGTCATCATGCTCGCCGGATACTCGGCGTACAGGAGTATGCGCAAAGGCGGATGCTCCGGATGCTCCGGGTGCAAAGGATGCGGATGCTGTAAAGGCGGGTTGATAGAGATAGAAGATAAGGAGAATTGACGATCTCCGCCTCCGGCTTTCATGCCGGAGGTATTTTTTCTCAGAGGTTTCACATAATGTTCTGCAATGAGATGGGTTATTGTCATCATTCGATTCGTGCTTTGAAATAATCGGATAGAATGAAATACCACAATTGGATATATCATCCAATGGATGAATACAAAGGTAATGTGACCGGGAATGTTGTGGGAAACGTTACCGGAAATGTGATAGGGAATGTTACCGGGAACGTCATAGGTAATGTGGATGGGTCAGTGAATGGTTGTGTCAACGGTGAAGCGTTTTCGCAGCACGGACCGGATCATGCCGTTGCAGTCACGGAAAAAGTCTTGGCAGACCCTATGCCGCTTGCTATGCTTGGCATTGCATTCTCTGCGTTATTCTTTGGATTGTGGTGCCTTAACATCTTGAAATTAGATGCGGTCACATTGTTGATGATAGGTATCGGCGGACTCATCGCGGTAATCGCGGGAGTGAGGGAGTACATGAGTGCTGAAACATTTTCTGCCACGGCATTTTCGTCTATCGGGATATTTTTCATAATAATGTCCTTGGTATTTGCTGCAGACAGTCTGGGGTTCGCATCAGTCGATACCAGATCGACATGTGCGGTGATGCTTCTCTGGGGATCCATCACCATGTTCTTGTGCATCATGGCATCATCGGTGAATCTCGCTCTACAGATATGTTTCGCATCTTTGGCGATCGCACTTTTGACGTTTGCAATTCTTTACTATGAGCAAACATCCTTTGCGGCAGATCTACGTTTGATTGCCGGACTCCTATGTTCCATATGTGGGATGATCGCGATATACATCTCTGTAGGATCGTTGATCAACGATCATTACGGACAGGACATACTTCCTCTCGATGTGGAGAAAAGGTAAAAAGAAAATCGGTGGCGATGCTGTTCGCCATCGATTTGTTTTCATAAGGATTTTGGAATATCGGCTGGGGTCACGGTTATGCCAGCTTCTCCGCCTTTCTCGACAGTGGTCTGTCTTATCAACGCGAAATACGGGCTTTCCGAAAGATCGCATCTGCCTAGGGTGGTATCGTTGAACTTCCATTCTCCGTCGACCCATTGGTATTGAGACCAGTAGGTGTATTTTCCGTCAAGGTTCCTTTCATCGTTGAGTCCGAAGAACGAGTTGAACCATCCGTAACTTGATTCACGTGAGTCCAGATCGATTTCCCATCCCATCTGTTTGGCGACGTCCAATAGGGCTTCTACGGCGTCCGACCCTGTTCCGCGCACCCATGCGCCGGTCTTTCTTTCCGATTCGGTCAGGTAAGACGTCACATATGCGTTCTTATCGTACTGCTCCCTGAATTGGATGAAGAAATAGACATCGTATGTTATCTTCATGTCAGGTTCAGAGTAACTGGTGATCCCATTCACCGTGGATACGTCCGACATGATGACGGCGAGATTCGTTCCCGCAGTCGTGGACTTGATCTTACTGGCACTCGTCATCTTCCAACCGTCGATTGACGACCAGTCCCAAACAGTCCATGCTTCTCCTGTCCCTGCCGTTTTTCCATTGACAGAGGTTATCTGTCCGGCTGAGGTGATGTTCACATCTACAAGTGCCTTGGTCACGGCTCCCCAGTAGTTTTCGGATTGAACCTCGTATTTCACGTTCGTCTCTCCGTCTATGAGATAGACGGTCGAGGAAACGCTGTTTTCTGTTTCTCTGGTCTGGTCGTTATCTGTATCTTTGATACTCGGATTGCCGAGTATCATCGCAGTTCCGATACCTGCAATCGCTAGTATGGCGATTGCAAGTACAGCTATCATCTTAGTTTTCATCATCAATACCTCATTTTCAAATTGGATGTATATACCAACTATTTGTTGGAAAATCTGTAGATGCATATGATTGTGCATCGAAGATCAGGTTGAAAGAAAAAGGAAATAGTTCAGTCATGATCAAGTCGAAGGGCAAAGCCGCAATCTAATCTGTCCATTCACCTGTGCAGCGAAAAGGACATCCATGTAGTTGAATTTCCCATCATGGTTCAGATCGCCGAACACATCGTATTCTTGGGTCTTTTCACGTATTTGACCGTTGACCTGTGCCATGTACAGGACGTCCATGTAGTTGAATTTCCCATCGCCTGTGACATCTCCTACGATAACAGGCGATCCGTTGGAAATATCGAGATCTCCGAGGCAGATAAGCGAACTGTCCGTTCTGACGATCAGATATCCTTCAGAGGATATGGTCACACTTTGGAAGCAATAGTCTGATTTCTTGAATCCCAAGTCGAATGCACCGTAATCCGCCTGGGATTGTCCGGCGGCATCTTTGGCGATATAAATGCTGTCGCACGAGAAAGGTACGAAGTAGAGATATGTCTTGCCAGAGTGACCAGTGGTGACAGATATGGTTCCCTTTTCTTTGATGGGGATGTAGTACGCTGTACTCATATCGCCGCTCGAATCTATGTTGATGACGCTAATGTAGGTATCTGTGCCCGTCACGTAACCTCCTCCGCCCAAGTAGATGCGGTCATTCACGATCGTCAATCCTGCTTGGTTGCCGATCCTGGGCGTGGTCTCTGAACCCGTATGGGAATATGTCCAGGTCTTTTGATCAGTGAACGATGCCGTTCCGCTGTTGACGGTCATGGTGTATGAGAATACATTGAGCGAGGTCAACCCTGTATCTGAACAGGCTAGGTAGACACGTCCGCCATAGGATGCCATGCTGGATAGTACATGCTTGTCGGATCCCAACTGCAAGAATCCATAATCGGTATCGCTGTCGATGGCGTGCACACGCACCTTGGATCCTACGGATGTTCCACCGGCGGAATAACCATTGTCGGCAAAGATGCAGTATTGTCCTACGACGACGGGGATCTGGTTCGTGAATCCGTTTCCTGAAACCTCCCAGATCTTTGCACCGGTCGTTGCGTTGAAGCATCCGAATCCACCGGCATATGTTCCGAACATCAAGTATCCGTTTCCGGAATATCCGACATAGGTCAGGTAGTTCTGTGTCCCGTCTCCTCCGGATACAGATCCGAAGCTGATGCCTGCCGGCGAAAGGTCCGATTCGGAGAATCCGAGGATCGAGATGTTCGTTCCGGACCTGACCATGGCGAATATTTTCCCATCGCCGTGTGCAATATGGCAGTTGTACATGCTATCGGACGAGAATGATGATTTGGCCGATACAGTGCCGGTGGATGTAGTGATTTTCTTTATTTCGTAGCGATCATCTGTGCGGTCGACATAATATGTGTATTCCCCTACACAGATAGCGCTGCTGGGTGTGAGCCATTTGGAAGAATCTGACGAAGGACCGACTGTTCCGACGTCATCCCATAGATAGCGCAGCTGTATGTTTTCAAGATCATCGGGTGCCGGTGATGGCGAGTCGGAGACCCAAGGTGAAGATATGCTCCCACTGGAATTATCCCAGTCGGATGCCGAGGAATCAAAGGATAAAGGAACTGCAGATGATGCTACCATCAGTGATACGATCAAGAATGCGATAATGTTTTTCATAGTCATATTTAACACCGTTTATCTCCGATTCGATCTGGCTTTCAGTACGATGAACAATCCGATCGTCACGATGATCAGAACAGATGCTATTGCTCCGATCGACGATCCATTCGCAGTGTCGGGCATTTCACTCGTGTTGTCCCCTGCAGCCGTGATCGTTATCGTTCCTCCTGCGGAAGACCATGTTATGTCTTTGATATCGGTCGCAGAAGTTCCAGACCATGTTTTGAAAGATGTTGCCGTCTTGTCTATCGATACGGCACTGGATCCGGCGGATGCGGTGTTTTTGGCATGAATGGTCATGCTGAACAATATCCCGGTGACGTCCACATTCTCAACCGAGGTCCAGACCGCCCTTATTGTGCCCGTGGTCTGGTCAACATTCAGGATAGAACCATTCAGTTTGGACAGTTTTATATCCGACTCGTTGATAGATATTATATCTGGGTCATATTTCACCGTGATCTGTGCGCCACCGATGCGCGGTCCGGATGCCACCCTGATCGATGCCTCTGCATCTTCGCCGATCCTGACAGATGCCGAGTCGATGGAGATGACAAGCGATCCCGATATTGTTTCACTGCCGGAGGATGTTGGAGAAATCACAGTTGATACAGGGTCAATGGTGCCGGTGACGGCTTCCGGATCGGACTCGCACAGAGTGGTCACAGGATTCGCACTGTCCTTCCCTTCCATCACGACAATATTGTAACCGGTGACGTTGATGGCAGTAGATGAGGTCATTCCGTTGTTCAGGGTGGCCGTGATCTTGAAAAGTCCGTTGGCGGTCGTTTTTCCGGATGTACGGGTGTGATGATTGGACAAAGTGATCTTGCCATCGCTATCGTTGAACGTGAATGATGCATCGCTCAGATCGACGCAGTCCGACGAGGATATCGTGAGCTTGCTGGGATCGTATTCGATAAGGACGGCATAGCCGCTGATGTATGGATATTCGGTGCTATCGACAGAGTATGTTATGCTGAGTGAGGAACCAGCGACGGCTGTTGCGTTCTCAGTGTTGGGAGTTATGGCACTTGCGATGGATCCGTCCACCGGCGCGGGAATGATAAAAAAGGCGGTGGCTATTGCCACCGCCATAAGGGCCGTAAAAACCCTTTTTTCGGTTTGGTTCATTCTTATTCTCCGGAGATTCAAGCCGTCGCAAGGATCCTCGACAGAGCCATAGCGTCGGATATATCGATCTTGCCGTCTTGGAAAATATCCGCGTTCACGAGCCCCTGTGTGCTCAGTTCCGTTTTACCTGCGATGTATTGTGTGAGCAACACAAGGTCGTAGACGGTTATTTTGCCTGTGCAACCAACATCTCCGATGAGGAATGTGTTGTTGCTTCCATCTCCGCCCGTAGCTTCGAGTGCTGCAGACATGGAATCATAATCTCCGACGAACAATTGAGTTCCAGTCGCGTTGACGATCTCAAAGGATCTGAGTGTATACGCGGTGCATCCGGATATGGTGAAGATGTCGGAGTTCACATTCGAATCGATACCGCCTGCAGATGCCCATATGACAGTGAATGTCTTGGACGTCTCGTTGATCGTTGTACTGAAGCTACCGGATGCAAGTTTGTTCTCGATTATGGGTTTCTCGTTTCCGGTATATGTGAAGTCCAGTTTTAATCCTGCAGCTCCGGGGACATTGTACATCGATACCGTGGCTTTCTCAGATACGACATCCGGGGTTATTATGAACGATGTGGTCACGATGTCGTAATTAACGGTCGTGATCGGCTGGTCGGATGTGGAGTTATAGACGTTTACTGTCGTTGTGCCGTTCTTTGCGTTATCTTTGACGGCAAAATTCAGAGTGAATGTCATTCCTGAACCGCCGTTTTCGCTGATGCCGTCATTATAATACACCATCACTTTCCCATTACCATCATTAGAGACCGAGTACGCATCAGTGTCTGTGTCGGTCATAGACAAGAATCTGAGGCAGTCTGGATCATAGGTGGCCCAGGCCGGTGAGGCCGTGGTTCCGGAGATGGATACGATGTCGCCGGGAAGCCCGGTTATCTCCCTGTCGTTCCCAGAAGAAGCCGATTTATTGATGAAGGTTACAATGTCGTACACTCCGGCTGTTGAAACTTGTTCGTTGATCGTTCCCTCTGGACTAGATGCACCCGATGTGGCGGCCCATGGGAGGTTGTACACTCCTACGGCGACGCTGGTTTCGGCGTCAGAAGCCAAGGCAACAATCTTGAATGTCGCCGTGAAGAGCTTCCCTCCTTCTGCGAGAGTTCCTACGTTCCTTGTGAGGACGTTGGATGTGCCTGTGAAATCCTTTCCGGTCGCATCGACGACGCTGACCAGAGACACAGCATCCGAATCGAACAGGATGTCGTAGGAATATCCGAAGTAGTATTTCGTCAGAGGTGCAACGTCTTTGTTCAGATAGAAGCTCACGGCGAAGGTGTCTTCTGCATTTGCATCATGGTATGTATTCGTCTTGGCGTAGACCACAGAACCTGCAGAGTAGTTGTTGTAACTTCCAAGAGCACTGTTCATTGCTCCGAATATCATCGTGTCGGGCGTGGAAGCGGCATTCTTTGGTGCCATCTGCACGTATCCGAAATCATTGTAGACGTATCCGGATGCGAGTCCGCTCGCGTCGGTGATGGCTTTTGTAAGTCCGTTCTGTTCATATGCCGCCCATGCAAGTGCGAACGTCTCATAGCCTGAAGCGGGGGCAAGTCCGTATTTTTCAGGTTCGTATGGTGTGTATCCGAAACTGTTCGCCCATGCGGCCAGAGCTGCCTCGTCCGCATCGGCATAGGACAGTTCTCCTTTCGTGTAATTAAAGTAGGTCGAAGCATTCGCAGATGTTGCGGGCTGGTACTCAATGCCCAGGTTAGCCGCGGTTTGTCCCGATGAGCTTGCGTAATTCTCATGGGATATGAGGAAGACAGTGTCTGTCTCGTTGCTTGCATGTCCGGGCTGAGATTGTCCGCATGCAGTTCCGAACACGTTACCCGTGTGCCATCCATCGGTTGGATTCCAATTCCATATGGCGTAATTTGCTCCAAGTATGTCCTGTCCTGTATTCCAACTGCTTGACCAATCGGATATCGAGTTTCCTATGAAGGTATATCCATTACTGTTTCCAGGATGTGTAATTGTGTGTGTTACCTTTGCCCCATTCAATGCATCGATCAATGCATATAACGAATCATTTCCCTGTCCGGTATACCATCCGTTCACAGAGCTATCTTCACCATCAACGGAGTTGTAAAGGTAGAAGTGGTATTCTTTCTGTGTTATTGCAGCTCCGTCGCTTGATTCTATTGCGATCAGAGGGACTGCGATCATCATGGCAGCAATTGCAATGGCAACCGCAGTCATGCTTTTTCTTGTTCTATTTTCCATCATATCTCTCCTACATCTCACTCCCATCAAGTTGGATGTATATTCCAATTAACGATTGGATACTATTAGAATATAGTCCGAACAAAAACTGATGAGGCGTAGTATGCTTCGCAAAGTAGCGGTGACTGTTATCGGATGATACGTCCAATTATATATTTGGATTATATATCCAACATGGGAAAGATGACCATGAACGCTCTTCGGAAGAAAGTAATCGCATCCATTTCCATCGCAATAATAGCATTGGCGGTCCTTCCTGTTGTGGGCGTGACCACTGCTGTTGCCGATACATCCCAGGGAGTGATGATAGATTTCGGTTATTGGGATGTGGCATGGGTAGAGATGAGTTTCACCGAGGGCATGGACGGAAACGGAGCGTTGGATGCCGCCTGTTCCATGAAGGGATACGCAGTGATCCGTCTGGCTGATGGTACGGTGTACTCAGTGAACGGCCAAGAGAATCTCGTCAGTGTCAAGTGGGGCATGTATGTTCAGGACAATGGATCGTGGGCATCGGCCGATCCGGATAAGGTGAAGGCCACTGACAATCGTATCTTATGCTGGGCTCGTGCATCGGATGCCGGCACTGTGGTCCCCGGATCGGACGAATCAGGTTCGGGATACTATGGATATGCAGACGGAGGAGTATGCGATAGGACAGACAGGCCGATCAAGGTCGTGACCCTCGCTCCCTCGGCCACCGAGATGGTATGTTCCGTTGGGGGACTGGACTATCTGGTGGGGACAGACTCATACAGCAATTATCCGAAGGAATACGTAGAGAAGAGAGAATCCGGCGGGATCACGGTCATAGGAGGGTATACGGATCCGAATTACGAATGGATCGTACGGTTGGATCCAGACTTGGTCTTCTGCGATGGCGGCACAGGGGAGCAGACGGGCCTCGCCGATAAACTCCGCAAGTCCGGGATAGACTGCGTTGTATTGTACGGTTCAACGGACATGGAGACGCTGTACAACAACATATGGATCGTCGCATCCGCCATGGGACTTTCAGAGAATGCGAACGATGCGATACAAAGCCTCCGGTTAACCGTGGATGCAGTAGCCGGGATAGCCGGGCGCACCGACGCGCGGATGTTCATATCGCTCTCTGCAGACCCATCGCCATGGACGGCCGGGTCTGGTACGTTCATCGCGGATGTCATGGATTGTGCAGGGGCAGTGAATGTATTCTCTGCACAATCTTCGTCATGGTTCATGGTCTCGAAAGAGCAGATATTCGCCAAACAGCCGAGGGCGATGATCATCATATCCGCTGCGGAGGTGACCACCGAGGATCAGTACGAATCCATCGTCGGATCACTGGATCCGGTTTGGAAGGAAACCCCCGCTTATCGTGAAGGAAGGATCTACATCTTCTCCGGCACCGCCGGAGACATGCTGTCAAGGCCGGGGCCGAGATTGGCGGAGGCTGTGGAGCTGATAGCCAAGATCGCCAATCCAGAAGCATTCTCGGACATCGATCCGCTGGATGTCATCCCGAATTATTTCGGGGACGATTATACATCGTATCTCAAGTACCAGAAGGTGGCCGCATGAGGTTAGCCGCAGCGGTCCTGGCAGTGCTGTTGGTTTTCTCGGTGCCTCTCATGTCGGACAGTGTTGATTCGGAGGAGTCGGGGTATGTGCTGATGGACATGGGTGACGGAAACACGTACTGGTCTTCCGTGTCGACGGACGGTACCTATGCGGCGATCGTATCCACGGCAGCGGGCTCGCTAGGTCTGGATACGGAGATATCAGGTTCGGCCGTAAGGTCCATCGGAAGCATGAGGGCATGTGCCGTCGGAGGTCAGGTGTGCGATTGGAAGCTGTTCAAATGGTCTGACGGAACCTGGACCGCCGGAGGGAGCTTCGGAGATCCATATACGGGAGGATCGTTCGCGGCGGGGTTCTATCCTTCGGGGGTGATGCCTGTGGAGACGCCAGTGTCGATGTTCTCGTGGACTTCGTCCGGCGGCGATTCCTCGGGATCCTCCGTCTCTGAAGGAACCGGGCCGGAAACCGTCGCGACCCCGTTGGAATGGTACCGCACATACACGACAGGTTACGTCTGCTCGGACATCCTGGTCGCCGGGAACCTCCTGTACCATACGACCAACGGTGCCTACAAGGGATCTGGGGAGGATGGGGACCCTTGGCTGTATTGCATCGATCGTCTGACTGGGGATATTGTATGGAAGTATCGTTTCGAGTATAACGGCGGGTACGATACCACGACCCCTGTGATCATCGGCGACATCATCGTGGCCAATTCTGCCGGAGGCACCACGTATTGCATCGATCGTCTCACGGGGCAGCTAATCGATTCAGTGAAGAGGGATTACGATTATCCTGTGGATTCGGATGGAAACGTCGTATGGAACGGGCGTACATTCGTCACCGGCGGCACCACTCCCGTCTATGACAGCGGTGCAGTCTACTTCGGAACGTCTGACGGCCATGTGCTGTGCTACTCCGCATCCCGCGCATCCGGGCTCGCGTTGTTATGGGATTATTGTCCGCCTGCCACTGTTTCAGACGGGGAATACACGGGGACAAGGGGCAGTTTCTACTACCATCCTCCCACGATAACGGACGTGGATGGCAGGAGGATGCTGTTCATCGGGAGCTATGAAGGGTATCTGTACTCGTTGGATGCAGGCACTGGAGAGGAAGTCTGGGTCAATAGGATGATCGACCTAGGTTCGGAAAACAGGCCACATCCTGGCACTCCAGGGTCTGTATCGTCCATCTCGGTCCTCCCGGGAGGAAGGCTCGCGGTATCGTGCAATGACGGGGGGCTTTCCAGTCTGTCCGGGTACACCATATGCGTCGATGCTTCCACGGGCAAGGGCCAGGGAGGATCGGCGTATCTTTGGAAGATTGATGCACTGTGCAACGATCCGGCCGTAGGCAGGGACGGGTTCTACACGTATGTTTCGCCTGCGTATGGCGGTGCAGAGGTGCTGCAGTTCGCGGATGGCAGGACGGCGTATGTTGTTTCCGCTGTCTGCAAGTTCGATTTCGACGGGAATGTGGTGTGGACCAGCAGTACCCGCTCGGTCATCAAGGCCGGATTGACGCTGGCGGACGGTGTATTGTACTCCGCCGATTACTCGGCCGGATCGTTCTGGCCGGCGGGAGGTGGGGTGACGGCCATGAGCGCCGATGACGGAAGTGAGGTCTGGAGGGTGAGGTTGGCGCCATACTCTTCAGGATCGTACTCGATGGTATCGCCGACAGTGGCCGACGGGAAAGTCTACGTCGGCAACGATTACGGCGCGATATATTGTCTGTCCGAGACATCCGGCCGTGAATACGGTGATGACGGGGAGATCGTCCTGCAGAACAGCGGTCTCGCACATTGGTCATGGATCGTGCTCGCTGCGGTCGTTGCCCTCAGCTTGTTCGGGCTTTACAGGTTCTATTGAGGGATTTGAAGATGATTGATGGAGAGAAGAAGCCAGCTTGGATAAAAGAAGGCATCCGGAGGATGCGGGACCGTATGGTCACGTCGGAAGATGAGGGCGAGATCTCGTTGAAGAAGCGGAGATTTGTCCTCATAACCGTGTTCGGTGCGGTAATGGCAGCAGTGGCCTTCATGATATCCATCGCGATATCCTCCGGCGGGATAATACCCATAAGCGATGCAATCGGCGCCATGGTATCGGCGATAGCAAAGGGCGGGGTCAATCTGGATCCGACCGAGCTGTACATCTATCAGGCCAGGTTGCCTCGTGCCATAGCGGCGGTGGCCGTCGGTGCCGGTCTTGCCGTGGCAGGTTGCATGTTCCAGGCGATAATAAGGAACCCGTTGGTGGACCCCTATATAACCGGAGTGTCCTCCGGCGCGGGATGTCTGGCCATCGCCGTGGTGGCGACAGGCATAACGATGTCGTTCACAAGCGGGTCCATTTACATGATCCCGGTGGCCGCGATCATCGGCGGTCTGGTGGCCTTCGGGGTAACGATGGCGGTCGCCGAAGGATCCGGCGGGTCCGCGACCAATTACATCCTCGCGGGTGTGATAGTGGGGTTCGCATTCTCGTCCGTGCAGACGATATTCCTTTCGATGTCGGAGCATAATATAACGAATGCCATGTGGTGGTTGTTCGGTAGTTTCGCCAACATCACCTGGGAGAACGCATGGCTTGTTTTCATCCCAGTCATTGCGATAGCCCTCATAGCGATGGTCTGGGCGCGGGAGTTCAACCTGTTCATGATGGGAGAGGAACAGGCGAAACAGCTCGGCCTCAACGTGAAGAGGTTCAAGAGGACGGCTCTCATCATAGCCTCGGTCCTCACTGCGCTCTGCGTGGCCTTCGTCGGGGTGATAGGGTTCGTCGGTCTGGTCGTCCCACATGCCTGCAGGATGGCCATGGGCGGCGATCACAGGCTCATCATGCCAGCATCCATCGTGTTGGGCGCGATGCTGATGCTATTTGCCGATCTCATCGCAAGGACGGTCATGTCGCCGATGGAGCTTCCAGTGGGCGCCATAACCGCGATCATCGGAACGCCCATTTTTGCGTACATGCTCATGAGGAAGGGGCGTGAGTATGATGGATGATCCGCTTCTGAGGATCAAAGGCCTTCGCAAGGTCTTCGGGGATTTCACCGCCGTGGACACCATCGATCTGGAGCTTGGAAGCGGGCTCATGGTGGGATTGATAGGCCCCAACGGCTGTGGGAAGTCCACGATGATGAAATGCATCTGCAAGATCCATGATCCAGACGGCGGGACCATGGAGGTCGCCGGTCGGGACATCGGGTCGATGAGGCCCGCGGAGGTCGCGAAGCTCGTCGCCACCGTTCCCGCCGAGGCGGGACCCACGTTCGGCATGTCCGTGATGGACATGGTGATGCTCGGAAGATACCCTTTCGTCGACCGTGTGTGGTGGGAATCCAAAGAGGATGAGGCATCCGTCAGGAACGCGCTCAGAACGTTCGGCATCGACGGCCTTCGGCGCAAGAGCGTTTCTATGCTGTCATCGGGCGAGAGGCAGAGGGCGTTGATCGCCAAAGCCTACGTCCAAGAGCCGAAGCTTATGCTCGTCGATGAGCCCACATCCCATCTGGATATGAAATATAAGCTGCAGGTGATGGAATACCTGCGCCACATGTCCCGCAAGGACATGACAGTCCTGGTGGCCGAGCACGACATCTCCCTGATGGCGAGATATTGCGATATCTGTGTCATCATGAAACAGGGCAGGATCGTGAAGGTGGGCGATCCGAAAGAAGTCGTCACGGAGGACTTGATCCGCGAAGTATACGACGTGGAGGCCCGCGTCGGATTGGATGTCGACGGAGAGATCTACGTGTTGCCGAAGAGGTACAAGGAGGATGGAAATGTCACAGAGTATTGAAGATCGCAGCATACCGTTGTCCTGCGGTAAATGCAACCATGTTTGGATGCGCGCAGGGAGCGATCTGCCCAAATTCTGTCCGGCCTGCCATACGCGCAGGTGGGATGTTGGATCCGAAGCATCGGAAGAACGCTTCAACATCCTGTCGTGCAATCAGTGCGGGCATGAATGGACATCGAGGAAGGAGAGCCCGTACAGATGCCCCATGTGCAAGACCACCAAATGGGCGGCCCCTCCGAGGTTTCGTCATAAGTGCAAGCGTTGCAGCTTCGAATGGACATCGGCTTCCGAGTTCACAGTCCGTTGCGCTGGTTGCGGTTCTCCAAAGTGGAATGAGGACAAGATCGACAACATCTGCATCCGCTGCGGACATAGATGGGCGCAGGTGGGCGATAGGGCGCCGAAGAACTGCCCGGCTTGTAAAACGAAGAAATGGGATGAGCCGGTCAGCACATACACCTGTCCGAAATGCGGCGTGACGCGCATACTGAAGTCCAATAGCCGTCGTGACAAATGCCCCAGGTGCGACAGATATTGAACATGTTGGCCCGTCCGCCAGATGTCGAGGCGGGCAATCATCTCATTCGAACTACATCATATCCTTCCGGTGCGGTACCATATCAGCCCCAACACTGCACACACCAGGATGACCGGGATGATGGCCATGACCGGTGCCTGCGACCAATTGCCCGTTCCATTCACCGTGTTCCCACTGTCGGAACCCGGTGAATCGGAACCGGTCGATGCGACCCACGAAGCATACACCGTGGTATCCCCGGATATGATCAGGGACTTGACGATGTTCTTCCCGTCGGATGTGGTGCTCCATCCGCCGAAGTCATAACCGTCCTTGGCGATCGTCGTGGATGCCGACAGCTGCACCGTGCTCCCTGCAGTGGCCTCGATGGACGATTGCGTCCCGATGCCTCCATTGGCGTCATACGTCACTTTGTACAGCACTTTCCATACGGCATAGACCGTGATGTCATCAGAGACCGCAGACAGCGTCTTCACGGTCGGGCCTCCTGCAGTAAGCGACCATCCGGAGAACATGTGCCCTTCACGTTTGAACGTCGATGCTGTATCCAGATCGATGTTCCCGCCTTTGGACACCTTATCGGTTGCATGGGTGCCGGTCCCCCCGTTCGCATCATAAGATATTGTGAACTGGATATCCGTCCATATCGCATACACCGTCTGATCCGACGAGACTGCGGGGATGGATGTTATGATCTGTGGGTTTGTGACGGTCTTCGACCATCCCACGAAAAAATAGCCGGATCTGGTGAATGTGGTGCTCGAGTCCAAGATCGCCGTCGCCCCTTTGGCGACTGTGTCAGCAGCATGCGTGCCACTGCCTCCGTTGGATTTGTAGGCGATCTTGTACGTTATATCGGTCCACAGGGCATATACAGTGATGTTCGCGGTCCCGTCCACCGAGGTCACAACAGTGCCGTTGGACGTCTTGGACCATCCTCCGAATGAGAACCCGGTCTTATCGTACCCGCAGTGCGTGGGGAGGGTGTAGGCTGTGCCTTTCGCAATGTCTTCTGCATAAGCGGTTCCAGTGCCACCGTTCGCGTTATACGTTATCTTCACAGAAGTGACCCAGATGGCGTAGAACGTCTTATCGCCGGCCACGGTCCAAGAGTTCAAGGCCACGGTCCCGGTCTTGGAATCCGACCATCCTTTCAGTATGTATCCGGCTTTCGTGTATCCGATGTTGTCTCTGATATAGTATGTGCTGCCGTCGGTGGCAGTTTCGGTGACCTTCGTTCCCGTCCCGCCGTTGGCGTCGTATGTGATGGTGAACAGTTTCCCCCATACTGCATAGACGGTAGTGTTGTGCCCGGCAGTGCCGGAGCCGACGGAGACGGAACTGACAGGGCTGCCGTCGGGTGTAAGGGACCATCCGAGGAACTTGTAACCGCTGCGGGCGAAGGTCGATGAAGAGGGTAAAGAAACCGTGCCGGATCCTTGCACCGATGTCTGAGATCCCGTTCCACCGTTGGAGTTGAAATACACCGTATACTGCACTACGCTGGAATCCTGGCGCGTTATCGTGGTATATGCCGTGCCGGCAGGGATGAAATTGGCGGACGTCCCCGGATTAACGATCATGACCAGGTTGACAGGGTGCGCGGAGGTTCCGCACTCGAAGGCACCGGCAGCGACTGTGACGGACAACGGGTCTGCAGTATGTTCAAATGTGACTTTGGTCAGCGATATGCACTCTTTGAAAGCGTTGCTGCCGATGTATGACACGGATGCGGGAATGGAGATGGCCTCGAGGGAACCGCATCCCGAGAACGCCGAGTCGTTGATCCGCACTACGTTGGAGTTAGGGTTCCATGCGACAGTCTCGAGTGCCGTGCATTTGGAGAACATCTCTGCGGGTATTATCTTGAAATCGGCGTTCGCGGATATTGTGGCGGAAACGAGTTTCACGCAGTCCGAGAATGCTCCCTTGCCCGCTGTTTTCAAAGTATCGGTCAGAGTCGCGGATTCGATGGCCGTGCCCCTGTATGCATATTCTCCGATGGATTCCGTTGTGCTTGCGATGCCCGTGATGAGTTTCTTGCAGCCGTCGAATGCACCGCTGCCGATTGTTTTGACAGTTGTGCCATAAGTGATTGCCGTCAATGATGTGCACCCTCTGAATGCCCCGTCGCCGATCTTTGGGAGCGCATTGCCGATATTCAGGGAAACGATCCCGGTGCATGATTCGAATGAGGATGTGCCGATCGCAGTCACGGCATCTCCTAGTGACACGGCGTCGAGGGAGATGCAACCATGGAATGCCTCATCACCTATCGTCTCGAGTGCGGAGGGCATCGAAGTTACCATTGAGCTGCAACCGTAGAATCCCTTTTCGCCGACGGTTTTTATCCCGTTCCATGTTATGGTTTCAAGTGCGGAGCATCCGTGGAAGCAATCTTTCGGGATATCAGTCACTGCGTCTGGCAATGAAACGGATATGAGCGAGCCGCAGCCGTAGAACGAAGATGCACCGAGCGATGATGCGGACATCGTCGCCATCTCCAACCTGTTGCATCCGTAGAATGCCTCTTTTCCTATAGAGGAAGTTGTTCCGAATGAGAATGATACGAGTTGGCTGCAACCATAGAACGCGCGTTCGCCGACATCCTTCGATCCGGTGTTGACTTTGACGAAATTAAGTTTGGAGCAACCTTCGAAGGAGCTTTTCTCCAAGTCCACGGCGGTCTGCAACGTCAGGTACATTATGGCCGTGCATCCTTGGAATGCGCTTTCCCCGATCTTGTCGAAATCGCAGACATACGATTCTCCGATCGACAGGGATGTGCAACCTCTGAACGAATACTCCCCTATCGTCATGGAGGTTCCGAACGTTACACCGGACAGTGCCGCACATCCGTCGAAAGAATGCGATCCCAGAACGGCATCATCCTTGAAAATCGCGGTCTGCAACGATGTGCATCCTCCGAATGTTCCCGCTTCGATCGTGGCCAACGCCGACAGATCGGCGGTCTGCAACGATGTGCATCCGCTGAATGCAGATTCGCCGATCGCAGTGATTTTCGAGAGGTCCATGGTGTTCAATCCCGTGCATCCTTCGAAGCTCCCTGCTCCGATGGCGATCATCACGGTCCCTTTGAAGGAGACCGAGGTCAGGTTTGTGCATCCGCCGTAGGCACCGTCACCTATCTTTGTTGCCGAGGCCGCTATCTCATGACCGCCTGTGAATCCTCCGGGGCATTGGATTATCTCGGTACCTTTGTACAGGATTCCATAAATGTCGCTGTCATAGACGGTGTTGGCGGGATCCACTACAACCGCGGTCAGGCTGTTGCAGTTGCCGAATGCACCAGTTCCCATCGATGTCACCGTCGAAGGTATCCTCATCTCGCCGCTGAGGTTGGAACCGTAGAACGCACGGTCTCCGATCGTCTCCAATGTAGGCGATGCATAGGATATGCCCGTAACTTTCGCATTCTCGAATGCATATGCAACAATCTCTGTCACTGTATTTGGAACAGCGAATCCTCCGGACATTCCCGCAGGATACGCGATGATCTTTGTTTTACCGTGGTCCATCAGCACCTTCGCCTCACTTGAAAATGCTGCATTGCCAGCCGCCACGATGTACTCGGTGACCGAAGAACATCCTCTGAATGCCAGATCACCGATTGACGAGACGGTCGATGATATGGTGACTTTCGTAATGTTGCTGCAATCCTCAAAAGCTCCTTTTCCGATGGTAGCGGTGTTCTCGGGTATCGTGGCCGAGGTTAGCCCGGAACATCCTTTGAACGCATGATCCCCTATCGCTGTCACTGTGTTCGGTATGGTTACGGATGTCATGCCCGTGCATCCTTCGAATGCTCCGTCATTAATTTTTTTGACGCTGTATCCATTCACCGAGGTCAGGATGTTCACGGCTCCGCTGTATGTGCCAACGTCCAACGGGATGACCATCGCTTCTCTGGGGAATTCATTTGTTACTTTGTAGTTAACGCCGTTGTACAGGATCTTGTCGCCAACTGCTCCATCAGCATTTTCGCCGGCATCGACCATGATCGCAGCGGACACAATTGTCAGGGCGATCATAGCCATGGCGACGATTGTCCTTGAATTGCGGTTATTCATAAGTTGGAATATACATCCAATCTCTATTTATCTCAATTCACATCCATTATGTGCACGAATCCAATCCAATCTTCAGGGGACACATGATCGTCTTATGACGAAACGATTTATTTACATGAAATCGATAATGGAACGGTGCGAAATGCCGAACACAAAGGAACTCAGGGACCAGATCGAAGCGATCGACGAAGAGATCATCGATCTGATCGCAACCCGTATGGAGATCGCAGACGAGCTGGCCAAGGCCAAGAAGACATCTGCGATGGATTACTGGGATCCCGAGAAGGAGGCAGAGGTCATCAGGAGATACCACGAGCTCTGCGAAGAGGTCAGCCTCTCCGAGAACGAAGCACGTCAGATTGCCGAAGTCCTCCTGAAGATCTCCAAGGAGAGGCAGAAGCATTTCTTCGAGTGACATCGACGGCCCCTCGCCCCTGCGGCATGTACCAGGGGTCATGCCGATGCAGGATGCGCGTTTTAGTTCTGCGCGATAGTTATTTAATCGGCTCGTCATATCATCGCCATTCGCACGGAGTGTGTAAAAATGAGCAAAATCAACGTAGCAATCCTAGGCGCCACGGGCATGATCGGCCAGAGGTTCGTGCAGATGCTGGAGGACCACCCCTATTTCGAGATCGAGGGGCTCTACGCATCCGAGCGGTCCGCCGGCAAGAAGCTCAAGGACGTTCTGAAGGTCAGGGACCACGTGTACCTCGATGAGACCATGGAGAGGGAGATCGAGGTCATGGACCTCAATAAGATAGCCAAGAACGACAGGCTGGCCTTCAGCGGGATCCCCTCGGACCTGGCCGGACCGACCGAATCCGACCTGGCAGGTCTGGGTGTGGCCATATTCACAAATGCGGGCTCCCACAGGATGGACAAGAACGTGCCGATCATAATCCCGGAGGTGAACCCCGACCAGATGGAATCCGTGAAGGACCAATCGACCTACGGCAACGGCGGTTTCATCGTGACCAATGCCAACTGCTCATCCACGGGCATCGCGGCACCTCTGGCCGCCATCAACGACGCATACGTCCTGAAGCAGGCGTTCGTATCAACCTACCAGGCGCTCTCGGGCGCGGGATACCCCGGCGTCCCCTCGCTGGACGCGGTCGGCAACGTCGTACCGTACATCAGCGGAGAAGAGGAGAAGATGGAGGCCGAGCTCGCCAAGATGCTCGGCACATATGAGAACGGCGCTTTCAAGTACGCCGATTTCAAGGTCATGGCCAATTGCGCAAGGGTCTCTGTCATCGACGGGCACACCGAATCGCTGGTCCTGGACCTCGAGGGTTCCCCGTCGCTCGAGGAGATCGCCACCACTTTGGAGAAGTACCGCGGCGAGCCTCAGAGGCTGAACCTCCCGTCCGCTCCGACCCAGCCGATCATAGTCAGGACCGAGCCCAACCGCCCGCAGCCGGTGTTCGATGCCATGGCAGGAACGCCTCAGCGCGCCAGGGGAATGGCCGTCACGATCGGAAGGATAAGGAAGAGCAACGGATACTACAAGGCGTTCGCCATGTCCCACAACACGATCAGGGGCGGCGCCGGAGGCTCTGTTCTCAACGCAGAGCTCGCCAAGGCCAAGAACTACCTGTGATCCGATCGCGGCAGAGGCGTCCCGCGCAGAAGCGGGCACCCCGCCGCCCATACGGTCGAAGGCATCGACAAACCTTATCTATGCTATACTTATACCAAAGCATCCGAGGCGACGAAATGACGCTCAGAATGGCGATACCCAACAAAGGAAGGCTGAATG
This sequence comes from uncultured Methanomassiliicoccales archaeon, assembly GCA_964558505.1. Lineage (GTDB taxonomy): Archaea > Thermoplasmatota > Thermoplasmata > Methanomassiliicoccales > Methanomethylophilaceae > CAYMPW01. Next base: position 15,100 of record CAZLEI010000006.1, on the reverse strand, counting down.
AGAGGGCAGTGGAGCTCCTCCAGAAATCCGGACTCGACATAGGAGAGGACTGGGGGAGGAGGCTGTACGTCACGGTGAAGAACCAGGACATAGAGGTCATGTTCGTCCGTGCACAGGATATCCCCGAGTTCATAAACTCCGGGACGATAGACCTGGGGATCACCGGTCTGGACCAGGTGGCGGAATCCGGCTATGCGATGGAGAACGTCCTCGATCTGGAGTTCGGTTTCTGCCGTCTCTCCGTTGCAGCTCCCGAAGCATCCAGGATAAAGTGCCTCGACGATATCCCTTCCGGATGCCGCATCGCCACTTCGTTCCCCAACATAACCCGCAAGTTCATGGCCGAGAGGGGCAAGAGCGTCGAGGTCGTCACGGTCTCGGGCGCGGCGGAGATCATGCCGTACCTCGGGGTCTCGGACATCATAGTCGACCTCGTCTCCAGCGGTTCCACGCTGAAGACCAACAATCTGGTGGAAGTGGAGACCATCGTGAAATCCCAGGCCGCCGTCATCACCACCAAGGCCGCCCTCAAGGAGAGGGGGGCGGAGATCGACAACGTCGTCAATGCGATCTCCAGCGTCATAGCGGCCGAGAAGATGAAGTACCTCATGGCCGACATCCCCCGTTCCAAACTGCCGCAGGTCGAGAAGATGCTCCCGGGCATCGGCGGCCCGACCGTGCTGGACATCGCCGGCAGGACGGACATGGTCGCCATCCACGTCGTCATATCCCAGGACGAGGTCTATGAGGCCGTCAACGGCCTCAAGAACATCGGCGGTAAAGGCATACTCATCCTCCCTATAGACAGGCTGGTGCAGTGAATGCCATCCCGCGACATGATGAGGGCATCCGCCCGCGGGTTCCAGAAGTACTACAATCCCAAGATCGGAGGAGAGGTCCGCATGGACACGAACACCAATGTGCTCGGTCCCAACCCCGCCGCCATGGAGTACATGAAGAATTGGCGCGGGGACATCAGCGGTTATCCCAACACCTATTCGGACGGTCTCAGGGGAGCGCTCGCTGAGCTTTACGGCCTTCAGACAGACAATTTCGTCGCCGGTAACGGATCGGACGAGATGCTGGACGTCGCATTCAAGACATTCGCGGAGGTCGGCAGCGATTGCGTCATGCCGGTGCCTTCTTATTCCCTTTACGATTATTTCATAACGATGAACGGCGGGGCGACGATCCCCGTGGAACTGGACGAGGATTTCCAGTTGAATGTGGATGACATGGTCAGGACGGACGCCAAGGTCATCATCATGCCCAGTCCCAACAACCCCACCGGCAACATATTCAGGCACAAGGATGTGGAAGAGGTGTTGAACAGGTTCGACGGGATCGTCATACTCGATGAGGCATATGTCGAATACGCCTCGGGTTCCATGATATCCAAGGTCGACGAGTTCGAGAACCTCATAGTGATGAGGACGTTCTCGAAGGCATATTCGATGGCCGGGCTCAGGGTCGGCTATGCAGTGTCGAACATCGCGGTGGCGGACATGATGAACTGCGTCAAGATCCCCTACTCGCTGAACATGCTCTCCGAGGGTGCGGCCATAGCGGCCGTCAAGGACCAGGGCTTCATCAAGAGGAGCGTCGCCATGGTCAACGAGCAGCGCCCGAAACTGGATTCCGCCCTCAGGGGCCTGGGCTTCAGGACATTCCCGTCCGATTCCAACTTCATCCTGGCGGAATGCCCCATCGACCATGCGGACATGGTCAAAGGGCTCAAGGAGAAAGGCGTCCTCATACGCGATTTCGGCTCGAAGCACAGGACCGAGAACTGCGTCAGGATGACCATCGGCACCGCGGAGCTCAACGAGATGATGATCGACAAGATGGCCCAGGTGATCTCGGAATGCCGCTGAAGATGACGATAGCCGACTACGGCGTCGGCAATCTCCACTCTATAAAAAAGGCCTTGGAGGACTGCGGTGCGGTCACCGAGGTCGTGACCGACATGTCCGAGCTCCTGGATGCGGAATGCATCGTGTTCCCCGGTGTCGGGGCATTCGATAAGACTATATCCCGCCTTCTGCCATATAAAGACGATTTGAAATCAATGTTGGCATCCGGTACGCCGATGATCGGGATCTGCATAGGCATGCAGATACTGTTCGACGACAGCGCCGAGGGCAAGTGCCCAGGTCTGGGCATGGTGCCCGGGCACGTGGTCAACCTCAAGGCCCGCCAGGTGCCGCAGATGGGGTGGAACACCGTGAAGACTCAAGATCCTATCATGGACGGCATCGAGAACCGCAATTTCTATTTCGCGCATTCGTATTACGGGGTCCCCGATGACCCGTCGATGGCCGTCGGCCATACGGAGTACGAGGGGAATGACATACCCACGCTCTTCAGGGTGAAGAACGTGTACGGGTCCCAGTTCCACCCCGAGAAGAGCAGCGGGTCCGGTCTGGCATATCTCACCAATTTCATCGGTTTCGCGGAGGGATGCCTTTGATCATAATCCCTGCCGTGGACATCATGGACCATCACGTGGTCCAGCTGGTCGGCGGAGTACCGGGTTCCGAGCAGATAATCATCCCCGACCCATACGAGGTCGCCATGTCGTGGGTGGCGAAAGGCGCTCCGATGCTCCATCTCGTGGACCTGGACGGCGCCTTCGGCAAAGAGGACAATTCCCAGGTGATCTGCCGCATCATCAAAGAGGCCGGTGTGCCCGTGCAGGTCGGCGGAGGGATAAGGTCCGAGGACAAGATCGAGGAGTACATCTGCGCCGGAGCGCATAGGGTGATTGTCGGCACCAAGGCCGTCAAAGACACCGCTTGGCTGTGCGACATGGCCCGGAAATATCCGAAAAAGATAATGCTGGCACTTGATACGAAGAACGGCGAGATAGCGATAAAGGGGTGGCAGGAGTCCGCGCCCATATCCCTGGACGAGATGTTCGGCGTGATACGCAGCCTTCCGCTCGCAGGCGTCCTCAACACAAATGTCGACGTAGAGGGCAAGGGCAACGGGATCGATGAGGAATGGGCAGAGGATTTCATATCCAGGTGCCCGTGCCCCGTGGTCGCATCCGGCGGCGTGACCACGCATCGCGATGCGATGACCCTGTCGTCCGCAGGCGCCGAGGGAGCCGTCGTGGGCATAGCGATCTACACAGGACGCGTCTCGCCCTGGGAATGGGGAACGCCTTGGAAAGCGTGACCGCGCATCGCGATGGGGGCATACATCCAATGCACAAAGCGTTTATATTGCATCAATCAATCCATGTAACAGTGTTATCATGAAACTTCCCTGTGAACTTGTCGTATCGCAACTCCTGCCTACCGCAAGGGGATCGTTGGCCAAAGAGCTGGTGAAGGTCCATGGATATACCCAGATGAAGGTCGCAGAGTCTTTCGGTGTCACAAGTGCCGCAGTGTCCCAGTACATCAACGGCCTCAGGGGCGGGAACCCCACGATCGATGAGAGCAAGTACCGCGATGATTTCTACAAGCAGATCTCTGAATCCGCCGAAAGGATCGCGGCAGGCGGCGATATCACCGTGGAGCTCTGCCGCATCTGCGTTTTCGTCAAAGGATCCGGGATGTTGGCCGAGATATACGACAGGATGGGGTCCCAGACGCCGCTGACCAAGTGCATGGAATGCCCGCGCAAGAACATAAGCGCGGACGCGCGCTCGCGCTCGTGAACTACTTATATCGCGACATCAATGAACGCCGCGATACATCATGAGCGACCGGATAGCCCAAATAGAGCGTAACACCAAGGAGACGAACGTCGTCATCGACCTCAACCTGGACGGCAGCGGGAAGTACGATGTCGAGTGCGACATCCAGTTCCTCAAGCACATGGTGGAGACCCTTGCTAGGTACGCATCGTTCGACATATCCATGAAAGCGTCCGGGGATAACGACCACCACCTCATCGAGGATGTGGCGATAACGATCGGCAAGGCGTTCGCCAAGGCCAACGACGGCAGGCCGATAGAGAGGATGTCCACCAAAGTGGTCCCCATGGACGATGCGCTGGTGATGACATCGCTGGACATCGTCGACCGCCCTTATGCGGAGATCGACTGCCCCGATACGCTCTATCATCACTTCTTCAGGAGTTTCGCGATGTCTTCCGGCATCACTCTCCACACGGTGGTCATCCGCGGTTTCGATGAGCACCACATCGTCGAAGCCTCGTTCAAATCCATGGGCGCCGCCCTCAAGGCCGCCCTCAGGGAGAGGGACAGCGAGCTCAGTACCAAAGACCGCGTAGAGGTCAAAGGGTGATCACATGCTTACGAAAAGAATAATCCCATGTTTGGACGTCAAAGACGGCAAAGTAGTCAAAGGAATCAATTTCAAGAACCTCAAAGATGTGGGCAGCCCGCCGGCATTGGCGCGTGCATACGAGGAACAGGGTGCCGACGAGATAACGTTCCTGGACATCTCCGCATCCCTGGAAGCGAGGCAGAACACCCTGGACATCGTCTCGGAGACGGCCAAGAACCTCTTCGTGCCACTCACCGTGGGCGGGGGCATCAGGACCGTTTCCGATATGCACGATGCGCTCAACGCCGGGGCGGACAAGGTCTCCATGAACTCCGCCGCGGTCTCGAACCCGGACATCATATCGTCCTGTGCCGACGATTTCGGAAGGCAATGCGTCGTCATAGCCATCGACGCCAAACGCGTCGGCGACAGGTGGGAGGTCTTCACGCACGGCGGAACCAAGTCCGCCGGCATCGATGCCGTCTCCTGGGCAAAGAAGGTCGAGGAGCTGGGCGCAGGGGAGATACTCCTAACATCCATGGACGCGGACGGTGTCGAGGAAGGTTACGACATACCGCTGACGGCGGCCATCACGGACGAGGTCTCCATACCCGTCATCGCATCTGGAGGCTGCGGCAGCATAGAGGACATATACGAGGTCTTCACGCAGACCGGGGCCAGCGCAGCGCTTGCGGCATCCATCTTCCATTACAACGAGCACACGGTTTCCGAGGTCAAGGAGTATCTGAAGGACAGAGGGGTCGTGGTAAGATGACCGATCTCAAGTACGACGGGAACGGATTGATCCCGGTCGTTGTCCAAGATCACATAACCGGACAGGTCCTCATGGTCGCATGGGCGAATGAGGAGGCCGTGAGCCTCATGAAGAGCACGGGGTACACTCATTTCTGGTCCCGCAGCCGCCAGAAGATGTGGAAGAAGGGCGAGGAATCCGGCCACCTGCAGAAGATAGTCTCACTGCAGATAGACTGCGATGCGGACACCATATTGGCGCGCGTGGAGCAGGTCGGCGGCATCGCCTGCCACCTCGGCCGTCCCTCGTGTTTCGATGAGGTCATATACGGTGACACCGAGAAGACATCGGCCATAATCCCCGACCTCAAGGCAGTCATCGACGACCGCAGGGACAATCCTTCGGAGGACAGCTACACGTGCAAGCTCATGTCCGATGAGACGCGCATGTGCAAGAAGATCGTCGAGGAATCCGCAGAATTCGTCCTCGCGATCAAAGACGGGGATGTCGACGAGATGGCCTGGGAATTGGCGGACATGATATACCACACGATGGTGGCCGTCGAGAAGACGGGCCTTCCCATGGAGAAGGTGTTCGAGAAGCTCTCGGAGAGGAGACAATGAGGGTCGATCTGCATACTCACACGATATTCAGCGACGGGGAGCTTATCCCCGCAGAATTGGTCAGGAGGGCGATGGTCCTCGGTCATGATGCGATAGCGATAACCGACCATGTGGACATGACCAACGTGGAGCATGTGGTGACGAATGTGGTGAAGGCCGTCGAGCTCTGCGAGGACTACATAAAGGTGATCCCGGGGGTGGAGATAACCCATGTGCCCCCTTCCAAGATCGCCAAGGTCGCCAGGCAGGCCAGGGGATACGGCGCGCAATGGATCGTCGTCCACGGCGAGACCGTGACCGAACCGGTCGCCCCCGGCACGAACAGAGCATCTGCGGAGAATCCGGACATAGACATACTGGCACATCCGGGTTTCATCACCGTGGAAGAAGCACAGGCGGCCAAGGACAACGATGTCATCCTGGAGATCACGGGCAGGATGGGGCACAACATCACCAACGGGCATGTGGTCAATGTCGCACGTCAGGTCGGTGCCAAGATGGTCATCGACTCCGATACGCATGCTCCCGAGAACCTCATGGACGACGCCGCCGCGCTGACGGTCGCATTGGGCGCCGGGCTCACCGCCAAAGAAGCGGAGACCGCGCTCCATGTGACGCCCTACGAGGCAATAAGGCATCTTTAAGAATAATCACAATATTATCGGGGCATGCCAAAGATCGCTATAATAGGCGGCACCGGGATATACAATCCCGATACATTCGAGACCATCAGGAGCGAATTCCCGGACACGCCCTTCGGTAAACCGTCGGATTCCATACTCATAGGGAAGATCAAAGGAGTGGAGGTGGCCTTCCTCTTCCGCCACGGCAAGAGCCATCAGCACCCTCCGTCATCCGTTCCGTACAGGGCCAACATGTACGCCCTCAGGCAGCTCGGATGCGAGTACGTCATCTCGGCATGCGCCGTGGGCTCGCTCAAAGAGGAGATGGCCCCCGGGGATCTGGTCATCGCGGATCAGATAATCGACTTCACCAAGAGGCGCGATTACACATACTTCTACGATCAGACCGTCCACATCTCCCTCGCGGACCCGTTCTGCCCGTACCTCAACGGCATCTTTGCCGATGCGGCGAAGGGCATGGGGATAAAGTACCACAAGGGCGGCGCATATGTGTGCATCGAAGGCCCGAGGTTCTCATCCCGTGCCGAGAGCAACATGTTCAGGATACTCGGCGGGGACATCATCGGCATGACCGCAGTTCCGGAGGCGCAGTTGGCCAGGGAGCTTGGTATGTGCTACTGCAGCCTCGCCACGGTCACGGATTACGATGCTTGGAAGGAGGAGGCCGTGGATATCGACATGGTCTTGAAGACCATGGCCGAATGCCTCGGCAAGGTGCTCACGCTCCTGGAGAACGGCCTTCCCAAGATAGGGGCCGGAAAGCATTGTGACTGCATCGAGGCCGCCAAAGGCTGCGGTTCCCTCGACGCCATCAAAAAGTATTGAAACCGGGGGCATATCCCCCCTTTTTCCTTTTCATTCGTGTGTTTCCAGCATGAAGACGTTTTTCCGTCAGCCGTTCTGCAAAAGATAATCGATTATGCATAATTTTATTGTGCGCATATCTTTTTATAATTAGTATGTATTGAGTGTTACTAACACTTGAATAGTGTTACGGTGAAATAAATGTGGCTTATAATATCTGCAGTGGCCGCGATGTGCGTGACCGCAGTGTATCTGTTCGTTTCCGAAAAGTACAAGCTGGAACTCTTGGCCATCGGGCTCTGGGGGTTGACAGCCTGCATTTTCGTCGATCACACAATGGGTTTTCTCATGGAAGGCGGCGGGGAATATTTCGAGATCAGTGCCGAGGCTCTTGTCCTCAGCATATCGATGCTCATCCCCATCTTCGCAGTATGGGAGCTCTACGTGCTGGTCACGAAGCTGAGAGAGAAACATCTGGTCGAGGTTTCGGCCGAAAAAATAACGGAGAGTGTGTAAATGGCATGTTTTTTGGTTGCAGCGGCTGCCGGTCTGATAACGACCGCATGCAGCAGTAGAATACCTGAAAAGTATCACATCGGATGGTTGAATGCAATGATCTGGGTCACTGTGGCCGCCTTGGCGGTGGAACACGTTTGGCACGGCGAGATCGTCCCATGGTTCCCCTTCCTCACGGCAATGAACAGTGCGGGGGATACGGCCGCGATGCTCTATGAGATGGGCACCATCGGCGTCGGCATGCTCGTGGGCATCGTCGCGATCTGGGCAGTCATGGTGTACGTGTACAACCACTACATCACAGCGCCTGCGAAGAACACGGCATCTGCCTGATCGGGACTTCAGTATTGCCTCCATATGCAGGCGGGCGGACTCCCGCCTGTATTTTTCTTATTTTCAAACCGCGCGATGGTCGGCGCGGTCCGAGCAGACATGTTTCCGCCTTCGCTGTGCAGATCCTTTTTGCTGTATGGCACAGGAGATCGAACGAACGACGCCTATGGAGTGTCAGAGAGACGATAATCCGTCTCGGACACGGACATCATGCCATGTTGCAGCTAGCAACGCAGCGGCCGCAGAGATCATATGGTAAGCTTTCCGAGCAGTTCCCTGTATGTATCGGCATCCATCAGACCGTTGGCAGCGCACTCGTCAGACAATTCGAGTTCGGCGATCCAACCTTCATCGTAGGGGGATTTGTTGATGAGGTCCGGTGCGTCAGGTAGTGATTCATTGACGGCCACGACTTTTCCTTCGATGGGAGAATAGATGGGCTCTATGGTCTTCACGCTCTCCATGGCACCGAGTTCGGAATCGCGTGCCAGCATGGATCCGACAGCCGGAAGTTCCACGTACACCACGTTTCCGAGTTCATCCTGAGCATAATCGGTCATGCCGACGACCGCCCTGCCGCCGTCGATCATGATCCATTCGTGGGAATCGGTGTAGAACAGTCCGTCCCTGATCTCGTAACTCATGTGGAACAGATTGTCGGCATCATTCATAAGATTGGTGCTTGCGGACATGGATGCAGATGACGATCAGCAAAACCGTCAGAGCAGCCATCGCGATAGAGCCAACGATGATCGTAGATTGCCCGTTATCGGTCATGACGATCACGAATCCATCCGATACTCCGCGGAATGCATCTTCCCCCACGGACGGCATGCCGCCGCCGATAGTTGCGGATGAAAGCGACCTGCATCCGCGGAATGCATCGCCGCCGATCGAATCCAAAGTTGCTGGGAAAGACACATCTGCGATCGAAACGCAATCCTCGAATGAGCTTTCCCCGATTGATTTCAGCGAGTTTCCGAAAGATGCCCTTTCCAGTGCTCCGCAGCCGTAGAACGCAGAATCGCCGATGCGTTGAACCGAAGCCATGCTGAGATGCTTGAGGGAAGCCGATTTGTAGAATGCGGAATCCCCTATTTCGGTGATGTTCTCGGGAATGCAGAGCGCAGTGACGGCACTTGCGGTGAAACACCGTGACGGCAGCATGTGGATTCCGGCGCCAAGCTCGATGGTCGTCATCGATGTGCAGTAGTAGAAGCATCCGTCTCCGAGGAATTGTACGGTATCGGGCACGGTCGCGTGTGTGAACGACCTGCACATCCGGAACGCCTCGAATCCGATATACTCTGTTGCATTCAGTTCGACATCTCCCAATTCGATGCATTCCCTGAAAGATTCGTCGTTCAGGATCCTGAGGCTCCGAGGCAGTGTGACGGCAGTGAGCGATCCGCATTTGTAGAATGCCCTCACGCCGACCTCGGACACCCCCTCGGATATGACCGCAGATACGATACGAGTCCCCATGAACGCCATCGCACCCACCGACACTACCGGGATGTCCGCTCCATCGCAGTCCAGATGCCCAGGTATCACCGCCTTGTTCCCGGAGATGTGCGAGAACACGGTCGCGGCACCGTTTATGACGTAATACGAGAATGTGCAATCGGTGCTCTCATGGGTGCGGAGTGCCAGGACAGAGGTATCGGCGCCCCAGCCTTCCGCACCTTGAAGATGTTTCACATCCGTTCCCTGCGGAACGCACCCGTCCATGGAGGGCATGTCACCGAGGAAGTACATCTCCGTCAGCGATCCGCATCCGTCGAAAGCACTTTTTCCGATGGATGTCACTGTCGAGGGGATGACCACGGACGTCATATCTGGACATTCGGAGAACGCCCCGTCCGATATGGTGGTGAGAGGGTATCCCTCCAGGGCAGGGGGGACCACTACATGCTCGGAGGCCCCGGACAGTCCGATCATCTCGGAGCTGTACGGGCTCTGCGGTGTACCGGTCCCGTATGTCAGATAAGCGTAAGTCCCGCCCGGGGAATGGTATTCCCCGGCAGAAGCATCCGACGGGGGCCCCGTGCATGATGTCGTGATGAGGAAGAATGAGATCACGACTGACAGGCACAGGAGCCACCGTCCCGTCTTCATGATAGTTGGATGTATAATCCAATATTAGTAAATTCTCGGTTCAAAAACTGCACGCGATAACCGTTCCCCGAAGAACCGTTATCAATGCGCACGCGATTACAAGTGAGGATGAGGATAACCATCAGAGGGACCGTCCAGGGCGTCGGATTCCGTCCGGCAGTGTACCGTGCGGCATCATCGGTGAATGCAAGGGGCACGGTCAGGAACGAAGGTCCGGATGTGGTCATCGATACCGACAGGGGGGATGTGCTCCTCGACAGGCTGATGTCGGACCTCCCTCCGCTCGCAAAGGTGGAATCGGTGACGAAAGACGATTCCATACCGGCACCCGCCGTCGACGGCTTCTCGATAACGACGTCATCTGCCGGCAGAGGAGGGGTTGGGATCCCGACCGACACGGCAGTATGCCCCAGATGCCTGGAGGACATGAGGTCCGGCAGACGCGAAGGATACCCGTTCACCACCTGCACCGATTGCGGTCCCCGTTTCACGCTCATAAAGAGCATGCCTTACGACAGGGCGCGCACGGCAATGTCCGCATTCCTCGTATGCCCGGAGTGCGGCCGCGAGTACTCGTCCCCGAAGGACAGGCGGTTCCACCATCAGACGGTGTGCTGCCCTTCCTGCGGCCCGAGATGCAGGCTCGTCGACCGCGACGGCCGTCAGTCGGACGGCGATCCGATATCGGGATTCGCCGAGAGGATGAAGGACGGCGCGATAGGGGTCGTCAAGAGCTGGGGCGGCATGCACATATGCGCCCTGCCCGAGAACACCGTCGCCCTGCGGGAATGGTACGGCAGGAAGCAGAAACCGTTTGCGATAATGGTCCGCGACATGGAGGCCGTGAGAAGGTACGGGCATCCCACGGATGCGGAGATCGCGCATCTGGAATCACCCCACCGGCCGATCGTGCTGGTCGACAAGGCCGGCGGCAATGTCACGGAGGCCCTCGCCCCGGGATTGGACAACATCGGCATGTTCCTCCCTTACACCGGGATACAGCACATCCTGTTCGACCGTCTGGACGCCGATGCCCTGATAATGACGTCGGCCAACATACCCGGGGAACCGATGATACTCGATGACGAGGCCGTAAGGTCCCTCGATGCAGATGTGTACCTGCTCCACGACCAGGAGATAGTGAACCGCGCAGATGACAGCGTGGTCAGGGTGGTGGAGGGGAGGACGGCGTTCATCAGGAAATCCCGCGGGCACATACCGTCGTCCATCTACTGCGGCATGGCGGGCTGCGCGGTCGCCCTCGGCGCTCAGGAGAACCTCACCGCTTCGGTCTCCGCAGACGGCAGGATACACACGACCCAGCATATCGGCAACGGCGAGTCCATAGGGGTGGAGGAGTACCTCGAGCATTCGGTCATGTCGTTGGCGGAGATGGTGGGGTGCGAACCGCAGGCGGTGGCCGTGGACCTTCATCCGGGATACGGCAACCGCAGGTTCGGAAAGCGTCTGGCCGAGGAGAAGGGGGCGGAGCTCATGGAGGTGCAGCATCATTGGGCGCATGCGGCCTCGTTGTTGACGGAGAACGGCGTGGAGGAAGCGGCGGTCATCGCCGTGGACGGCACGGGGCACGGCGATGACGGCAACGCGTGGGGCGGCGAGGTGCTGCGTGCCTCATTGGATTCTTACGACAGGGTCGCGCATCTGCAGTACATCCCCCTGCTGGGGTCGGAACGCGCATTGTACGACCTGCGCCGTCTGAAATATGCAGTCGACAGGATGAACGGCACCGAGAACGATGATTTCGACGACAGGTCCGCATCGGTCCTCGACAAGCTCATGCACACCAGCGTCGGGACATCGTCCCTGGGCAGGATCCTGGACGCCCTGTCCTATGCCCTGGGGGTATGCAGGGAGCGCACGTACGACGGGGAACCGGCGATGAAGATGGAGCCCCTGCTGGCGCGCGGCAGGTCGGTCGAAGGCTTCGAGGCCAGGACGTTGAACGGGGAGGTTCAGACCGCGGAGCTGTTCGCCGGCATCGCCGGCTGCAAGAAGGAGGATGCGGCGTACTCCATCGTCCGCAATCTGATCGGAGAGATGGTGAATTCCGCGAAGGAATGCGCCGAGTCCGAAGGTCTGGAACATATAGGCATAACCGGAGGGGTATCCTACAATCAGCCGATATGCAGGATGTTCTCGGAATGCGTCAGGGAGGCCGGGAAGACGCCGCTGTTCCACGATCGCGTTCCGAACGGCGACGGCGGGATATCCGTGGGCCAGGCGGCCATAGCCCTCAGGAGGCTGCGAGGTCCTGGGCGATGATGTACAATCGCCGATGGATACGTGATCAGATCGAAGTCGACCGCATGCCCGACGGCCACGACGGAGAGCGTCTGCAGGATCTCCAGTCCTATCGGAAAACGTGTGGAAGCGGTGCGAAGTCGGCATGTCCAGCAGTCCATGTGCGCATTGCGGAAGCAGACCATGCACCTTGTTCTCATCACCCGATGATATCCTTTCGCATGCCCATTCCGGCAATTGTTCCAGATGTTCTTTTGCACGATCGATACGTTTGCAGGTGCACATCTTCAATCCATGCTGTTTCAGGTCGTGTGCCTTGGATTCATCAATGGAATCGGTCATGCCAGAACTGTCCCTTGAAGTAAAACGATATCTGCAGTCGTTTTTTTGATTCGGCATATTATCCTATTACATAGATGAAAAATTCCGAATCCTAGTTCATACGCCGCTTCTGATGTACTGGGATATCCTCGGGTCACCTGATATCTGCTCGGTCTCCCACATATCGAAAATGATGAGGGGGCTGAGCTTATACACTTCGAGTTCGGGATCGATGAGCATTTCATAGGTCTCCGAGGATATGAACCGCCTGATCGCCTCCTTCTCTTCGAAGTCGTATTTCTCAACGATCATATTCACGACTTCTCTGTCGCGAAAATACAGGGTTCTCGATGATATCCTCTTCATGCCTCTTCGCTCCATTCAATCTCCAACAGTCTGCCCGAAATCCTTGGAATGGCACCATGTCGCGTCCGATTCGAGATGATCCGATCCCCCGTCACATCATGACATCGTCGGATGCTTTAGACGCCGAGGTCTCGTGGTTTTCGAAGGAGCTCATACATGCATGCAACGGGGAAGTTTAGGGATATCGACAGGGATCCCGCACCCTCCATGGGGCGATGGCCGCCTGTTCCCGGCGATCTCCGGACGGGAAAGGCGGTCATGCCTGTCCATCAAAGGTCCGGGTTGTAGTACACCTTGTCGACGAAACCGTTCCACTTCAATGACGAGTCCGTGACGTCCTTGGGCACTTCGAACAGGATCGTGAATGTGTAACTGGCACCTTTGCTCAGCGAGGCCGTGTCATTGTAACCCGGATGCGAGTACGTGTCAAGACAGTGGCCGTAGTATAAACCGTCGGAGCACAGTAAGTTGAAGTTAAATGGGTTGGTGCTTATCGCGGTCCCGGTGTAGTTGAGGTTCTTCAGCGTTATCGTCGTCACGGCGAACGTCTTGCCCTCGTCGGCCGCATAATTGTATCCGGAGCTGCTGACGAACGAATCGGTGTACGTCACCGTGTAATTGTATTCGCCGTTGTGCACGGAGGCATAACTGCCTAACGAAGCGATGAACAATCCCACGATCAATATGGCGACGATGCAGATGGCGATCTTCTTCTTCGGAATCTTCTTCTTCTCTTTCACAGGCTTGGCCGACGGAGGCTGGGGTATCGTTTCCATCCTGGTCCCGCACTCTTTGCAGAACAACGATCCGTCAGGCATCTCTGCATGGCATGAATCACAGATCATACCGATCAATCAAAGAGCGACCTATAATTGCGCTAACATGTTATTCTGTCCCGCGCGACTCCGCTTGCGTTTGCTTTGTGGAGGATAGATGACGGATCTGCGGACGAACGATCGGTTCCATCCTCTCAACATACAAGATGTGAAAGGACCATTTCTCCACTATTCATGTTATGCTCTTGAAAGGCCGCTTTTATCCTTTGCCCAGATCACCGACAAAGGCCCGGATCTTCATCTTGCGTCGTTTTCAAAATATGCTCTATTCGTCAAACACGGTATCAAATAGTTTGTCACGAACGCCCTTCAGGCACCGCCGCTATTCTTCATGCCGTTGAGGAAGTCGATGATCCCGCTGCGCTTGTTGACCACGAACTTGTGTTCCTCGCCGTCCTTCATCACGATGGAGATGCCGTTCGGTATGAATCCTCCCGACTTCCTCTTGTCAACGGAGGCGATGTCTGCGTACTCGATGCGCACAGTCTTTCTCTGGATGTTTATCGTATGGGGTTTGAATGTAACCCCGGTCTCGTCGAACCACAAGGCACCGCCGATGCCTTCCATGTTCTTGATGCAGTTCGCCGCGACGCTGGTCCCGATGTACTCGGCGGATGTCATGAAGCTGATATCGTCTCGGACCTTTTTTAAATGTCAGTATGCGATTCTCGTTTTTCACCTGGGTGTCCCGGTTGTACTTTTTGCTATAGTAGATGGACATCCTTTCGTCACCGTCACATGCCTCACCGTTGTACGCTTCCGATACAGTGTATGCGGTCGGGGATGGTCCCCGTAGACTCGTTCAGATGGATCTTTCTCAGAGCTCTCGACGATGTGCAATCTTTTACCGTCATCATCATTATGCTCGATTTGTTAATGAGGGTATGATGTTTTTGTCCGGTAATGGTCTTGATAACGAGGTCTTTATCCCGAGGGACGTAGTGGTCGTTCCGGGTGTTTCGGGGGCTGAAAGCCCCTGAGAAGACCTAGAACGACAAGGAAAATGATGCGGAAGATTCTGTGCGATCAGCGGACGATCAGGTGTCGAATTCTTCCGAAATCAGAATTATCTGTCATACTCCCGAGTTTGACACTTGTGTGAAATCCTGACCTTGTTCTCGCTGAGATGATTGCATTTTGCAAACGGTATCCTCGATATCAGTTAGCTATTTTCACGATCGAAACTCGGAGCCGATAAGGTATTCTTCGAATCACCGAAACGCGAGGCGGTCATGCTGTTCTGCATAGCCTTGGCGGTCCTCGTCCGTCGTATGATGCAGCT
>CAZLEI010000005.1:60708-71663 GCA_964558505.1 uncultured Methanomassiliicoccales archaeon | reverse complement strand
GCTTTGGGAACGTCTTTGGCGGGGTTTTTGTATTGGGGGCCGTATATCGCGGCGTTCTCCCAGCCGCATGCGCTCCATTGCGCCAATCCAAGCCCTCCGAGGAGCAGCAGTATGTTAGCTCCGTTCCAGGTCCATGCGGGACCAGTGAACTCGCTTGTTATAGTGCCGAAGTCGAACAATCCCGTCACGTAGGCTCCGATGAGGATGACCACCATGGGGACGATAGAGACGATGGCGAGTACCATGCTCATCTTCGCACCGTTCTCGAGACCGCGGGATCCGAGGATGTACATGAGTATGAGTATGAGGACCATGATTCCGACGTAGAGTCCGAGGTATGCCCATCCGCTGATATCCAGCGAGAGCATCCTGACAAGATAGTCGGAGATCAACATACCGAAGATCATGACCACAGGCGTCCAGGCGAACCAATAGCACCAAGCGCAGAATGCACCGATGAATTTTCCTTTATTGTATTTCGATTTGTCGTTCTTGTCGGTGAACACTTCCTGTGCACAACCTGGAAGACCGATGGCATTGGGGAAACAGGTGGACATTTCTCCATATGCGAGGTTCTGTGCGAATCCCTGTAAGACGGATACTACCCATACCACGACACAAAGTCCCCACAGCATCTCAGACACGTCACAGAGTGACGGAAGGATCAGGAGCGGGACACCGAGGGCAACGAACATGCCCTGTTTCCAGCTGAGTTTTCCAGCTACCTTTACGATTTCATTTTCTGACATTATTGATTCCTCCCAAATCAATGGGCAAAAAGGCCTGTGATAATTCGTTGAAAACAAAGCACGACATCGAGGGGACAATCGGTTGCATGGTTGTATCGTGGACCGTTGTGCAAATGCACGGTATGGTCGTTTCAAGACCGCGATATTCCAGTTTTGCGTCCGTTGAAATTCCTCCTATCGGCGTCACGAGCTGCCGTGGCTGGCGTTCGAAACGCTCACAGTTCGTTAGGGTAGTCTGACCGACGGTATAAATAATTATTGAGTAATCATCATTAGTATTGAGTTCTCACATTAATGATTATTTAATGTTTACGCAAAAAATAATACAATGGCTGTATCAATGCATCCATCTAATGAAGTAGTTACCTCATTTCCATACTTCACGATCCGTAGTGTGCATACTCGTTTTCCACTTCTGCGACAATTTTAACACGATTGTGACAGCTTCATGTTTTGTTCATTTTCGCTATTGGATTCTCGTGAATGGAAATATTTGCTTTCAACCACTGATATATTAACCTACGGTATGGAGTGTCCTTATATAATGATGACGGCTCAATTAAATTGATGTGTAAACACTATAATTTAACCAACATAATGACTTTGATAGAATGGGTGGCGAACGTTTGTGAAAAAGCATTGCAGTGCGTACAATTGACGCAAGGCAGCATCCAAAATCCGATGTGGTAGCCGAGAATAAAAAGGAAATGGGAGGGCATCGGGATGTCCGATGCCCTTCTGGCTTAGTTGTTGCGCATCTTCCTGCCTATGTTCTTGGCCTCGGTCAGGAGGGCGTCGTCATTGGCAGCGGAATCCGCCGAGCCGCGGTCGCAGTAAACTATCCTGCCCAGAAGGTTGCATCCGAGCATCTTGACGAATACGTTCTCGATGTTGTCGGCAACGAGGTTCGCGGCGTCCGCGTCCACGCTGTATGTCACTATGATGGTGACATCCTTCCCTGTGCTCACGACAGGCTTCAGGTCTGAATCGAAGAACGAGTTCATCCGGTCCTCCAGCATCTTGTACTGGGCGCATGCGCCGCCGAAATAGACGGGCACGGACACAATGATGCCGTCGGCCTCCTTCATGATCTTGAGAAGGTCCGATAGCTCATCGCTCTGGATGCATTCCCCTTCGGTCTTGCATCTCATACAGGCTTTGCATCCGCGGATGTAGTGCATGCTGTCCAGGCGGTACAGGGATATCTCGTTGGTCGAAAGCCCCATGGCCCCGTCGGTCACTGCATCCACTATCGCCTCGGAATTCCCTTTCCTCCTCGGGCTGGCGAGTATTGCGACAATCTTTGCCATGGGTTGAACTATATCCATCACTATTTATAACATTCGATTTAAGTGACGGCTCATTATTTATGATGTATCCGTCAATCCGTGGATTTTTTACGCTTCTTCACCGGATCGAGGCGTCTGGGCTCCACGGGATAGTCGTCGTCCGGCGGCGTGAGGTGGAGGTGGGTGTAGAACGGGTCCTCGTACTTGGACCCCATGTACCGGTCGATGTCCAGGTCCATGTTCCTCAGGACCCTGATGAGCGTGTTGCGCATCTGGAGGATCTCTTCGCGCGGGATCCCCTCGAAATAGCTGCTGTTGAGCTTCGTGATGCTGTCCATGATGAGGGTCGCCAACTCCAGCCCGGATTCGGTCAGGAAGATGCTGTACTTCTTGCTGGACTCGGTCTTCCTGTCGTCGTAGACGAACTCCTTCTCCTTCAGGACCTTGATCACGCGGTTGGTGTTCGCCGGGTCCAGGTCGAGGAAGCGCGACAGGCTGACGAGGGTCTGCCCGTCCTGCAGCTTGAGCGCGATCAGGTAGACAGCATGCGCGCTGGTCAGACCGTAGTCTGATACTATCGCGGTCATGTTCTTCCTCATGAGTATGCTCATGCGGTCGAAGAAGGCCGGAAGGAATGAATTCCAGTACGTGTCCTCGTGAGTCGACATATGAAGGCGGGCTCCGATGCGACATAATAAGGTCGTTGCTTATTGTCTTTGCGGATGAGCCGCGTTGCGGGGATGTTATTGACGGAGAGTATTCGGCATTCAAGATGGTCTGTATGATGTCATACAGAGAGGGGGAGACAGTATGCGAACGGCATGCGTGCCCGTGTGGAGATGACGGCCCCGGCGTTCTGGCATGCGTGCCCGTGGAAGAAGGATGCCGGGTGGCTTCGAGGACGGACGTTTCCCGTAAGACGGTTTACAGGGGCTAATACGGCCCTATACTCGGCAGGGTTGTCACGATATGCTGTCTGTTGCATATCTCAGAGGGGGCGGACGGCGGCGTCCTTCTGTTCGAGTTGGTGTCTGGTGCCGACCATACGCTGACCGCGCACTAGAACGAGATGTTGTATCCTGCTCCCACAATGAATTACACAGTGCTCTTGATGATAGGGACGTTTGTCGCCAGCATGATCGGTTTCTTATCATGTACTGTGTGAAGAAGGGCCTGACATGAGGCCGCAAAGATATCAGAACGATATGAACGGGCATATCTCCGCAGCATGTGCAACATGCGACCGACAAAGCACCGAACAGATCCTCGGCATCCATGCCGCTGATCTGATGGAGAATACGTGCAGGTGGCCGTCCTCCCGAAATGATAAGGTTTCATTTTTCAGGATGAGGAGGTGGTGGGAGGACAGCACGGGCCCGCATCTCTGCGGGCCCGCCCCACTCACGTGGGCAATGGCATATGCGCGTCCTGGGATCAGGCCGCGTCCTTGACCGCTGCGGTGAACTTGGCCACTGCATCGGATGCGGACTCGGAGTAGATGTCTGCTCCGATCTCGTCTGCCCACTGCTGGGTGACGGGTGCTCCGCCGACGTTGGTGAGGACCTTGTCCTTCAGACCGGCCTTGACCATCATCTCCTCGAAGGTCTTCTGGCCGACCATCGTGGATGTCATGAGGGCGGATGTGCCGACTGCGATGGCGTTGTTGTCCTTGCAGGCCTTCACGATGTCCCCGAGGGGGACGTCCCTTCCGATGTTGATGACGTTGAATCCGGCGACCTTCAGCATGATCGCGACGATGTCCTTTCCGATGGAGTGGATGTCGCCCTCGATCGTGCATATGACGAGGTTTCCGAGTCCGTCGCCGACGGATTTACCGGATTTCTCGAGCTCAGGGGTGAGGATGTCGAGACCGGCGGTCATGGCGTTCGCGGCGGCCATGATGTGGGGCAGGAAGATCTTCTTCGCTTCGAAGAGGGCTCCTACCTCGTTGATGCCCGCGGTGTATCCCTGGGAGATGACCTGGACGAGGTCTGCGCCCTGGGCGATGGCGTCGTTCGCTACGTTCTTGCACTCGTTGACGTTGTACGTCATAACGGCCTTCTTGGCCCTCATTGCGATTTCTTCTGTGGACATATAAATCACTCGCTTTTTCTGGATTTGAAGGCTGCATCCGCTTTCGCGACGATCGCCTCCATTGCTTTCAGTTTGTCTGCCTCGATGGGTGCGACGACGTGGTTCGCCATGACGTCCACGACGATCTCGTGCGCTCTCTCGACTGCGTTCTTGGATCCGTTGCTCTTCCACTCGCCGAGCATCGTGCGGTCGAAGACTGCGGGGTCCGATGCGGACTCGAAGTGCTCCATCGTCGACATGTGGCCGAGGAAGTCGTTGCCTACGCCGATCTCCTTGATCGAGTCGACGGCCATGGTCTCGTCGGTCACGGGGATGCCCTCGAGGACCTTGCGCTCCATGGAGATCATATCGTTGTCTATTACCAGCTGTTCCATCGAGAACGTCTGTCCGAGCTCAAGCATACCAGATCCGTAGATGGAGTTGGCTCCGGCCATTGCGGGAAGGATCGAGGTGATGGTCTTCTCGTGTGCGGCCTGGGAGTCAGGTACCTTGGCGTCAGTCTACATGCCGGCGACGAATACGGGCAGTCCGTAGTACTGTCCGAGTTTTGCAACAGAGGCGCTGATGAGCCCGAGCTCGGGTGATCCGACGGGCGCAGTTCCCCTCTTGAGGTCGAAGGTGGTCGTGGAGCTTCCGTAGAGGACCTTCGCTCCGGGGCAGGCGAGCTGGCTCAGGACGAGTCCGGACAGGATCTCCGCGTTGTGCGTCACGAGGGTTCCGGCGAGGAATATGGGCGAGGATCCGCCGGCCATCGCCATGCTGAGGACGTTGACGGGTATGCCGTACCTTGCTCCTTTGATGATGACCTGGGCAGCGTTGTGGCTGATCTCCAGGGGGCTGGTGGGGCACACGAGCATGGACATGATGGGCTTGTCGCGTGCCATCTTCTCGTCGCCGCCGTAGTAGGCCTTGAGGATCTCCCAGTAGAAATCGACGTTCTCCGCGACGGGGTCGATGTGGTGGAAGTGCTTGGTGGTGTTCTTTATGGAGGTCATCATCTCGTGGACGTCCTCCGCTCCGACGCCTGCCCAGTCCCTTGCGGACACTGCGAGGGAGAAGTAGCTGATGTTCTCCGCCCAGTCGACGAGCTTCGCGCAGTTGGCGAGGTCGGCCTCGGTGGAGTCCCTGGTCTCGTATTTGCCGTCTCCCAGGTAGTCGCACATCTGGATTCCGGTTCCGAAGCAGGTGAAGTGGACCCTTCCCTTGTGCATCTGCTCGACGGTGTTCTTCTCTTCCCTTCCGTACAGGTAGAACTTCTTAGGGACGGTGGCGAGTGCCTGGTTGACGAGCTTCGTCGGGATCTTGACCATCTTGGTCTTGAAGTCCACTTCGCAGCCGGCGTCCGCGAAGAGCTTGAGTCCCTCTTCGTCGGAGACCTGCACTCCGTAGGTGGAAAGCACGTCTTTGGTCGCATAATCGATCTCGCGGAGGTCGTCCTCGGTGAACAGCTCGAGTTTGATGCCGTTCATCTTGACCCTTCCGGGATACTTGTTAAGTTTACAGTCTCTCATTTTTCTTCCTCCTTTGCAACTGCCGCCCCGGTGGTAATAGGGCGGCAGTTGCATCCAACCTGTCTCGGCGAACAACTTCTTTCGGGTGCGCAGGTCGGCCGCGTGACATGTGCGTCACGCGGCACCGGGAACAGCTGTCGGTCCGCACGAATCAGTGTTACTGATTCATACTTACGTGTTATCAAAGGCATTTTCATGCCTCAGAACACGCCGTTCCTGTCCTTTGCACCAGTTTTGGCTTCAACTGTTGCAGGTTTTGTCATGTTTTTTCACTATATAAGATTTGTTGAGTCGTCTTCAAAAGGATTGTTGACTCATCATATTTTTGTGTAGATATCAATTAAAAAAATGATACCTCAATATTATATACGCCGTGGACCTACTCGGTACCACAGCAATGTTTTTGTATAGGTGGTTGACCGCCGGCATTGCGGGATCGGTATAGAAAGGAGATCGCAAGTATGGTTGGAGAACAAGCCGTGTTCCCGTTCGTCAGGATAGTCGGACAGGAGGAGATGAAGAAGGCCCTGCTGCTGAACATAGTGGACCCCACGATCGGCGGAGTGCTGCTGAAGGGGGAGAAGGGAACGGCGAAGTCAACGACGGTCCGCTCCCTCGGACAGGTGCTCCCGGAAGTGGGATCGTCGAAGGGATGCCCGTTCCACTGCGACCCGTCATCGCCGCGCCACATGTGCGAGGCGTGCAGGGCGAGGCACTCCGAGGGCGCATTGGAATCGGAGCGCAGGCGCATGAGGGTCGTGGAGCTTCCGCTCAGCGCGACCGAGGACAGGATATCGGGGAGCCTGGACATCGAGCACGTCCTGAGGACGGGCGAGAAGAAGTTCGAGGGCGGCGTCCTCGCCCAGGCGAACGGCAACCTCCTCTATGTGGATGAGGTGAACCTTCTGGACGACCACATAGTGGACCTCCTGCTGGATTCCGCGGCCATGGGCGTGAACTACGTCGAGAGGGAGGGGGTTTCGTTCAGCCATCCCGCAAGGTTCGTCCTCGTCGGTTCGATGAACCCCGAGGAAGGGTCCCTCAGGCCCCAGCTCCTCGACAGGTTCGGCCTGTCCGTGGACATCAGGGGCGAGACGGACATCGATACCAGGATGGAGGTCATCAGGCGCAGGCTGGAGTTCGACTCCGACCCCGAGGGGTACCTGGAGTCCTGTTTGGCCGATACCGCGGCGCTCGGGGACAGGATCGTCCGTGCGAGGGCGCTGCTCCCGGACGTGGAGGTCGACGACCGCACGGTCCATTCCATTGCTCTGATATCTATAAGATTCAAGATAGAGGGACACAGGGCGGACATAGCGCTCATGAAGGTGGCGAAAGCGAATGCGGCCCTCGACGGCAGGACATCGGTGACCGAGGCGGACCTCGTCTCCGTGGCGCCCATGGTGCTCACCCACCGTTTGAAGAAGGGCCCGTTCGAAGAGGCAGTGCTGAAGAAAGAGGACCTGATAAGATGCCTCAGGGGATACTGACCTCCGGACCGCTGCCCTTCACCGCCATCCTGGGAATGGACGACGCCAAGAGGGCACTGGTCTGCGCCGCGGCCTGCCCCGGGGTCCGCGGGGTCCTCATAAGAGGAGGATGCGGCTCCGGGAAGACGGTGCTGGTGCGCGCACTCGCGGGCATGCTGCCCGGGACGAAGGCGGTGACGGTGCCGCAGAACGTGACCGAGGAGCAGCTCTTCGGCTGCCTGGACCTGGACAGCGCCCTGAAGGACGGCACGATGCAGATGCAGGAGAGCCTGATCCAACGTGCATCGGGCGGTTTCCTGTGCATAGACGACGTCAACCTGTTCGACCGCCGCGTCATGACATCGCTCATGAACGCCGTGGCGTCCGGAGAGGTGCTGGTGGAGAGGGAGGGCCTCTCCGCATCGTACGGCTGCGATGTCACGGTGGTGGCGACGGTCAACACGTCCGAGCCCCGCATCGATTCCAAGCTGGCGGATTGCTTCGACATCTGCGTCACCGTTCCCGGATGCCGGGATGCCGTCGGCCGCGAGGCCGTGATGAACATCAATCGGAGGGCAGGGGAGGACCCCGACGCCATCGCCGCGCTCTATCTGGAGCAGGATGGGGAGGTCGCCCGCAGGATCGCCCGCGCAACGGAGGACCTCGGATCCGTCGTCCTCCCGGGATCCGTGCTCAGGGTGATCGTCGAATCATGTTCGGAACTCGGTTCCCAGGGGTACAGGGGGGAGCTGTCGACCATCCGTGTGGCGAAGACGCTCGCGGCCCTCGATTCCCGTGATGAGGTCACATCGGCCGATGCGACGGAGGCCATGCGCCTCTGCATGCAGCACCGCAGGTCGGGCAGGCCGAGACGGAAGAAGGCGGACGAAGAGCAGGTGAAATTCTTCTCGGGCACCCATATGAAGAGGTTCATACACGACGAGCGCCGGGCTGAAGAGGCGGCAGACCCCGGGGCGGGGGAGGCGGAGGCAGCCGCGGCGGTCAGGCCGATGTCCGCAGAGGCAGAGGCGGCGGTATTGGAGGTCGGGAAGACCTTCGAGACCGTGGACATCATGGATCAGGAGTCGGGCGCGTCCACGCTCGGCGGCAACAGGATGAAGCGCGCGTTCATGGAGGACGGAGGGCGCACCGGCCGGTACGTCAGGTCCCGCATGACCGAGGAGAAGAACCCCGACCTGGCGCTGGACGCCACCGTGCGCGCCGCCGCCCCGTGCCAGGCGGCCAGGGGCTGCGGCCCCGGCTCGCCGCTGAGGATAGAGAAGCAGGACATCAGGGAGAAGGTCCGCGAGACGCGCCCGTCCTGCACGTTCCTGTTCATGATAGACAACAGCGGGTCCCTGGTCATCAGGAGCCGCATGTCCGCCGTGAAGGCGGCCGTGCTGTCGATGCTGACCGACCATTACGTGAAACGCGACAGGGTCGGCCTCATGACGTTCAACGAGAAGGAGGTCGGCATGCTGCTCACGCCAACGAGGTCGGTGGATTGCGTGTCCAAGCTGCTGACCGACCTCCAGACCGGGGAGAGGACGCCGCTCAGCAGGGCGCTGGTCTATTCCGAGGGCTACATGCGCGGATACGTCCACGGCCACAAGTCCGAGAGGTGCTACGTAGTGCTGATGACCGACGCGTCCGCCAACATCAGCATGGACGAAGGGGCGGACCCCTTCGACGAGGCCATCGGGATAGCGTCCCGCATATCGGTGCCGGGCGTGGAGTGGATCGTGGTGGACACGTCGTCCAAACGCAACCGGACGGACAAGGCGCTCCTGCTGGCCGAAGCGCTCAGGGCGCAGTACTACAGGCTCGACGACCTGAGGTCGTCCGCCGTATGAGGATGCCCGGGCGGGTCACTTCTTCCCGTCCGTCAGCTCGTCCACGCGCGCCCTGAGCTCCCTGATCTCCCTCTCCATCTCGGAGAACTTCTCCTTGACGGGGTCGGGGAGGTCGTTGTGCTTCAGCTCGTTCTCCGGGCAGACGGCGTGGCCCTTGCGCTTGGTGACCTTGCCGGGTATTCCGACGACCGTGCAGTCGTCGGGCACGTCCTTTATGACCACGGACCCGGCGCCTATGCGCACGTTGTTCCCTATGGTTATGTTCCCGAGGATGATCGCCCCGGCACCGCAGACGACCTGGTTGCCGAGGGTAGGGTGCCTCTTGCCCTTGTTGAACGACACTCCGCCCAGGGTCACGCCCTGGTAGAGGGTCACGTCGTCGCCGATGACGGCGGTCTCGCCGATCACCACGCCCGTGGCATGGTCGATGAAGAACCGCTTCCCGACGGTGGCACCCGGGTGTATGTCGCATCCGGTGAGCTTGTGGGCCTCGTAGTTGATCGCCCTGGCCTCGTCCTTCCTGCCGGCGACCCAGAGCTCATGGCTCTCCCTGTACATGGACACGGCATGCAGTCCCGTGTGGTACTTGATCGCGTCATTCTCATCGACGATTGCGGGGTCTCTCTCCATCACAGCCGCGAGGTCCTCGGGATCTATCTTCATCATCGGTCCTATCGTGTTCCTCCGATAAAACACCCGCTCTCGGCAGCTTGCGGAGGTCCGTGCGGCAAGCGGGGCCCGGGGCATCTCCGGACTCCGTTTCCGCTTATGTTGCCGAAGAAGATCCATCCGGGACCAGGGCATCATCGGCTTATCGGTCTATTCGGGTGTCCTGTTTCTTTCCGGACATGGATGCCGGGGCGCGAGGGACGACCTCGGGACCCACATACGAATTCCACGGTCGTTCAGGCAGATTGATAAATCGATACCGTGGTAACAGATAAGTCTCTGACGGAGGTATCGAATGAAGGCGAGAGCAGATGATAGGATGGTATTCGACCGTCGTCTTCCCGCAGCAACTGTTCGGGGGGGCAGGGAGCGCGGTGCTGTTCTGCCGACGGCGGCATGCGGTGCCGAAGGCTGTCATGATATCAGAGCCGAATGTGCATGTCCGAGGACTATCGGGTTATTCGTTGGCGGGGAATATCCACGTCGCGTCCGCCGTTCGGAGACCTCCTCTGTTCCGGGGGCGGTGCAATGACGGCGATCGGATCGGTAGCTGCTTTCCGCAGTCGTTGCATCTCCGGCCGCGGATCCGGGGAGGACAGCGTCCCGGAGGCATCAGGATGACGTCGAAGACCATAGGAAGACGGTCATCGGTCGTGGCCGCTGTCGCCATCCTAGTGGCGGTGTCTGCGATGTTCTGCGTAGCATCCGCATCCTCCGATGATGACACGGATGCAGATTACACGAGTTTCGGTTCGAGTCTCACACATACCATCAGCGGGACGACATTGACCATATCGGGAACCGGGCCGATGCACAACTTCACATTAGTCTCAGGATCTAGATCCCCTGTCTACCAGAATACGACGATAACGTCCGTCGTCATCGATGACAGCGTAACAACCATCGGCGACAATGCGTTTTTCGGTTGCACCGGGCTCACGGGACCGCTGACGATTCCTGCTAGCGTAACATCCATCGGTGACTATGCGTTCTTGGGTTGCGGCGGATCAGGATTCGTTGTCGCTGCCGGCAGTGCGAGCTACAAATCGGTAAATGGGCTGCTCTTGGACAATACAAAAACAACCGTCATAGCGTGTCCCACGGTAAGACCGGAGCCATAACAATCCCGTCGACCGTAACATCCATCGCCATCTTAGCGTTTTCTGGTTGCACCGGGCTCACGGGACCGCTGACGATTCCTGCTGGCGTAACATCTATCGGAGATAGAGCGTTTTCGAATTGCGGCGGATCAGGATTCGATGTCGTTGCCGGCAATATGAACTACAAATCGGAAAATGGGCTACTCTTGAACAGTGCAAAA
>CAZLEI010000005.1:0-60608 GCA_964558505.1 uncultured Methanomassiliicoccales archaeon | reverse complement strand
TGCCGGCAATATGAACTACAAATCGGAAAATGGGCTACTCTTGAACAGTGCAAAAACAATCGTCATAGCATGTCCCACAGGTAAGACCGGAGCAATAACAGTCCCGTCGGGCGTCACATCTTTCGGCAGCAATGCGTTCTTCGGCTGCACCGGCCTGACGTCCATCGACATCCCGTCGGGCGTCACATCCATCGGCTTTGGAGTGTTTCAAAGATGCACTGGCCTGACGTCCATCGACATCCCGTCGACCGTAACATCCATCGGCGCCAATACGTTCCGCGGTTGCACCGGCCTGACGTCCATCGACATCCCGTCGGGCATCACATCCATCGGCTTCGGAGCGTTTCAGAATTGCACCGGCCTGACATCCGTCACCGTGACCGGGAGCACACCCGCAGGCTATCTGACCGGCGGGGATAATCTCGGGAAATGGATGCTGATTGGCATGGATGAGGGCCGGTTGACGAAGATAACGATATCATCGTCCGGAAGTGTCGACCTCGCTGCTGTATGCGGATACGCGGGCGCTTATGGTAAGACCCTGGTCCTGTCCGCGGAGGCCGGGAACACGACGGGCGGAACCCTGTACGGAGATGGCGGTGGCGTGCTCACAGGCGCGGACCGTGCAGGGAAGACGTACAGGCACGACGGTTCCCATTGGATGGTCCAGACTGTTCCATCCCCGCCACCGACATCGACGCACAAGGTCTCCCTGTCCGGCGGCATCGGCTACACGGTATCGTGTTCGGCGGGGACGTCTTTCACCGTGACGGGTTCCGATTCGATAGTATTCAGCATCAATGTCCTTCCCGGATACTCATTGACGGACGTGGACGCGTCCGATGCGACGGTGAAGTACCTCGGCGGTTCGCAGTATTCGATATCCGGCGTCTCGAAGGACACGTCCGTGTCCGTGATATGCACCCCGGTGGACGATCCGCCGGAGGACGACGGCACCGCGACATTGGCCATGCTGTCCGTGGTGGGCGCCTCGATATCGTTGATCATCGTCTGCCTCGTGCTGTACGGCAGGAAGTGGTGAGCCGGGACCCAGGATCGAACCACGGTCCAAACTCCGGCAGGCGCCTGACATCGTCTGCCGGTCTCTTCCGTTCCCTTATCCTTCTTGTTCCCGGCCGCCCTGCCGGTGTTCCATCGATACCGATCTTCGGGCCATATGCACGTCTTCGGGGATCCACATCAGGATCCATGGCGGAACATGTGGGAACGGGCTCCGGGCACCCCGGATTCATCTGACGTCCGAGATGCGATGGGTTCCCGCATCCGATATCCGGCTGGCTGTTCAGGTAACCGTTAAATATTGAACAGTTATACAATTGTTCAATCATTCAAGTGAGTTGATGAAATGGGACCGGAACTATGCGAACTGGACGACACCGACATCTGCGAACTGGCCGACTTCTTCAAGCTGTTCGGCGAGAGCACGCGCCTCAAGATACTCCTTGCCCTCGAAGGCGGGGAGCTTTGCGTGAACGACATAAGCGACAGGCTCGGCATGACCATGTCCGCCGTGTCTCATCAGCTCAGGTCCCTCAGGGAGGCCAAGCTCATCAAGGGGAGAAGGGACGGGAAGACGATATTCTACTCTCTGGACGACCATCATGTCAACGATATCCTGAAGGTCGCGGCGGAGCACAATTCGGAGAGGGTGTTCGATTGATCTTCACGCTGATCCTCGAGAACCTGGGCTGTCCGAACTGCGCCGCCAAGATGGAGCGCGGGGTCCGGAAGCTCCCCTACGTCCGCGAGGCCGGTGCGGTGTACGTCACGAAGACCATGGTCGTGGACGCCGACTGCGACGGAGCGTCCCTCGTCCGTGACGTGGCCGACATAGCGCACAGGTTCGAGCCAGAGGTGAACGTCGTCCTGAAGAAGGTGCGCTGATGGACAGGATGCTCAAGCGCATCCTGCTGTCGTCAGCGATATTCGCCGTCGGGCTGTCGATGCATTATCTGACGGACGTCCCGTCCGTCTACCAGCTGCCGCTGTTCCTGGTCGGTTACGCCGTCATCGGCATCGATGTCGTCTACGACGCCGTCCGCAAGGTCCTCCGCGGCCAGATGCTGGACGAGGATTTCCTCATGTTCGTCGCCACCGCCGGCGCGTTCCTCATAGGGTACTACCCCGAGGCGATGGCGGTCATGCTGTTCTTCAGGATCGGGGAGCTGATCGAGGAACGGGCGGTCGAGAGGTCCCGCGGGTCCATATCGGCGCTCATGGACGTCCAGCCCGAGTTCGCCAACCGCAGGACGGGGGACACCGTCGAGAGGGTGTCCCCGTCCGAGGTGTCCGTGGGGGACGTCGTGATCGTCAAGCCCGGAGAGAAGGTGCCCCTGGACGGCGTGGTCGTGTCCGGCAGCTCGTCCGTGGACGCCCGCGCCCTCACCGGCGAGTCCGCACCCGTGGACGTCCGGCCGGAGGACAAGGTCCTCAGCGGCTGCATAAACCTGAACGGCACGCTGGAGGTCCTGGTGGAGAAGGAGTACGACGACTCCACGGTGGCCAGGGTGCTGGAGCTGGTGGAGACGGCCTCGTCCAGGAAGTCCCGCAGCGAGAAGTTCATCACATCCTTCGCCCGCTGGTACACGCCGGCAGTGGTCCTGGGCGCCGTCGCGGTCGCGACGGTTCCGCCGCTGGTCCTCGGGGGCGGATGGGAGGATTGGATCTACCGCGCCCTGATCTTCCTGGTCGTTTCCTGCCCGTGCGCCTTCGTGCTGTCCGTTCCGCTGACCTTCTTCTGCGGCGTAGGCTGCGCATCGAGATGCGGGATACTCGTGAAGGGGACGAACTACCTGGAAGCGCTGGCCAAGGCGGACACCGTGGTGTTCGACAAGACCGGCACGCTCACCGAGGGGGTGTTCGAGGTCAGCAGGGTCGATGCGGTGGGGATGGACGGCGATGCGCTGCTGGAGATGACCGCCCGCGCAGAGAGCTTCTCCAACCATCCGATATCGGCGTCGGTGCGCGCCGCGTTCCGCGGGGAGATCGGCACGTCCGGCATCGGCAGGACGGAGGAGATCGCCGGCAAGGGGGTGATCGCAGAGGTGGACGGCATGACGGTCCATGCGGGCAACTCCCGCCTGATGGACGATATCGGCGTCGATCGCATCGAAGACGATGTGCTCGGGACCCCTGTCCACGTGGCGATCGACGGGAGGTATGCAGGCAGGATAATCATATCGGATGCGGCGAAGGAGGATGCCCGCGGAGCCGTTGGGCAACTGCACTCGATGGGCATCCGCACGGTCATGCTGACCGGAGACGCCGATGCCGCGGGCAGGCGCATCGCGGCGGACCTGGGCATAGACGAGGTCCACACGCAGCTGCTGCCGGGGGACAAGGTGGACAGGATGGAGGAGATCATGGCCTCCATGTCCAAGGGAAGGACGCTCGCCTACGTCGGGGACGGGATCAACGACGCACCGGTGCTGGCGAGGTCGGACGTGGGCATAGCCATGGGCGGCATGGGTTCCGACGCCGCCATCGAGGCCGCGGACCTCGTCATCATGACCGACGAGCCATCCAAGGTCGTCACCGCCGTCCGGATCGCCAGGAGGACCAGGGCGATCGTCTGGCAGAACGTCGCCATCGCGCTGTCCGTGAAGTTCGGGGTGCTGGCGCTCACCGTGCTCGGGTATGCCAACATGTGGGAGGGGGTGTTCGCCGACGTGGGCGTGACCGCCATATGCATCGTCAACGGGATCCGCGCCATGAACACCGCGAAAGTGCTCGGGTGACGGCGGCCTCCGCCGGCATACTAAAACACTCTTTTTACATCGGTCATGTTACTTCATTTCCGGCCGTGTGCCGTTGGTATGACGAAATCCGATAAAGTATACTTTCGGACTTCGAAGTAACACTATATTTAAATCCCCCTAGAAAAATGTTGGAATCATGACAATATGGGCCGGGATCTCCGCGTTTCTCAGGGATGATGTGAAGCGCTCCGCGCTGCTGATGACGGTTTCCGCAACGGCGCTCGCAGTATCGTTCTTCTGCCCCGGGGTGCTGCAGTTCGACGTCGCATGGGTGGCGATCCTGCTCTGCGGGACGCCGATACTCTACGATGCCGTGACCGGGCTCGCGAGGTTGGACATCAAGGCCGACGTCCTCGTGGCCATGGCGATAGTGGCGTCCGTGTACCTCGGCGAGTACTTCGCCGCGGGGGAGGTGGCGCTGATCATGGCGATCGGGGGATTTTTGGAAGACGTGTCCGCGGCCAAGTCCAACGAGGGCATCGAGCGCCTCGTGAAGATGACGCCGCGCACGGGACGCGTCGTGCGCGGAGGCGCAGAGGCCATGGTCCCCTCCGGGGAGATAGCGGTGGGGGAGACTCTCCGCGTCTTCGCGGGAGAGGTCGTCCCCGTGGACGGCAGGATACTGTCGGGGACGACGTCCATCGACCAGTCGGCGCTGACCGGCGAGTCCATGCCCGTCGACAAGGGGGCAGGCGACGAGGTGTTCAGCGGGACCGTCAATCAGATGGGCACGTTCGACATGGTGTCCACGAAGCCGGACGGGGATTCCTCCATGCAGCGCCTGGCCAAGATGGTCGAATCCGCGGACGCTTCCAAGGTGCGCATCGTACGCGCGGCAGACAGGTGGGCCACTTGGCTGGTGGCGATCGTGGCGGTGCTCGCCGTCGCCGCGTATGCGCTGTCGGGAAGCATCGAGCGCGCCGTGACGGTCATGATCGTGTTCTGTCCCTGCGCGTTCATACTCGCCACGCCCACGGCGGTGGTCGCGGCCATCGGGAACGCGGCCAAGCACAACATCCTGGTGCGCGACGGCGACGGGCTGGAGAGGATGGCCTCCGTGGACAGGATCGCCTTCGACAAGACCGGCACGCTCACCGAGGGCAGGCCGGCGGTCTCGTCCGTGGTGAGGTTCGGCGGGATGTCGGAGGACGAGGTCCTGCGCGCGGCGGCATCTGCGGAATCCCGCTCGGAGCACCCCCTGGGGAAAGCGTTGGCCTCGTCGGCGTCCGGCGTGTCCAGTCCGGATGATTTCGAGATGATCATCGGCCGCGGGGTCCGTGCGCGCGTCTCGGGGTCGACGGTGCTGGTGGGGAACGAGGCCCTGATGGATGATGACGGGATCGAGGTCCCGGGATACGCGTCATCATGTGCCCATTCGGTCCGTTCCGACGGGTCGACGGCGGTGTTCGTGGCAGCGGACGGCATCCTCCAGGGGATGATCGCGCTGTCCGACGTGCTCCGTCCGGACGCTCCCGCCGCGGTCGCCGCCATACGTGCGTCGGGTGCCGAGTGCGTGCTGCTGACGGGCGACAATGCCCGTTCGGCAGGCCGCATGGCCTCGGCCGTTGGGATAACCGAGGTCCGTGCCGAGTGCACCCCAGAGGACAAGCTGTCCGCGGTGAGGGGGATGCAGGCCGATGGCCACAAGGTGTGCATGGTCGGCGACGGCATCAACGATGCGCCTGCCCTCAGGGCGGCGGACGTCGGAGTGGCGATGGGCGGACTCGGGAGCGACATCGCGGTCCGCGCGTCCGACATGGCGCTGATCGGCGACGACATCGGGAAGATGGAGCACGTCCGCCTGCTGTCGAAGAAGATGATGCGGAAGGTGAACGTCAACATCGCGTTCTCCATGGCATGGAACTTCGCGGCGGTGGCGCTCGCGATGTCAGGCGTCCTCGGTCCGGTGGAGGGCGCCCTGGTCCACAACTTCGGATCGGTCGTCGTGGTGGTGAACTCGATGATGCTGCTGTTCTATGCCGGCGGGCGTGCGTCCGCGCCGGAAAGGACCGGCGCGGATGTTGAGAAAGATCAGATCTCGCCCTTGTAATAGAGCATGGAGTTGATTATCGTCGCCGCGATGTTGCTCCCGCCCTTGCGACCGACGGGCACGATGTACGGGATCCCGGCGGACATGATGAGCTCCTTGGACTCGACGACGTTGACGAACCCCACGGGCGCGCCGACTATCAGCTTGGGGGAGACGAGCCCCTGCTCGATCAGCTTGTAGAGCTCCACGAGCGCGGTGGGCGCGTTGCCGATGGCGAAGATGAGGTCGCCATCGAGCTTGGAGGCCTTCTCCATGCTCACGGTCGCCCTCGTGCACCCTCTGGCCTTGGCATCCCTCATGACGTCCTCGTCGCTGATGAAGCAATGGACCTGGCCGCCGTAGCCGCCGATGCGGGTCTTGTTGATGCCGGCAGCGGCCATCTTCGTGTCGGTGACGACGTTCGCACCGTCCCTGAGGGCGCGGATGCCTATCTGGACCGCGTCCTCCGAGAACCTGAGGTTTTCCGCGTAATCGAAGTCCGCGGAGGTGTGGATGCATCTTTTGACGACCGAGAACTCCGGCTCGGGGAAGGACCTGCCGAGCTCGGAGGTTATGATCTCCATGCTGCGCCTCTCGATGTCCTCGGGCTTCACGAACTCGATGGTCACTGTCCCGCCTCCAGCTTGTAGCCGCGCGGTGTGATCATCCTGCCTCCGGAGACATATGTCTGGGAGTTCCCGATGATGACGACGGAGAACATGTCCACTTCGGCATCCTTCAGGGCGCCGAGCGTGGTGATCGTGCTCTTCTCGTCCTTCCTGCCGGCGTTGCGGACGATGCCCACGGGAGTCTCCGGCGAGCGGTGCTTCATGAGCAGGTCCGCCGCCGCGGACAGGTGGCCGGTGCGCTTGTGGCTCTTGGGATTGTACAGGCAGACGATCATGTCGCCTTCGCCGACCAGGTCGACGCGCTTCATGATCAGGTCGTAGGGGGTCATGAGGTCCGACAGGCTGATTATCGCCATGTCGTGCATGAGCGGCGCTCCGAGGACGGATGCCGCGGTGGATGCGGCGGTTATGCCGGGGACGACCTCGATGTCGATGTCCGCGTGCATCTCGTCCGCCACCTGGTAGACGATGCCCGCCATGCCGTAGATCCCGGAATCGCCGCTGCTGACCATGGCGACGACCTTGCCGGATTGGGCGTCCTCGACGGCCATCCTGCATCTGTCGAGCTCCTTCATCATCCCGGTGGCCTTGTAGGCCTTGTCGGGGAAGTACTCCTTGAGGATGTCCACGTACGTGGTGTACCCGGTGACGATGTCGGCCTTCTCGATGACATCGACGGCCTTGAGGGTCATGTGCTCTTTGCCGCCGGGACCGAATCCCACGACAGAGAGTTTGCCGCGCATCACTCCACCCCTTTGCGGAATTCTGTGGTGAAATGCTTGTCGTAGAGCTTGGAGAGCTCGTACTCGTCGCCGAGGAACCCCCCGACGACCGTGAGGGCGGTCTTCGTGATGCCCTCGGCCTTCGCCTTCCCTGCGATGTCCGCGAGTGTGCCGGTGACGATCTTCTGGTCTGGCCAGCTGGCCTTGTAGACTATCGCGGCGGGGGTGTCGGGCGTGTAGCCTCCCTCGATGAGGGTGGCGGACATCTCCTCCAGGAATCCGGCGCTCAGGAAGATGATCATGGTGGCGTTGTGCTTGGCGAGGTCCGCGAGCTTCTCCTTCGGCGGCATGGGGGTGCGCCCCTCCATCCTCGTAAGGATGACGGTCTGGCTCACGTTGGGGAGGGTGTACTCCTTCTTCAGTGCGGCCGCGGTGGCCAGGAACGAGCTCACGCCCGGGATGACGTCGTACTCGATGCCCAGGGTGTCGAGGCGGTCCATCTGCTCCCTGTGCGCGCCGTATATGGCGGGGTCGCCGGTGTGCACGCGGACGACCTTGAGCCCCTCCTTCTCCGCCCTGCTCATGACGTCGATGACCTCGTCCAGGTCCATCATCGCGCTGTTGTAGATCTTCGCCGTGCTCTTGGCGCCGGACAGCACGTCCGGGTTCACCAGGGAGCCGGCGTAGACGATGACGTCGGCCTCGTCGATGAGCCTCTTCCCTTTGATCGTTATCAGTTCGGGGTCTCCGGGACCCGCTCCAATGAAATGTATCATATCATTCCCTCCTTTTCTTTATCAGTACAGTGGTGAAGTATCCGTAGCTGCGCCCGGTGTCCATGGGGCCGATGTACTCGTCCTCCATGCCGACGCAGCTGATGACCGTGGCGCAGGAAAGCGGGATGCCCCTGTCGGACATCATCGATGCGAGTTTCCCGATCGAGTTGAACGCTTTCATGACGACGATGTTGTCGAACTCGTCGAGCGCCTCTCCGATGAGGCGGTTCTCCTCCGCCGACGGGACCACGGCGAGCCCTTCGTTCCCGATCATCAGCGGGAGCTTCGCCTTGGCGGCCCCGCTGCAGAACGACGGGATCCCTGGGATTATCTCGGTGTCGTATCCGCGCTTGGCGATCTCGTCGTTTATGCGCATGTATGTGCTGTAGACGGACACGTCGCCCAAGGTGATCATGCTGACATCCTTGCCCTCGTCGAGCATGGCGCAGATCCTGTCGAGCGCCGCGGCGCGGCATCTGCCGCGGACCTCTTCCGAGGGGTCCATCTTGAAGAGGAGCGCTACGACATCCTTTCCGGAGATGTCGACCTCCTTCCTCACGATCTCCAAAGCCACGCTGTCCTCGCCCTCTTTCTTTATAGGGTACGCTATGACCGCGGACCTTTCGAGGGTTTCCTTTGCTTTGACAGTCAGCAGCTTCGGGTCGCCGGGACCCACTCCGATTCCGTACAATTTTCCTGTCGTCATCTCACGTCCTTTGACGTAAGAATCTGCAATCAACTCTTATACTTTGGCATATATATCCAACTCATATCAGGGCGATTCGCGCCGAATTCGGGGCAGTCAACCGGAGGTTTGTAAATGGGCAAAGACGAGGGGGCGGGGTATGTTTTCGTCAACAACAGGATGCTTCGCCGCGGGCATACCACGGGCACCTGCGCGGCGGCGGCATCGAAAGCGGCCGCCATGGCGCTGATGACGGGATCTTTCCCGGAGACCGTGGAGATATCTACGCCCGGCGGCGTGACCTTGGACCTCGAGGTCGAGGACCCGAAGCTGTCCGGAGGATGCGCATCCTGCGCGGTCAGGAAGAACGGCGGGGACGACATCGACGCCACCCACGGCACTCCCGTGTACTCCGAGGTCCGTCTCACCGACGCCCCCGGGGTGTCCATCGACGGAGGCAAGGGCGTCGGCAGGGTCACACGCAGGGGCCTGGACCAGCCCGTGGGCGCGGCCGCCATCAATCATGTGCCGCGCTCCATGATAGCATCCGCCGTCTCGTCGGTCCTCGCGGCCGCGGGCTCCGACGGCGGGGCGGCCGTCACGATCAGCGTGCCCGAGGGCGAGTCCATCGCGCTGAGGACGTTCAATCCGCAGCTCGGGATAATCGGGGGCATCTCGATCCTGGGGTCGAGCGGTATCGTCGAGCCCATGAGCGAGGCCGCCCTCGTGGAGACCATCCGCAGGGAGATGGACGTCAGGCGCGCAGAAGGGCAGAAGACCCTGCTGGTCGTCCCCGGGAACTACGGCATGTCGTACGCGGATGCCCTGGGCGGCCTGGAAAGGGCATCGGCGGTCAAGTGCAGCAATTTCATCGGGGAGACCCTGGATTACGCCAGGGAATCCGGTTTCGAGGGCCTCCTCCTGGTCGGGAACCTGGGCAAGCTCGTGAAGCTCGCGGGCGGCATCATGAACACGCATTCCCGCAACGCGGATTCCAGGATGGAGATAATGGCAGCCGCCGCGTTGGAGGCGGGCGCGGATGCGGGGACCGCTCTGAAGGTCCTCGGATGCGTGGCGACCGACGATGCCCTGGACATCCTGTCGTCGGCCGGTCTGACGGAAGGTGCGATGGAGCGCATTTGCGCGAAGATAGCTTCGCATATGGACCATCGCGTGGCCGGAGGCCTCAGGGTGGGAGCGGTCGTGTTCTCGTCCAAGTACGGCGAGCTCGGCAGGACGGCCGAGGCGGACCGCCTCATGGAGGACCTCGGCCTATGATAATACATGTAATATGTTTCACGGCAAGGGGGTGCGCCTCCGCGCTCCGCGTGGCCGACGCCCTCGCAGGGGACGATGTCACCGTGTACTCGAGATCGTCCTCCGCCACGCCGGGGGCGTCCGCATTGGACGTCGGCCTCTCCGAATGGACGGGGTCGTCCTTCGCCGCCGCGGACGCATTGGTGTTCGTGGGCGCCACCGGCATCGCGGTCCGCGCGATAGCCCCGTATCTGAAGAGCAAGGCGACGGACCCCGCGGTGGTCTGCATGGACGAGGCGTGCAGGTTCGTCATCTCGTTGGTGTCCGGGCATGTCGGCGGCTGCAACCGCCTTGCGGAGAGGATCGCGGCCGGCGTCGGGGCGATCCCCGTGGTCACCACGGCCACGGACGTCAACGGCCTGTTCGCCGTCGACGAGTTCGCAGCCGTCAGGGGCATGCGCATCGGCAGTTTCCGGGTGGCGAAAGAGGTCGCCGCCCGTCTGTTGGATGGGAGGCCGGTGTCCTTCTCGTCGGATTTCCCGATATCGGGGGACCTGCCCCGCGGGCTTACCTTGTCGTCCGAGGGCGAGGTGGGCATCGCGGTGACCGCGAAGGCATCGGACGGCCCGTACGGCAGGACCCTGGTCCTGACGCCCAGGTGCTGCACCGTCGGCATCGGATGCAGGCGGGGCAAGACCGCGGACGAGATATGGAGCGTGGTGGAAGAGGCGCTCGCCGGGGCGGGCATATCGGCCGACAGCGTGGCCAGGGTCGCCAGCATCGACATAAAGGCCGATGAGCCCGGCATAGCGGAGCTCGCAGGGCGCCTGTCAGTGCCCGCGGTGTTCTACACGGCGGAGGAGCTGGCGGCCGTGCCCGGGGATTTCCCGGTATCGGAGAAGGTCATGGAGGTCGCCGGGGTCGGCTGCGTCTGCGAAAGGGCGGCGGCGGCATCCGGCGGAAGGCTGGTCGTAAGGAGATACGCGTCGTCGGGCGTCACAGCGGCGGTCGCGATGGATGATCTCACAGTAGATTTCGATAAGGTGATATGATGAACGGCAAAGGGAAGGTCCTTGTGTTCGCAGGGACGACCGAAGGTAGGATCCTCACCGAGTTCCTCGGCGGGGCTGGAGTGAAAGTGCATGCCTGCGTGGCCACCGATTACGGCAAGCAGCTCATAGAGGAGACCGAGAACGTCGAGGTCACGGCGGCGCGCCTGGACGTAGCGGCCATGGCCGACCTCATGCGCAAGGGGTTCGCGGCGGTGGTGGATGCCACGCATCCCTACGCCGTGATCGTATCGGAGAACATCAAGGCCGCATGCGCCGAGGCGGGAGTGGAGTACATCCGCCTGCTCAGGGCAGAGGGCGGCCATGCCCACGACAGCGACATCATATGCGTCCCGGACGTCGCCGCTGCCGCCGAGTACCTGAAGGGCACCGAGGGCAACGTGCTCGTCGCCACCGGAAGCAAGGAGATCGGTAAATTCACCGTGATAGAGGGGTACAGGGACCGCGTGTTCGCAAGGGTGTTGTCCCTGGCGTCCGTCGCCGCCGCCTGCGCGCAGCTCGGTTTCGAGGGGAAGAACCTCATAGCCATGCAGGGACCGTTCTCCGAGGACCTGAACTTCGCCATGCTGAAGCAGATCGACGCCAAGTACATGGTCACGAAGGATTCCGGGCTTCCCGGGGGATTCGACGAGAAGGTGCGCGCGGCACGCAGGGCCGGCACGAGGATAATCCTCGTCGGCAGGCCGCCGGAGACGGCGGGATTATCGTTCACCGAGGTCGTCTCCCTCCTGGGAGGGACGTTCGATCTCCCTGCACCGCCGGCGGACCCGTCCTTCAGCCCGAAGGGCATGCGCAAGGTCACCCTCGTGGGCATAGGTATGGGCAGCCCGGGCGGCATGACCGCCGACGCCGTGGCGGCCATCGCGGACGCGGACCTGCTCATCGGAGCCGACCGCATGGTCCGCTCGGTGGACGTGGGCGACCGCGACACCTTCGTCAGCTACCACGCCGAGACGATATCGGATTACCTCGGCGATCATCACGAGTACAAGAAGGCCGTCGTGCTCCTGTCCGGGGACGTCGGGTTCTACAGCGGCGCGAAGCGCCTCTTCGAGGTCCTCGACCGCACCGAGTACGATGTGTCGGCCATCTGCGGCATATCCTCCATGGTGTACCTCTGCTCCAAGCTCGAGATCCCGTGGCAGGATGTGCGCCCTATGAGCATCCACGGACGCAACGCCAACCTCGTCGGCGAGATATCCAGATGCCCCAAGGTCTTCACGCTTTTCGACGACACCACCCGTGCCAGGGACCTGTGCGCCATGCTCGCGGAGTACGACATGGACGACGTCACGGTATCGCTGGGCATGGACCTCGGATCCGAGGCGGAGAGAATCCTCGTCGGACATCCCTCGGACCTCAAGAACATCCCCTATTCCAAGCTGTGCGTCGCCGTGGTGGAGAACCCCGACGTCACGGTCCGTCCCTTCGGCATCGACGATTCCGAGTTCGTGCGCGGCAGCGCCCCGATGACCAAGAGCGAGGTCCGCACGCTGTCGGTGTCCAAGCTCGCATTGGAAGAGGACTCCGTCGTGTACGACATCGGGGCAGGCACGGGATCTGTGTCGGTGCAGATGGCGCTGGTCTCCGTCGAGGGCAGGGTCTATGCCATCGAGAAGGAGCCTGATGCGGTCAACCTGATCGAGGTCAACAAAGTGAAGTTCAAGACGCCCAACGTGATCCCGGTGACCGGGACCGCACCGAAGGCCCTGATAGGCCTTCCGGCGCCCACCCACGCCTTCATCGGCGGGTCCTCCGGCAACATGAAGGAGATACTCAAGATGCTGATCGAGGCGAACCCGGACGTCAGGATAGTCATGAACGCGGTGACGCTCGAGACCATCGCGGAGATCGTCAACTGCATCAGGGTGCTGGGACTTATCGAGGAGGAGATAACCTGCGTCTCGGTGTCCAAGGCACGCGAGGTGGGCCTGTACCACATGATGAACGCCCAGAACCCGGTGTACATCGCGGTGTGCAGGGGGCCTGGCAGGTGAAGATCCCCAGACTCGTGCTGGCGGCGCCGTCCAGCAACAGCGGCAAGACCCTGGTGACCTGCGGCATACTGCAGGCGCTCGTCGACCGCGGCCTGGATGTCGCATCGTTCAAATGCGGTCCGGATTACATCGACCCAATGTTCCACAGCAGGGTTATAGGCGCCAAGTCGCTGAACCTGGACCCGTTCTTCACCGACAGGGACACCATGAGGTACCTCTTCGGCAGGACGGCGGAGGATGCGGACATCTCGGTCATCGAAGGCGTCATGGGATTCTACGACGGCACCGAGGCCGCAGAGGCCGTGTGTAGCACGCACGATGTGTCCCGCAGGATCGACGCCCCGGTCGTGCTGGTCGTCAACTGCCGCGGTGCCAGCCTCTCCATCGTCCCGGTGGTGAAGGGATTCGTCGAGTTCGAGCCCAACAACATACGCGGGGTCATCCTGAACAATCTGCCGGCTTCCCTGTACCCGAAGATCAAGGAGAGGATAGAATCCGATACGGACGTCGAGGTCGTCGGGTACGTGCCCAACGTCAAGGACCTGGTCCTGGAGAGCAGGCACCTTGGCCTCGTGCTCCCTTCCGAGATCGATGG
Source organism: uncultured Methanomassiliicoccales archaeon (assembly GCA_964558505.1). Taxonomy (GTDB): domain Archaea; phylum Thermoplasmatota; class Thermoplasmata; order Methanomassiliicoccales; family Methanomethylophilaceae; genus CAYMPW01. The sequence continues at coordinate 47,069 of CAZLEI010000005.1, read as the reverse complement.
CCTCAAGGATAAGCTCCACCGTCTGGCACGGGTTCTGGAAGAGACCCTGGACATCGATGCTCTCCTGCGCATCGCGGGCGACGCACCCGATTACGAGTACCTCGCCCAGGAGCACGGATGGGCGGGGCATGCCCGTGTCGCCCTGGCGGACGACGAGGCCTTCTGCTTCATCTACGCCGACAACATCCGCCTGCTGGAGGAGACCGGCGCAGAGATCGTGAGGTTCTCGCCGTTGCATGACAGCAAGGTGCCGGAGGCCGACGGGCTCATACTGTACGGCGGGTACCCGGAGCTTCATGCGGAGGAGCTGTCGTCGAACAAGAGCATGCTGGAGGACATACGCTCCAAGATCGCATCCGGGATGCCGTGCATGGCGGAATGCGGCGGTTTCATGTACCTCCACGAGACGATGGAGGATGCCTCCGGCATGTCGTACCCGATGGTCGGTGCGGTGCCTGGCCGCACGTACAATTCCAAGCATCTCGCCAGGTTCGGTTACATCACAGTCACCGCCGGGAAGGACATGATGGTCCTGCAGTCGGGGGATTCGGTCAAGGCCCACGAGTTCCACTATTGGGACAGCGAGAACTGCGGATCGGACTGCGAAGCGGCCAAGGTCAGCGGCAGGAAGTACATGTGCGAGCACGGGACCGGCACGCTCATGGCGGGATTCCCCCACCTGTACTATTATTCCAATCCGATCGTCCCGATGAAGTTCCTGGAGAGCTGCATAGAATACGCATCCGAACGCCGGTGACGGCCGTCTCGGAAGACGTCCGCACCGGACATCCGGTTCATGCCGCGGATGCCCTGATGGCTTCCAGCATGTCGGGGAACGTGGTCTTGGAGGGGACGATGTCCGGCCTCCTGCCCAGTTCTTCCAGTTTGAGTGCCGTCGGCGTGCCGATGGCGGCCACTTTGCATCCGCGGAGCGCGGACATGGCCTCGGCATCGCCGCATCTGCCCGAGAGCATGGCGACGAACGAGGCCGCCGACATCGGGCTGGTGAACGCCAGGACATCAACTTTTCCGGCCAGCAGCGCGTCCATGATGGCGTCCATCTCGGGCGTGGCGCCTGCGGTCTTCAGCCTGTAGGCGGCGAACTCGGTGACGTCGGCGCCGGCCTCCACGAGCCCGGATTTCAGGACCTCGGAGCCCATGTCGGACCTGACGAGCATGATCCTCTTGCCTTTCGCATCCTCCTTGAGGAGTTCGACCAGACCGTAGGAGCTGTGGTCGTCCGGGGACATGGCGGGCTCTATGCCGGCGTTCCTCAGCGCGGCCGCGGTGTTCGGGCCGATGGACACGGCGACCGACATCTTCGCGAGCGCGGGGAACCTGCCGCCCCATACGCGGACGCATTCCTCCACGGCGGTGGCCGATCCGAACACCATGATGTCGACGCCGCCGGCTGTGATCAGCTTCTCGGCCTCGGCGAAGTCCTCGGGGTATCCGTCCATTATCTCCAGCGACGGTGCGGCGAGCACATCGAACCCCATGGATTCCGCCAGGGCGACGGATTCCCCGATCCTCTTGCCCGGGCGGGTGAATGCCAGCAACGTCATGAAAGGTCACCGAGGATTCCCCTGAGCTCGGCGACGCTCCCGATGACCATGACGCCGGGAGCGGCCAGGCCCTCTCTCTTGATGGTGCCCTCCAGGTCCCCGACGGTCGTCACCGCGACCTTCTGCTCGGGCGTGGACCCGTTGGTGATTATGGCGGCGGCGGTGCCGGCCGGCATGCCGCCCGCCACGAGCTCGGACGAGATGTACCCGGCGTTGCTCATGCCCATGAGGATCACGATGGTGCCGTGGCCTCCGACGAGCGCCCGCCAGTCGATGCGGTCCTCGGCGCGGTCGTTCTTCTCGTGACCGGTGATGAATGTGACGAGGGGCGTGTGGTCGCGGTGGGTGACCGGTATCCCCGCCAGCTCCGGCACGGATATGGTGGACGATATCCCGGGCACCACGTGGACCTCCACGCCGGCCTTCCTGAGCTCTTCGGCCTCCTCGGCGCCCCTGCCGAACATGAACGGGTCCCCTCCCTTGAGGCGGACGACGGTCTTGCCCTCCTGGGCGAGCTTGACGAGCAGTGCGTTGGTCTCGAACTGCCTGAGGGTGTGGTTCCCTCCCCTCTTGCCGGCGTCGATGAGCTCGGCGTTCTTGCATTCGTCCAGCAGGACATGGTTGGCCAGCGCGTCGTACACGACAGTGTCGGCAGCCCTGAGCAGTTCCAATCCTTTCACGGTCATGAGGCCGGGATCCCCGGGCCCCGCACCGACCAGATATACTTTTCCTGTCATTCCGTGCACTCTCCTTTTAGGATCGAGGACAGCCTGCGGATGTCCCCGTCGGTGTACCCCGCGGGCAGCACCGTGCTGAGCCTGACCGGCTCATCTGTGAATGCGAAGGACACGGCCTCGACGGCTATGCCGTCCGCGGTGACCTTGGCGTTGATACCTACCGGCGACGAGCAGCCTGCGCCCATCGCCCTCATGATCGCCCTCTCCGCGGTGACGGCGGTGCGCGTGTCGGCATCGTCGACGGCCGCGAGCAGGGCGAGGGTCTCCTTGTCGTCGGACCTGCATTCGACAGCTATGGCGCCCTGCGCGGGGGCGGGCACGAACACCTTCGGGTCCATGGAGAACATCGGCCTCTCTATGCCCATCCTCTCCAGGCCCGCCTTGGCCAGCACGATGGCGTCGTACTCTCCGCGGTCCAGCTTGTCCAAGCGGGTGTGTATGTTCCCCCTGAGCGGGGCGATAGATATGTCCGGTCTGACGGACTTTATCAGCGCCGACCTGCGGACGGACGCCGTTCCGAGGACGGCACCCTGCGGGAGGTCCTCCAGGGCCATGGGCAGCATGACGTCTTCGGTGGAGTCGCGCTTCATGATCGCGCCGATCGTGAGCCCTTCGGGCATCTCTATGGGGATGTCCTTGAGCGAGTTCACCGAGATGTCTATCCTGCCGTCGAGTATGGCCTCGTCCAGCTCCCTGACGAACGCCCCGATGTTGTCCAACTGGTCCAACGGGGACGTGAGGTCGATGTCTCCCAGGGATTTTATCCCGATGACCTCGGTACCGACCTCCGGGTGGGCCGCGCCCATGCGCGAGATGAATATCTCCGTCTGGCGCATGGCGAGCTTGCTCTCTCTGGATCCTATTATCATTTCCTCTCCTCCTTCAGGAAGTCCGCGAAGGACTCGGACACAAGCCTCACGCCGTCGTCGTCGTGGGCGACGGACATGAACCAGACCTCCAACGCGGACGGCGGGAGGTACACCCCCCTCTTCAGCATGAACCTGAACAGCCTGTCGAAGGCGCCGCGGTCGGTGCCGGCCGCCTCCGTGCCGTTGGTGACGCGGTCGAGCCCGAAGAACACGGACATCATCGACCCGACGCAGTTGACGCATCCCTTCACCCCGCTGTCCGCGAGGGAATCCCTCAGGGAGCCGGCTAGGTCCGCGGACCTCTTGTTGAGGCGGTCGTACGCACCCGGCCTCATCATCATGTCGATGGTGGCCAGGCCGGCGGCCGCGCTGACCGGGTTGCCGGAGAATGTGCCTGCGGCATAGACCGGGCCTGCGGGCGCGACCATCTCCATGATCTCCCTGCGGCCTCCGAACGCCCCTGCGGGGAATCCGCCGCCGATGATCTTGGCCATGGTAGTCATGTCGGGAGTGGTCCCGAACATCTCCTGCGCACCGCCCGGGGAGAGCCTGCATCCGGAGATGACCTCGTCGAATATCAGGACCGCGCCGTGGGACGCGGCGATCCTCTTCACCTCGTCCAGGTATCCTTTCTCGGGGGGAACGACGCCGACGTTCCCCATGACCGGCTCCATGATTATGCATCCGATGCCCTCGTCGCCGTCCAGTAGCGATTCCATGGCGGAAGCGTCGTTGTACTCCACCGTCCGGGTGTTCCTCACCGCATCGGCGGGGACCCCCGCGGAACCGGGCAGGCACTCGGCGGACCCAGAGCCGGCCTTGACCAGCACGGCATCGTGGGCACCGTGGAACCCTCCTTTCATCTTGACTATGCCGTCCTTGCCGGAGAATCCGCGGGCAAGGCGGATCGCGTGCATGGTGGCCTCGGTGCCCGAGGACGCCAGGCGGACCATGTCCATCGACGGGACGATCCCGCAGAGCCTCTTTATCAGGTCGAGCTCGGGGACGGACGGCGCACCGTAGACCGTGCCCTTCGGCATCTGCTTCAGGGCGGCGGCGACGGATTCGGGGCAGGCGTGTCCGCCTATCAGCGGGCCGTATGCCATGCACATGTCCACGTACACGTTGCCGTCCGCGTCGGTGGCGCGGCAGCCCTCTCCCTTCTCGAAGAACAGCGGGGCGGGCGAGAACGCGCGCACGGGGCTCGAGACCCCGCCCGGCGTCAGTCCGACGGATTCCGCGTAGAGCTTCCCGGACCTGTCGCAGGTCATCTTATCCCCTCAGTGCCCGGGCGGCTTCCTGGGCGAAATAAGTGATTATTATGTCGGCGCCCGCCCTCTTGATGCCGAGCAGGGATTCCATCATGACCCTGTCGCCGTCTATCCAGTTGTTGCGGGCGGCGGCCTTGATCATGGCGTACTCCCCGGACACCTGGTATGCGGCGAGCGGGAGGTCGAAGGTGTTGGCGGCGTCCCTGATGATGTCCAGGTACGGGCCGGCGGGCTTCACCATTATGATGTCCGCGCCCTCGGCGATGTCGAATTCTATCTCGCGCATGGCCTCCTTCCTGTTCCCGCAGGGCATCTGGTACCCTGCGCGGTTGCCCTTGCCGGGCGCGGAGCAGGCAACGTCGCGGAACGGCCCGTAGTACGCGCTGTAGAACTTGGCGCTGTAGGCCATTATCGCGACGTCCTTGTGGTTCGCATCGTCCAGCGCCTGGCGGATGGCGGCGATCTGCCCGTCCATCATGCCGCTGGGGGCGATGATGTCCGCGCCTGCGTCCGCCTGTGAGACGGCGGTCTTGGCGTACAGGTCTATGGTGGGGTCGTTCTCGACGTGCCCGCAGCAGTCCAGCACTCCGCAGTGGCCGTGATCGGTGTACTCGCAGAGGCAGAGGTCGGATATGACGAGCAGGTCGGAGCATTCCTTCAGGCCCTCTATGGCCTTCTGCACCACGCCGTCCTTCGCGTATGCGCCGGATCCGACGGCGTCCTTCTTCGCGGGCACCCCGAACAGCAGGACGCTGTTGACGCCGCTGTCCTGGATCTCGGATGCGATGCCGTCGTACCCTTTCAGGGGGTACGTCGTGACGCCGGGCATGGAGTCCGCCGTCCTCGGTCCGGAGATGGTCTCGTCGAAGAACAGGGGCAGCACGAACCCCTTGGGGTCCAATGCGGTCTCGTTGACCAGGTCTCTCATCTTCTCGCTCTGTCTAAGCCTTCTAAGGCGCACTTCGGGGTACATCATCGGTTATCTTCCTCCAGTCCGAAAAGGACCGTGGCTGTATTGCAAATATCTATGCGGCCGTCCCTGGCCGCTTCGCGCAGGTTGCTCATGGGCTCCGAGAGGATCTTGTTCACCAGGGCCCTGGAGAAATCATCGAGGACCTTGCTTATGTCGTCGTGGCTCACGAGCGCCCGGGTGCGGGCCTCGGTGAGCTCCTCCTCCCTGATGGCGGCGACCTTGATGCCGAGCGAGCGGATCACGTCGTTGGCGATCCTCTCCTTGCGGATGTTCTCCATCTTGCGCAGCTCGGCGTTTATTATCCTCTCGGCCTCGGAGATCTCCCTCGTCCTCTTGGCCACGTTGGCCATCGCGATCGACTGCAGCGAGTCCATGGTCGCGACCTCCACGCCGTCGACCTCCCTGACGTCCTCGGCTATGTTGCGCGGGACGGAGACATCGATCATCAGCAGCCCCCTGCCTCCGCGGTCGGCCATGGCGGCCTCCGCGGTCTCGCGTTTGACGACGGCGTGCGGTGCGGATGTGGCGACCAGGACGAGGTCGCTGTCGGCGATCGCCTCGACCATGCGGCTCATGGTTATCGCCATGCCGCCCAGTTCGTCGGCCAGCTCCTTGGCGTGCTCGAACGTGCGGTTGGACACGAACACGGCGTTTGGGTTCTTCCCGACCAGGTTCTTGGCGATGACGGTCGCCATGTCGCCTGCGCCCAGGATGGTGACGTTCTTCCCTTTCAGGCCACCTATCTTGGATTCGGCCAGCTCCACGGCGGCGGATCCCACGGACACGGCGCCCTTGTTGAGGGCGGTCTCGGACCTGACCCTCTTCCCCACGGCCAACGTGTGGTCGAACAGCGTGGCCAGCGTGCCGTTGGCATGGCCGTCGGCCTTCGCCTTCACGTACGCGTCGCGGATCTGATGCTGTATCTGGTCCTCTCCCACGATGAGGGAGTCCAGGCCGCAGGCGACCCTGAACAGGTGCTTGACGCTGTCCTTGTCCTTGAGCACGAACGACAGCTTCTTGTCCGGGCTGTAGGGGACGTTCCCCCTGACGATGGATTCGAGCGACCTCTCGGCGGCCTCGTTGTCCAGCGTGGCGACGTAGACCTCGAGGCGGTTGCACGTCCTCACCACGACGTACTCGGATACGCAGTCCAGCGTCCCGATCCTCTTGGATATCTCGCTCTCGACGGCGGGGATTATGTCGTTGAGGCCGTCGACGCACCCGGCGGATGCGTGTGTTATGTGCAGGCTGACGATCATGATAGTCCTCCTTTCTCCAGGGCGTACGCTTCGGCGGAATCGACGTCCCCCATGCGCAGGTAGCCCCAAACGGTGGCATCGTCCAGGACATCCGCGAGGAACGCGGCGCGCCCCTGCTGCGTTGGTATGCCGTCCATGGATGCGGGGCGGAGCCTGACCAGCAGGTCCAGCATGAGGTCGAAGCTCCCGTCCAGCGCGGAATCGATCTTCTTGATGAGGTACGGCGGGAATGCCGGGACCCTCCCGCCCGTGGATGCGGTTATCGTGAAACCGTCCCTGTCCAGAACGGACGGGATCAGGACGTCCCCGCCGCCGTGGGCGGAGTTCGTGAGGATCCCCATGCCCATGGCGGTGTCGCGGATGGTGCCGTTGAGCTCCTTGCTGTCGGTGGCGGCGATGACCATCCATGCACCGGACGACAGCTCGCCCACGCAGCCGGCATCGATGTGCCGGACGACGGACTCGTCCGCGATCTCCTCCAGTTCGGGGAGTATCGCGTCGGCCACGACCGTGATGCGGAAGCCTGCGAAGTGCAGGCACTTCCTCAACGCCACCTTGCCTCCGCCGAATACGACGATCCTCCTGTTACCAGGCGATACGAATACGGGTGACATCTGATGGCCGTTCATTTTTCTCAACGCTCCGTGTTACTTTTCTGATGATAATTGCATATCTAACTATGCTTAATATGTTGTCATTCACCGCCCAGGGTTTTCACTTCCACTCTGATGTCCGTGCCGAAGAGCTTCAGCTCGGCGGCGGTCCTCCCTATGAGGTCCGTGATGTTGTCGTCGTGGAGGAGCACGGCATCCCTGCCGATTATGCACTCCATCAGGCAGCTCTCCAGGGCATTGAACACGAAGTCCACGCGTGCCCTGTCGGCGTACGCCGACCTCCTGGCATCGGTGCCGTACACCCCGATCCGCAATTCCGGGTTGGAGTCCGACAGCCTCCCGATGGCGCCCGCCTCCGCGCTCTTCCCGACCGGCACGCAGATCAGGGTGCCTGGCCTGACGTCGGCGTGGTCCATCTTGCACAGGAGCTGCGTCATGGTGCGGGGGTACGGCGATTTGTCGCTCTTCCCGCGGATGCTCTCGAGGTTCTCGTTGATCGCGAACATCGACGGCGGCATCAGCCCCGCGAGGTGGACCTCCGTCGGATCGGTGTAGAAGCCCTCGGACTCCCCGGAGTACACGAGGTTGCCCCTCCTGAGCACGTGGATCTCGTCCGCCCAGGCGTACGCCAGGTCGACGTCGTGCGTGGATATGACCACGGTGGTGCCGGCGTGATGCAGCTGCTCGGCGAGCTCCATGACCTCCTGCGACATCTGCGGGTCCAGGCCGGCAGTGGGCTCGTCGAGGATCAGAACCTTGGATTTCATCGCCAGCGCTCCCGCGAAGGCGACCCTCTTCCTCTGCCCGTAGGACAGCTGCGCCGTGGGACGGTCGCGGATGTCCAGGAGCCCGACCTGGAAGAGCGCCTCGTTCACGCGCTCCTCAACCTCCTCCATGGGGAGGTCCAGGTTCATCGGCCCGAAGGCCACGTCCTCCTCGACGGTGGCGGAGAATATCTGGTCGTCGGGGTTCTGGAGCACGACCGAGATCTCGGACCTCAGGGCGGCGAGGGCCTTCTTCTTGTACTCTATCTCCCTGCCGTTGTACAGCACCTTCCCGCTGTCCGGCTTGAAGACCCCGTTGAAATGGAAGAACAATGTCGATTTGCCGGCGCCGTTGGCACCGAGCAGGATGGTCTTGACGCCCTTCTTGATCTTGATGCCGACATGGTCCATCGACAGCGATCTGCTCCCTTCGTACCTGTAGCAGAGGTCCTTCGTCTCGAGTATGTATTCCGGTTCCATGTTATCAAGCGCTCACAATATTATAGAAGACGGCACCAGCCATCCGGCGGTCAGCAGACCGAATCCGTACAGGCAGACGGCCAGGATCACCGGCACGATCACCCACGTCGCCGTCATGCGGTGGGGTTTCCTGAACACCGGGAACGAACCCGTGTAGTTCCTGCTCGCCAGAGCAGCGTCCGAGCGTGCGGAGATGTTCATGGCGTTGATGAAGATGTTCACCGCGATCTTCGCGGTGGTGGACACGGACCTCCTCAGCCCGCGGAACCCCAGCCTGGTGGATGCGGCGTTCCACATGACGACCATCTGCTCCAGGAGCAGGAAGGAGTACCTGTAGATCAGCACTACCATCTCCACGATCTCCGGCGGTATCCTGAGCTGCCTCAGGGACTGCGCCAGGTGGGGTATGGGCGTGGAGGACGAGAATGCCAGCATCACCGACACACCGGCCACGCATCTGACGAATATCAGGAAGGCGTAGTTGATGCTGTACTCGCTGATGACGAAATGGAGCCCCCAGAAATACGTCTCCCACACGATGGGGCTCGGGACGTTGCTGGGCAGTATGCAGATGCAGAGCGAGCCGATGAATATGATGAGGAGCGATTCCAGGATCATCAGGACGAGGACCTTCGGGAACCTCATGTTGGTCGAATAGAACATCAGCCCCAATCCGATGGCGAGGGATGCCAGCGGCACGAGTATGTTCGTGCTGATGAGGTTGACCGTGATTATGCAGATGACGAGAAAGAGTTTTCCGAGGGGCGCCCAAGACACCATGCGCGAACCGTAGGCAAGACTGTCCATCTGATTCTGTTCGGTCATCTTGTGCCCCCCGTGTCGTCACTGTCCGCCTTTGGAGTAGCGGCCTATGATGAATCCTATTATGATCGCACCGATGGCCGCCTGCAGGGCGAAGAGCAGGGATTCGGTCTCTCCGGGGATCTCGTAGTCTCCGAATATGCCGTTCCACCAGGGCACATAGCCCGGGTCGATGTCCGATATGAGGTCTCCTCCGGCATCGTCCGATCCGCCGAAGTCGCCGTTCGCCATCGCGAGGGAGGTCACGCAGAGCGCGGCTATTGCCAATATGCCGAGCGCGTACCAGTAGCTCCTCTTCATCTCCATATCACGCAGCCTCCGCTTTCTTCTCTTCCTCTCCGAACATCTTCGGGCGGGTCCTTACGAGGTAGTCCGCGAATATCGCGAACACGATGCCCTCCATGATGGCTATGGGGATCTGGGTGACCGCGAAGACGCTCATGAACTCGACGAGGGCGGTCGTGAAGTCGGCCATCCCGTGCGCCAGTGAGAGCTGTATCGCAGTTATGACGTATGTGAACAGGTCGGCGATCGTGGCAGTTATGAACATCGAGACCGCCACGGAAACCTTCCTGGACCTCAGCATGCGCCAGATGGCGAATCCGAGCATGGGGCCCAAGATGCCCATGGACACGATGTTCGCGCCGAGGGTGGTGAGGCCGCCGTGCGCCAGGAGAAGCGCCTGGAAGATCAGGACGATCGTGGCGAGGAACGAGGTCACGGCGACGCCGAAGAGCGCCGTCGACAGACCTGTACCGGTGGGATGGGAGCTGGATCCCGTCACCGACGGGAGTTTGAGAGAAGACAGCAGGAATATGAACGCGCCCGAAAGCGCAACGCTCATCTTCTGATCGGGATGCTCCCGAATTATATCAATCACCTTCTTGGCACCGAACACGACGAATGGGATGGCCACTATGAACCAGACCACACACCATTCCGGGGGTAGATATCCTTCCATTATGTGCATGTTATCACTTTGATCCGGAGCGTTGCTCCTTTCGGGCCGTTATGACCCGTTTTCGTTCCACGGCCGTGCCGCTACCAAGAGTATATGCCGGGTTATATGCCGGCGATTGAATGTCCAATCCTATTGGGATGATATATCCAATTCAGTTTGGAATATACATCCAACTATATAATCCAACCCGAACCTCTTTTCAGTCGAATCGTGGGAATGTCGAAGGGATCGACAGGTCAAAAGCGGAAAAGGGGTTGTTAGAAGAAGTTTCCCGGGGGTTTTATGCCATCAGGCTTGCTGCCCTGAGCTCCGCGGCGATCTTGTCGACCGCGCGGACAACGTCCTCGGGCACTTTTGCGCCCGTGCAGACCATCTTGCCGGATCCGAAAAGGAGCACGACGACCTTGGGGGAATCCAGCCTGTAAACGAGACCGGGGAACTGCTCGGGCTCGTATTCGACCTTCTCGAGACCAAGGGTGATGGCCACGGTGTTGAGGTTGATCTCCTGCTCAAGATCGGAAGAGGCGACGATGTTCTGCACCTCTATCTTGGGCTCGATGACGATCTTGATGTCCGCTTTCTCCAGGTCCTTGGCGACCTTTCCGATAGCGACCTTGACGTCATCAAGGCTCTTGGCGCCGGTGCACACGACCTTGCCGCTCCTGAAGAGCAGGGTGGCGGTCTTCGGCTCCTTGAGCCTGTACACGAGACCGGGGAACTGCTGGGGGTTGTACTCCGCGCCCTCAAGTGATTCCTCGATCTTGTTGAGATTGAGTTCCTGTCCGAGGGAAGTGGAAGCCACAACGTTCTCAATGTTCATTTTAGCCATCGTTTCACCAAAACTCCCTTATTTATAAACTGTATATATACCTTTTCTCCGAGGCTATAAAGGGGGCCACGAATCGCAGGGCCGGAGCTTTTTAAAGGATCGAGAAGAAAATGGGGGTCGGGAGGGAGGATCGAACTCCCGTATGCGGATCTGCAGTCCGCCACATAGCCTCTGTGTTATCCCGACATAGAGCTATCCGCCCCATTGGTTGTATGTATTTAAGCATTTGCGGGGATATTTCCGCAAAGGCCGCAATCCAGCACCTCCGTGGGCGGCGGCTCATCTGAGCAGCGTGACCTGCACAGGGGTGCCGCTGACGAGATGCACCCGCTCCGATGCTTCGCTGACCCCGTAATCGACGGTCACGGTGGCGGTCTTCGAGAACTCCCAGACTGCCCAGGTGACCTTCACTGTCAGCAGGGCGTGCTGTCCCGAGGGCACGAGGCCGGACCCGTACTCCTTGCCGTCTATGTACAGCGTGTACGACGCCGCCGCGCCTTCGGAGTCGCCGACGACAACGGCGACCTCGGTGGAATTCCACGACGATCCGACGTACAGGAACATCCCTGCCACCAGGATCACCACTAACGAGAGCGCCAGGAGCTTCTTGTTCCTGTCGGCGCGGTATTTGCCGCGGACCATCCGGCGGGTGACGTCGCGCGTGGCCTGGGCTTCCGGATCGCCGCTGGGGACGATGTACGCGTCGAACCTGCATCCGCATCTGGGGCAGAACTCCTCCTTGTCGTCGGACATCTTGTGGCAGTCGGGGCACACCTTCATGGGCTTGCATATGCCGTAGGATATTTCATCGTTTTCGTGCGCGCCCACGGCAATATAATTTAATCACGGGGCGCATGGCTAGGCCATGCACTGCAAGGATGTATCCCTCCGTCATGTGGACTTCCCCCTGGAACGCGGCACGATAGAGGCGGCGATGTCCGACTGGACATCGTACACCCGCACGGAGTACGTGGTGCTCGAGAACGGGGGCATGGCCGTGGTGCGCCTGCACAAGGCCCGCGGCCGCGACCTCTTCAGGAAAGTGGAATCGTCGGAGATAATATCCCTGCCGGAGGACACCGTGTTCGTCGACGATCCCGGCGCGGATGTCCTGAACGCTCCGGCGATGGCCGCCCTCCAGGCGGCGAACCCCGGGAAGACCGTCGTCGTCCGCGGGATGTTCTCGCATGTCAATTTCATCAGCGGCCTGGTCCCCCTGAGGCTCAGGGTCCTCGACGACGTGCCTCCGGAGCCCATGAAGCTGGGCGTCCTGGTGTCCAAGGCGCTGGAGTCGGGGTACGTGGACATCCCGGTGATCCCGGAGCTCGAGGAGATATCCATGGGCGCGCTGATCCGGGATGTGACGACGTCCGGGGTGATGTTCCCGTGCCGGGTATCCGGCCTCGAAGCGGACATGCCGTTCTGCTTCCTGGACGACGCGCCCGAGCTTCCTGAGGACACCACGCTGATAGGATGCAACCTGTCCCTGAGGATATTCGAATCACTCTACGGCCGCCGCCCGGACGCGTTCATCAACGTCTGCCCGCTGGACCTGGCGGAAGGGTCGGAGGTTCCGACCATCGTGAAATGCTGCAAGGTCAAGGAAGGGCACAGGATCGACGGCAACGTGGTCTCCGTCCCGTGGGGGGCCACCGTGCCCGAGGTGGCGGACGCGATAAACGCCCTGTTCTCAGATTAAGTCGCGTCCGCGGGCGAAGGCCTTGTATCCTTCCTCCGTGCGGCCGCATCTGCACAGGAGGTCGCCGAGGGCGTACCACCCGTCGGCATCTCCAGGGTCGGACTCCAGATGCCTCTTCAGGTGCGCTATGGCGTCGTCGGTCCTCCCCGACATCTCCAGTTCTCTGCTGTGCACCCGTCCGCCGCTCTCCTCGTCTATCACGCGCTCCATCTCCCTCGAGGCGCTGCGCATGAGCACGTCAAGTGAGTTGTCGGTTATCCAAGGGTACCGGTTCTGCACGTTCTCCCTGAACGAGGATGCCTTCGCGGGGTCGATCTCCCCGGTGCGCCCTATGAACAGGGACCGGGGGACCCTCACCGTCAGGCTGCCGTGCGTGACCGTTATGTGGTCGGACGGCGCGGTCACGGCATCACCTCAGCTTCACGACGCGCCCGCACTCGTCCCTCTTCTGGACGCCGAAGTCGCCCAGCAGGGCGATCTGCGCACGGTCGAACACGGGGCCGTCCCGGCAGACCCTCATGCCGTCCATCATGCAGCACCCGCAGACGCCGGCGCCGCACTTCATGTACCTCTCGAGGGACAGCTGGCAGTTGAGGTTCATCTCGATGCATGCCTGGTAGGTGTAGTAGAGCATAACCTCCGGACCGCAGGCGATGACCTGCTCGTACGTCCCGGACGCGGCGAGCTCCCTCAGCAGCTGGACGGCGTTCCCGTGGAACCCGCGGCTGCCGTCGTCGGTGGCGATGTAGACCTTGCGGGCGTACTTCATGGCAATGTCCTCCATGATGATGTCCTTGTCCGAGCGTGCGGCGATGACGGTGTCGCTGCCCATCTCCCTGACCGCGGGCATGATGGCCGCGGTGCCCACGCCTCCGCCGATTATGAGCGTCTTCTTGCCCTTGCCGGTCTTGAACCCGTTGCCGAACGGTCCGCGTATCCTCATGACGTCGCCTATGCCGAGCTCGTGGATCTTCCGGGTAGCATCGCCGATGGCCTTCACGGTCACGGTCTTGATCCTGCCGGTGCCCGAAAGGGACATGGGGATCTCGTCGATCCCGGGGACCCATATCATGACGAACTGCCCGGGCAGCGCATCCCTGTCCCATTGGAACTCGAACGTCTTCGTGTCGTATGCCTCGTTCACGATGCCCATTATCCTGACGATGTCACTCATGTGCGGCGCCCTCCATAGATGCGATGGAATCGTATCCGTAATCCCTCATGAAGACCTCCAGTCCGGCATTGATGAGGCCGAACACCCCCGGTCCGACACTGCCCACGGCGCTGCCGATCTGGAATGCGGACGCGCCGGCCATTATGTACTCGGCGGCGTCCCTCCAATCGGATATCCCGCCGACGCCCACGATGGGTATGTCGAGCACGGACCTGAGGTCGTACACCGCGCGCACCCCCACGGGCTTGACCGCTGGTCCGGACAGCCCGCCGAACCTGTTGCTGAGGACCGGCCTGGCGAACTCCGGGCAGATGACCAGGGCCTTGAGCGTGTTTATCGCGACGACGGCGTCGCCGCCCGCATCCTGCACGGCCATCCCTATGTCCGCGAGCATGTGCGTGTTCGGGGTCAGCTTGGCCCAGACGGGCACTTTGACCGCGGATTTGACCGCGGACACGATGGACGACACCATGGCGGGGTCCGTTCCCAGCTCCATGCCGTATCCTTTGGCATGGGGGCACGAGAGGTTCAGCTCCACTGCGCAGGCCCCGTAGTCCTCCATCTTCCCAGCGAGCTCCGCGAACTCGTCCGCATTGGCCCCGTATATCGATCCGACCACCTTCCCTCTCTTGACGGCCGGCCTCATCTCCTCGGCGAACAGGCCGATCCCGGGATTCGGCAGGCCCATGGCGTTCACGTAGCCGCCGGCCACCTCTGTGAACGTGGGGTTGCGGTGCCCGGGCTTGGGCTCGAGGCCCACGGATTTGGTGACCACGGCGCCCGCTCCGCATTCGAACATGCGGACCATGGACGCGCCGGTCTCGTCCATTATTCCCGAAGCGACCATGCCCGGTTTGTCCAGGGATACCGCTCCGATCTTCGTCTCGAGGGATGTCATTGCATCCTCGATGGCATGCAGATAAAAAATGATTCCGTGCGTGCGCAGGTTGAAAAAGGAAGAGCATATTAGAAGGCGCATGGACGTCGAGAAGGTCAGGGGCGACTTCCCAACCATCAGGAGGGGGCAGGGGATCTATCTGGACAATGCATGCCAGACCTTGCGCCCGGACTCAGTGATAGAGGCGGTGGCCGAATACTACGGCGAGTACCCCGCATGCGGCGGGCGCAGCGTGCATTCGATGGCGACCCGCGTGTCCATGGCCGTGGACGATTCCAGGGAGGCGGTGGCCCGTTTCATGGGATGCCGCGACCCTTCTCAGATAATATTCACGAAGAATTGCACAGAGGGCATAAACACCGTCGCCCGCGGGCTGTCCTTCGGTCCCGGGGACGTCATCGTGACCTCGGATTCGGAGCACAACTCCAACCACATCCCCTGGATGTACGCGGCCAGGGAGTCCGGTGCCTCCCGCAGGTTCTGCAGCACCGGCCCCGACGGTACGTTCGACATGGAATCCTTCAAGGAGTGCATGGGCAGGGACGTGCGCCTCGTGTCCGTGATCCACGGGGGCAACATAACCGGCTGCACGTTCCCGGTGAAGGAGATAGCCGAGGTCGCGCACGACCATGGCGCACTCGTCCTGGCGGACGGTGCCCAGGCGGCACCGCACATGCCCGTGGTCGTCGAGGACCTGGGCGTGGATTTCTACTGCATGTCCGTCCACAAGATGCTCGGGCCGTCGGGAGTCGGCGTCCTGTACGGCAGGAAGGATGCGCTGGACCAGGTCCGCCCGCTTATGCTGGGCGGGGGCACGGTCGGCCTGGCGACCTACGAATCGGTCAACCTGGCCCCGATCCCAGAGAGGTTCGAGGCGGGGCTGGCGGATTATGCGGGCATCATCGGGACCAAGGCGGCCGTGGACTACCTCTCCAAGCTCGGGATGGACAACGTCCGCGAATGGGACAGGCATCTGATGAGGCGCATGGTCGGGAAGACCAAGGACATACCCGGCCTCAGCATGGTCGGCCCGGAGGACCCGGACCTCCGCGGAGGCGTGTTCTCGTTCAACATCGCCGGGCTGTCGTCCCACGACATCGCCATGATGCTCGACTCGATGGGCGGGATCATGATAAGGTCGGGGATGCATTGTGCCCATCCGTACTTCGTGAGCCGCGGCATCGACGGATGCGCCCGCGCCTCGACATACATATACAACAACGATTCCGAGGTCGACCGCTTCGCAGAGGCGCTCGGCAAGATCTCGGAGACATTCGCATGACGGGTGAGGCCGGTCCGGAGACCGGCCAAGAGGTAACGGAAATCACATGTCGGCCTTCGATATGGCACCTCCCGACTTCACGAGGTCTACCGTCTCCCCGTAATCTATCTCCATGGCATCCGATACCGCTTCGGACAGCGCGGTGTATTCCAGGCCGTCCGAGATGAGGACCACCCTGTGGCCGTCGAGGGATATCGACGATGAAGGGCCGGGCAGGATCTCGGAGGAGCGCAGGGTCATCACATCCGTTTCCGAGGACCAGAACGTGTCCAGCATGGCGGCGATCCTGTCGGCGCATTCCGTCATGTCGCCCGCCTCCCTGTCGTCCAGCGCCCCGCTGAACGGGGCGGCCACGGCTGCCAGCATAACGGCGCCGCAGACGAACAGGCAGACCCTAGACATCGTCAGCTCGATCATGCCACCGACACCTCCACCGACGGCCGCTCCGCCTCAACGGATGTGACTATGACAGTGTACGTCCCGGAACCCAGCTCGATCCCGTCGGACAACAGCATCAGGGCGGGCCTCTCCACGAACCTCTGCCCGCAGTCGTTCCCGTTGTATCTCATGGTTATCGCATAGGAACCGTCGCCGAAACTGAGCTCGCACCCGTCGGCTATGGTTATCGTTACCGCCTTGGAGGACCCGATGCCCGAATAGTGCACTGAGGCCGCCGCGGCGCAGATCTTGTCCGCCTCCGCGCCCATGGACGTCTCGGCGATATCGGAGCTGCCGCTGTCGACGGCCTGGATCACGAAGGGCACGGAGATGGATATCACGAGGAACACGACGGCCAGCCTCATGGGCATGCCGAGTATCCCCCTGCGGTCCAGCTTCAAGCGATCACCGCGATCCTGGTGGAGTTGTCCTCGCCGTACCCGGACATGGAGACGTTGACGCTGATGTACCCGACGGTGGCGCCCCTTATCTTGACATTGAGGTTCTCGAAGTTGGCGAACCCGCCCTCGTCCGTGTTGGCATGCGCGGTCGTTCCGTCGGAGTTCTCCACGCCGAGCCCGGTGAGCACCACCGTGGCCCCGGCAAGGGGGTTCCCGTCCTGGTCGGACACGTAGATCTCGACGGACCCTTCGTTGGTGTAGCGGAGGCTTCCGGACCTCTGCTCGAGGATGATGTCCCCGGATTCGACGGACACGTCCCCGATGGAATGGGGCGTCTCTATGGATCCCATCCATCCGACGATTATGCCGGTGCCCATGGTGGCTACGATGAGCACGATCATGAGCTGCAGGGGCAGTCCCTCTATCCCTCCGCGCCTGTTGCCGCGGAGATGCTTGCGATTCCTGATGAGATTCTTTGCGGTTCTCATGGATGATGTTTCGTTTTGAAGGGGTTTAAGAAGGGGAAAGTACAGTTAGCGGTTACCGAGGGGCACAGATTCGACGACGTAATGACGCGCTCCGTATTGGCTCAGGACGCTGCGCATGACCTTTACGCTGCAGCACTCGAAGGACGAGAACACCTTCGCCGAGCACGACTCCACGAACCCTTTCACATCGGAGCTGCCCGAGATCCTGCCGACGGTGATGTGGGGCTTGAACGGTTTCGTGTCGTATCCGATCCCGGCATCGTCGAGTTCCGCGGACATCCTGTCGGCCAGGGCCTCCAGGTTCCCGCCGGACCGGGCGCCGATCCATACGATCCTGGGACGGTTCGCATCCGGGAACGCGCCCGCGCCCGCCACCTCGATGCCGAAGGGGCCGATGCCCTCGCACGCCTTCCTGACGCATCCGCAGACAGCGGCCAGTCCCCTGTCGTCCACATCGCCGATGAATCTGAGGGTGATATGCGTCTGCTCTATCTTGGAAGCTCTGAGGTTCCTGACGGACCCTAGGTCCGAGAACAGCTCTTCGAGCTCCTCCGTCACCGGGACGGGGACAGATATGAATGTGCGGGATTCCATGAAAGCACGAACGGTTTTTCTCTATAAGATTACGCGTAATGAATATAGCACCGGACGATAATATCAAGCCATGAGCATATCCAACAAGGCGATCACGGTGCTTTCCACCGTGGGGATCGTGGCGGTTCTGGTACTGGCCTCGTTCGTCTACACTACATACAAGACATCCAGCGAGGTCATCGACCCGCCGGCGACGTTCTACTTCTCGCTGAACGGCGAGATAACCGCCATAGAGAGCGGCGAGCCCGTCGAGGGGATCGGCGTCGGAGGCTTGGGCAGCATGTCGTTCAATCTCGCCAGTTCCGGCGAGTACCTGTGCTTCCTCTACGACAACATCATGCTGTACGACAAGGCCACCGATGTAGTCAGCAAGACGATCCTGGCGAACACCTCGATGGAGCTGGGCATGAGCACGTTGGCGGTCAGCGGAGCAGACGACCTCGGGAAGAAGACGGTGGCGACATCCCTGGGTGACAAGGTCTGCCATGTCTACAGGACGGTCTACGAGGACACGGGCGACGTGTTCACGGTCTATGTGTCCTCCGACGACATGGCGGTGTACGCGACAGATTTCAGCGTCAAGAGGTTCATCTACGACGGCAGCGGCGTCGGGACCGCGGTCACCATAACCGGGACCGGTGTCCTGGTGATGTACGACAAGACCATGACATCCGCGTACGAGGACGACCCGTCTGTGGGCACGACCGTGGAATACGCGCTCGCGGGCACCGGGACCAACACGACGTCCGAAGGCACGACCGAGCATGCGTTCACCGGGTCCGTTGTCCAGAAGGTCGTGTGCGTTGGTACGCCGGAGAGGTACGGGGCGGAGACCGTCCATTACCTCATCGGCCTCAAGGCGGCGTCCGACGACGGCATGCTGGCGATCGACACCTCATACCTCCTGTCGATGGTCGGAGGCAAGCCCCTGGGTGGCACCGTCGAGCAGACGCACGTGATGGTCGACGGAAGGATGTGCACGATCTGGTCGGCGAACTATCAGAACCTGGACAAGCTGAACTACGACGATAGGATCGCATACGATTGGATGGGCTACATCAACGTGGCCATCGCCGAGGACGGCACGGGCGACATCGTGAAGTACGCCTTCGCCGAGCGCAACGCCGTCTACGGTGTCGACGACCAGGGCAAGTACACGCTCAAGTACGATGCGCAGTGCAAGCTCGACGTCGTGTGACGTCTTTAAAAGAAATAAACTGCCGGCCCCGTCCGCGGGGCCGGCGGCATCAAGGTTTCCTCAAACGGAGCAGGGCCTTCTTGGCACCGAAGTGGCCGTTTATCGCCGCTGTGTTGTACCAGCGTTTCGCCTCGCCGGCATCCGCGGGCACGCCGATGCCGTCCTCGTAGCATCTTGCGACGATGAACTGCGAGTCCGGATCCCCGGCCTTGGCGGCGTTCATGTGGCCTTCGAACGGCGACTCCTCCTGGGCGGTGACGGTCACGCCGGAATAGGCCTCCACCAGTTTCCTGGACAGGACGTGGCCTTCCTTCGCCGCCTTGGTGAACCATCCGATCGCCTTCTTCTCGTCGGTCTTGGTCCCCAGGCCGTTCTGGTAGCAGTATCCCGTGTAGTACATGCACAGGACGTTGCCCGTCTTAGCGCCCAGCGAGAACCAATCGAAGGCCTTCTTGTCGTCCCTGGGGACGCCGATGCCTTCGAAGTAGCAGTTCGCGATGTAGAACTGCGATTTGCCGAATCCCTCGTCAGCCAGGGCCTTGTGGAGCTCGAAGGCCTTCTTGAGGTCCTTCTTCGTGCCCCTTCCCTTGGCATAGCATTCGGCCAGTGCATACTGGGATTTCCTGAACCCGTCGTTGTACGCCCTGAGGTGCCATTTGAACGAGTTCGCGACATCCTTCTTCACGCCGTTGCCGTCCTGATAGGCGGCGCCCATCTTGAAGCAGGCCATCGGGTTCCCGTGCTCGGCGGCCCTTATGTAATATGCGATCGCCTTCCCGGAATCCTTCTTCACGCCGGTCCCGGATGCGTACATGTCGCCAACGGTGAGCTCCGCATAGGAGTTCCCGTACATGGCCGCCCTCGAGAACCACTCGAAGGACTTCTTCGCGTCCTTGGACACCTGCGAGCCCTTGCCGTAGAGCTGCCCGAGCATGATCGTGGCATCCTCCTGCCCTTTGCTCGCGGCGGACGTGAGGTACTGCAGCCCTTTCGCCTTGTCCCTGTCCGCGCCCTTCCCTCCGAGGTAGCATCTCCCCAGGCCGAACTCGGCATCCACGGACCCAAGGCCGTAGGCCATGGTGTACCAGCTGTAGGCGAAGTAATCGTCCACCGCCGTGCCCACGCCGTCCATGTAGCATCTCCCCAGCTCGTACTGGGCGCCGAGGTTGTTCTTCTCGGCCAGGTCGGAGAACATGGAGAACGCGGTCTCGGGGGATCTTTCGACGCCCCATCCGTGCTCGTAGCATTCGGCGTAGAGCACCGCCGCCTCCGTGTGGCCGGCCGCGCCCATTTCCTTCAGCATCTCCGCGCCCTTCGCGCGGTCCCTGTCGGTGCCGGTGCCGTCCAACAGGCACTTGGCCACCATGTACTTGGCATCGATGTCGCCCAGGTCCGCGGACCTGGAGAAGAGCTCGAATGCCTTGGCGGCGTCGAACACGCCCGCCGAGCCCAGGTAATGCATCTGGCCGAGGAAGTATGTGGATCCCGGGTCCCCGGCGTCCGCCCTCTCGGTGTGGTATGTCATCATCGCGGCATCGGTGGGTCCGTCATGGTCCTCCAGGTACGAGGAGATCTTCTCCCTGGATTCGGGATGCCCTTTCATGGCGGCGCGCAAGTACCACATCATGGCCTCGAAATCGCTCTTCTCCACGGAGATGCCGTTGAAATAGCATTGTCCGACCATGTATTCCGACAACGTATGACCCTTGTCGGCGGCGCGTCTGTACCAGGAGAGCGCGGCATCCTCGTCCACATCGGTCCCATCACCGATGGCGAATCTCTGTCCAAGCTCGAAGCAAGCGTCGATTCCGCCGGCCTCGGCATCGGAGATAAGCTGTTCTAGGTCGCCCATTTGATCAGCCCTCGTACGCCACCATCCCAATTAAAACCATCGGGTCGACCGGGCGCGCGTGCGATTCCCGGAGGCAGGCCGCCGTGCCGGGCGGAGGTCCGCCCGGTCCCGCGGGGCCGCGCCTCAGTTCACCTTCACGATCTCGTAGTCCGAGGTCCCGAATCCCATCTTCGCGGCGTGGTCGAAAAGAGAGTGCCAGTCTGATGCAGGCTGGACGCAGGTGAAGATGTCGTCAACGGGTTTTCCGCCGGACATGTCGTGCAGCCTGCTGCCGGGAAGGGGCTTCTGCCCGTTGCACAGGTCGGCGCATGCGCGGTCCAGGGCGACGGGGTCGAAGGACGCGAGCATGCCTATGTCGGGTATCACCGCGACATCGTTCTCGCCGTGGCAGTCGCAGAACGGCGAGACGTCGACGATCAGCGAGATGTGGAAGTTGGGCTTCCCGGCCACGGAGGCCATGGCGTACTCGACCATCTTGGCGTTCATCACGGGCACCGCCTGGTCGAATTCAGCGTAAACGGCATCGAAGGGGCAGGCACCGATGCACCTGCCGCACCCGACGCAGGCCCCGTGGTCTATGGCCGCCTTCCCGGACGGGAAGGATATGGCGTCGGACCCGCAGACCTTGGCGCATCTCCCGCACATGCGGCAGGCGTCCGCGTCCACCGAGGGCTTCCCGGCGCTGTGCATCTCCATCTTGCCCCTGCGGGATGCGCATCCCATGGCCAGGTTCTTCACGGCGCCCCCGATCCCGGAGAGCTCGTGGCATTTGAAATGTGTGAGCGTGATGACGGCGTCGGCGTCGGCCACGGCACGGCCGATCTTCGCGGCCTTGACGTACTCCCCGTCCACGGGGACCTCCACGTCGTCGGTGCCCTTCAGGCCGTCGGCGATGATTATGTTGCATCCGGCGGATTGCACGCTGAATCCGTTCATGGCGGCGGTGTCCAGGTGGTCGGGGGCGTTCTTGCGTCCGCCGGGGTACAGCGTGTTGCTGTCCGTCAGGAACGGGATGCCGCCCATGGCGCGCACCGCGTCGGAGACGACCTTGGCGTAGTTCGGCCTCAGGAAGGCCAGGTTGCCCCGTTCGCCGAAATGCATCTTGACCGCCACGAACTTGTGGTCTAGGTCCATGTCCTTCATGCCGGCGGCGGCTATCAGCCTGTCCAATTTGGACAGCAGGCTGTCGTTCAGGTTGGTGCGCATATCGGTGAAATACACCTTCGATCCCGTCATGAGCGCATCCATGCGTTCATCGTTGAAAATCTTTCCACATTTAGGTTCGCCGAATATGAAAATCCCTAAATACGGTCGTTTCCAGTGACAAACATGGCGGATGTGTCGCGGGAGAACTATTCCTTCCAGAAGATAGTAGCCACGCTTGGGATAACCCTCCTCGTGATGAAGTTCATAGCATGGTACCTCACCGGGTCCGTGGCCATCCTGACCGATGCCCTCGAGAGCATCGTGAACGTCATCGCTGCCTTCGTGGGGCTCTACGCCCTGTACCTGTCCGGGAAGCCCCCGGACAGAGGGCACCCGTACGGCCATGGCAGGGTGGAGGTCATCTCCTCGTCCATCGAGGGGACGATGATCGTCCTCGCGGGCGTGCTGATCATCTTCGAGGCCGTCCTGCATCTGATGAACCCGCAGCCCATCTCCGACCTGGACGTGGGCATAATCCTCGTGGCCATTGCCGCCGTGGCGAACTTCGCCGTCGGCAGGATGGCGATCGCCAAGGGCAGGAGGAACCGCTCCCAGGCCCTCGTGGCCAGCGGGAAGCACCTCTGTTCCGACACCTATTCTTCCGTGGGCATAATCATAGGTCTGCTCGTCGTGTTCGCCGCCATGTCCTTCGGTTACGACGCCAGGTGGCTGGACAGCGGCCTGGCACTGCTTTTCGGGTTCATCATCATGATCACGGGCATCAAGGTCGTGAAGGAGTCCATGGACACGGTCATGGACACCGCGGACTCCAAGCTTTTGGACGAGGTGACCGAAGCGCTCCTGAAGGAGAGGCATGCCCATTGGATAGACGTCCACAACCTGAGGATAACGAAGTACGGCACCTCCATGCACGTGGACATGCACGTGGTCCTCCCCAAGGGGATGTCCATACAGCAGTGCATGGTGGAGATCGGCGAGGTCACCGAGACGCTGATCGCCAGGTTCGGGGACGCCGTCGACATCTCCATGACCCCCGAGTCGTGCGACGGCTTCGCCTGCAAGAACTGCTGCATGGAGTGCAAGGACAGGACGGTGAAGTTCGAGGAGCTCCTGGAATGGACGCCGGAGACACTGACCGAGGCGCACGGCGGAAACGGCGGGCACGATCGCGATTGACGCGATGATATTCGGATCTTGCAGTGTTCATCGGATCCTTCTCGGCGCCTCGGACAGGATGCAGAAGATCATGGGACCGAGCCGGCGGACGGGCAGGGTGCCGGTCCGCGGCCGGACAGGGACGGTGCGTCGCCGCCGCGCCCCTGTTCGGCTTTGGTAAATCGTTTGGACGATGTCCGTCAGTTCTTCTTCACGAAGTTCATGACGAAGAACCCGAGAATTACCGCAACGGCAGCGGCCGCCCCTGCCGTCAAAAGCACCGTGTAATCCACGGCGGGAGCAGGAGACGATGTCTCGTTCCAGCGCGCAGTCAGCGTGTGGTCGGCACCGGATACCAGCTCGGAGTATGATTGGACAGCCGTCCCTCCGTAGTACCATCCCAGGAACTCGTAGCCGTCCCTGATGCACACCGGAAGCCGTCCGTATGTGCCGTCGGAGACGTCCACGGAGGACACCGCACCGCTGACGGTCCCGCCGGCTGGATCGAAGGTGACCGCCACCGAGCCGGAAGGCGAGGTCGGCGCGACGTAGTATGTTATCGCGTATGTCGAGTTGTGGGTGGTCGCGAAGGTCACGGTGTTGTTCACGGTGTCCACGCCGACGATCCGCATCGATTCGGACCCCTCTACCCACGTCACCCTGGGTTCGCCCTTCGACGGGTCGCAGGGGAGGGTGATGTGCATTGGGATGTTGACGATCGGGTCACCTCCCTGATCCACGATGTCGACAGTGTATCTTCCGGGAGTGCCTGCGACGATTTCGAAGATGCGCACGTTGATGGATGTCGCACTTGTTGTTTTCAGAGCAGCGAGGTCCATTTCTATGTTGATCTCATTGGTCACCACAAACTCCGCAGTGCCTGTATTCGGCAGGGACACAATGTCGATCTTCGAACCATCCCCGCCGGTGGAGGGAATCTCTGTGACATCGGTGCCCGTCTTCTTCACGATGATGACAACGTCCCCGGTAAGAGAAGTGTTTACTGTGTACGTTGTTCCGGAATCGGCAGTTGCATTTTGCACTTTCGATATCTCATATCCTGCGGACAGATCCACTGCGAACTGGGTCCCGTTGGTTACAATATCGCCCGATGCAACAGGAATGCTGCCCACGGTGACGGACTCGATACCTATTCCGAAGTACATGTTGTAGCAGCAGAGTGCACCGCTCTGGACTATGCCGCCGTTGTTGATATTGGCGGTATTGTTTGTCAGGGCGAAGATCTTGAACATGTAGACGCCGGTCGAGGTGCCGATGACAGATGTGAAGTCATAATCAAGGTCGTTAACTTCTATCGGAGAACCTATGGCCGAACCGTCATTGAATAACTGCACAGAGTACGATATAATATCTTCAGATATCGGTGCAGGCGCAGTCCAGCTTGCCATCTTGCCGGTCCAGGTCAGTCCCGAAGGTTCGCCAAGATCGGCCTTCTCGATCGTGTAGGTGACCGCCAGACTGCTGAGGGCCAGTTCGTAGTTCGCGGCTTTGAAATTATCCTTGTCCTCTAATACAAGGCTACCGATGACGATTGTACGGGTCCCCACATCTGCAGAATCTGTTTTCAGGGTTCCGTCGAAATGTGGTGTCTCACCGTTCACTGCGCCCGTGTATGTGTATGTGATTGTGTTCGGATACACAAGGTACTCATATCCATCGTAGGTCTTGGTCTGCGATGGGTTCGGTGTGACAGTTATCGTGGCCGTGGTTATTTCCACATCAGCGTTCTCGGATGTGACACTGTCGGTGCCACTCTTCACGACAACACGATATGTTCCGCTGTCCTGGACATCAGTAATGACATAGGTTTTGTTTGTTCCAATATTCTTCCACGTGCCATCAGATTGCATCTTCTGCCATTCGTACGACAGGGGGTCGCCGGTCGCAACGACATCCAGGGTGACACCGGTTCCATCATAGACTTTAGAAACACTCGCCGGTTGGGTTGTTATCGTCGGCGTCGTCCCGTCCGAATTACTCTCGCACGTCATGATGCACACCGCACCCGCGGCCGTCAGCAAGGCGACCATCGCGATGACGAGGATCCTCCTCGCCTTGACGGCGCCGGAGGGGGAGGGGTTCGCTGGTCCGCGGCATCTGAGATCTGTAGGACGGTGTCCATTCGATTGGTGATTCGTATTCATCTTATCGTTGTTCCATCCCTTCTGTTAGAGCGGCCGTTTCGCATCATGCAGCGCTTCCCCATGTGAGAGGATGCGGCGGATGACGACCTGTCCGAAGAGGGCGAGCCGGGATGGTCCCATCCCGTATAAGCTATCACATTGTTATCAGACGGATGTGCTGGCAGGTTCGGTGTCCGGTCCGGATCCCGGGTGATCGGTCTTGCCGCCGCATGCACCGGCGAATGCCGAGCGACATGTTAAAATCGGTAGCGCTCCATCACGTGCCGTGTTCTTCAACAAGTCCAAAGACAATGTGCCCGAGGAGATCCACAGAGCCGGAGTGTCCGAGTGGTACAGGGGGCTCAGCGAACAAGACCGTTTGAAGCTGGGCAGGTACCTGTCCGGCATCGAGGCGCACAATCCATGCACCTTCTTCACATCGCTCATATCCGCCGCGGATGCGGACGAGAACTACAAGTTCGCCGCCTCCCTCAGGGATGTGGCGATGGGATCCGTGGACACGGATTACGAGAGGTTCATGCTGGGCGAGGCCCTCATAGACCCCCTCATCGGCGCCGGCATGATCGACGAGGCCAAGGCCATGTGCATGGCGGGGATCGACCTCTACCCGATGGTCAGCGGAAGGATCCTCGAGGAATCCGGCGGCATGATACCGGAGCACCTCGAATGCCGCAACCGCATCATCGACATACTCGTGGGCATCGAATCCGACTACGACGGGGCCAACGCGCTGCTGGACCGCTTCCTGGAGATGGGCATGATCGATGAGGAGGAATACGGCCTCCGCAAGCAGAGCCTCAAGATACACAGGCTTCAGCGGACGTTCGACTGCGTCTACACCGTCCAGCCTAAAGGATGAGCTCCTTCCATCCGATCATCGGGATGATGTCTATGGCGGGCTCTTCATAAGGGTGGGCCACGGCGATCGCGGAGACCGCGGCGCGGACGTCCCTGCCGCGGACGGCGAATTCCAGGATGCTCTCGTCGGCGACCTCTATCCTCCCCGTCTCCCCTTTGAAGGGATGCGACCCTTCCACCGGCCTCCATGTGCCCGTGGCGCGGCAGACGGAGAAGACCCTCTCGTAACCGGGATACACTGGCTCCATAACGGCATCCACCGCGTCCATTATGGCATCCTCGCTTCCCAGCGGAACATGCACGCGGACCTTCAGGATGTCACCATCGTCCATTCCACATCACCTCTCGGCCTAGGCCTGGAGTAGACGCCGTACAGTCCGGTGACCATGCCGAGTATCAGGCATGTCCAGGTGCCGAACCCGCTGAACAGCGCGAGGTTCGAGAACGATTCGTAGACCCCGGTCCAGAGGAGGAACGTCCCCGCGGCGGCCATCATGGCGACGCCGAGGACGAACATGATGATGCGGTACTTGCCGTACCCTATGGTCTCGCTGACGCCCTTGATGCCCGACATGACGAGGATGACGACGGATGCCGCGAGGCACACCGTCGGCAGGTAGTACTCGTTGGGCAGTATGCTCCCGTAGGTCATCAGGGCAACGAGCGTGTCGTACCCCGTGAGGACCAAGACCTCGGTCGTCCCGATGTTCAGGATGACCACCCAATCCGTGAAGAACGTGGCCGCGCCGAGGATCGATAGCACGATCACGATGAGGTCGAACAGCGAGCAGCGGTTCATGACCTTCTCGTTGAGGTCTGTTTTTATCAGCATCGGGAGGCCTATCGCGTTGCACGTTATTTAATTGTCTAGCGGCCGGACGAGCGAGCCCGTGTTGGCGAGCCTCATGGGCATGTCGCGGATGAGCTTCTTGGCCTTGCGGTTGAGGTACGTCGTGCTCAGCACGGTCGCCAGCATCACCGCTCCGCTGTAGAGGTACATCGAGCCGCCGAAGATGCCGGTGGCCTTCTTCAGGTCCGTGATGCTGAGGATCTTCTCGATAAGATGGTCCTCCTCCACGGGCTCCAATTCCCCCCTCAGCGCCTTCCCCATCAGCTTCTGGCCGCCGAGGACGACCTCGATGCTCCACTGCACCTCGCCGATCACCGGCGCAGGTCTTCCGCATGGGACGGTGCTCTTGTTCAGGATGGCCTTCCTGAAGTCGTCCTCGCCCTGTCCCTCGAATTCGGTCCAGTTGTAGCCTGCGGTGTACTTGGAGTGCGCATCGCTGGAGGACATCGCCGCCCATCTGCCGGGGTACTTGCCCATCACGGCCTGGGCGTAGCGGTTGGAGTAGGGGTCCACGTGGCCGCCGTTGATTACCTCGAAACCGTCCAGGTCGAGGCCGTATATCTTGTCGTTGAGACCGGCGACATGGAAGCTGAAAGGGTGGGGCGCGATGGTGATCCCGCCCTGGTCGCGGATAGCGTCGATGGATTCCTCCACGGTCATCATGGGCTTGATCTTCTCGTTCAGCCAGAGGCCGATTATCTCCCCGTCCGATGTCATGACCTCGTCGCCGGCGACGACGTCGATGTCGTCGAACTGCCTGGCGTACTTCTGTGCGACGAAAGCTCCGGCTATCTCGTCGTGGTCCGTTATGGCGAGCACGCTCATGCCGTTCCTGCGGGCGTTGTCCACCTGCGCCTCGGGAGAGGTGACGGATTCCGGGAATTTCATGACTCCGAGCTTGGAGTAGCCCGAGTACTGCGTGTGAACGTGCGTGTCGGCCTTCTGACGCATGATACGTCCATAATAACTGGATATAAACGGTTTGCTGGTGGGGCGCATCGCCCGTCCGGGTGGTTTCATATGGAACCATTTATATCGGATACGGTCCTGGCCATGGCATGGAGCAATGGCTGACGCTTCTGGGCATTCCCGTGGGAATGATCATGCTGTACCTGGGTTCGGAATGGATGGTCGACGGGGCCAAGAAGATCGCATTCTACTTCGGGGTGACCCCGTTCGTCGTCGGTCTGACCATCGTCGCTTTCGGCTCTTCGGCGCCCGAGGCCATCACATCGGTCGTCAGCACGGCCACCCCGGACATCATCCTGGGGAACGTGGTCGGAAGCAACATCGCCAACATCGGCCTCGCCATCGGCCTCGCGGCCATCCTGTCGCCGATAGTCTGCCAATTCCGGGAGATACGGTTCGAGTTGGTCACGATGGTCGTCGTATGCCTTGCCGTCGGCGGCATGGCGATGTTCGGCGTGATCAACATGCTCATGGGGGTCATATTGGTCGTCTCGCTGTTCGTGTTCGTGTTCCTGACCCTCAAGCTCAAGAAGAGGGACCCGTCGGCAGAGGCCACGGAGCCGGACAAGGCCGAGCAGGGGGGCGTCAAGTCCTCCAAGTCGCTGATGGTCAGCCTGGTCATGGTCGTCGTGGGGATAGTGATACTGTACTTCGGCGCCAGGTTCTTCATCGACGGCGCAGTCATAGTGGCCCAGATGATCGGAGTCTCCGACCTGATGATCGGGCTCATCCTGGTGGCCGTCGGAACGTCGCTCCCGGAGCTGTGCATCTGCCTCGTCGCGGCATACCGCAAGGAGAACGAGCTCGTGGTCAGCAACATCGTCGGCAGCGTCATATTCAACTGCCTGTTCGCACTCGGCATCGGAGCGGTCCTGGTCGACATCCCGATCGCCCAGAACGTACTGGTGTTCCACCTGCCGGTCATGATAATCTTCGCCCTGGTCATGACGCTAATGGTCTACCGCGGCAACAAGGTCAGCAGGCCGGAGGGCGTCCTGATAGTAGGGCTGTACGCCGCGTACATAGCGGCGATGGCCATATGGCCGGAGCTGACCCAGGGCGTTATCTGAGGGTATCAGGCGTAATAATATTCGCCGCGGGACTTCTGCTCCCTGTCGAGCCTGGAATCGGGCTTGTTGATCCTCGGCCTGTGGGTGTCCGCGTCCCTTCTGAACGTGATGTCCACGGCGCCGAGGAACTTGTTCATGCCCTCCCTCATCGGGAACGGGCCCTCTCCGATGCCGTGGTGGCCCGGGTCGCCGCCGAACACCATCATGGAATCGGAGACCATGTCCAGGAAGTAGATGTCGTGGTCGACGATCATCCCGCTCCTGCCGGTCTTCATCATCATCCTCCTGATGGTCTTGGCGGTGTTCATCCTCTGATTGGAGTCGAGGTACGCCGACGGTTCGTCGAAAAGGTATATGTCGGCATCCGCGGCCAGGCAGAGCGTGACGGCCACGCGCTGCAGCTCGCCGCCCGAGAGGTTCGAGACCTCCTTCTCCATGAGCTGCTTTATGCCGAGGGGGTCGATGACCTCGCCTATGAAGAATCCGGTCTGGACGGTGTCGAAGGCCTTGGAGTACAGGAGCTCCTGCACCGTGCCGTCGTACTCGCCCGTGATGTACTGTGGTTTGTAGGAGACCCTGACTTTGGTGTCGACCTTCCCCGAGTCGGCGTCCAGGACGCCTGCGAGCATCTTCACGAAAGTGGTCTTTCCCGTGGCGTTGGGCCCGACGATCCCGACGGACTCGCCGATCTTGATCTCGCCGGGGGCGACATCCAGCTTGAATCCTCCGAAGTCCTTGACAAGGCCGTCGTAGCACAGCAGGCTGGGCGTGTCGGAGTCGGTCCTGGGGGGAGATGCCTCGAATTCGATGGGGCGCTCCCTGAACCTTATGTTCTCCTCGGGGAGGTATCCGTCGAGGTAGACGTTGATGGCGGTCCTGACCTGCCTTGCGAGGGT
The DNA here is from genome assembly GCA_964558505.1 of uncultured Methanomassiliicoccales archaeon. Classification (GTDB taxonomy): domain Archaea; phylum Thermoplasmatota; class Thermoplasmata; order Methanomassiliicoccales; family Methanomethylophilaceae; genus CAYMPW01. The sequence goes on along the minus strand of CAZLEI010000005.1, from coordinate 16,771 downwards.
GAACACACCGTATGCGCCCTCGGAACCGTAGATGACGCTGACGTTGTCGGCCAGGAAATCCAGGACGGCGAGGTCGTGCTCGATGACCATGACCTGCTTGTCCGCGCTGAGGTCCTTGATGAGCCTGGCGATCTTCACCCTCTGGTAGATGTCCAGGTATGATGTGGGCTCGTCGAAGAAGTAGACGTCCGCCTCCTTCATCATCGTCGCGGCCATGGCCAGGCGCTGCAGCTCTCCGCCCGACAGCTTGTCGAGCCCGCGGTCCAGCACCTCGGTCAGCTCGAACGCCTCGGCGGCCTCCTCCAGCGTCATGCGCTCCTGGATCTTCCCAAGGAGGTCCCTGACGACGCCTTTGGATGCCAGCGGGAGCTTGTCCACGTACTGCGGCTTTATCGCGGTCTTGATCCTCCCGGCGTAGACGCTCTCAAGGTAGTCGTGGAGCTCGGTGCCTGCGTACTTCGCCAGGACCTCCTCCTTCGACGGCGGGTCGTCGTACATCCCGAGGTTGGGTATCTCCTGTCCGGACAGTATCTTCACCGCGGTGGTCTTCCCGATCCCGTTCGGTCCGAGTATGCCGGTGACCATGCCCTTCTTGGGCACGGGGAGCCTGTACAGACGGAACGAGTTCTCGCCGTACTGGTGGACCATCTCCGATTTGAGCTCGTCGGCGAGGCCGATGATCTTGATAGCTTCGAATTGGCACTTGTTCACGCATATGCCGCATCCTTGGCAGAGGCTCTCGGAGATGATCGGTTTCCCTCTCTCGCCGAAGCTGATGCATTGGACGCCTGTCCTCACAAGGGGGCAGAATTTCTCGCATTCCTTGTTGCATTTCTTGTTTTGGCATTTATCGTGAAGTACGGCGGCAATCCGCATGGACGAGCGATAAGCCCGTCAGATATAAATTATGACGGCCTCTAAGCGTATGCGGGTGACGATGAATGGGCGGCACGAAGACTACGAAGGACGTGGACATCCTCCTCGGTGATACGAGGAAGGCGATCCTGGCGATGTCCGTCCCGATCGCATTGGCGCTTCTCCTGCAGAACACCAACAGCTTCGTCGACACCCTGTGGCTCGCCGGGCTGGGGTCCGGAGCGCTGGCAGCCACGGGCATAGTGTACCCTATGTTCTCACTGCTGATATCCGTGGGCACCGGGCTCGGCATCGGGGCATCCTCGGCGATAGCATGGAGCCTAGGGCGCCGGGACAAGGCCAGCGCGGACTCCGCGGCCTCCCAGGCGCTCTTCCTGTCGATCATCGTCGGCCTTGTGCTGACGCCCGTGCTGTTCCTGGTCCGCGACCCGGTCATGCTGTACATGGGCGCCGGGGACCTGCTGCCGTTGTGCGTGGAATACGGCACGCCGCTGTTCGCATCATCGGTGATCCTCGTGCTGCACGGGATGATGACGGGGATAATGCGCGGTGAAGGTGCCGCGCGCAAGTCCACGATCACATTGGCGACGGCCGTGGTCCTGAACCTGATCATCGATCCGATCTTCATCTACTCGTTCGGATGGGGCATGGGCGGGGCCGCATGGGCGACCGTCCTCGCCACCGCGGTCGCCGTCCTCATATCTTTCCTCTGGTACAGGCCGTCCGGGCCGATGTACCTCAACCTCTCGGTCGGCCTGATGAGGCCGACGCGCGAGGTCCAGAAGGCGATACTCCGCGTCGGCCTCCCGGAGACCATGGAGCTGTCGATAATGAACCTGATGAACGTTTTCCTCAACGCGTACGTCATCGTGGCGGGCGGTGCGGACGCCCTCGCGGTATGGACATCCGTATGGAGGTTCAACAACCTCATGCTGGTCCCGGCCCAGGGCATAGCGGGGGCCATCGTCCCCGTGTGCGCGGCCGCCTACGGCATGCGCAGGTTCGACAGGATAAAGGAGGGATACCGCCGCTCCGTGAAGTACGCGCTGATTGTGATGACGCTGCTCTGCTTGGTGGTGTTCGCCGCCGCGGACCAGGTCGCGATGATGTTCACATACTCGGCCGGATCGGAATACCTCCGTCCGGAGATGGCGCATTTCCTGAGGATATGCTGCCTGTTCCTGCCGGTGCTGTCCCTGGTTTTTATCGGCTCCTCGCTGCTGCAGTCGCTGGGCAAGGCGACGTACGCCATGCTGTCCACCCTGGTCCGCAACATCGCCCTGATAGCGATATTCGCCTTCGCCGCATACGTGAGCCTGGATGCGGTATGGTGGGGATTGTTCGCCGGAGAGTTCGCCGGAGGGCTGCTCATGGCGGCATTGGCCAGCATGATGCTGCGCTCGCTCATCAGGAAGAAAGGCGGCATGCACAATCCCGTTTGACGGTATGTTATGTATTATATACCGTGTACTAATGCGACGGGATATGACAGAGACGGCGGATGCTAAGACCAAGGACGTGGAGATCCTTCTCGGGAAGCCCAGCAAGGCGATAATCGCCCTGATGGTGCCGATGACGATCGCGATGATCGTCCAGATGGCGAACAATCTCATCGATGCCGTTTGGGTCGCGGGCCTCGGGGAGAGCGCCCTCGCCGCCGTGGGGTTCGTGTTCCCGCTGTTCTTCATAATCATGGGCGTGGGCAACGGCGTGGGCATCGGTGCCAGCGCCGCCATCGCCCGTCACATCGGAAGGGGTGACAAAGAATCTGCCGAGAAGACGATATCGCAGGCGTTCTACCTGATGCTCGTCGGCGGTGCGGTGACCACCGCCCTTCTGCTGCTGTTCGCCGAGCCGATCCTCTACGCATTCGGCGCCGGGGACATCATGGGCTACACCATGGGCTATGCGGTCCCGATATTCGTGGGCAGCATACCGATAATGATGAGCGGCCTGCTGTCCAACTTCCTCAGGGCGGAAGGCGCGGCCAAGAGGTCCATGAACGTCATGATCGTGGGCGCGCTCATCAACATAGTCCTCGACCCCATATTCATATACACGTTCGGATGGGGCATGGCAGGGGCCGCCTGGGCGACCGTCCTGTCGATGATCGTCCCGCTTCTGATGACCATCTATTGGTACTTCATCAAGAAGGACACGTACCTCAAGGTGAAGCTCAGGAACTTCAAGTTCGACTGGAACATCGACAAGGACATCCTCAGGGTGGGCATACCGTCGTCGATGGAGTTCTTCATCATGTCCGCAGTCGCCATAGTGATGAACATCCTCATCACATGGGTGGACGGGACAACGGGGGTGGCCATATACTCCTCGGGATGGAGGATCATACAGATGGTCATGATCCCGCTGATGGCGCTGTCGGGCGCGGTCGTCCCGGTGTTCGGCGTATGGTACGGCTCCCGCAAGCCGCACAAGATCAGGGAGGCGTACGTGTTCTCCATGAAGCTGGGCCTGGTGCTGATGGTGGCCCTGTGCGTCCTGCTGTACATATTCGCGCCGTGGGCGGTGATGCTGTTCACATACAGCGATGCCACGGTCTCGCTGAGCGCAGGCATGGTGGAGCTGATCCGCGTGGCCTGCGTGTTCCTGCCGGTAATCACGTGGGGATTCGTGTCCGTCGGTCTGTTCCAGGCGCTCGGCATGGGGGGCAAGTCCCTGGTGTCGACCCTGGTCAGGAACGCCCTGCAGCTGCCGTTCTGCTTCATCGCCGCCATGTACATCGGCACCCTGACGTCCATGTGGTGGGCGCTCGCCTGCTCCGAGATCATCGGGACGGTGTTCATGGGCATATGGGGCCTGCTGGTCCTGCGCTCGCTGCTGAAGGAGCACGGGGGCAGCAGGTCCGGCGGAGGGTCCGAGCCCGCCTCCGAGTGAAGGACATATTTATACGCGCGTTCGCTTTAGCAGGCGTGGTAACATGGAAAAAGTCCTCATAGGGGTAGCTTGGCCTTACGCCAACGGAGTCATACACTTGGGACATCTGGCAGGTTCCCTTCTCCCGCCGGATCTGTTCAGCAGATACAACCGTCTCCTCGGTAACGAGGTCCTCATGGTCGGAGGCTCCGACCAGCACGGGACGCCGATAACCGTATCCGCGGAGAAGGAAGGCGTCACGCCGGAGGAGATCGCGGAGAGGTACCACGCGATCAACAAGAAGGCCATCGAGGACATGGAGATCGAGTACACCCTGTACACGAAGACCCATACCGAGAACCACTTCGAGGTCGTCAAGTGGTTCTTCAACACCCTCAAGGACAACGGGTACCTCTACACCAAGCAGACGATGCAGTACTACTGCCCGACCTGCAAGCGCTTCCTCCCGGACCGCTACGTCATGGGCGTCTGCCCGGAGTGCGGGGCGGAGGACGTCCGCAGCGACCAGTGCGACAGCTGCGGCAAGATCTTCGAGCCCGGTGACCTGAAGGGCGCCTATTGCGTCCAGTGCCGCACGGCTCCCGAGATCAGGGAGACAGAGCACTACTTCATGAAGCTCTCCGCATTCGGCGACGACCTCCTGAAGTTCCTGGACGGCAAGCAGTGGTGGAGGTCGAACGTCAAGACGTTCACGACGAACTGGCTCAAGGACGGCCTCATGGACCGCGCCATCACCCGCGACATGGAATGGGGCGTCCCCGTGCCGGTCGAGGGCTGGGAGGACAAGGTCATCTACGTATGGTTCGACGCCGTCATCGGATACCTCAGCGCATCCACCGAGTACTCCAAGATGATCGGCAAGCCCGATTACTGGAAGGAGTTCTGGATGGACCCCGCCGTCAAGCACTACTATTTCCTCGGGAAGGACAACATCCCGTTCCACTCCATAATATGGCCGTCCATGCTCATGGGGGTCGGCGGCATGAACCTCCCTTACGACATCCCGGCCAACGAGTACCTGATGTTCAGGGGCGGAAAGCTCTCCAAGAGCCGCGGCGGCGCGATCGACATCCCGTCGGTGCTGGAGAAGTACGAGCCTGACGTGGTCAGGTACTACATGTCCGTCTGCATGCCGGACACGCACGACTCCGAGTTCACCTGGGAGGATTTCGACATCAAGGTCAACAACGAGCTGGTCTCGGCCCTGGGCAACTTCTACCACAGGTGCCTCAGCTTCACCCACAAGAACTTCGGCTGCATCCCCGAGCCCGCGTCGGATGCGGATTCGAAAGAGGTCACCGACGAGATCGTCCGCGCTTTCGCCGAGTACGACGAATGCTTCAAGAGGTGCGACTTCAAGAAGGCGATAAAGGTCGTCATGGACCTGTCCCGCTTCGGCAACAGGTACTTCGACTCCGTCAAGCCCTGGGCGCTCATAAAGAGCGACAAGGACGCCTGCGGCGCGGCGCTCAACACGAACCTCAGGATCGTCAAGGCGCTCGCGGTCATGGCATGGCCGTTCATGCCCAGGTCCTCGGAGAAGATCTGGGGATATCTGGGGCAGCAGGATTCCATCGAGCAGTGCGGCTACGCCGGCATGACAGCTCCCCTGCCCGCCGGCCAGACGATCCCGGAGCCCGTGCCCGTGTACAAGAAGATCGAGACGGTCAAGGCCGAGAAGCCCAAGGAGGCCGCTCCCGCACCTGCGACCAAGACCTTCGAGGGCCCCTTCGCGGACTTCCGCAATCTCGACATCAGGGTCGGACAGGTCGTGAAGGCCGAGGACCATCCCGATGCGGACAAGCTGTTCAAGCTCACCGTCGACGTCGGCGAGGAGAGGCAGATCGTGGCCGGCCTCAGGGCGTACTATTCCAAGGAGGAGATCACCGGGCACAAGATCCTGGTGGTCTGCAACCTCAAACCCGCGAAGCTCCGCGGACTGATGTCGCAGGGGATGCTCCTGGCAGCCGACGACGAGGAGATGGGCGGTCACACCGTCCTGCTGCTCACGCCGTCCGCCGACCTGCCCAACGGCACCAGGATGAACTGCGGCCTGGAGAACAACCAGGGCATAATCGAGTACAAGGACTTCCAGAAGGTCACGGTGAAAGTGGCCTCTGTCGAGGACGGCGCCTTGCCCGCATGCGGCGGTCTCAAGGTGGACGTCCCCGCCGGCGCGCCCCGTCGCATAGCCGTCGTCATCGACGGTGACAAGGCGATGGCGTTCACCGACGGGAAGGACTGCGCGGTCACGGTCCGCCGCGAGATCACGGACGGTGCTGGAGTCAGATGAAGGCCGACCTGCACATCCATTCCCATTATTCGCTCGACGGCCACAGCACTCCTCAGGAGATAGTGGCCATGGCCGTCGAGCGCGGACTCGGATGTGTGGCGGTCACCGATCATAACAGATTCCGCGCATACCATCAGATCAAGGACAACGAACAAGGGATCATCATCATCCCCGCGGAAGAGGTCTCGTCGGCCGAGGGGCATATCCTCGCATACGGCATCGACAGGGAGATCCCCGCGGGGATGTCCGTCCCGGACACCATAGCGGCGATACGCGAGGCCGGCGGCGTCGCCTTCGCGGCGCATCCGTACAGATGGTGGTCCGGCCTGGGCGAGAAAGCGACCCTGGCAAATGATTTCGACGGCACCGAGGCGCTCAACGCCCGTTCGGTCCGCCGCGCCAACAGATTGTCCACGGAGCTCGCCGCCCGCATAGGGAAGCCGGTATCGGCCGGAAGCGATTCCCACAGCCCGCGCTCCGTGGGAAACGGTTACGTGGAACTGCCTGACGGCCTTACAACTTGGCAGGACGTCCTCGCCGCGGTCATGGACGGCAAGGCCGCCCCACGCAGCAGCAACCGCACGTTCTACTGGACGCTGAGGTACGGCTTCAAATCCATAGGGCAGTGGATGTGCCGCGGATTCAAACGGATGTGACCTTCACTGGTCGTAGCTGTCCGATGATGCGAAGTTCAGTGCCGGGCACGGTCCGAAGCAGTCCCTGCACCTTATGCATTCATCCTCGTGGATCTCGACCTTCCCGTCCTTCATGTACAGCGCCCCGTAGGTGCATCTCGCGGCGCAGAGCCCGCACCCGACGCATTGATGGGAGCGGATGATGAGCTCGAACACCTTCTCGAGGTTGGTCCTGGCATCCTTCTCGGCGACGGCCTTCGATATCAGGACGCCCTCGCGGTAGACGGTGACGTATTCCGCGGTCATGTAATCCCCGGATTCGTCTATCTCGTTGTTGATCGCCATGGCACGCGCGAAAGGCCTCAGCCTCTCGAGGTCTATCGGCCTGGACACCGCGGCTTCGACGCTGTATCCCATCGTGCACGGGGAGTGCCCCTCCTGCACCCTCATCTTCATCGGGCCGGTCCTGTCGTCCGCGGTCTGTTTGGTGAGGTCGGTGACGTCCTTGCCGGTGGTCTTCTTGATCTCGTCCCTGATGGCGGGAGGCGTGCGCTTCCATCTCCACAGTCCGTAGTCCTTCCACTCCTGCGGGAGTCCGCGCTTGACCATGAAATCATCAAGGTACGCATCCCATTGGGGGTACCTGTCGCTGTTCCCGGAGACGATGTCTATCTCGGACAGGTCAGATGCGGGGCACATGAAGCATCCGATGCGGTCGAGGCCGCGGGTGTACCAGACGTTGAACGGCTCCTTCTGCTGGAAGATGTACAGCCATACGTGCATGGCGCACCAGTTCTGGATGGCGGACGCACCGGTCTGTCCCGGGGTCCAGGGGTTGTTCCAGACGCGGGGCTTCGCATTCCTCGCCTCCGATTCGTATTTCCTCTGGCCGATGAACGACAGCACGCCGTCAGGATAGTTCTTGACGATGGCGTTGACGGTGGGGCCGAGCTTGTTCGTCTTGCAGCACCATCTGTAATCCTTGGCCGGCGGGCCGAAGTGGACGAGGTTGCCGAAGAAGGCATCCACGGGCGCCTTCTCCTCGATGAGTCTGAGGCCGTGCCTCTCCGCAGTGTCGCGGACATGCTGGACGGTCTCGTTGAACTCCAGGCCGGTGTCGACGAACAGCACCGGGAGCTTGAACCCCGCCTCCAATGTGAGGAGCAGGGTGGCCAGGGAGTCCTTGCCGCCGGAGAACGACACGATGGCGGGCTCCTTGTGCTTGGCTACGGTGTTCTTTATGAATCCTACGGCCTCCTCGCGCCTCTTGGCGAGGATGCCGGCGTTGGCCTCGACGACCTCGTCCCAGGTGTGAGCGGGACCCACGGGCACGGGCTCCTCCGCGTGCACCCATTTCGTCTTGACGGCCAGTCCGCGGTCAAGGGCGGTCATGTCCGCCGCGGACATACGGGCGAGCCCGGTCGCGATGACCTCGCGGTCAGGGGTGATTATGATGACCTCGTCCCCGTCGGCGACCTCGGGACTGGCATCCAGGACGCCGGGGGCCATGAGGTTCTTGCTCTCCCTGATGAACGGGACGGCCTCGGGGTTGATGACGACGAATCCGCGTGTGGCGCTCTTCCCGATGCGCATGGCACTCTGCATGCGGTTGATGAACTGCCATCCGCGGCCGATGTCGAACCTGATGCTCGCCATCGTCTTCCCGTTGACGATGACCTCGTCCATGCGGTCCACGGAGGGGGCCTTGTTCATGATGACGATCTGGCCTTCTGGGAGCAGCGCATCGCCGGAACCTTCTCCGAACTGCTTGTCGGCAAGTGCCTTGACCAGGTTGATGTCGTGCTCGAATGCGGGGCGGGCGTCGCCGGGCGGGGTGACCTCCACTTCGTGCGTTGCCCCGCCGCACACCGGACAGGACATCGATTCCATAATCGGCAGGTTGCATTCATCGCACCATCTGAGGTGGTTCTTTCCCAATCTGATCGCGGCCATATGGGTCCTAATCGTGATTGTCGATATAGTCTTTACCAGGCCGTCCGCGCGTCAGGTCTCCGTCGAATATCTAAATACCATTGATGCCATCTTCGTTCCATAGCTAGGGTGCATCGGCATCCAGGCAAGGTTGAGATCATGGATATGCCCAATATTCCCAAACCCACGAGGAACCAGCTGCTCACGGCCGTGATGGCCGTTGCGGTGGTCGTCGTGATGATAATGGCGTTCGCGTACTACCCTGGTACAAACGACAAGAATGCAGATACGGACGACGAGAGCCCGGCCACCGTGGTCCTGACGGTCCAGGACGGGCTGGCAGTGACCTGCAACGGGGACAAGGTCGTCTCCGGCCAGGCATTCAGCCTGCCCTTCAACAAGGACGGGGTCCTGAAGATAACGCTGCCCACGTCAGGCACCTGCGACCTCCGCTACACGAGCCAGGGCCTCGGCCCTGCCGGCGGCAGCGAGTCCGAGTTCGGCCGCGCCGGCACAGTCGTGACGATGTACCTCTCCAACTTCTGGTGCAGCTCGATAACGGGATCCATCACGTTCACGCCCGGTAACCTCATAGGCTCCTGGGGAGAGGACCCGGCCACAGTTACGCTCACCGTGCAGGAAGGTATCAACGTCACCTGCAACGGGGAGCAGGTCGTCTCCGGACAGTCGTTCAGCCTGCCCTTCAACAAGGACGGGGTCCTGAAGATAACGCTGCCCACGTCAGGCACCTGCGACCTCCGCTACACGAGCCAGGGCCTCGGCCCTGCCGGCGGCAGCGAGTCCGAGTTCGGCCGCGCCGGCACAGTCGTGACGATGTACCTCTCCAACTTCTGGTGCAGCTCGATAACGGGATCCATCACGTTCACGCCCGGTAACCTCATAGGCTCCTGGGGAGAGGACCCGGCCACAGTTACGCTCACCGTGCAGGAAGGTATCAACGTCACCTGCAACGGGGAGCAGGTCGTCTCCGGACAGTCGTTCAGCCTGCCCTTCAACAAGGACGGGGTCCTGAAGATAACGCTGCCCGCGACCGGCACCTGCGACCTCAGCTACACGAGCCAGGGCTACGGCACCGCCGGCGGCAGCGAATCCGAGTTCGGACATGCCGGCACCGTCGTGACGATGTACCTCTCCAACTTCTGGTGCGACACGATCACAGGTTCGATAACCTTCACACCGGGAAGCTGATCCAAACCTGCACCGGGCTCACTGCCCGGTGCGCCCCGGTCGTCCGGGGCCCATCTTTCTTCGTTTTTGCAACCGGCCATTCCCTGTGAAATCCCGATGCGAGTGCATAGAACCTAAATACGGATAGCATAATCTCGGGCCAAGGTTTCAACATGGTAGAGAAATTGAGAGCATCCAGAAGGTCAATGGGTATGAACTACGCCATCCGCGAGATAGCGGTGCCCGCTGACGAGGCCGCCAGGAACGGCATGAAGGTGCTCCGTCTCAATATCGGCGATCCGAACAAATGGGATTTCCAGACGCCGGAATACTTCAAGATGGCACTCAGGGAGGCAGTTGACCTCCAGGACAACGGATACGGCGATTCCCAGGGCGACCTGGCTTTCCGTCAGGCCATCGTCCGCAGGGAGTACGAGAAGCACGGCGCGGTCACGACGGCGGACAAGGTATTCGTCACGTCCGGGCTGGGCGAGGCTATCAACGTCCTCATGGGCACCCTGCTGGAGCCCGGAGACAACATCCTGATCCCAGGTCCCGGCTACTCTTCCTATTCCCAGTACATCGAATTCTACGGCGGTGTCCCCACTCCATACAGGCAGATCGAGGAAGAGGATTGGAGACCCGACATCGACATGATGCGCAAGCGCATCAACGACAAGACGAGGGGCATCGTGGTCATCAATCCCAACAACCCCACGGGCGCAGTGTACGAGGAGAAGGACCTGCGCGCCATAGGCGACCTCGCCGCGGAGTACCAGCTTCCGCTGATATCCGACGAGATCTATGACAAGATCGTGTTCGACGGCAAGTTCTTCTCGATGTCCAAGCTCCCTTCGGATGTTCCGAGGATAATACTCAACGGATTCTCGAAGGTCAACCTGATGCCGGGATGGAGGATCGGCTACGGGTACTTCATGGACGAGTCGGGGATCATGAGCGAGATATTCGAGGGGATGATGAAGCAGTTCCGTGCCAGGATATGCCCCAACGTCCCGTGCCAATGGGCCGCCAAAGCATCCCTGGAAGGACCTCAGGATTACATCATAGACATGAACCGCAAGCTCAAGGAGAGGGCGGATTTCACTTACAAGAGGCTCAACGAGATACCAGGTATCTCGACTAAGAAGGCCAAGGGCGCCCTTTACATGTTCCCCAAGGTGGAGCTCACCGACTGGGCGACCGACAAGGATTTCGTCCTCGACCTCATAAAGTCCGAGGGGGTGGTGTTCGTCCACGGAACCGGATTCTGCGAGGAGTTCGGCAAGGGGCACTTCAGGACCATACTCCTGCCTCCGATGGATGTGCTCGAAGAGGCGTACGACAAGCTCGAGCACTTCATGGTCAAGCACAACTGATGGCAGCGGGATCCTCTCCCGCGGCCATCTGCCGGGTCATGACTCCGGAGCATCGGATGTCACAGCACCGATGTGCGGCCTCGGGCCATCGGCTCTCTGAGCATGGCGTACTGCGGCATATCGGAATCGAGCAGCTTACCGACCTCTACGACCTTGAACCCGAAATGCTCGTATATCGGAACGTTCAGCGAGTCAAGCGTCTCCAGGTAGCATTTTTGCCCCGTGCGGTCGAAGTACTCCATCATGGGCTTCATGAGCTTCGATGCCAGCCCGTTCCCCTGGGCCTCCGGCCGGACGGCCAGGTTCAAAAGGTACCAGCTGTCCTCGTCTGCGTACTTCCTCTTGAGCCCCATGCTGTACTTCTCGAAGTCGTCCAGGCGCTTGAGCGATGCAGGGCCCATGTGCAGGAGCAGCCTGAGGCCTCCGCTCAGGATATAGCTGGACGCGCTCGTGCCGTAGAACACGGGCGGTATGAAGGTGGCCACGGCATCGGCGCTTTCGTCGGTCGCGAAGGACACCTGTCTGTCCCCGAGGCTTTTGAGCTCTGTCGCGAACACGATGTTCACGGTGCGGGCATTGTATCTTCCTTTGAACAGGTATTCGAAAAGCGGATATCCGCGGTACGCCTCGCCGGTGCATTCCGTGAACCGCATGAGGTCCGCCCTTTGAGCCATGTAAAGGCCATCGATCTCCGGTATATCGTACGCCGACTCCATGTTTATCCGAATCGTCAGATAATATTTACCTGTAGCGAAAAATCGATAGGGCTGACGATGTCCGGGGATACGCCGGAAACGGTTGGTCCGGGCTCTCGCCCGGAATGGGCTCAGTTGAGCCTCTGAAGCATCTTGACGACCGCGTCGACGACATCGCGGCCCTTCTCGATCCTGTCCACAGCTTGGAGCTGGGTCATATCGGGTCCGGTCACTCCGAATGCGACAGGCTTGCCGTACTCGAGGCCGAGGTCCATGATCTTCCTCGAGGCCTGCGATATCACGACCTCGTCGTGCTTGGTCTCGCCTTTTATGACGGCGCCCAGGGTGATGACGGCATCTATCTCGTCGTTCTCGAGCATGTGCTTGATGGCCAAAGGCATCTCGAAGACGCCGGGGACCATGATCGTCTTGCTGATCTCCACGCCGAGGAACTCCGCTTCCGCCTTCGCTCTCTCGACCATCATCGAGGTGACGTCGTAGTTGAACTCCGCCGCCACCATACCAATCTTGTACTTCTCCATTGTAATCACTTCCTGCGTTCTACTGATCCAGCGTCAGCGAATCCCTGCCTGAGCCCGGTCCCGGCGCGCCTGACGAGGCTCTCCGGGCGGAACATCAGGTCGTAGACGTTCACCGCATGCTCCCTGGAGCGCTGGTCAGCCAGGAATGCGAGCGTCTTCTCGTCATCGGCCTCGTCCTCGTGGACGAAGACCTCGATGATATGCCTGTTTGTCATGAGCTGTGCGCGGATCAGGCCGGTGGATGCCTCGTGCGCGCACATCTTGTCCTTCTGTTTCGGGCCGGGCATGCCCAGCGCCATGACTATGTCGCAGTCTTGCTCCTCAATGAGCTTCTTGCATGCGACGGGGAGGTCCTTGACGCCGGGCACGGTGTACCTGACGATGCGGAAACCTGTTCCTGTGTGCTCCAGCTCGTCGATGGCGGCGGCGCCCATGTCGTACCTTGCGAACGTAGTGTCCGCTATCCCTATGATCTTCATGATTTCCCTCCGTGGCTGTCGAGGATCTTCTTTATGATGCGGCGTGTGGCCGTCAGATCCTCGGCGCATTCGGATGCCCTTGCGACCTTGATGTCCCCGAAGCCTCTGGCATCGAGCTCCGCCCTGAGGGCGGCCTCGTCGAATGCCTGGTCGAACCCCAGTGCGATGATGTCCGGGCGCACGTCGGCCACGGTGGCGTAGATGTCGCCCCCGCTCTTCCCGAGCACGGCGCGGTCCACCGGTTTGAGCGCACCGACGATGCGGACTCTCATGGCCTCGGGCGTCACCGGGATATGCTTCCTCTTGGTCGCCGTCTCGTCGCAGGCAACGACGACGACGAGCTCGTCGCCCATGGCCTTGGCCTGTTCCAGGTAAGATATGTGTCCTGTGTGCAGTATGTCGAACACTCCGGACGCCATCACCCTGGTCATGGCATCACTGTCCGCCGTTCTTCTCGAGGTGCTCGCCCCAGGCCTCCAGGATCTCGTCGCCGGTGACGAAGGTGAGCCCGTGTTTGTCGGCGTATGCATGCGTGTCGGCCTTCTGCATGGAGTTCCCGTCGTCGCCCATCATCTCGCAGATGGTGGCCGACGGCTTCACTCCCGCCATGAACATGAGGGCGGTGCACAGCTCCGTGTGGCCCCTTCTGTTCTCGAGGATCTTCTCAGTGGTGTTGAGGAGGTGCACGTGCCCGGGTGCCCTGAAATGCGCCCCCAGGTCTGCGGCTATGCCGGCCGGATCCTTGTCCTGGAAGATGGTCTCGGCGTACTTCCTGATGGTGAGCGCGCGGTCGTTGTCGGTGATGCCCGTGTACGTGTCCCTGTGGTTTATCGTGATCCCGAAGGATGACTTCGTATGATCGTAGGGGATGTCCAGGGGCGCCATGGCCTTGAGGAGCGGGAACTTCCCGGCATCGTCCCAGAAAACATCCGACATGAATGGGAGTCCGACGGCCTTCGCTACCTTGTACGGCGTGGTGGTGCAGACCAGGCCGCCGCCGTCCTTCCTCATCGTCCTGAGGGTCTCGTGCGTCACGAACTCGGACGCGACGGTCATGTCCGTCTCTTTCTCCCTGTAGTCGAAGTCGTAGACCAGGACCATCTTCCCGGCCCTGATGTCCTCCAATGCCTTTTCGATGCCCATTGTATCACTATTGCCTGCCCTATGTGCCGATATAAAAAAACACTTGGCGATTTACCATGAATTTTGTAGACGAATGACGATATTGTAGGTGTCGGCCCCCGCTCTCCTTTTTATAGGTTGGAATCTTAACGAAGGGGGAGCATTCCATGACGACGCTGAGCGACATATCCAAATCCGAGATGTACGACCAGGTGGCTGGTTTCCCCGAGCAGATCGAAGAGGCCCTGAAGGCCGAAGTGAAGGGCCTGAAGCCCAGCCGGAAGATATGCATCTGCGGGATGGGCGCGTCATCGCTTGCAGGGGACATCCTGTCCAATTACGTCGACGAGGTCTCCGAGGTCCCCATATTCGTCATACGCAGCACCGTGCTGCCGAAATGGGTCGGCCGCGATACGACGGTGGTGGTCATCAGCTACTCCGGGAACACCCGCGAGACCCTCTGCGTCTACGACGAGGCCCGTTCGAGGGGATGCAAGATCGTCGCCATCACGTCCGGGGGCTCGCTGATGAACAAGGCGAAGGTCAACAGCAACGTCGTCGTCGACATCCCGCAGGGCATGCAGTCCCGCGGCGCCCTCGGCTATCTCATCGGCAGCCTCGCCGTCGTCCTCGACGAGTTGAACGTCTGCTCCTGCAAGAAGATCATGTCGGCGCTCGTACCGGTCCTGAAGGAGTACAGGGACTCCATAGTGTCGAGGGAGGCCAACGATGCCTGTATGATGGCCAAGGCCGTCGTCGGCGGGATACCCGTGGTGTACTGTCCATCCAACATGAGGTCCGCCGCCGTCAGGTGGAAGACCCAGTTCAATGAGAACGCCAAGATGATCGCGTTCTTCGGCATCGTCCCCGAGTTCAACCACAACGAGATAATCGGCTGGACCGAGGACAAGGGCCACAACAGGGATTTCATCCCCGTGATGATACACGACGACCGTGCGTCGTCGTTCCTCAAGAACGTCACCGACAAATCCATGGGGCTCCTCGAGGAGGAGGAGATAAAGATCCCGCAGTACCACGCGGTGGGCGGCAGCAATCTCGAGATCAACCTCAAGTGTATCATGGTGGGAGATTTCATTTCGTTGTATCTGGCACATATGAAGTCCGCGGACGCCGGAGACGATCAGGCGGTCTCCGAGGTCAAGGAGAGGATGACCGTGGACGAGTCATCCGTTCCGAAGGGCCAGTGACGGGGCGCATGCGAACCCTTTTATGAACGTTCGTGCGATAACCTATCGATTCGCATGCAGATTTCAGACGACGCACGTTTCATCAGAGAGAATGTGATGGCCCACAACAAATGGTTCGAGGAGTGCATCCCCATGATCGCCTCCGAGAACCTGATGAGCCCTCTCGCAAAGGAGGTCCTGATCTCCGATTTCGCAGACAGGTATGCAGAAGGCATGCCCGGCAAACGCTACTATCAGGGCAACATATACGTTGACAAGGTGGAGACGAAAGCCACCGAACTCGCACAGAAGCTCTTCGACGCGGAATTCGCCGACGTCAGGCCCATATCCGGAACGGTCGCCAACATGGCCGTCCTCTTCGCGTTCGCCCAGCCCGGCGACACGATCACCACCTGTGCCCTCGCCCAGGGCGCCCACATCTCCACATGCGAGTTCGGCGCATTCGGACAGCGCGGGGTCAACTCCGTCAACTATCCATTCAACATCGAGGACATGAACATCGACGTCGACGGCACCGCCAAGCTCTTGAAGCAGGTCAAGCCCAAGGTCGCGCAGTTCGGCCTCTCGGTCTTCCTGTTCCCCCCGCCCCTCAAGGAGCTGGAGGACACATTCAACGAGGTAGGATGCCTCGTATGGGAGGACTGCGCACACGTGCTCGGCCTCGTCGCGGGCAAGCAGTTCCACGACCCGCTCAGAGAAGGCGTCAACGTCGTCTCGTCGAGCACCCACAAGACGTTCCCCGGACCCAACCACGGCATGCTCCTCGGCAGCAATCTGACCGACGAACAGGAGAAACAGCTCAGGAAGGCCGTGTTCCCCGGAGTCACGTCCAGCCACCACCTCCACGCCATGGCGGCCCTCGCGGTCTCCCTGGCAGAGATGGATGTCTTCGCCAAGGATTATGCGGCGCAGGCTTGCAAGAACGCCCGCGCGCTCGGAGAGGCCCTCTACGAGCTCGGCGTGCCGGTGCTCTGCCCCGACCTCGGATTCACCAGGTCCCACGCGATCGCGGTCGATGTGTCCAGCTTCGGCGGCGGCAAGGACTGCGCACAGCGCCTCGAGGATGCCAACATCATCTGCAACAAGAACATGCTCCCGCAGGACAAGAGCTCCGTGAAGCCCTCCGGCCTCAGGTTCGGAGCCCAGGAGATGACCCGCATCGGCATGAAGGAGAGCGAGATGAAGGATGTCGCATCGTTCATCGCACGTGTCGTGAAGGGCGAGGATTCCGCATCCGTAAAGAAGGACGTCATCGCGCTGAAGAAGCAGTTCTCCACGATACAGTACTGCTTCAACGCCGGCGAGCCCGCATACGAGTACCATAAGCTCGTAGACTGAAACGAGATCCGTGCGGGGTGCATCCCCGCACGGTCTCAACTTTATCATCATAGGTTGTTTTTCGTGATATATGCCGAGTGAGCGCGGATGAACAGGCAGGAGCCTGTCCGGTCAGGGCCTGTGCTCCGCCTCCGCATGGATGCGGACATACCATGGCCGTTCACACCGATATCACGGTGTTCATCGGGCAGG
>CAZLEI010000004.1:0-73366 GCA_964558505.1 uncultured Methanomassiliicoccales archaeon | reverse complement strand
ATATCTGATATCTATATATAATCGCTTCGTTGTTATATTTGAACCCTGCCGGTCCCCCGGTTCGCGCCTTTTAACTACAAGGAAACCGCATACTCGTCCATAGTCAGGAGACCGGAACCATGGCATTCGGATTATTCAAGAACGGAGACCAGTTGTACGAGGATGCAGTGGACCTCGTGAAGAGGAGAGAGTTCGACAAAGCGAAGAGGATCTTCGAGAAATCCATTGCGAAGGAAGGCGGCAAGGACGACGTCGCGGCAGTGATGGTCGCCATCCTGAACCTGAACGGGCACTTCGGAGACTCCGGAGCGTACCGCGGCCTGGCCAAGGCCCTGGAGTCCATTGATGTCGGGGAGTTCGAATTCGGCCTCACGACCGTGAACAGCGAGAAGCTCGTCAAGGAGTGCGGACTCACCGCGTCGGAGATCGACGCGCTCGCCATCAGCGACAACGGAGCCTCCCAGACCGAGAAGGGGAAGACGCTCATAGAGATCGCCCAGAGATACCAGATGACGTTCGGGGCAGACACCCTGATCATACCGGAGATATTCAACGGCGACACGACCGTGTCCGGCCTCAAGAAGGGCCTGACCCTCATGGCCGTGGGCAACGAGTGCCTGGCCGCGGGTGCCGTCTGGAACGACCCCAAGAAAGGTGCGGAGTACGAGCAGATAGCGTACAACTACCGCAGGCAGCTCGGCCAGGACGGCAACGAGAACATGGCCAGGGTCAAGAAGTACGCCCAGAGCTGCACCTGCTGGATGTGCGGAAGGAACGCCACCGGCTCGGGGATCCACTTCTTCCCCATGTCCAGCGACGTGAGCCCAATCCTCAGGAAGGACAACGGGGACCTGGTCTCCTCCTGCGACGACAGGGGCGATTCCGTCTACGTGTGCCGCGCATGCTACACGGCGGTGTCCCGCAAGGCGGACGAGATCGCCAGGCATTACCACGAGATAGCCATCAACGACCTCCGCCAGACGGAGGCCCGCCTGCAGGCGCAGATAGCCGCCCTCGAGATACAGATCCAGAGCGTGAGATTCTCATCCAGGTGATCCGGTGGAAGACCAGGTGATGCTCAGATGCAAGTACTGCGGCGCCCCCTTCGAGAGGGCGGCCGTCGAATCGGACTCCCCCATCGTCACATGCTCCAGCTGCGGGACGTCCCAGCAGCGCATAGACGCCAAGGCCTACCTCGACCAGATGATGGGGCAGGTCAGATCTTGGATCAGCAGCGCCATACCGTCGGGGTTCTCCATGGCCCAGGCGGAGAACGTGGACCCGGTGGCCAGGCACAGCATATTCATGAACAACGTCAGGCCGAAGGTCGAGATGGAGACCACGGAGTACCGCTTCGCGTTCAACTCGCTCCTGGCGTACCCTATGATAGCCCTGCCCTTCACCATCAACACCGACTGCCATCCGGCGCACACGTCGGACAAGGCGTTCGAATTCAACGCCAAGGTCAGGTCCGTGGAGGGACTGGCCGTGGACGGCGACAGCAAGGACATGATCAACACCGCCGCCGGGATCACACAGGCCTACGCCATGACCATCAACAACCTCAAGCTCCTGGCCGAGGACAAGCCGGGAAGGTACATCCTGATGGCCAATAACTTCACCGAGGCCGGGAACGTCATGAAGAAGGTCAAGGGGTACGACCTCGCCTGCCAGCGCTTCGAGGCCCTGGTGCAGGTGTGCAACGGGACCGAGAGCCTGCTGAACGGGGACACCATAGGTTGCGTCACCAAAGTGGAAACGGGCATCAAGGGCCTGGAGGCCGTCAAGGCCAATGCGTTCTCCAGCCCCGAGCTGGGGATAATGTTCCAGGCCGTCGACCTGGAGCTCAGCACCGCCAACATCCTCCATGACATGGCGGACATGGCCGCCAGGGGCGGCCCGGATGCCATGAAGGTCCTGAACACCATCAGGGCGGTGATAGAGAGGAAACCTTCCGGGTCCGGCCAGTGGGGGTACCTGCTGAACAGCAAATCCCGCTTCACCGAGATATTCGCACAGCTGGCGACCGTCATCGCAGCCAAAGGAGGGATCGGCACCGTGAAGACGACCGCCGGGGGCGGGGATGTGCTCATCCCGTTCTGGGACGTCGATCTGAAATACAGTTTCGTCACCGGCGCCCTATGGAAGAAGAAGAGCGTGGAGGTCACCGAGGACCTGTTCGTGCCCGCGGACTTCGTGATAGACCAGGGCTGCCTGGGCGACCCGTCCTCCGCCGTCACGGACATATTCAAGATCAGGCCGGAGACCAGCATCCTGGCCGGGATAAGCGGGTCCGAGACCAGCATAAGCGGCGGAGAGGGCATAACCGCCCTGTCCGGCACCATCGCCGACAACTCGATCGGCGGACGCAGCGTCGCGATCCCCCTGAGCACCAAACGCGAAGCGGAGAAGCTCATGGACCTCTACCTCGCACAGCGCACCAGCAGCGACAACAAGCTGAAGCTCAGCAAGCCCCGCGTGAAGGGGCTCGTCTTCATACCCTGCAGGTTCCAGGGCGATTCGGTGTCGCTGCCGGAGCAGTTCGGGAAGCTCGTCCCCGCCAGATGCATCCGCATGACGAAAGGGGATTTGCTCATAATCTAATACAATGAGGATACTGATACCAAAGGAGGAAAAAACTATGGCAATCGACAAGGATAGGATCAACGCCAGGAGCGACCTGGCCATAACGGCCGGCGTATTCGTTCTGGCAGTGGCCGTCGGGATAGTCTCGTACTTCCTGTTCAGCGGGTTCGGGGTCATCGGGGCCATCGGAACGGCTGTCTTGATATTCGGAGCGTACATGCTCGTCCGCGCCGTGTTCGCATCGGGCGAGGAGAAGGGTTTCGGACCTTCCTCCCGCAGCTACGGCCTCGTATGGGGAGTGCTGCTGGTGGCCATAGCATTGTGCGCGATAATATCCGCGACGGTACCGGGCGTCAGCGTCTGGATCTACGTCGCGGTCATACTCCTGGCCATCGCCATGCTGGCGATCGCCCTGGGAGTTTCGAATAAGAAGGAGTTGAACTGAATGGGATTCGATGCTACAGTGGACGACCAGATGAAAGGGACCCGCTCCCTGACCGAGAGGGTCGCGATGTACATCCCCTTCTACAGGGGATACAGGGAGAAGAACCTGCGCAGGGACGAGGACAGGGCGGTCCGCGAAGAGGTCGCCCGCACCCTGGAGGGAACGAAGGCGGACCTCGCCACCATCCAGCGCGCCGTGCTGAACGACGTCGACCTGATGAGGGACGTGGAGAGGATCAGGACGAAGGTCGACAAGTATGCAGTGGGCATAAGGAAGGCCGTCAACGGGTACAGCGGGATCTGGGCCTCTGTGAAGGTCCTGGAGAAGGAGCTGGACGCCGTCATCGAATGGGACGCCAAGCTCCTGGAGGGCTCGGCGCAGATCCGCACGGACGCCCAGGGCCTCCTGGACTACATCGATTCCGGCGGCATGGACCTGAAGAAGCCCATAAGGGACTTCGAGAGGATGATCGACACCGTCATCGAGGAGTTCACCGAGAGGGACAAGGTCATCAAAGGCTTCGCCGGGGACGGCGCTACAACGGAGAGTGAATGAGAATGGCCAAAGAGAATGTCATATCCTGGAAAAGCCAGGGCCCGGACGACATAGTGTACAGATACGAGCACGACGACCTGAGGACGCTGACATCCGTCACCGTTCCCGAGCACGCCGTGGCGATATTCGTCAGGGACGGGCAGATGCTCGGAGTGCTCCCGGCCGGCAGGCACGTCCTGACGACCAGCAACATACCGTGGCTCACCAAGCTGTACAACGTGCTACTCGGATACAAGGAATCGCCGTTCAAGGCGGAGATCATCTACGTCTCGCAGAAGATGTTCAACGGGAAATGGGGCATCAGAGGGATGATCAAGGCCCAGGTCGGGTACGAGGTGCCGATAACGCTCATGGCCAACGGAGAGTACCAGTTCCGCGTCAACGATGTGCCCGTATTCTTCACGCAGGTGCTCGGCGGGATGGGGAACTTCAGCACCGGCGACGTGAACGCCTTCATGAAGGGGTTCATAAACGAGCAGATAACCCAGCAACTCACCAAGCAGTACTACATGGATGTTCTGAACAACCTCGAGAAAGCATCCACCAGCACCAAGGTGCTGACGGAGCAGTACTTCTCCCAGAGGGGCATCGAGCTCCTCTCGCTGAAGATCAACGAGGTCAGGACCACCGACGAGGACCAGGAGAAGGTCTTCCAGTACCTGCAGTTCAGCAGCGCGAACGGTGAATCGTTCAAGAGGTACGAGGTCATGGACCGCATGGCCGACGCCATAGGAAATTCGGAGGGAGGGGCCGCGATAGGAACAGGAATGCTATTGTTCCCCCAGATGTACCAGCAGCTTAACCAGCAGCAGCAGGCACAGGGGATGCAGCAGATGCAGCAGCAGGGAGCGAGTGCACAGAATCCGAAGATAATGTGCCCGTTCTGCGGAGGCGTGAACGACTATCCTTACAAGTTCTGCAAGGAATGCGGCAAGCAGGCGCCCGCCGCGGCGCCCCAGCAGGCCGCCCCCGCGGCGGCACCTCAACCGGCACCGTCGGCGACCGGGGAGCCTAAGAAGTTCAGCGTCTGCCCGTACTGCGGAGAGGACCTCAGCGGACTCAGGAAGACCCCTAAGTTCTGCCCGTTCTGCTCCGAGCAGCTGCAGTGATGGCTGTATCGCCGGCCCGTAAGGGCCGGCTCAAACCGTTTCATCGTTTTCAATCAGATGATGTACTTCGCGGCGATCCTCCTTATCTCGCCGCCGTCCGCATCGTACCATGCGCGGTACATCATGCCCGACGCCACGACCGCCCGCCCAACATCCCTCAGGAACTCCGCGACATCCTCTTCGGCCAATGCGCCGAGGGGCTCCCCGAAACGCTCCTCCCCCTGGAGATGCGACCCGTTCACATGCAGATTGAAGCACGGATGGGAGGAACCGCCGATCTGCTTGGTGGTGCCGTTCAGGCCGATGACCCCGATCTGATGCGCCCCGCAGGAGGAAGTGCATCCCGATATGTTGATCCTGGGCAGGACACCGTCGGCGAACCCCTCCGAACGCTCCATCTCTATGAGTCCGTCCAAGAGCCCGCGGGAATCGCGAAGGCCGATCTGGCATATTGTTGCACCCACGCACGACACGGATGATTCGAACAGCGTCCGGGCACCATCGTCCGTGACATCCAGGGCGCGGACGGCCTCCTCTGCCGTGAGATTGATTATGTACATCGTCCCGTCCGTCGATACGCGGATCCCTGCCTCGGGGATGTCCGCCGCCAAGGCCGCCATCTCGACCATCCTCGACGGCGACGGGTCCCCGCCGAGAGGATGGTAAGATACATAGTACAGCCCATCCTGTTTCTGAGGATGCACGCGGTCCGATTGTATCTTCCCGCACCCTGCCTTGTGCACGGATCTGTCATCGGCGGAGATGTCCAGACCTCCCGACGACAGAAGCGCATCCACCGCCTCGCCGTATGCCGCACGCAAGGCGTCCTCGCCCATCGACTCCTGCATGTAACGCGTCCTGGCCTTGGAACGGTTCTCGTAATTGCCGTGCTTGACGAAGACATCCACCATGGCGCGGACATGATAGAGCATCTTCGATGGATCGACGCCGGTCGCCACATGGATGCCCATGAGGGGGTTGTTCCCCAGACCGCCGGCGCAGTACACGTCGAACGTGCCGTCGGGAGCGGATGCGAACCCGAGGTCCCTGAATGTCACATGTGTCGTATTCTCGGAAGAGTTGGAGAATCCGACCTTCAGCTTCCTCGGGAGCTTGATGCTGTCGAGGATACTCAGCAGATATGATTCTGCGATCTCCGCATATGGCAGCACGTCGAAGTTCTCGCCGGGCTCGATGCCCGACAGCGGCGAGGCGGTGACATTGCGTGGACAGTCCCCTCCTCCGCCGAGGGTTATGATGCCGTGATCGAATGCCGCATCCACTATGTCCGCGGCCGCCTCGCCTGTGAGGTTGTGCAGCTGCACCGCCTGACAGGTCGTCAGATGGACCATGTCGATCCCGTAACGCGTGATGCACTCCGCGATGAAGGCCGCCTTGTCGGCCGATACCGCTCCGCCCGCGAAACGAAGGCGGACCATGTTGCGCTCGCCCCCTCTCTGGGCATAACTTCCGAACCTTCCGGAAATCCCTTTGTATTCTTTGACCGTGATCTCTTTCGCGTAGAATCTGCGCGTTGCGTCACGGAAGGCGGGAACTTCTGACCTCAGGCCGCTGTTATCGTGCTTCATGCGTACAGATAACGGCCGCGGATTGATACGGCTTCCCATCGATGACCTCGTGCTACTGATTTCGTAAAGAGTGGCCAGGCATTCGATTGGCAGGGTTTTATCATATTATTTCTACGTTTTCATTATTTTTCAGTAGAATTTCTACGAATATCGTATTCAATTAGGTATAAATAGTAGTACATAGATTCTAATTCGGAGGTAAGCTACAATTTCCAAACGGCAAGTCATGAAGATAAGCGGCGAGAACTATTGTTCAGAGTACAGGACCTTGGCAAGGAAAGATGTGTCCGATTGGTGCTTTACCTCTGCTACGACCTGACGCTCCACGGTGGTTCGCAAGACTCTACTGATGACCGCGATAATCCTGCAGTAAAAACTGCAGGGCCCCTTACCCCATCTGGGCTTGAGCATTCTTCATTTCTGATACCTCGGTCCACGTGCCCCGCGGCCGTGGACCAATATTTCCCTAACACGATCCGTGTCGGGCATCTCCCGATGAAAATGAAAATAAGAGGTTTCGATGCGGATCTGCCCGATCAGGCATCCGGCCAACGCTCGTGAGCCATCTCGCGGAGCTTGAACTTCATGATCTTCCCGCTGGCGGTCAACGGGAACTCGTCCACGAACGCGATGTACTTCGGGGTCTTGTACCAGGCGATCTTGTCCTTGCAGTAGTCGAGCACATCCTGCTCGATCATGTCCTCGTGACCCTTCTTCCGGATCACAAAGGCACCGGGCTGCTCGCCGTACTTTGCACTGGGCACGCCGACCACCTGGACATCGCTCACTCCGGGCATGTGGTAGAGGAAATCCTCGACCTCCTTGGGGTAGATGTTCTCCCCTCCGCGGATGATCATGTCCTTTATCCTCCCGGTGACCGAGAAGTATCCCTCGGCATCCTTGACGCCCAGGTCCCCGGAATGGAGCCAACCGTTCCTGTCGATGACCTTCGCGGTCTCCTCGGGCATCTTGTAGTACCCTTTCATGACGTTGTACCCGCGGCAGCAGAACTCCCCGACCACCCCGGTCGGGCATATCTCCCCGGTCTCCGTGTCCAGGATCTCCGTCTCCACGCCCTGGAGGTGCTTGCCGACCGTGGAGCACTTCCTCTCCAGCGAAGGCTCGTCCCATGTTGTCTGGGTCATACCCGGCGACGCCTCTGTGAGCCCGTAGACTATGGTGATCTCCTTCATGTTCATCTTCTCGACCACGTCCTGCATGGCCTTGATGGGGCAGGGAGATCCGGCCATTATACCGGTCCTCAGGGAAGAGAAATCGAACTTGTTGAACAGCTTGTGCTCCATCATGGCGATGAACATCGTGGGCACTCCGTACACGGATGTGCATCTCTCGACCTCGATGGACGTCATGACCTTCACGGGATCGAAGACCTCGCAGAAGACCATCGTGACGCCGTGGTTGATGACGGCCATCACGCCGAGCACGCAGCCGAAGCAATGGAACAGCGGCACCGTGAGGCACAGCCTGTCATCGGAGCAGTAGTTCATGTTCGCTCCCAGCCAGTACCCGTCATTGGCTATGTTGAAATGCGTGAGCATCACGCCCTTCGGGAACCCTGTGGTGCCCGAGGTGTACTGCATCATCACCACATCGTGGACGTCCACTGCGTCCTGCCTCGCCTTGTATTCCGCATCATCGGTCTGCACGGCGAGCGATTTGAGCTCGTTCATGGAGTACATCCCGCGGTGCTTCTCCGGACCGAGGAATATCACCCTCTTGAGGTGCGGGTACTTGTCGCTGTGGAACGATTCGCGGGGCTGGATCCTCAGTTCTGGGACCAGTCCGTACACCGTTTCCACGTAATCGCAGTCGCGGACCCCGTTGATGAGGAACAGGTTCTCCATGTCGGACTGCCTGAGCACGTAATCGAGCTCACTGGATTTGTAATTCGTATTGATGGTCAGCATGATCGCGCCTATCTTCGCGGTCGCGAACATTATGGTCACCCAATCCGGGACGTTCGTCGCCCACACGGCGACCTTCTCGCCCTTCTGGATGCCCATGGCCATCATCCCCTTGGCCACACGGTCGACCTCGATGCCCCACTCCCTCCAGGAAAGCCTCAGGTCCCTGTCAACGTACACTATGGCATCGTTGTCCGGATGGTTCCTGATGCATTTGTCCAGCAGGTCGCCGAGCCTCTCGTCCGACGTTATGTTCTCCCTAGGTGTGCACGGCATGATATCGCCTCAATCCGGGACATACAGCACCGCATAGATCTCAGCGGGGCCGTCGATGGCTCCTATGTAGTGGGGCACCACGGAGTTGTAGTACGCCGAATCCCCCGCCTCCAGCACCGATTCCTGCTTGCCGTACTTCACCAGGATCTTCCCGGATACGACGATGATGAACTCCTCTCCCTCGTGGGATGAGATCTTCTTCACGTCATCCTCCATTATCCTGATGAACATGGGCTCCATGTGCCTGTCCGTCTTGCCCCTTCCCAGGTGGTAATAATGATAATGGCCCTCTGCGCCCTTCTTGGACGTGTCCTCCACCCTTGCGTCCGAGCGGACGATGATGGGATCTGGCTGGAACTGGTCGTCCATGAAGGTACCGACCCTCTGGCCCAGGGCCCTGGACAGCTTGATGATGTTACCTATCGGGGGGTAGACCTCGCCCGTTTCGACATCCTGCACGTAGGAGACGGTTAGTCCGGTGTTCGCAGCAAGGTCCTCCTGGGTCAGCCCAAGTTTCTCTCTGTACATCTTGACTCTCTTCCCGAGCTTCTTCGTGTCTGTCATGTTTTCATCCTGGAACGCGACGCATTCCCGAGTTGGCGAATCGGAATAAGATATAAAGGATTCTCCCGCGGATGTCCGATAACATGGATGGAGTGGCGGGATCATGTGGGCCCGCCGGGATTTGAACCCGGATTATCAGCTCCGAAGGCTGAAAGGATGATCCTAGTTACCCTACAGGCCCTTGATCTCTCCTAATGCCTCCGCTCTATTAAACCAGGCGCATCCTGGATATCGAAACGGCGCATGGAAACGCATGCCCGGTCCGTCGGAGACTGCCCGGGGCCGGCGCCCGGAACCGGGGTTCGCCGCTGCCGCGGACCGCCCGTTGCGGCCGCAGCGCCGTGCACGTGTGAAAGTCTTTATGCGCGGTAGATAATGCGCGTGCATCATGCAGAAAGTAGTGATGAACCACGGAGCTGGAGGAGAGACCATGCAGGATTTCCTGTCCAAGCATGTGACCTGCCATTTCCCCAAGATGCAGAGCGAGGTCGCATTGGACGCCATGGATGACTCGGCTGTGGTGGATGATGTGGTGTTCACGACCGACGGTCACACTGTGAAGCCCCTCTTCTTCCCCGGCGGCGATATCGGCAAGATCTGCGTGGCGGGCACCGTCAACGACATATCGGTCATGGGTGCCAGGCCCATCGCGCTGTCCTGTTCCGCCATAATCGAAGAGGGTTTGGACATCGACATCGTCGACAAGGTCATGGAAAGCCTCGGCAAGACCGCTGAAGGCTGCGGCGTCCCTATCGTCACCGGCGACACCAAGGTCGTCGAGGCCGGCGCCGTGGATCAGATGTTCATGTGCACATCCGCCATCGGGAAGAGGCCGGACTACCTGGACCACGACATATCGGTCGTCGAGGCGTACCGCAAGTTCGATTCCCGCTGGTGCACCGACGACAACATCAGGCCGGGCGATGCCATCATAGCATCCGGGTACCTGGGAGACCACGGCGTGGCGCTCCTGTCATTCCGCGAAGGCTACGGATTCGAGAGCGAGGTCCAGAGCGATGTCGCCCCCCTCAACAGGATGATCGAGAAGGCACTGAGGACCGGCGGGATCACCTGCATGAAGGACCCGACCCGCGGAGGCATGGCCAACACCCTCAACGAGTGGTGCGACAAATCCAAGGTCGGCATGGAGATCGAGTATGCGGACATCCCCCTGAGGGATGGCGTGGTGAACGCCTGCGACCTGCTGGGCATCGACCCGCTGAACATCGGCAACGAGGGCAAGGCCATGATCGCCTGCGTGCCCGACATGGCCGAGGAGATCGTGAGGACGCTCAGGTCCACTCCCGAAGGGAAGGACGCCGCCATCATCGGATACGCCAACGACGGCCCCCACAGGGTAGTCTTGAAGACCGAGGTCGGCGGACGCAGGATACTGGAAGCCCCCGCAGGCGACCCTGTCCCCAGGATCTGCTGAAACCCTGCGAAAATTATTATTGCCATGGTGGGATTGCCCTGCAAGAGGCCCCATCATGGTTACATTCCTGCCATTCCCCGGATACAGGCCGTCCCTCAAGGACGGCGAGAAGATAGGCGACCGCATCTCACCCCCTTACGACGTCATCGGAGACGCGTACCTGAAAGACCTGCAGTCGAGACCCCACAACGTCACCCGCCTCACGCTCCTGCCCGACGCGGACAAAAGGTACTCGGGGGCCCGGAAGGAGATGGATTCCTGGATCTCCGAAGGCGCACTGAAACAGGACACTGATTCATTCTACCTTTACGAACAGACATTCGACGATGCCGGCACGAAGAAAGTCAGGACCGGCATCGTGGGGATACTGAAGACCGAGAAGTACGAGGAGGGGCACATCATACCTCACGAGGAGACGTTCTCCAAGGTCAAGGCCGACCGCCTCAACCTGCTCAGGGACATGGAGACGCACCTCGAGTCGATATTCGGCATATTCGAGGGACTGTCGAAGGACCTGGATTTCAAGGTCAAGAACAACGCCAAACTCGTCTACAGGTACGTGGACGACAGCGGCGTGGAGCACAGGTACCTGAGGATCGCGGATCCCGAGATCTGCGAAGCCGTCACCAAGGAGCTGGCATCCCAGAGGATGCTCATCGCCGACGGCCACCACAGGTACGAGACCGCCCTGAACTACTCCCTGGAGAATCCGGACGACGAGAAGAAGGGATATGTCCTGGCGACGCTGGTCGCGGACAAGGACCCGGGACTGGTCATCTGGCCGACCCACCGCCTGATCGATGCGGAATCGATCTCCGAGAAGAACGCCATCGCCAAGATCTCCGAGAAGATGTCGGTCAAAGAGGTCACCGAGGAGGAGATGGAATCCTGCATGAAGGATTGGATGATGGGGCTCATGTTCAAGTCCGGCAGGTGCTTCGTCGCGAAATACGACGGCGCCGCCGATCCCATGTGGAACCTGGACACGTATGTCGCCCAGGAGATCATCATGAAAGGCATCTACAAATCCGACGAGGACAAGGCGAAGGTCTCCTATGACGCCGAGCTGTCCTCGGTCAAGGAGAAGATGGCCCGCAAGGAGCACGATCTGGCGATCGTCCTCAACGAACCGTCCCTCAAGACTATCTGGGACCTCTCGATGATCGGGAAGCGCATGCCCAAGAAGACCACTTTCTTCTTCCCCAAGATCTGGTCCGGATGGGTATTCTACAGGATGTCCTGAGCCGGATTCCGTAGGCTCCGCCCCGGCCTCGGCATCCCGAGGCGCGGGGCACAAGCACGTCTCGGCACCGTGGAGCACGAGGCGCGGATCGTTTCCCACATTGTGAGCATGAATGCTCCGCGCATATCTCTGGAACAATTGATTGGGAATCCGAGGCCCGACCGATGACGGACTGACCGTATCCGAAGATCGCTGAAGTCTTTCGAGCTGTTCGCTCGACCAGAAGGCGAGAATGGAGCCGCTGGAGGGAATTGAACCCTCGACCTACGCCTTACCAAGGCGTCGCTATACCCCTTAGCCACAGCGGCGTTGAAGGGTCTAACATGGCCTTCATTGATAAACCTTTCTGACACTGATCGATTCGGAAGTCAATGTTTATCAAACCGTCCCGCCTATACCCGCGCATGAAGAAGGAAATGAGCTCTTTCGACGTCCGCTCCGTTGTCACAGAAATGGCCGCCCTCGAGGGTGCCCATATGGACAAGGTGTTCCAGTGGGGAGCGGGCAATGTCCTGTTCAGGATCAATGTCCAGGGACAGGGCAAGAAGGAGCTGTTCCTGAAGGACAAGAAATGGCTGTACATGCCGGACAGCAAACCGGAATCGCCGGCGCTGCCGCTGTCGTTCGCCACCTACCTGAGGAAGTACATAGACAACGCCAGGGTCGGTAAGACGTACCAGATCGGATTCGACAGGACCGTGGTCATGGAGCTCACCAAATCCGACGGGGAATACACCCTGGTGTTCGAGCTGTTCGGCGGCGGGAACGTCCTGCTGATCTCCGAAGGGAAGATCATGAACTGCCTCATACACAAGACCTGGAGGGACCGTGTGGTCCGTCCCGGCGAAGAATACCACATGGCGAAGCCCAGGTTCGATCCCACGCAGTCCACAGAGGAGGAGTTCGCGGCCGCGTTCAGGTCATCCGGCACGGATACCGTCAGGACCCTGGCGACCGCCGTGAACCTCGGCGGACAGTACGCCGAGGAAGTGTGCAGGCGCTGCGGGGTGGACAAGAACGCCGCCACTGCGGACATAGACGACGCCACTGTGGCGAAGATGCACTCGGCGGTGAACGAACTCGTCAGCACCATGCTGGAGAATCCGGTGCCCATGGTGTTCGCCGACGGCGATACCATCGTGGACGCGGCGCCCGTCGACCTCGTTGCATACGACGGCCTTAGCAAAGTGCCCTGCGACACCATGTCGGATGCCCTGTCGAAATACCTGGATTCCATAGCTGACGAAGAAGAGGAGGCCTATGTCAACCCCGTCATCGCCAAACTGCAGAAGAGGATAGACATGCAGTCCGAGACCATCGAGGAATACCGCCTCGAGGCCGAGGACCTCCGCAGGCGTGCGGACACCATCTATGCCGATTACGCCAAGGTCAACGAACTCCTCACCGTACTTCAACAGCAGAGCACGAAGCTCAGCTGGGACAAGCTGTCCGAGGGAGCGATGAGGATCCCCTATGTATCGGCCATAGACCCGTCCAAGAACAAGGTCACCGGCGTGTTCTGCGACCTGAACGTGACCCTGGATTACACCAAGGGGATCGATGCCAATGCCTCCGACATATACCAGGAGAGCAAGGACCTGACGGAGAAGGCGAAGAGGGCGGAGGATGCCCTGAACTCCAGCAAAGAGGAGATGGCCAAGATGCAGAAGGATGCGGACCGCTCCAAGGCGATCGCCAAGACCAAGGTCCAGCCTACGAAGCAGTTCTGGTTCGAGAAGAACAAATGGTTCATCACCACGTCCGGGAAGCTCGTGATGGCGGGAAGGGATGCCCACACCAACGACAACCTCGTCAAGAAGCAGCTGAAAGAGGATGACGTCTACGCGCACGCCGACGTGCACGGAGCACCGTCCGTGGTACTGAAGGGATCGAAGGATGCCACGCCCGCGGACTTCCGTCAGGCATGCGCCTTCGCCATCACGCAATCCAAGGCGTGGGTGGCTGCCATGGTGGAGGGCACCGCATTCTGGGTCTACCCCGACCAGGTAAGCAAGACCCCGCAGGCGGGAGAATTCGTTCCCCGCGGAGCATTCATCATCCGCGGCAAGAGGAACTACGAGTACCACCTGCCCATCGAACTGGCAGTGGGCGAGATAACCTATCAGGGCACCAGGAAGGTCATGTGCGGCCCCTTGGATGCCGTGCAGAACCTCTCTGAGAAGTACTTCGTGATCAGGCCCGGCCGCGGAAAGAGCGGCCGCAAGGCCAACGAGATCGCCAAAGAACTGAACGTCCCCGAGGAAGAGGTATCCAGGATACTGCCGCCGGGGGATGTGGAGATCGTCAGCAAGGTCTGGCCTGCCGAGATCGAGGAAGATGATGAATGAACTTCCTAAAGATCGCTGATTCTGATGAAAATGGCGCCCGCGTCGGAATTCGAATCCGAGTCAAGAGATCCGCAATCTCACAGGATATCCAAGCTACCCCACGCGGGCAATGTGCGGAGCTTTCCCTAACCGAAGTTTGGTAATGGTGTTTATACCTCAGGGTGGGACAGGTAGCGGGTTATGTACCCTGCGATCCTGTTCCTCATCTTTACCGAGGAAACGTCCGTAAGGGAGCTGACCATCTCCTTGTTGTTCTCGAAGTCCTTGCTGAAGGCCTGCGGGTACTTGTTGACAAGTTCGATAGCGACTCTCTTGATGTAGGTGGGTCTGATTCTTCCCATATCGTTCACCGAGTAACCCGCATTAAGGCTATCATTATTTAAACCTTTTTTAGGTCTGAGCGCGGATGGCCGCAACTCTTCTTGCCTTCGAGGCATTTATCCCTTACACAGGGGGGTCCCGCGCCCATGAATATGGTCGGAGAGACCTCTTTGCACAGGATCAGCATGACATCCGCCATCTGACGGATCTCCCATTGTGCGCGGTTGCAGCACCTCAGAGAGAAGAAATGGAGGAGCTCCCGGGCGTTCATGGTCACCGTTATGTTGGTCGTGCATCCGTTGGGGAGCACGTAACGGGCGTCTTCCGCCGGCACCTTCTCCCCCAATCTGCGGTATGCCTCCCATATGGTGTCCATGGTCTCCTCGTAAAGGGCGTTCAATTCCGGATCGGCCGCCACGGTCTCCGGGACTACGTAAGTCGGGGAGTCCAATGATACATACCTCTGGCTCTGTTGGGAGAACGAGGCGATCCTGTGCCTCACCAATTGATGCGTCAGCGCCCTGGACACGCCTTCCACCGAGAATGTGAAGGATGCGTGCTCCACTACTGAATGATGCCCCATGCCAACGATCCTGCCCAGCACCTTCTCCGGATCCTCATCCCCCACCAAATCCGCAGAGGATCTGTCCGAATAACAGGACTTGCCCGCCGCCGCGCAGATCTTGTCCGCATCGTGCGTGTATGCCAAAAGCTCGATCTTCATTGATTGTCCTCTCCGTTCCATATCTTGGATTTGATCTCGCCGAGCCTGTCGGTGTCCAGGAGATCCTTGAGCCTGATCTTCATGACCGTGTCGCTATCGCCTATCCTCGACACGATCCCTTCCACATGGGCGTCGCCGACGACCACGACCATATTGTCATGGGTCTTCGATGCCTCGGCGATCTGCCCGTACATGTGCTCATCCCTGTCGTCGATGAGGTTACGCATGAGGACCGGGTATCTCGACCTCAGGGATTCCAGGTATACGGCCTCGTTGTCAGAGTAATCGGATTGCGTCCTCTCCACGTTCCTGCGCCCCCCGATCCTGTCGCGGAACATCGACATCGTGTACCTCGCACGCTCGCCGAACGGCATCTCGTTCCAGGCATCGGCCATCGCATTCTCGGCATCAGAGTCTATCAGTATTATCTCCGCGCCCACCAGCTTCCCTGTGTTCACGGCCGCCAACAGCTCTCCTCCGACATCGGCCTTGTATTTGCTGGCCATCTTGGACTGGTACTTCGCCGTGCTGCGGTAGATCCACGGGGCCTTCTTCCTCTCCGCGGTCCCGTCGACGGGCTTTCCCGTCATCGCGTTGTACCGGGTGACATCCAACTCGACCAGCACCGCGTCCGGCCACAGGTGCTTGATGATGAACGAGACATGCTCGGCTATGCGGAATATGTGGCCTGTCCCGATTATGGTTATCATCAGTCACCGTATGTGACTCGACAATAAGGTTTTTGTCGAGCCCGGGCAACACCATCGGATGCATCGCCGAAGCACAGCCAGCAATTTAATATCGTTCTACGCCCATTGCACATCGATAACTGGGTGGTCTACTGGCATCTATCATCAAGGTCAGGAACCTCGTCAAGAGGTACAAGGAAACAGTCGCTCTAGACGGGATAGATTTCGAGATCGAGGAGGGGACCACGGTTGCAATACTGGGCAGCAATGGGTCCGGCAAGACCTCTTTGCTCAGGATACTCCTCACCATATCCGACATCACGGCCGGGAAGGTTACCATCGACGGTTTCGATGTGGGCACCGAATACGATGACGACAGTGTGCGCAAAAGGATCGGCTGCGTTTTCGCACACCCCATGTTGGATCCGATGATGACCGTTAGAGAGAACCTGGAGATCCGCGGGTGCCTGTACCCGCGCAATCTGGAGGATGTGGAGGATGTCGCAGAGGATGCGGCCTACAACCTGGGGATAAGCAGCCTGTTGGATGAGAGGTACGGCAACCTGAGCATCGAGAGCAAGAAGAAGGCAGATATAGCCAGAGCAATAATCGGATCTCCGAAGATACTCATCATGGACGAGCCCACCCTCAATGTGGACCCCGGCATCAGGATGAGCATCTGGGATATCGTCAGCAAACTCAGAACCGAGAGGAGATACACGATGATAATATGCACATCCGTCGTCGCCGAAGCTGCGAGATGCAATGAGATAATCATCATGGACCACGGAAGGATCGTCGACAAGGGGACGCCTGTCGATCTCAGGAACAAATACTCTTCCGACAGGGTCATATTCATACCCAAGGACATCGACGAGCTGAAAGGACGTCTCGACGGGGACGGTGTGAAGTATCATGCTACCCGTACCACGATCACAATAATGATCGGCAATACGATGGAGGCCATCCCCATCGTGCAGAAATACGAGTCCTATCTCAATGAATTCGAGGTTGTCAACGGATCCCTGGAAGAGGCTTTCGTAGAGGCCATCTCACAAAAGGGCGGATCCAGATGAGCCCGTTCATATCCCTCGTCAAGAGGAACATCTACGTCTACATAAGAAGCACGAACACCGTGATGTTCTCATTGCTGGGTCTGATCATCGTCATCGCCG
The DNA here is from genome assembly GCA_964558505.1 of uncultured Methanomassiliicoccales archaeon. Classification (GTDB taxonomy): domain Archaea; phylum Thermoplasmatota; class Thermoplasmata; order Methanomassiliicoccales; family Methanomethylophilaceae; genus CAYMPW01. Next base: position 56,382 of record CAZLEI010000004.1, on the reverse strand, counting down.
TCTTCCTACTGATCGGCGACAGCATCATCGGGACGTACAAAGAGCTTCTCCCGGGCAAGGATGTCACCCTGTACGTGTACCAATGGCTCGCCGCCGGCCTGGTGGCGATAACCACCATGATCGTCCCCATGGGCGTCCTCGGCAACGTGTCCAGGGACAAGAGCAACAATGTCATGAAGGACTTCCTGATCGCACCCGTCTCCACCTACAAGCTGGCGATGTCGTACGTCACGGCCGCGTTCGTCATGGGCATGGTCATCTCACTGATCGTGTTCGCCGCCGCCGTCGCCCTGCTCTTCGCACTGTCCACCAACGGCGTTGCCGCGATGCCGGCCATAAAGAACCTGCCCCTTTGCATCGGGATGATCGCGCTGTCGACGATCCTCAACTCAGAGTTCATGTTCATGATCGTCACCTTCGTTCACAAGTACACCACGTTCACATCGATCAATGTGGCCATGAACGTCGTCATCGGATTCATCACGGGCGTGGCAGTCCCGATCGGAACGCTCGGGATCTTCGGAGCCCTGGTGAAGATCTGCGGTTCCAGCTACCCTGTGGCATTCCTCCGGAGGATGATGATGTCCGAAGAGATCTACGGAGAGGGGATGGAAAGATTCCGTATCGACTTCGGCGTCGACCTCTCGATATCGTTCGATACCTTCGGCACCGAATTCTTCAACAACGGAGGGATCGTGGCGATAACGGTCTTGTTTGTAGCTGTGTTGACGATATTCGTGTTCATCCGGGTAAGGAACACCCGCAGGATAAGATACGGAAGATGATGGCCTTGGGAAGAAGATTCGACCTCATCGTATTCGACATGGATGGCACCCTGACCGAGCTCAGGAGCTCATGGTGCTGGGTGCATCAGCATTTCGGCGTGGACAACGAGAACGCCTATCATGCGTACGTCAACGGCGAGATCGACGAGATGGAATTCATGCGCAGGGACATCGGCCTTTGGCTGAATGTGAAGAAGGACATAACCGTCGACGAGATAGCCAGGACGTTCAAGGACATGCCCCTGATAGGCGGGATCCAGGAGACTGTCGAATCCCTGAGGTACAACGGGATCGCCTCGGTGATCGTCAGCGGCGGGATCGACCTGGCCGCCAAGATGCTGGCCGAGGAGTTCGGATTCGACGATTATGCCGCAGACGGCCTGGAGGCCCACCCTGACGGACGTCTCACCGGAGAGGGCATACTGTATGTCGACCTCCGGGACAAAGGACGCACAGTGCGCGAGTACATCGAGAAGATGGGGACCACCAAGGAGCGCACTGTCTCGATCGGCAACTCCTACACGGACATATCCATGTTCGAGAACAGCGGCATGTCGATAGCATTCAACCCTACCGATCAATGGACGGAGGAGGCCGCGGACCACGTGGTCCGCAGCCAGAACATCTCCGACGTGCTGGAATTCATACTCGACGAATGATTCATTCGTCGATTATTCCCGCATCCCCGTCGATGAAGTCGTCTTCATCGTCTTCTTCGAGATCGAGGACCTCGTAGGTCTTGCGCCTTATCTTTCCGTACACCCTGACGATGTCCCTCGCCTCGACGGACCCTCTCCTGACCAGGCGGTACTGTGCCTTTATGGCGTGTATCAGGCAGTCGAAGTTCTCGAACTGCAACGTCTGCCCGACCTCGAAATCGTCATCCGGTTCCGCCTCGATGCGTACCGAGTACGTCTTGCGGTTATCGTTGACGGACACCTTGATGCTCAGTACGTCGTACTGCTTGACCCAGATGACCTTTATCAGCTCGGATTTGGACTTCTTGACGTGTCTGCCCTCTGCGATCTCGAGGGCGGTGATCCTGACCCTGCGCCCGTCATCGAGGAAGAACTCGTCATCGACGGCCAGGATATCGTTGCTCTCTATCTCCGTGGAGGAGACCTCGGTCTCTGTGCCCATGCTGACGATGACCTTGACCGTCAGAAGCTCCGGCATGGGTATGGTGGCGGAGAAAACACGTCCGCACTCCTCGCACCGGAACGTGCCCATGAGGGTGGCCCTTCCCATCTGCCCTTTGAGGACATCGTGATTGGTGTAATCGTCGCAGTCAGGACACTCGTAGTAAATGATTTCAGGAACCTCTCTCATATCGTCACATCCTGGTCATGAAAGGGGAATCGTGCCCGGGAATGACCATGTCTGCGTATTCGATTATGGTCTTAATACTTTTCATGGCGAGATCGGCATCGTGATTGACGCCGGGCGGCACCATCTTCTTCACATTGTCCTTCAATGGGATCGCGTCGCCCACGACTGCGTACTTCAGGTCCCCGTCGGCGAACACGCTCATGGAGCCCTTGGTATGACCCGGAGTGTGGACCAGGCGGACGCCTTTCGCGATCGTCATGTCCGAGGACACCGCCTCAGCACCCTCTATGTTCCCGGCCTCCTCTGCGCGTATCAGGACCTTTGCATTCTGGAACATGTCGAGATTGCCGATATGGTCGGAATGCGAGTGGGTCAGGACAACGGTGTCCACATCCTTGGGGAACACGCCTATCTGCTTGAACGCGGTCTTTATCGCCGGACGCATGTACGGCGTGCTCGTGTCCACCACGATGAGACGGCCGTCTGCCCTTATGAGGGTCGCTGTGGAATTTGCCTCGGTGATCTTCCCGTCTTCCCCGCGGACAAGGTTCCCGAACGTCAGTACGTCCAATGTGATCATGGATGCATATCTCCCAACTGATAGATGAAATCATCATCGTTTTATGGTTGCTGAGCAATCGAGCCCCATGGAATACGATACCGGAATCGACATCCGCACGACAGCCGAGGTGTACCCTCCATCGGACGACAGCATCCTGCTCATCGAATCCTTGGCGATCTCCGAAGGTGAGAAGGTTCTAGAGGTGGGATGCGGATCCGGCGTGGTGTCCCTCCACTGCGCCAAGAACGGCGCGGAGGTCACGGCGGTGGATGTGAACCCGGATGCCGTGGACTGCACGATGGAGAACGCCGCTAGGAACTGCCTCGATCTGGACGTCGGCCTGTCGGATGTGTACGACGGGGTCGGAGGATGCTTCGACACCGTGGTGTTCAACCTACCGTACCTCCCTGTGGACGAGGGCGAGGGGCTCGCACGCGCGTGGTCCGGTGGACCGGACGGCCTGGGCCCGCTGCCCCGCCTGCTCGAAGGGGCACCCTCCCATCTGAATCCGGACGGCCGTGTGGTCGTCGTGGTCTCGTCGCTGATGGACCAGGATGCCCTGGCATCCCTCCTGTCGCCTCACTCCGTCAAGGTGCTCGGGGAGCTTCCCTTGTTCTTCGAGAGGCTCAGCGTGCTCGAGATCATCCCAAGACGCGCTTGATCTCCTTCTCCAGGAGGTCGCTGGCCTTCTTGCCGTCGACCTTTCCCCTGAGCGCTCCCATGACCGGGCCCATCAAAGGACCGACCGCGGCCATGCCCTTCTCGCGTATGAAGTCCGCACGCTGATCGACGATGCCCGCGATTATCTTCACGGCCTCGCCGTCGTCCACTGCACCCAGGCCGAGCTTCTCTATCGCCTTCTCGCACCCTGTGCCGGAGGACATCTCCTTCAGTATCGCGGGCAATGCCTCCTTGGCGAACCTGCCCTGCTTCAGGAGCCCGAACACCTCGGTCATCATCGCATCCGTGAACACATGATGGTCCACGCCGTCGCGCTCCAATTCGCTGAATGTGTTGGTGAACATGGTCGCAGCCACCGAGGCCATATCGTATTCCTTTGCGAGGATCTCGAACAGCTCGTCGTTGCTCTGCCTGACGATCTGATGGGCCTGCTGGGAGTTTATGCCGTACTGGTCCACCAGCCTGTTCTCTATCTGCTCCGGGAACTCGGGGAGGTTCGCCTTGACATCGGCCATCCTCTCCCTGGTGATCGTCGTGGGCGGGACATCCGTCTCGGGGTACATCCTGGCCGCTCCGGGGAGAGGACGGGAGTACTTCGTCGTACCGTCCGGCAGGGGGTCCCTGGTCTCCTCCGGAACGCCGGACATGGCCTCGTTCGCCCTGTCGACCGCCATCTGCAGGGCATCGACGGCCTTCTTCTCCTTGGCTGCGCAAATGACGAATGCATCGAGGGGGCCGGTCATCCCGAGCCTGGCCCTCAGCGCATCCACGAAGCATTGGTCTATGCCGTAATTGGGAAGCTCGTCAGAATGGAATATGCCCTTGACGCCTTTGGTGCGGGCCCTCTGGGCCATCTCGGCCCCCAGCCTGAGTTTGCCGGAATCGCCGTTCATGAGACCGGCGAACCCGGGCAACCTGACGGCCATGACCTTCCCCTTCTCGGCGAAAGCACCCTGGATGATCTTGGATTGGCACTCTTTGAACACGTCCGTGACGTCCTCCACGTCCATCGGCACCTGGGCGGTGCCGCGCTCCTCCAGGATCCCTTTGATCCTCAGGAGCATCCTCTGCCTGTTGACCTCGTTCTCAACATAGAGGGGGAGGAGCCTGAGCTCCTGCACGCCCTTGATCTCGATGCGTGCGCCGCCCGGGATCGAGATGTTGAGGTCTTCGCGGATCGTCCCGATGCCGCGCTTGACCTTCTTGGTCGCCCTGAGAAGGGTGCCGATCCTCAGAGCGACCTCCATCACCTCCTCGGGCGTCCTCATATCCGGTCCGGTGGCGATCTCGATCAGCGGGATCCCCAGCCTGTCCAACCTGTACGTGATCTCCCCGGCGGTGGTCTCGATCTTGCGGGCCGCATCCTCTTCGAGGCACACCGACAGTATGGATATGTTCCGGCCGTTGACCTCCACGGAACCATCCGTGGCTATGAGAGCAGTCCTCTGGAACCCGGATGTGTTGGACCCGTCGACCACGATCTTCCTCATGAAATGCACTTCATCCACAACGCGGGCGTCCATCATCGCCGAGAAGGTGAGGACCGTCGCCATGGCTTTCGCGTTCACCTCGTGGGGCGGCTCCTCGTCGAGTTCCACGAGGCAGCTCGTCTCCTTGCAGCATTGGTAACGGTATCCGAAGCCCCTCTGGAACTGTGCCAACGCGGCGCGGTCCACCTCCCCCATCTCGCTGGTGGTCGGCCTGAGCTTCCTGAAGTACGCTCCCTGGCCATCCTCGCAGAGGTGGCTGTCGCAGGAGCAGAACAGCTTCTGGGTGTCCAGCTGCTGGTGGATCTCGATCCCGCACATCATCTCGTAATCCTCAGACATCGATAGACCTCCTGTCCCCCATCTCGCCTGCAAGAGGCGTCTGCATGACCTTCCGTGCCTCATCGGCATTGCAGGTGTTGGCCAATGCCCACATCAGCTTCACGTACGCCGTCTCCGGGAGCATGTCGCTGACCGATATCACACCGGCGCTTATCAGGTCCCTGCCCGTGTTGTAGACATTCATGTTGGTGCGTCCGTTGATGCACTGGGACGTCATCACCACGACCGTGCCTTTGGATACGGCCTCCCTGATGAGCGGGACCATGTTCTCGTTCACGTGCCCCAGGCCGGATCCTGCTATCACCACGCCCTTGCTCTTGAGGAACACGTCCCTGAAGAGGGAAGGGTCCATCCCGGGATAGAACTGCAGGAGCACGACCGAGCGTTCCATGGATGTGCGCGCTTCCACTTTGGCCGCGGTAACGGACGGACATTCCGAATTGAATGTTATCTTCCCGTCGGCGTCTATGTGCGCCACGGGCTCGGTGTTTATGCTCCTGAACGCATCGCGACGCGATGTGTGCATCTTCCTGACCCTCGCCCCGGTGTGCACCGCGAAGGAATCGTCACCGGGAGTGTCGTGCATGATGACGAATACACCGGCGCGTTTGCCCTTGGTGCAGAACCTGGCGCAGGCCATGAGGTTGCTGGACGCATCGGACGATGGCCTGTCCGAGGACCTCTGGGCGCCGACCAGCACGACTGGCCTGTCGATGCCCTGGAGCATGAACGAGAGGGCGGCGGCCGTGTACCCCATGGTATCCGTGCCGTGTGGGATTATTATGCCGTCCGCGCCGTTGGAGAGCTCCTCTGCGACTGCCGCCGCGAGCTCCTGCCAGTTCCGGATGTCCATGTTCTCCGAGAATATGGAGAAGAGCACTTTCGCGGATATGTTGGCCACATCTTTGATCTCGGGCACCGCATTGACCATATCGGAAGTGGACAGCGCGGGGTGCACGGCGCCGGTCCTGTAATCGACATATGATGCGATGGTCCCGCCGGTCCCGATGAGGACGAGGTTCATGAGCCCCTTCTTGGGCTCCGCCGCGGCATCCGTCTTGTGCCTGGCGGTCGGCCTCTCGAGCACCTCGATCTTGGATCCGGCGTCGATCCTGATGCCGACATTGTATCCGCTCTTGAGCTTCAGTATGACGATGTCCTCGGCGCTGAAATCGTGGTGGGGCATCAATGCTCCCGTGTAATTCTTGCCATCCACTGTGACGGACAGCCTGGTCCCCTCCTCTGCACCTATCGACTCCAATCTTTTTGACAACGTTTCCGAATAGCTCATTACCAAGCACCCTGCGGTTGGTGATGTGCTGCTCCTTTAATTTCGTTGCGAGCGCGGGCGCGCAACCGATAGGGTCCCCGAACAGCCGCATCCGCACCATGGATGCCGCCGATCGGCCATGGGGCATGTTCGACGGACAGTTACCGCGACGGGTCCGGCCGAGACGGTCCGCCGCGGAACGGCACGGACGCGGATAGATGCCCGCGAATCATTTTTACGGTTAATGCCATGCAGGTCGCATGCACAACATATCCGTAGGCATGGAGTATGATGTTCTGAAGGAGAACAACAAGCTCGCCCACGCGAACTACCGCCTCCTGAAGGACCATGGCATAAGATCCGTGGACTTCATGGGATCCATCGGAGCAGGCAAGACCGCCCTCATCATCAAACTGGCCGAGAGGCTCAGGGAGAAGGGCGTCAGGGTCTGCGCCATAGCAGGCGATGTCGCCGGGGCCGATGATTTCAACAGGATGGCGGAATCCGGTCTCGACGCGGTCAACTGCAATACGGAGAAGGAATGCCACCTGGACGCCCACATGATCGAGCACAAGCTCGCGGACATCAAGCTGGACGATTACGACGTGGTCTTCATAGAGAACGTCGGCAACCTCGTCTGCCCCGCAGACTTCCCGCTGGGAACGGATTACAGGGTCGTCGTCATATCCACCACCGAGGGGGACGACATGGTCAGGAAGCACCACGACATATTCCTGCACTCGGACGTGGCCATACTGAACAAGATGGACATCGCCGATGCTGTCGGCGTGGATCCGGAGGTCATCGCCGGAGATTACGCGAAGCTCACAGGCGGCCTCAAGAAGATGATCAAATGCAGCGTCAGGACAGGAGACGGGATAGACGAGATCCTGTCCGCGCTGAAACTCTGAGGATGATTCAAATGAAGATACTCGCAGTAGGCGGCGGCGGAAGAGAGCACGCGGCCGTGGAAGCGCTCTACAGGTCGGGAGCCGAGGTATACGCGGTCATGAAGAACGCGAACCCGGGCATAATGGCCCGGGCGAAGGATTGCAAACTGATCGATGAGAAGGACATCGATGCAGTCTGCGCATATGCGAAGGAGAAAGGCGTGGAGCTCGCTTTCATCGGGCCCGAGGCCCCCCTGGAGGCAGGCATCGTGGATGCGCTGGAATCCATCGGCGTCAGGTGCGCCTCGCCTACCAAGGCCGCTGCCAGGATAGAGACGTCGAAAGCTTTCATGAGGGATCTGGTACAACGCCATGGCATCAAGGGGAACCTCGGTTTCGCCCCGTTCGACAACGCCAAGGATGCCGAGGAGTACCTGAAGACCGTCGATCATGAGATCGTCGTGAAGCCCGTCGGGCTCACCGGGGGCAAAGGCGTCAAGGTCCAGGGCGAGCACCTGCACAGCTTCGAAGAGACCATGGAGTACGTCAACGAGATATTCGACGGAAACATCGGGGGAGCCGGCGTGATCCTCGAGGAGAAGGCTGTCGGAGAGGAATTCACGCAGATGGTGTTCTGCGACGGAAAGACAATCATCCCCATGCCGTTGGTGCAGGACCACAAGAGAGCGTACGAAGGCGACGTCGGCCCCAACACCGGCGGCATGGGCTCCTACACGGATGCCGACCACCTCCTGCCGTTCGTCACCGTCCGGGAAAGGGAAGCGTCCCTCGCCATCCTCCAGGATATCGTGGATGCCATGGCCGAGGAGGGCTGCCCCTATCGCGGCCCCATGTACGGTCAGTTCATGCTCACCGTGAACGGACCGAAGATCATCGAGATCAATGCGAGATTCGGAGACCCGGAGGCGATGAATGTCCTGCCCATACTGGAGACCGGTTTCGCCGACATATGCATGATGATGGCCACCGGAACACTGTCCGGGGAGATCGGGTTCATGAAGAAGGCCACCGTGTGCAAGTACGTGGTCCCCCGCGGATACGGTGTCAAATCCGAATCCGGCCATGAGATATCGGTGGACGAGGAAGCGATAGCCCGTTGCGGCGCCGCGGCATACTATGCGAACGTGGACGTGAAGAACGGGAAACTCGTCACTGGCACATCCCGCTCCGTCGGGATAGTGGGCATCGGGTCCAGCATCGAAGAGGCCGAGGAACATTGCGAGGATGCGCTCGAGCATGTGAAATGCGATGCCATGGCAGTCCGCCACGACATAGGCACGCGCGCACTGGTCCAACGCAGAGTTGACCACATGGCACAGCTCCGTTCATGACCCGCAGGATGGCGGCGAAGATCGCCTATTTGGGCGCAGGGTTCAACGGATCCCAGAGACAGGTCGGCCAACGCACGGTGGAAGGAGAGGTCCTCAGAACTCTGACGATCATCTCCGGGATGCCCGAGGAATGGTTCAATTTGAAAAGTGCCAGCCGTACGGACACCGGAGTGAATTCCCTCGGGAATGTCATGGCGTTCAACACCAATTTCCAGAACGACGAGGTCCTTCTGAAAGCGCTCAACGCCGTCTCGAAGGGCGTGTACTTCCGGGGCATCACCCGTGTACCGGAAGGGTTCAACCCCCGTATAGCGGACGAGAGGTCCTATAGGTACATACTTCCCGCCAAAGGCATAGATCTGGAACTGTTCAACGAATGCGCCCAGCTGTTCGTCGGAGAACATGACTACAAGAGGTTCTGCCGTTCCGACGGGAAACCGACCACCGGTGAGATCCGCTCCATATCCGTTGTCGCCGACGGCGATAACCTGATCGTGGAATTCCGTGCATTGTTCTATCTCTGGAACCTCATCCGCCGTATAATCGCCGCATCCTCCGGCGTCGGGTGCGGTGCCGTGGACATCGAGGATGTGAAGAGGGCATTGGACGGGGAGGACATGTCGTTCGGACTCGCCCGGGCAGACGCGCTCACGCTGACCGACGTCAGTTACGAGGGCATCGTCTTCAAAGGTCAGGAGGGCGCATTCGACCGTCTTTGCACCGAAGAGCAATTCAGATTGTCCCTCCGTGCCGATTTCTTCAGGACGTTGCAGTTATAACACCGTCCCACGATGCCGAGGACATGAAAGGACTCTCCGAGAACATCGCATCCGTGAACGCCAAGATGGGCGCTCTCGAAACCGAACGCGAACACGCCATCGCCTCATCGAGAACGATCATCAGGAGCACCAAGCGCATCATCCACGGGATCCACACCGGATCTCCCGAACCCGATCTGCTGAGATCCGCGATGTCCGATATGGAATCCCTGACGATGTCATTGGGGCCGGAGATGCGGTCGTCCGGCCCTGTGGAAGATGCGATGATGGAACTCGCCGAGGCCGCGTTGTTCGATGCGGTCTGCCGCGATGCCCCTCTGCCGTCCCCGGAGGACATCTGCGTATCTCCTCAATCGTGGGCCCTTGGCCTTGCAGACTGCCTCGGCGAGATGCGCAGGATCGCACTCTCCATGCTCATGGAGGACAGGCTCGAAGATGCCAAGCGCATGTTCTCATCCATGGAGGAGATCTGTGCCGAGATCATGCTGTTCGATGTTCCGGACGCCATCATGCCCATGAGACGCAAACAGGACATAGCCAGAGGCGTGATGGAGAAGACACGGACCGATCTTGCCAATGCCATCGTCATGAGACGTGCATGATGCGGCATCCGCGACGGCCCGTGTCAATCCTCTTTCGAGATCCCGTGCCCGTTCTTCTTCTCGTTGACCACGGCAGACAGCAGCAGTGCCATCACAGACAGCAGTATGCCCGCCAAGGCCGCGAGATGGAACCCGGACAAGAATCCGTCCAACGGCATCGTGGAGAAATCTATCATGCCCAATCCGGAACCCGCCGCGAAAAGCGCCGAGAACACTGCGGTACCGAGTGCGGCCGCGAAGTAGATGCTGAAGGACATCAGGGAAGACGCGTAGCCATGGCTCTCCTTCGGTGAATTCTCCACGATGCGGCTGGATGCTGGCCCCCCGCACACGCCCCACACGAGACCGAAGCACAGCAATGCGACTATGAGCATCCAGAGCCCCATATCGGGGGTTATGACCGACAGTATCGCGGTCATCAGGAGCATGGCCGCACAGGCCACGAGAACGAATGGCCTGCGGCCGATCTTATCGGATATCTTGCTGGCCTTGGTGCATATCACCAATGTGACCGCGGAAGGGATCAGCAGGTACAGACCGGTGACCATCGAATCGAAGCCCATGCCCTTGCTGAGGTAGAACGGCAACAGGTACAGGATGCCCATCAGTATCAGGTTTATCAGCAGGTATGCCACGAGCACGAACACGAAATCACGTATCCTGAACAGGGATAGCAGGATCACCGGATGCTCGCATCTCCTCTCCCAGAACACAAGAGCTACCAGGCCGATGAGGCATATGGCCGTGAGCATCATCGATGAGACGCCGAACCCCGTGGACGGGAGTGTCTCCACCACATAGAGGCCGCAGGACAGCGACACGAACAGTATGGCCGCCCCTACGAGATCGAAGGGTTCGCGTTCCTCGGACCTCCTGTCTGCAGGGATGGCCTTCATCGAGAAGATCGCGGCCACCAGACCTATGGGGACGTTTATCAGGAATATCCAGTGCCAGGACAGCACCTCCGTGAGGACGCCGCCCAGGGTCGGACCCAGGACCGTCCCTATGGATGCACCGAGCACGGTTATGGACAGGGCGTATCCCATCCTGCTCGCAGGATAGTACTTCACGCACATCATCATCGCGGACGCCGCCAGCATGGATGCTCCGATCCCTTGGATGGCCCTGCCTATGAGGAGCGTGTCCAGCCCTGTGGAGATCCCGCACATGAGGGAACTGACCGAGAATATCAGGAATCCGCATATGAACACCTTCTTCAGATGACCTCCGTCGGCGATCTTACCGAATATCAATATCAGGCCTGCCATCATCAGAAAATAGATGGTCACCACCCATGACACGGTGCTGGTGCCTACGCCCATGCTGCCGGCGATCACGGGGAGCGCCACATTGACGATGGAACCATCCATGCCATCCATGAACATCGCTATGACCACGGCTACAAGAAGCAGCTGCTGTGCACGAGGATCCCTCAGGACGTCAGTCATGGGCTCTCATCATCTCTCGGATATATTTAGTTTTGTTTTCCTAACTATCTATGGTGCAAGATCGTGCACGATATTACCTGGGACAGGCTCGGATGAGCCTTACACATCATCCATGAGCAGTTCAGATGCTTTATCCAGGATATTGCAGAATAACAGGAGGTCTTCTCCGGAATACATCTCATTCAGTTTGTCCACGACATGCCTGATCTTCGCGATCTCGTTGTCGTACGGGAACATCACATCCGGCGACAGGTCCAGGAAACTGACCCGGCCATCGGTATCGGACCGGGTCTTCACGACCAATCCCATATCGACGAGCTCGTTGATCTTGGATGTGACGGTCGGTTTCGATACCTTGAGGATGTCGGCAAGCTTCGTAACGGTGCAATCTTCGGTGAAAGATATCATGTCGAGGTACAGTATGCTGTTGAATGTCAGGGCATTGTCTTGGCTTCTCGATGCCATCATGCGAAGCTCGATTATGGTCCAGGACGACATCAGGTTGTTCAAGCTTCCACTGACGTCGGCATCGTGCACTGCATCTGTTTCCCGAGGCTCGGTCATGCACAGTCCATGAGCTGATGGATATTAAATCATATTTCTGAATATAACCCGGATATTACGGAAACACCCGCCGGAAGATCGAGATGCGTCCGGAATGGTCTTGCAGGCACATCGCTGACCGACATGGAGCCTGATCGAAAAACAAGGAATAAATCGTTTGAAGCCGGGGGGACGCCCCGGCATTGAAGTTTAACGCCTGGCCTTCGGCTTGCCGTAGTTCTTCACGGGCTTCCTGTAGATGTACAGGAGGATGATGAAGAGTATCACTGCGAGCACGCCGAGGATGGCGGTGACTCCGGAGTAGCTCTCCTGTCCCACGTAGAACTTGTTCTGGACATCGAGGCCCACGATATCGATCACGGTCTCGCTGTCTGTCACTATGGCATAGCTGTGAGCGCCGGAAGACAGTCCGTACGTGACGTACTCGTATTTGATGTCGGAGGTCCCGAAAGCATCCACGGACACCTGCTGGTTGCTGTCATCCAGTTTCTTCCCGTCGACCATGAAGTACACCACGAGGTTCTTCAGGGCGATGGAGCTGGTGTTCTCCAGTGTGGCAGAGAGGGTGATCGGGGCGACCACCCTGATGATGGACTCCCTTACCTCTTTGACCTTGGAGTCGTCCCCGTCGGTCACGGTCACCTTGAGGGTGTACGTGCCGGCGGTTGACGGCGCGGTGATGGACAGGGTCGTGTAGGACCCGTTGCTCATCGTACCGGACGAGGGACTGACAGCACTGGACTGGGACTTCCCCGCGGCGTCGTAGAGCGCCGCGGTGTAGTCGTAGCTGTGGGTGCTGTCGAATGCGCTGTCGTATCCGACGATATCGTAGGATATGGATCCCGACGTCTTGACGACGTAATCGTCTCCCTTGATATCTACGTGCATTCCGTCCGCGGGATCGCAGGGCATGAGGCAGAACCCCAATATCCCCACGATCGCCAGAGCGACTATTGCTGAAGTTACTTTCTGCGTGTGAACACCCCCCTTCTCATTCCGAGGTAGAGTACAAGGAACAGGAGCATCACCGACACGACCAGCAGGATCCAGAATCCAGTGGGGATGTTGCCCGCCGAATTGTAGATGCCGGTACCTGATGCGCTCGGGTCCTTGACCGATACATTGATGGAGCCTTCGGACTGCGTCATGGTGGCAGTGTTGCCGCTGATCGCGATGTTCGAGCTCGTCGTCGAGACCGGCATCGAATTCCCTGCCCCGTCCGTCACGGTCACCGCGATGGTGAGACTGGGCACGGCAACCGCTCCCTGATGCGACATGACCTTCACATAGACCGTCTCCGTGGAGAAGGCCGGGATCTTGTAGGATCCGCCGTTGGCATCGAGTATCGTCGTTCCGGCCGCGTCCATGATGGTCACATACCATCCGGACAGGTTGCCGGTGACCGAGAGCGATGCGAACTTCGCGAAATTGTCCTTGTTGTTCAGTGTCACCGCGTACATGTACTCGTATCCGTTGACCGCATCCGAGGACGCGTCGGTCCCGAGGCTGGAGTCCACGACGGTCGAGGTCGTTGCGGAATGGATCATTCCGGTGGTATCGACCGTCATGGTCTGCATCTTGTCGCCATTCACACTGGACAGGATGACCGACATCGTCTTGTCGCCCATTCCGTGCTTGGCCGCATCGTATGTCGCATTGGCCACGACCGTGACCGTTCCCTTCGCGGGCACCGTCACTGCCTGCACGGACGCGCCGGACAGGGTGAAGTCGATGGTCTTCCATGCGGATCCTCCGTCGACCAGGACTGTCTGCTCGACGTCCAGGTTGTTGGTCACTGTGAACCCGAAGGTCGCCACTCCGTTGGAGAAGCTTCCCGCACCGCTGTTGACGGCATATGCCGGGTACATCCCGGGGGCATCGACCGTGGTCGACAGAACCGTGCTGCCTGCCGCATCCGAGAAACTGACGCTGAGCGACGAGCTTCCGGCAGCGGTGCCGTGCGTGTAGACGGCATTGGCCACGGTCAAGGTGTACGTGCCCTTGGCGGGGACCACGATGGATCCGCTGGGGAACGATATCTTGCTCCATGCGCTTCCGCCGGAAGGCACCAGGGTGACCGCCGAGTTCGATGTGTTGGTCAGCAGGATGGAGAACGAGACCATGTCGTTCGCCGTGTTGACCACCGTGCTGCCGAGGGCTGCGGTGACACCGCTGTCCACGGAGCTGAGGTTCAGCACGAGACCGTCCGTCACCTGGTTCGATGCCATCGTGACCGACCTGTCGAAGTAGTACGTCTTACCGTCGACGGTGTTGGCGACGCTCGCCGTGAACCTGATGTCCCCGGTGATGCCTGTCGGCAACGTGGCCGTGTACACTCCTCCCTTTATGGAGAAGGGCACCGAGACCCCGCCGTACTCGACGACCAGATCTCCGGTCCCGGCCACTCCGACGAATCCCGTGACCTTGATGGGCGCAGTCTTCGCCGGTCCGGTGAACGTGACATCGGCCGATACATTGTCTGCAGAGAGGTAGGCGATGTTGCCGTTGCTCGCTGTTATCTTGAAGTAGTAGCTGTAGCCGGATTCCACATACCATATGCCCTTCGCCGCTTCGTCATTGACGCTGGAGCCGCCGTCGAGAGGCTTCACATCGACGACATCGGAGGCGTCCAGGCCCGATATGGTGACCTTGTTGACCTTTGTCGGTGTTATGTCGAGGGTCATGCTGGTCATTCCGGGGTAGATGTAGACCGTTCCGGTGTAGTAGTAACCGGAGGAGGCCTCGACCTTCGCGGTGTACTGACCCGGCCTGACAGCGACTCCTGCGGGGGTCACGGTGACCTCCTTGAGGGTGCTGCTGTACGGATCGAGGTGCACTGTGTACCCGTCGCCGCATTTGACGTTGACATCGACCGTGGTGGCCGAGTACGTCTTGCTGCTGTTGGAAGTGCCGGCCTCTATCTTGTTGGCCTGGGCTTCCATCGTGAGCGCGGACGTGGACATCGCAGGGACGTTCACTGTGCACGAGCTGCCGCTCGGTATGTACACGATCGCTTTCCCGGAGGAGTTCGTCATGTAGAAGAACGAGAAGGTCTCCTCTCCAACGATGATCTCGTCGATGTTGACCTGCAGGAACCTGAGGGTCTTGCTGGTCGAGGACGACATGTACGTGGAATAGTTGAGCGTGGACGTGATCTTGCGTGCATCGGACATGGTGACATCTCCGAGAGCGAGCACGGCGGACCCGACCGTTATCTTCTTGAGGATCACCGAGTCGCTGCCGTCGAATGCGTACATGGTGTACGTTCCGGAGGGCAGGAGAGCCGTGATCGCGCCATCGCTGCCGGCGGATCCCGTCAGGACCTTTCCGTCTGCGGTGTAGAACAGCACTGTTCCAGCAGTTGCGGTGCCGGAGCTGTCCTTCAGGGTTCCTGTGACCTGCTGGAGAGTGCCTGCGGACGAAAGGCTCACGGACGCAGTGGACGAACCGGAGTAGGTCCATGTGGCCCAGTGAAGCGATGATCCCGCTTTGTCCCCATTGGATGCTGTGAGCGTGAACGTGTATCCGTTCCCGACCCCCGCACCCACGCTTATCGGCACCGCGAACTTCGCAGTCGTGGTGTTCCCGGAGGATGCGGACATCGTGAAGCCGTCAGACCCGGACAGGGTCACGGACATCCCGGCAGTCGGAACTGTGACCGAGAGATCGACGCTCTTGTAGACCGTGAGGCTCGCCGTCTTGGATCCGGAGGATGCCACCGTGACGGATGTGGAGTACACTGAAGAGTACCCGTCCGCCGCGCTGATCGTGAACTTCCCGGGGATGACCTGTATCACTGCCGTGCCGTTCTCGATGGTCCCGTAGAACCTCTGTCCATCGGTGGTGTCGGTGGCGACGACCGAGCCGCCGTTGACGGTGTTCCCGGTGTCGTCGGTGACCGTGACCGTGATCTTCCCGGTTGCGGTCTCGACCTCTATGCCCGAGTTGTGTCCCTCGAGCGTCTTGTATGTGGTCGATACGAGCGTGTTCCCGTTCGCCTTGACCACGGTTATGGTGTAGCTGTCGGGAAGGACGTTGTTGAAGGTGAATGCTCCGGACGCGGACGTCACCGAGCTCTTGTATCCTGTGCTGGCACCGAGTATCTGCACCGTGATCGGCTCGGCAGCCGATGTGACGTACTTCTCGCCATTGACCAGGACCTGCCCGCTCATGGAGATGTTCGCCACGGTGAAGCTGAGCCTCGAATCGTTGAGGGCCGGGTTGTAGAGCGTCTTGATCTCCACACCGCCGGTCATCGTCTTCGTGCCTGCGGAATAGACCAGTTTGTAGCCGACCGCCGTGTTGCTCACGGACACTTCGTACTTGCCCTCTGCATTGGTGTATGTGGTGCAGCGCTGCATGTACTCGTCGACATTGCCGTCGCCGTCGGTGTCCATTCCCTCGAACACTGCGACCTGGATCCCCTTCGCGGGATCGATGGACGACCCCGTGTCGTATGTGACCTTCCCGCTGAGGGTGTTCGTCACGGTGTTGGACCTGTACTCGAACATGGTCGTTCCGGCTATGTAGTTGATGAGACCGCCCTCGGACTCCTGAAGCGCCATGGCCTCGTACGCATCCATGTCGACCCATCCCTCGGAGGCCAGGGTGGCCTCTTTATCCGCGTTGTACATGACATGCCAGTAGGCCAGGCTGTAGTTGCTGAGGCCGTATCCGGGGTGTGCCTTGTACGTCCCGTCGCTGAGTGCGAGGGAGCTGAGGTACGAGATGCCCGACGATATGCCGACATCAGCGGGCGACATGCCGATGATGGACTTCCAGAGGAAGGTCTCGTACATCGCGCTCGTGTATGTGCAGTAATAGGGTGACGAGGTCCCGTAGGAGTAGAACTTCGTGACGGACCCGTCCGTCGAGAATGCGTAATCGTTGAGGTACGCCATCGTGGACAGCGACGATCCGTCGTTGTAGTAGAGGTGGAGCATCGATCCGTTGACCGCTATGTAGCTGATCTGCTTGTCGATCTGGGCGCAGACCGCATCGTAGAGCTTGTCGATCTGGGGCTCGGAGAGGCTGGATGTCAGGTACTCCACGACCGCGAGGTAGCGGGCGTTCTCGAAGGTTATGGATGTGGATACCGCACCGTAGACATCGGGTGCACCGATGACGAGGTCCTTGACGAACTTCTCGTTCGTGAACAGGGTCGTGAGGTATGCATAGTCGATATCAGGGTATGCGGCGAGGATCGACTGGAACTCGGAGAGCCCTTTCGATTCAATCATGCGCACTGCCATTGCCGCCGTCGCGCCTGCGCTTCCGTTCGCCAACATGATGTTGGATGCGGCCGATGCGCCTCCGCCGGTGATGGAGGTCACGGTGGGGAACCCGCCGATGGCCGCGGCAGTGTTGGCGTAGTTGGTCCAGGTGACGAGTGCACCCGTCTTGATCTCCGAAGAGTACTGGTTCCACAGGTTGTTGATCGTGTTCGCATCCGTGGTGTCGACGTAGTAGCCGGCAGCACCGAGAGCAGAGAGGTTGTAGTCGGATTTCTCGTTGTTGGATATGCTGGCATCCACGGCGTATATCGCACCGGGCATGGCCACCAGGAACACTCCGACGAGGACCGCGATGAAGGGAGCGGGCTTTATCAGCTTCTTCCAGAAGGATTTGAAGTCGACCCCTTTGAAACTGGCGAAATAACCGCGTATGTCGACGAGGTCCAAGACCTTCACGATGAGTGCGGCCGCGCCTATGGCGTAGACCGGTGCGCAAAGGAACATGGTGGCGTCGGTGACCCAAGTGAGGATCAGGAGTGCGGCGTACCACAGGAACATGAAGACGTAGAATCTGGAATCCATGTTCTTGCGGAATCCCCATGCCATGAGGACGAGCATCGCCATGGGGAACCAGAAGGTCGCCCATCCATAGTACGTCCCGAGCTGGGAGAGCGTCGGTCCGTCGGAAGCGATTATGAGGTTCCCGAAGAGGTTACCGCCATAGATGCTGTTCCCGAACACGACGTCGTTGAAGAGTGCGGGCGCGGCGAAGTAGAGCGCCACGAAGATCGCTGCGATGATGACCGCGAACACGGGGATGGTGATTATCCACGGCTTGGACTGCACCTTCGTGTATGCGAGCGTGAAGACGACCGCCATGATCGACACGATGAACGGCCCGGAGAAGACCGCATTCCAAAGCCCTGCGGGTACGTAGTATGCCGCAGAGATGCAGATGCCGATCAGGAGGACCATGGCGTAGAGCATGGTGATGACCGTGAAATCCTTGCCCCTGAACCTGTCGAGGAGCGCCTGGATGACCATTATGGCCACGAGCACGAGGACCACGGCGTAGAATCCGTTCCATGTGAGGGCGATGAGGACGAAGCAGATGATCGTGAAGATCATGGGCTTCAGTATCGCCCTGTCAGCGAAAACGGCCTTGTATCCCTGCATCTCGGTGGCATCGACTGCTTTCACGGCCTTCACGAGGAAGAACAGCATGCCGATGAAGAGGAACAGGTAGAACGCGCTCTCAGTCCCGTTGGAGAACACGGTTCCCGATATCATGAGGGGGAACACAGCAAGGAAGAGGGCAGCAAGCACGCCGACCTTCTTGTTGTACATCTCGACTCCGAGGTAGTACGCAGCAACAACGGCAAGGGTGCCGACGATGGGTGCGAACCAGGACAGAGCCGCCGCACTCGCCGTAGCGACGGGCACGCCTGCAGCCGTGGCGATCCACGCGAACAGGGCGACGATGACGTCCATCAACGGCGGGAACACGTTGAGACCGCCGTACGGGTAGTTGACTGCAAGGTCCGAGATGACGAACTGGCCGGTAGCGACCAGGTTCTCAATCACACTGAGGTGATATTCCGCGCTCGATCCTCCGGAAAGGGCGATGCCGCTTCCCACGGAGATGCCGTACGAATAGAAGACCCTCAGGAAGAGGGCCACCAATACTATCGCGAACAGCATCAGGACCAGGCGCTTATTGTTCCCAAACCATCCACCGTCGCCCACAATGGAGCGACCTTTACTCTCTTTTTGAGAGTCGGTTGACTTAGATACGAATTTGCGCATTCTAGAATTCTCCGCTTCTATAGAATGGCGGTTCATAGGGGCAGTTCTATTTATAGGTTTACGGACGGGCGAGAGAGTAAATATAATATAATAAAAAGAGGGGGCGTCACAGGGACGACGCTATCTCCTCGTATATGGACCTGGCTGCCGACCGGGGGTCCTCCGAACCGTAGATCGCGCGGCCCACTATCACGTAGTCCGCCCCTGCGGATATCGCTGACGATGCGCTGCCGCCCTGTGCCCCGACACCGGGGGACAGGATCTTCCTGTCCCCGATTATCGAGCGCACGGCCGCTATCCTCTCCGGGCGCGTGGCAGGCGCTATGAACCCGGCCGCGCCGCATCTGACGCCCATCGCCGCCATCTCCTCCGCATGGAGCGCCGTGAACATCTTCCCGCCGGGGTGGCTCATCTCGGTTACCGCGTATATCTCCGCATCTCCGGCGGCCTCGACGGCGGCTGTCATGGAGTCCTCCCCGGTGAATGCATGCACGATCACCGCGGACGCCCCCTTGGATACCGACTGCTCGACGATGAGGCGCACGGTGTTGGGTATGTCGGCCACTTTGAAATCGCATATGACCTCTGTCTCCTTCGAGAGCTTGGTGATCATCCCCGGCCCCGCGGAAAGGACCAAAGGCCAATTGATCTTCACTGCATCGACGTACGGAGAAACTGATCTGGCTATGTCCATCGCCTTCTCCTCGTTCGTCTCATCCAATGCCAATACCAAGCGCGTGTCCTTCCTCATCTGTTCACCATGTCATGCAAGTTCACAACTCTTAATAAAGGGTTCGACGATTGCTCGGTGATGCGTATCAGGAAGATGGATTGCGGCTCTGCCACGAACGGCCGGTTGGCCGTCGGCTGCGAACACTGCATAAAAGGATCGAAGATGGTCCTGTTCGTCAGCGGGATCTGCGGGACTGGCTGCTTCTACTGCCCGGTGTCGTTGGAGAAGAAGGACCGCGACGTGGTCTACGCCAACGAGATGCAGGTCACTGCGCCCGAAGAGATCATCGCGGAAGCCGAGGCCATGGATGCCACCGGGACCGGCATAACCGGCGGGGACCCGCTCATGAGTCCGGAGAGGACGATACGCGTGATACGCCTCCTCAAAGAGCGGTTCGGCGACGAGCACCACATCCATCTGTACACGTCCACCATGGACCCGGCACTTGTCAAGAAAGTCGCCGATGCCGGACTGGACGAGATCAGGTTCCATCCGTCGCCCGATGTTTGGGCTCATATGGAGAGGACCCCGCTGGCGGAGATCGTCAGGACCTGCGGCATCGATGTGGGCATCGAAGTGCCCGCACTGCCCGGCCACGATGCGGACCTGGACGCGCTTATAAAATATGCCGAGTCGGCAGGCGTGAGGTTCGTCAACCTCAACGAATTGGAGTTCTCCGAGAGCAACTGGAACATGATGGGAGAGCATGGTTACGGACTGAAGGACGAGATCTCGTCGGCAGTTTCCGGCTCGGAAGAAGTGGCCCACGCCATGCTCAAACGGCATCGGAAGGCCAACGTCCATTTCTGCTCTTCTGCATTCAAGGACGGCGTGCAGCTCAGGAACCGTCTCATACGCCGTGCCGAGCACATCGCCGAAGAGTATGAGATAGTCACCGAGGACGGCACCCTGATAAGGGGGCTGCTGTACGCTGACGACCTCGATGCCGCCATGGACCTCCTGTCCGGCACGTACGAAGTGCCCGCAGAGCTCATGGCCGCATTGCCCGAGAAGGGTTGCCTGGCGGTCGCGCCATGGATACTCGAGGAGCTCGCGGGGGAGCTGCCTTACAAATGCTATCTGTCGGAAACGTACCCCACAGCGGACGGCCTGGAGGTCGAACGTACACCGTTGAAGTAACATAGCCAGACATTCAAATTATTGAATAAATTTAAAGAAGGTAAATGGTTTTTCGGCGTCCCTGCTCGGGGCGCACCGACCGTCGGGGATGACACGATCAGTCCACGCTGATGCTCTGGATCTCGTGATGCCTGTTGACGATGTCCCTTGCAATGCGCAGGTTCTTGCCCGCTTTCCCGATGGCGCGTCCCTTGAGCTTGGGATCAACGGTCACGGTTGCGTGGGTTATGTTCCCGCGTTGCTCGATCTCGACCTTCTGAGGAGTGTAGATATGGAACACGTTCATGACGAACTGCTCGGGATCCTCGGAGTACTCCACAACCTGGATGTTCTTCCCGGTCTTCTCCTTGAGCTTTATCACATGCTCGCCTTTCTTACCCACAGCTATGTTGCCCTGGCCCTTCTCGACGACGAACACGAGCTTCTCCTCAGTATCCATGCAGTCGATGACATTGGCCTTCGTTATCGCCTCGAAGAGGGATATGTATCTGAGGGTGTCCTCGGTAAGTACGATATCGGCAGACATGTTCTCACAGCGTTAAGATGTTGGACGTGCCTTTGTCGATGACCACGAGGGCGGCCACGGAGAAGGGCTTACCGCAGAGAGCACCCAACTCCATGTTGTTGCCCTCGTAGACGTGCACCTTCACTTTGACATCGCTGCTCGTGAGGAAGTCGCTGGGACAGTTCCTTGCAAGTATGATCAACTGTGCCTTTCCGGATTTAACCGCTTTCTCAGTCTGGTCCACTCCGAACTCCACCTGACCGGTGGTGATCGCAGCCTTCAATGCTCTACCTATGTCTATCATTGTTCATCCCCTTTCTTCTTGGGTGTGTAAATAAGGTTTACTGCACCGGTTCCAAGCGTCACCGGCTGTCCCACTATGATGTTCTCCGTCACTCCTTCGAGGTAATCCACCTCTCCGACCATGGCGGCGTGCAACAGGTGCGCGGCGGTGATCTCGAACGCTGCCCTTGCGAGTACGGACGATTTCTTGCCTGATACACCGTGCCTTCCGATGGCTTTGACGTACCCATCATTGGTCATCAGGTCGGCCACAAGCATGATGTGCCTTATGTCGACGTCGAGACCTGCCTCTCCCAGGGTCCCCATGGCCTCATGGATGATCGCATTCCTGGCGGCCTCGATACCGAGCACGTCCGCGACCTCCATGATGGAGTTGGTCATTATGCTGTCCGCATCGACCCCTTCCACTTTGAGGACCTCTTTGAGATTGCTTCCCTCGGTGACGATCTTCCAATCGCCGCCGGCCTTGGACAGGACCGCCCTGGCGATCCCGTCGATCCCTTTTATCTTGGCGTTCTTGATCGCGTCGTAGATCGTCTGGAGCTTCTTGAATGAAGACTCGTCGGACGTTATGACGATGTCGAAGTCCTGGAGCTCTACGAGCCCGCGGACCGCCTTGATCTTGTTGAGCTTCTCGTACACATCATCGAATGATATGCCGCGGTCCTCCATCTTGCGGAGGTCCGGCGATATGACAAGCCTCATGTTGGTTATGTCCGTCTCCACGGATGCGATGTCCAGGAGCGAGGTCATCTCGATCTCGGATGCAACGTGGCGTGCGACGTTCTCGTCCTCCGCTGCGATCCCCAACAGGGAGATCTGCATGGAAGGCGTGCTGGGCACGCGCCTGGCATCGACGATCTCGATCAACCTGGGCAGACCCTGGGTAACGTTGATGTTCGCGACACCCGCATAGTGGAAGGTACGCATGTTCATCTGCGTACCGGGCTCGCCGATGGACTGCGCGGCCATGACGCCGGCAGACTCGTTGCGGTCCATCAGGTGGTCGGTGTACATGCGGTTGGCGACTTCCAGGATCTCGGTGCACTTGGCGTCGTCGAAGTCCGCGTTCTTTATGCGGTCGGCGATGTCGACTATTATCTTCAGCGGGAGATCCGCACCTATCTTGTCGGCCAATCCTTTGATCCTGACCTCGCCGTCGGACATGACGTGGGGGTTGTTGACCTCCTCCATCGGCTCCACGACGGCGATGTCCTCGATGTCCTTCTTCGTCCTGGACGAGGAGGATTTCGAAGGGCGCTTCCCTATCTTGGACGCCACGGACCTTGCCTCTTCCTCGGCAAGTCCCAGCTCCACGAGGTCGTCGATCGATGCCTCGGCGATAGCCGTCAGCGTGCTGTAGCGGGTGAGCAGCAGGGCGGCGGTCTCTTCGCCGATCTCCCTGTTGACCAATGCCTTAATGGTATCTTTCTTGGCCATCTTATTCGCCTCCCTCGTAGTCGGTCTCGAAGTCCTCGGATTCGGACGATTCGTCCTCCTCGCTGTACTCCATCTCATCCTTCTCGCGGGTTCCGTAATCCTCTCCTACATCCACCGTGTCGATGTGCAGGAGCTCGTCGGCCTCGTCTCCGAGAACCTCGGCGAACAGGTCGTCGAGGTCGATCGCTTTGCCCCTGACAGTCCTGGACGGGTCCACGCCGTCCTCGCCGTATTTGAACTGGATGACGGTTCCGACGGTGTTCCTTACGGTGCCGTCGGATGCGAGCTTCAGATCCTCCAATGCGGACACGAGCCTCCTCTGCATGTATCCCGACCTGGACGTCCTGACCGCGGTATCGACCAGACCTTCCCTTCCTCCCATTGCGTGGAAGAAGAACTCGGTCGGCGACAGGCCGGTCTTGTACGAGTGCGTGCAGAATCCTCTGGCATATGCTCCCAGGTCCCCTTTCTCGAAGTGGGGGAGCGTTCTGTTCCAGTAACCTCTGGCGAGCCTCTCTCCACGAACAGCCTGCTGACCGACGCAACCTGCCATCTGGGACAGGTTGAGCATCGAACCGCGGGCTCCCGCCTTGGCCATGATGACCGCGGGGTTGGACATACCGAGGTGCTTCCCTGCGATGCGTCCTGCTTCGTCACGGGCCTGTCCGAGCACCCTCATGACCTCCACCTCGAGCGTCTCCCTGAGGGAACGTCCGGGCATCTGGTCGAGCGTGCCGTCCTGATAGGACTCCACGAGCTCGGACACCTTGTTGATGCACTCCTGGTTGTAGTTGGCTATCTGCAGCGCGGCCTCGGCGGGGATGTCCTCGTCGTCGATGCCTGTGCTGAATCCGTGGTTCATGAGGGATCCCAGCGCGATCCTGGTGACCTCGTTGATGAACTGGCATGCCCTGTCGGAGCCGTAGTCGCGTGCGATGCGGTCGAGGATCTTCCCCTTGCTGTTGCCGATCGCCTTCACGTCGATGGTGCCACAGAGGAGCTGGCCGTCGCGTATGTTGACGAACGCATCGTACTCGCAGTCGGTCTTCTTGCACACCTTGCAGTTCTGGCAGATGTTCGCCTTGAATGTCGTGCGGAAATCATCGGGGAGCACCACGGAGAACAGCTGCCTGCCGGTCCAGTACTCGTTGCCGTCCTCGTCCTTCATTGGCTCGGGGATCTTGACGCCGTCCAGCTTGGACACGATGTTCATCGCCTGCTCCATGTCGAACCTGGGGTTGCCGTGGGTCAGGAAGTACACTCCGGTGATGTGGTCGTGGATGGCACCGATGATCGGACCGCCGTACCTGGGCGACAGGATGTTCTCCTGGACCTGCATGAGGATGCGCGCCTCGGCGCGCGCCTCGTCGGACTGCAGGACGTGCAGGTTCATCTCGTCGCCGTCGAAATCGGCATTGTACGGAGGGCAGACGCAGAGGTTGAATCTGAAAGTGCGCCCGGGCATGATCTTGACGCGGTGCGCCATCATGGACATCCTGTGCAGCGAAGGCTGCCTGTTGAACAGGACGACATCTCCGTCGATCAGCTGCCTCTCCACGGTGTAGTCCACTTCGATGCCCTCGGACACGTCTGCGGCGTTGCGCTCGGTGACCCTTATCCTCCTGCCGTCTGAACGTATGACGTAGTTGACGCCGGGCAGATAGGGGCCGTCCTCGGAGGGCTTGGGGCCGCGGAGGACCATGTTCCTGACGGCATCGATGTTGTGCTCGTTGACGTGCACGGGGACAGTGAGCTCCCTGGCGGCGTCCGTAGGCACTCCCACGTCGTTTATGGACAGCATGGGGTCGGGCGAGATCACGGTACGCGCGGAGAAGTTCACACGCTTACCGGACAGGTTGGACCTGAAACGTCCCTCTTTGCCCTTCAGCCTCTGTGCGAGGGTCTTGAGGGGGCGTCCGGACCTGTGCCTCGCGGGCGGGATGCCCGAGGTCTGGTTGTCGAAATACGTGGTCACGTGGTACTGGAGCAGTTCCCACAGGTCCTCCACGATCAGCTGGGGTGCTCCCGCGTCGCGGTTCTCCCTCAGCCTCTGGTTGATCCTCAGGACATCCACGAGCTTGTGGGTGAGGTCATCCTCGGATCTGTCGCCGGAATCCAGCGTTATCGAGGGCCTCACGGTGACGGGGGGCACGGCCAAGGCGGTGAGCACCATCCATTCGGGCCTGCAGGTGCCGGGATCGATGCCCAGGGTCTTCAGGTCGTCGTCGGATATGCGCTCCAGCCTCTCGCGGACCTCTTTCGCGGTCAGCTTGTGGTTGTCGTCGACCTCGCGGAAGGTGGTGGGCTTGTCCAGTTTGATCTTGATCTGCTCTGCGCCGCAGTAGGGGCAGATGCCTTTGTTGGATGCGTCCTTCGCCGTCTCCTTGGAGAAGTTCTTGACGTCGATCGTGTCTCCTCCGAGCTCCTCCATGCGCTCCATGCTGTCCATGCGGGCGGTTATCTGGTCCGAGGTCAGCATGAGCCTGCCGCAGCTGCGGCAGGTGGACTCCAGCATCATCTTGATGTCCTTGATGAAGCCCACGTGGATGACGGGCATGGCGAGATCGATGTGACCGAAGTGCCCGGGGCACTCGTCCACCTTGCATCCGCATGTCTTGCAGCGGAGACCGGGCTCGATGACTCCCATGTGGGGGTCCATGAGTCCCATCTCGATGGGGTATCCTTCGTCGTCGTACGTGTCGGCGGTGATGATCTTCGTCGCCGACATCTTCCTTATCTCTTCGGGGGATACGCAGGAGAATTTGATCTCTCCGATCCTCTTAGTGATTCCGCGCATCATCTTAAGTCCTCCAGCTGAAGCCTCATGGCGACACCAAGCGACAGGAGCTCGTCCATGAGCAGCTTGAACGCATAGGACGTCTGCACCAGGTAGATGCTGGTGTTGTTCTTGCACACAGGACAGTACAGCGAACCGTGCCTGTCCATGATCGCGATGTGCCCGCACTTGGGGTTGCCGCAGATGTACTGCTGCGTCCCGTCGGACTCATCGAGCAGACGGTCCTTGATGACCATCGCGGCGCCGTGGCCGATGAGACAGTCCCTCTCCATCTCTCCGAACCTGAGACCTCCCTGCCTGGAACGTCCCTCGGTGGGCTGCCTGGTGAGTATCTGGACGGGTCCGCGCGAACGGACGTGCATCTTCCCGCTGACCATGTGGTGCAGCTTCTCGTAGAAGATCACTCCGGTGTAGACGTCCGTCTGGATCATGCGGCCGGTCCTGCCGTCGTACATGACCTCTTTGCCGGTGTTCTTGAATCCGTTCCTGACGAGACCGTCGCGGATGGACCTCTCGTTCTCTCCGGAGAACGCAGTGCCGTCGATGACGCGTCCGTCCATGGCACCGACCTTCCCCGCGATCATCTCGAGCACGTGCCCGATCGTCATACGGGAAGGGATACCGTGGGGGTTGACCACGAGATCGGGGGTGACGCCGTCCTGGGTGAACGGCATGTCGCACTGGTCGACCAGGCGTCCGATGACGCCCTTCTGGCCGAACCTGGAGCAGAACTTGTCGCCCAGCTCGGGGATCCTCTCGTCCCTGATCTTGACCCTGACGAGCCTGGAGCCGTTCTCGGACTCCGTGATCATGACAGAATCGACGTATCCTTTCTCCCCGGGCCTGACGGTGACGGATGTCTCCCTCCTCTTCTGAGGCGTCAGGAAATCCGTCTCCTCCTCGAGGAAACGGGGCGGGGATGTCTTTCCGATGAGGACGTCCGCGCCGGTCACGTCGGACTCGGGCGCGATCAGGCCGTCCTCTCCCAGAGATGCGTACGCCAGGTCGGCGCGGGCACCGATGACGTCGGGCATGGGGATCTCGAAGTGGTCCTCCTGTCCGCCGGGGTAGCGGCGCTCCTCGGAACGGTAGGACCTCATGAACGTGGACCTGCCGAGCCCTCTCTGTATGGAGCTCTTGTTCATGACAAGGGCATCTTCTATGTTGTATCCGTGGTATGAAAGGACCGCGATGCAGAAATTCTGACCGGCGGGCCTGTGGTTGTATCCCATGAACTGCATGGTCTGGGTCTGGACCATGGGCACCTGGGGGTAGTGGAGCAGGTGTCCGCGGGTGTCGGGCCTGAGGCGGTAGTTCGCCGCAGGTATCCCGAGTGCCTGTTTGGCCATCGCGGCGCCCATCGTGACACGGGGCGCGGAGTTGTGCTCGGGGTACGGGACGATACCGGATGCGACACCGATGATGACCATCGGGTCCACCTCCATGTGGGTGTGGGCGGACGTGATCTTCGTGGGCACTGCCATGTCCCCTCCGCACCATTTGCATTTGAGGACGCAATCGCCCTCGATCCCGGGGTTCATCCAGTCGACGTCCATGGGCGAGAGCGCGTGTCCGCAGTGCTCGCATCTGTTGGGGACATCGTACGCGTCCACGGCGATGAGCACATCC
Organism: uncultured Methanomassiliicoccales archaeon; assembly: GCA_964558505.1. GTDB lineage: Archaea > Thermoplasmatota > Thermoplasmata > Methanomassiliicoccales > Methanomethylophilaceae > CAYMPW01. Next base: position 28,704 of record CAZLEI010000004.1, on the reverse strand, counting down.
TCTTCCTCTTCGGCGTCGAGCCACTCGAGTATGCCCTCGCGGAACAGGTCGTTCCATTTGATCTTCTTGTCGCGGATGCCCTCCAGGTGCTTCCTGGTGAGCATGGTCCTGCCGTCCTTCAGGACGAGCAGGGGGCGTCTGAGACGGCCCTCGTCGCAGTTGATGATGACCTCGTTCATGTCCTCGTCGAAACGGATGTTGATCTCGTTGGAGAGGAGTCCGCACCTGCGGCGGTCGCGTATGCCGTCCAGGAGCTTCCTGGCATCCTCGTGGGAACCTACCAGGTCGCCGTTGACGTAGACACGGGTGTACTGCTGTTTGACGGGTCCGACATCGAACTCCTTCAGCATCCACTTGACATCGGAGTCGGGGAATCCCTCGGAGACGTCGATGATGAGGGCCGCGTTCTTCACCAGACCGCAGTTCTGACCCTCGGGGGTCTCTGAAGGGCACAGCCTTCCCCACTGCGTGGGGTGCAGGTCACGTGCCTCGAAGTGAGGCTGGCTCCTGGTCAGCGAGGACGTTATCCTCCTGAGGTGCGACATCGCGGACATGTTGGATGTCCTGTCGAGGAGCTGCGAGACACCGGCGCGTCCGCCGACCCAGTTACCGGTCGCGAGGGCGTGCAGGAGCTTGTGCGTGAGCAGGTCGGGGCGGATGGAGGACGATATGTTGAGCTCGCTCTTCTTGCGTCCCCAGTTCCTCTCCAGCTGGTACTTCAGGTCCTTCATGAGGCTGTTGAAGCTCGTCCTGAACAGATCCTCCATGAGGTCGCCGGAGAGCTTGAGCCTCTTGTTGGCGTAGTGGTCCTTGTCGTCCTCTTTCCTCTCCCCGAGGGACAGCTCGAGGACGGCGCGGGCGACGCGTCCCAGGTAAATGGCCTTCTTCATGCGGTCCGCCTCGGAGTCTCCGAGGTGGGGCAGCAGGGAACGGTCGAGGATGCTCTCGACCTTCTTCGTCCTGTACTCCTTGGCCTGACCGGCGGCGAAGTTCCTCTCCAGGAACAGGATCGCGTCCTCCTGGGTGTGGTAGCCGTTGGGGGCGTAGGTCTTCTTGTCGTAGGAGCTCTCGATGTTGGCGTAGACGATGTTCGCCATGTCGTCGCGGGACACGATGGTGTCGTATATCTCCTGGTCGGACTCCATTCCCAGCGCTTTCATGAGCGCGATGAGCGGGATGGATCCGGATGCGACGGGCACGGATACCATGACCATGCCGTCCTTCTTCTTCTCAACGAGGGTGAGCGCACGGTACCCCTCCCTCTGGGAGAACACCTTCGCTACTTCGACGGCGGTGCCGTACTTCTCGTTGTACTCGACCATGACCCTGTTGGGTGCCAGGTCCTCCAGCGTGATCAGGGCCCTCTCGGTGCCGCCGATGATGAAGTATCCTCCGGGCTCCCTGGGGTCCTCTTTGTTGGCGATGAGCTCCGCTTTGTACTCTTCGTCGGTGATCTCATGCTCTTTGTGGTTCTCCACGGTGGTCCTGTTGAGGTTGCACCCTTTGGATTTGACCATCATGGGCATGTCGCCGACGTGGATCCATCTGTCGGCCTCCGCCATCTCTTTCTCGACGCCGTCTTCGAGGACGTCGAAGTGAACATATACAGGTGAAAGGTAGTTGAGGTTCCTGAGCCTGGCCTCCATGGGGGTCAGCTCGTGGCTGTATCCGTTGGCCTCCATGACCTTCGGCTCGTCGATGCGTATTGTAGGTTTCGACTGGGGATCGACAAGGCCGTTCTCATCGCGCCTCCTGCCGATGCGGATCTCGATGTTCCTTCCCCCGGTGCGCTCCGGGTCCAGTTTGATGATGCCCCTGTCTGCGTCATCTGTGGGGACCCTCATATCGTCGACGATCCTCTGCATCCTGCTGTTGGGATTGTCGACAGTGGCGAGGAAGTCGTTGAACGACGATACGTGATGGTTGACTATGCTGCGCTCGTCGAAATACAATTTGACTAGATCTCTCAAGAATTTACCCCCTCGTGACGAGTCTGTATGCGACGAACTCCTGGGCCGTCTCACTCTTCCTCACAATCTTAACCACACGGCCTTCTTCGATAGGACCGTAAATGCTCTCCAGTACCCTGATGCCTGCATCGCTCTTCCTGACCTTAGGAAGCTGGTCACGGGTCATGCCCATGCTGGAGAGAATCTTCTCCGCATCCTCCTCGGACAGAAGGTGGTGCTCAGGCACGAGGTCGTGCTTGAGAACGTTGAACGAGATGTTGTCTACTGCCATGATTTCACCTGTTAGTTGCTCCGCCTAACGGTTCAGCGGGAAAGCTGTTTGCTAAAAGTCACTGTAGTCATCTTTTTCCTCATACTTGATCCGCCGTTGATCGCTCATGAAGACCATCATGCGGGCCTGAAGGGATTCGAACCCTTGACCACCTGATTAAAAGTCAGATGCTCTACCTAGCTGAGCTACAGGCCCTTGATGATAGCTTAAAGCTTGTGCTTTGGACGGAATTGATACTCATATATAAGTCCTCCCCATGCAAGCTTTCCGTTCCGTGCAGAAATCCTGGGTTTTCTGAGATGAACCCCTGATTTTGCACAATAACGCACCGCCGGGAGCGCCGACGACGGACGATAGAGAGCATTCATGGGATAAAAAGGAACGCATGCGCACTTTATGTAAAAATGAAATATGGGCGCTCCCATGGCCGTACGATGGAGATCTCCGACGGATTCATCGAGCTCAAGGTTGCCATGGCGCGCAAGCAGTCTGAAGCGGGCTACGGCCGCGCGAGAATGGATATCGAGGCCCGCACCGCATTGGGCCTCGAGATAGGCGACACCATCGAGATAATCGGACGGAAGACGGTCGTCGCCAAGGTGATGAAGGGAGTCCCGGAGGACGAAGGACGCGGGCTGATCCGCATCGACGGCCTCACGAGGACCAACGCCGGAGTCAGCGTGGACGAGAATGTCAAGGTGCGCGCCTGCGAGCCCATGCCGGCCGAGAAGGTCGTCCTGGCCCCCAACATACCCGCCGGGAAGAGGATCAGGTTCGAACCGGGGATGGAGGGCGTGTTCCGCAACGGGCTCCTGTCCCGCCCCCTGGTCAAAGGCATCGACATCATCGTTCCGAACATCGCCCTCATGGGCAACCGCTCCACTTTCCACGTGGTCTCGACCATTCCCGCCGATGCCGTCATCGTCGGCCCCGAAACAGAGATATCCATCAAAGAAGAGGCCGCATCCACTTCCGCCGGACGCGGAGACCAGATAACATATGATGAGATCGGCGGCCTGGACGAGGAGCTCAAGAGGATCAGGGAGATGATAGAGCTCCCGCTGAAGCACCCCGAGCTGTTCGACCGCATGGGCATATCCGCACCCAAAGGCGTCCTCCTCTACGGCCCCCCGGGGACCGGGAAGACCCTGATCGCGAAGGCCGTTGCCAACGAGTCGGGCGCATCCTTCTTCGCAGTCCAGGGCCCGGAGATCATGGGCAGGTACTACGGGCAGAGCGAGGAACGCCTGAGGGAAATATTCAAAGAGGCCGAGGAGAACACCCCGAGCATCATATTCCTGGATGAGATCGATTCGATCGCCCCCAACCGGAACGCCGTGTACGGCGAGGTCGAGAGGCGCGTGGTCGCCCAGCTGCTGACCCTCATGGACGGGCTCAGCGACAGAGGTGACGTGGTGGTCATCGGCGCGACCAACAGGGAGGATGCCATCGACCCTGCGCTCAGGAGACCGGGCAGGTTCGACCGCGAGATCGAGATCGGCGTACCGAACAGGAACGGCCGCCGGGAGATCCTGGGCGTCCATACGAGGGACATGCCCCTGACCGCCGATGTGGACATCGATGCCCTGGCCGGGATGACGCAGGGGTTCGTCGGCGCAGACCTGGCGGCACTCTGCAGGGAGGGCGCCATGAAATGCCTCAGCAGGAAGATGCCGGAACTGGACCTGGACAAGCCTGTCCCGCGCCCCATCTTGGAGGAGATGAGGGTGGAGATGGATGATTTCGTGTCCGCACTGTCCGAGGTGGACCCCAGCGGCATGAGGGAGGTCCTGGTGGAGATCCCCAAGGTCACCTGGGCGGATGTCGGCGGGCTCGAGGACGTGAAATCCGAGATACGCGACGCGTTCATACCGACAGAGAACGTCAAGGCCTTCGAACGCCTCGGGATACCTCCGGCCAAAGGAGTCCTGCTATACGGTCCTCCCGGGACCGGCAAGACACTCATCGCGAAGGCCGTGGCAAACGAATCCGGGGCGAACTTCATCTGCGTCAGCGGACCGGAGATAGCCAGCAAATGGCTGGGCGAGACCGAGCAAGCCGTCCGTCAGATATTCAAGCGCGCCAAGCAGATGGCGCCGTGCATCATATTCTTCGACGAGATCGATTCCATAGCCCCCGTGCGCGGCCACAGCGACTCATCCACCTGGGAGAGGGTCGTCAACCAGCTGCTGACATCCATGGACGGCGTGGAGAGCCTGAAGAACGTGATGATAATGGGTGCCACCAACCGCCCGGACATGGTGGATCCGGCGCTTTTGAGGCCGGGCAGGTTCGACCGCATGATCCTCATCGGGAAACCTGACCTCGAGACCAGGCTCAGGATACTGGAGATACACACCCGTTCGATGCCGCTCATGAACATCGACCTGATCGACGTTGCCGAGGCGACCGACGGATTCGTCGGCGCCGACCTCGCCGCACTGTGCAGGGAAGCGGGGATGGCGGCCTTCCGCGAGAAGCCGAACATACAATTCGTCGAATGGCGCCACTTCAAGAAGGCCCTTGGGATCTGCAAGCCGTCCGTGGACCAGAAGACGTTCGACAGCTACGAGCAGGCCGGCGCGGAGATGAGGAAACGCCACGGGATCTGGGACGACGTCCCGTTCTACGGGTGATCCAGATGGGCAGCAGGATCTTCCTGTCCGAGATGAACGGCAAACCCGTGGAGACCGCCGGCGGGCGCAGCCTGGGCGTGCTCGACGGGCTCGTGATCGACACCGCAACGGGGGACCTGCTGTACCTGCTGGTGGATTCCAACGGTGCCGTGTACACCAAGAACCACAAAGTGGACGAGAAAGGCAGATATGTCATCCAGGCGGACACGGTCTCCATCGAGGCATCCCGCATCGTCATCAATTGAGGTCCTTCGCCATATACGGACGTTCCAGGGAATACCCGAGCGACCTGTAGTACCCTCTGACGCCCACCCCGCTGGTCACCCTTATGCGCTTCTTCCCGTCGGCACGTGCTGCCGACTCGGCCGCCTCCACCAGAGACCTGCCGAACCCGCGGTGCTGCCAGTCCTCGCCGTCCTCGCCGATGGCCGCCATCTTGCCGAACACTTTGAGCTCGCGTATCGTGGCCGTGTCCGTATCATCCGTCCGCAGCCTGACATAACCTATGATGGAATCCTTGTACTCCAGCTGCATGAAGCGCTCGGTGCCCCCGGACGCCTCGTACTCGACGGTCCTCATGGACACCTCGGAAGGATCGTCCAGGGAAACGCCGGTATGGCCGACCTCTCTGCACCTGATGCATCTGCATGGGCGGCCATCCTCGCGCATCTTGTCCTGGACCAGCTCGCGGATGTTGCTCCGCAATATGCCCGCGGATATCTGCGGCACGGGTATGTCCCTCTGTATCCGCTGGATCCTCACATACTCCGGCACCTCGGATTTCATACTGCACAGGAGGGTGATCGCGGTCTCCAGGTCGTAAGGCTCGTACTCCCCCGCCTCCCACATGTCGAAAAGCCTTGTGCCAGCAACCACTAGCGTGGGATAGAACTTCAGCATGTCCGGCCTGAACCCGGGATCGTCGAACACGCGTTTGAAACATTCCAGGTCGCGTTCGGGAGAAGACCCCGGAAGCCCCGGCATGATATGATAGCAGACCTTCAGCCCGTGCGATTTGCAGGCCGCCGTGGACGCTTCCACCTCGGCTATGCCGTGGCCGCGGTCCACGGCCGACAGGATGTCGTCGTCGAGTATCTGGACTCCCAGCTCCACGCGCGTCGCGCCCAGGTACATGGCGTTCTCGATCTGCGCATCCGTGAACACGTCCGGGCGGGTCTCCACGGTCAAGCCGACGCACCTGTGCGGTGCATCCTCGTTCCACATCTGGGCGGTCTCCAGGTCCGGGGCCTCCCTGCCGTTCATGGCATCGAAGCACCTGCGGACGAACCATTCCTGGTATTCGGCCTCCCTGCTGGTGAACGTCCCGCCCATGATGATGAGGTCTATCTTGTCGGTCTTATGGCCGATGGCCTCCAACTGGGTCACGCGGTCGGTGACCTGACGGAACGGATCGAACTCGTTGCGCTCGGCGCGCCTGGCGGCCGGTTCCTTCCCGGTGTAGGACTGCGGCGAGTTGTTCTCGACCCCGCCGGGGCAGTACGAGCACTTCCCGTGCGGGCATGGGAACGGCGACGTCATGACTGCTACCACCGCAACACCGCTCAGCGTCCTCATCGGTTTCTTTATGAGCAGAGGCTCCAGCAGCTCCCGGTCCTCCGGGGGAACGGCCGCCAGGATCTCAGAGTTTGGCGGGACGGACTTCAGACCGTACTCTCCGCACATCGCCACCTTCACACGCTGCAATTGGTCGCGGTCGCGTATCTCGCCCGATTTCACCATCTCTATTATGCGTTCGCTCAATCCGCCGGCCATTGGATCATCCGTAGTTGATGCCGTCTGCGTAACGGGTCTCGAGCTTGGGCGCCGCCCGGCTAACCACCGTCATATAAGATATCTGGGACGTCGGCACGTAATGCGTCTCGCCACCGCAGTCCATGGCCAAGGCGGCATCGGCCCCCAGCATGATGTACCCTTTGAAGATCCCGGTGAAGGTCTTGTCCCCGTCACCGGACACGTGGACTGCGTACTCGCAGCCCTTGGAAAGCTCTTGGTCTCCGTCTCCGAACATAATCAATCCTTCTCTGCGGTCACGAGCGCCTGGAAATGCGCCACGGTCTTGCGGTAGTTGTCCATCGCCATGTTGACGTTGGCCTCCGCGAAACTCCAGGCCTTGCCGAGGTCGCCGTATCTTATCCTGTATCCTTTGCGCATCTGGCCGTCGAACTCCACATCCACGCCTTCCAGCAGGTCCATCGACTTCAGTTTGTTGATGTGCCTGTAGACGGTGGGCTTCGTGGTCCCGAGTATGGCCGCGAGCTCTTCGACCGCCCATGCTTTGGACATGTTCCTGACGAAGCAATCCATGAACAGACGGTAGGGGACGCTGTCCCTGAGCGCGGTGGCCGCGGTCTTGGGGTCGTATCCTTTCGGTATGTAGCCGATCTGCATCAGAAACGTCTCTGCCACGATATCTATATCCTGCACCGAACTCAACGGCGTATTGCTCACAATCTGCAGTTCGAACGCTATAGCTACTCCCCCACACGAGAATAGTTAAGGTGCTATTTTAACAATAAGGCCCGCTAACAACTCAAAGTGAGTCCATTATGCCGTCTATGGCGCGGGAAAGGCTCGTCGACGGTATCACGGGCGATACGGGCACCGACAGGATCCTTTCGATCGTGGGAGCCACGATGGGAGCGCAGACGACACCGAGCGCGCCGTCACGTTCCGCCCTGACGGCGGCGATGATCGCATCCTCCACGGTGCTGACCGGATATTCCCTTATCGGGACCATATGGCCGTCGAAATCCACATGGTCAGGCAGGGATTCGAGGACGGTGTCCGACGCTATTACAGCGATGAACCTCTCGCCGTCGGCGGAGGCCAGGGCCCTCAGCGCCTTGACGATCTGACGTACCGTGCGGAGGTTGGGTTCGCGTTTCTCCTCCAGGATCTTGTACATTGTGCTCTTGGAAATGCCCGTGACCTCGCAGAACTCGTTCATGGTCATGTCGAGTTCGTCCACGATCATGCTCCTGAGCGCTTTCTGGAAACCGCCCTCGGCCCTGAGCATCCCGGAGATCACATCCTCTACGGTCATCACGATCCCCTGATGAATGCCGCCGCGGAATTGCCGGCCACGCAACCTTGGCCGACGGCCTTGGCCACCTGCCAGGGCCTGCCCGTGACATCGCCGCATGCGAACACGCCGGGAACGCCTGCCGAGCAGGACGAGTCCACCTTTATGGTGTCGTCCGCCTCTGGCATGACCCCCATGTCCATCGCCAGGTCGGCCGCCGATCTGGCGCCCAACTCTATGAAGACGCCGTCCACATCCACGGACGTGCCGTCACCGAGGAGTATGGACTGAACGGCATCTGTGCCCATTATCTTCTCGATGGTCGTCCGAAGGACCTTGGCACCTGCCGCCTCCGCATCTGCGACCATCTTGGGGGATGCCGTCGTTGCCGGGGTGACCCAATACACTTCAGACGCGTACTTGGTCATGAGCTCTGCGGATGCCGCCGCCTCGGTCTCATTGCCGAATATCGCCACCTTGCGGCCTTTATAGAAATTACAGTCGCAGGATGCACAGTAACTAACGCCTTTTCCGAAGAATTCCTTCTCACCGGGAACACCCAGCTTCACGCGGGATATGCCCGTGGCGAGGACCACCGCCTTCGCGGATATCACTTCTCCGCCCTCGAGCGTCAGCAGGAATGCCCCTGCCTGCCCCGACACCGCCGTGACGTTCTCCGGGATGACCTTGCATCCGAAGGACTCCGCTTGGACGGTGCCGGTGGCCAGGAGGGCGGACCCGTCCAAGGACTCGAACCCCAGGTAGTTCTCAACACTGGCCCCGGCGATCGAGCTGTTGAAGGTTTTACCGACGGCGACGGTCACGGCTTTGTGCCTGGATGAATGTATGGCCGCCTGGAGCCCGGCCGGCCCCAGGCCAATGACGGCGACGTCGGCTGTGATCATACGATCACTGGCCCATCACGTAGGCGATTATCTCTGCTTTCGGCCTGAGTCCGACGAGAGGTGCGCCCGCGACACCGTTCCTGTAGACCAGGAGCGTGGGGATCGCGTTGATCCTCAGCTTCGCGGATATCCCCTGGTTCTCGTCGGTGTTGAGCTTCGCCACCGCGACCTTCCCTGCGAGATCGGCCGCGACCTCTTCGATGACGGGGCCCATCCTCCTGCAGGGGCCACACCATGGGGCCCAGCAGTCGATGAGGACCACTGCGTTGTTCTTTATGAAATCATCAAATGTTGCTTCAGTAAGTTCTGTGACCATTTGTAGCACCTGCATACCCATTATGCTGTAACCATAAATAGGTTTCTAAACACCGTTAACGGTACGGTTTTATGCGCAGGTACGCATGCACGTGGCATGTTGGAGGATACCGGGAACATCAGAGGCCTCGAGGTCTACACGCCGAAGGCAGTGTTCCTGGGCATCGTTGACGATCTGGTCGTGGACCTCGCCAACATGAGGATAGACAGCCTGTACATCCAGAAGCCGAGCCCCGCCCTCGTGGAGCCAGGCACTGCGATCGCCGTGCCGTTCAGATGGGTCCAGTCGGTGGGAGATGTGATCATCCTCAACACGTTCCCCGACCGTGTCGACCGCTCAGGCCCTGTCGTCTAAGTACTTCGCGCAGGGGCCTTTCAGCACGGGGTATTCCCCGAGCCGGCGGACGAGCACGTCCAGATCCTCGCCGTACATCGTGGACAGCTCCCTGTGGAGTGCCTCGACCCTCTCTGCGCCGCGTACTGCACCTTTCGTCATCAGCTTGTCCACGGAGTGCTCGTGATACACCAGGCGGTTATCACTGACCATGTTGTCGGCATGCGCCACGATCTTCTCCTCGATGCTCGATGGTATGTAGTCTCCCTCCGGGAGCCCCATCTCGATCGCGTCCTGCGCATCCAGGCCTGCGCCCGTGTGCTTCCTGACGATGTCCACCAGCTCTGCTGGCATGCCTGCGTCCGACAGCATGTCTGCTCCGACGTTGGCGTGCATTATCGAATGGTCCACCGCCCTTCCGATGTCGTGGAGGAGCGCCCCGGCCGTGACCAGGACGGGATCTGCAGACGGTATGCCCTTGGCGATCTCGTCCGCAAGCACGCGCACGGTGCAGCAGTGGATGATGACGCGCTTCTTGCACCCTGCTTCCTTCAGGCGCCTGACGCATTCGACATCATTCGGATAGATCGACAACGGTCTTCCCCCTCTCATTAGGGACGACGGTCATCTTCCCATGCCTGTCGGAGTAGAGCGCCTTGCCCTCGGTGTACCTGTCCAAGAATATAGCGAGAGCGGCTATCTCGGAATGGGGCTGATTCCCCACGGAGACATTGAAATCCGCACGCTGATACACTTCCGGCGGGACCTTCTCCGCACCCACTATAACCATCAGGTTCTCATCCTTGGGTATGCGCGGAAGGGCCTCATCCACCCTTTGGCCGTACATGGTCAGATGGACCACTTTGCCATCGAAGTTGCTTGTGGCCCTCTTCCAGCTGACGCCAGTCTCTATCGTGTAATCCCCGCCGAAACGGTCGACCACGCTGCGTATGTTGCCTTCCAGCACTTCGTCCTTGGTATCGACGTATATGCCTTTGGCACCCAAAGCACGGGACGAGAGGGCGACATGAGTCGTCACTCTCTTGTCCCTTTCCGGGCGGTGCCCGATCCTCATGATCCAGATATCAGACATCGTCTTACTCTTCGTGAATCATCTCGATCCTGTGTCCGCGGTAGTCCATCTTGACCGACCGCCTGACCAGGCTCTTGAGCATAGTGGATGTGAGACCTAGCGCTTCCGCGACATCTCCGGAAAAACGTCCGTCCTTACCGACCTCTTTCAGTATCCTATCCTCGATGTCCCCGTATTCCTCGGCACTCATCATGGCGGCTGCCAGTACATCCGAGATCTCATACACGGGCCACTGTGCATTGATATGGAAGGAAGTGTAGTATGTGTGGTAGGATTTTTCGGGATAATTACCGTTGGTGGAAAGCCAGCGTGTCTCCACCAATTTCATCTTCTCGAAGAAGATGATCGCGTCCCTGCCTTCCGAGCCGAATTTCTTCTCGATCTCGTCGGCGGTCCTCCACTCCAAGGTCACTTCCTTGAGGACATCCCTTTTCACTGGAGTGTCCACGGACCTGAGCATGGGCACAAGCTCAGAAGGTTCGTTGATGACCTTGATTCTGTTCATAGACTAGACGCACGTTCTTGTAAATATATATAATATTTGCACGTTGTTTCTATTCGATACGATGGATTTTCCATCCCAGGCGCCGCCATCGGCACTATCGCCAACATTTATTAACAGAGCGGACAATCGGGTTACATATGGCAAAGAAAGCTAAGGAAGTTGATCTCAGATTCCAGTGCCTGAACTGCTACAAGACCTATAAAGGCCCCGACGCAGAGCAGAAGGCCCTCGACTGTTGCGGATCGTTCATCCAGGGATGGTGGGCGAACTACAGCAAGTGGGGAAGACAGTATTGGTTCGGCCGCTGATCCGGCGACCTGCTGCCGTCGCAACCAGACATGTGGTTTTGTGTCAGCAGCGCTTCTGACACTGCTATCCGATAGCACGGTTATATACACATATTCAGATGGTGTCTTATGAAGGACGGAGTTTTCGGCAGGGCATATGACGAGATGGAGCTCCTGGAGCGCCACATCCGCATGCTGACGGTCACCAAGGACAACCAACCGATCGGCCTTACACGTCTATCGGAGATGCTGGACATACCGAAGCACAAGGTCAGGTACTCCCTTCGCCTTCTGGAGAATGACGGCCTGATCTCCGCCACCTCCGAGGGAGCGGTCGTCACGGAATATTACGAGGAATTCATGAAAAGCCTCGCAGGAAGACTGGACAGTTTGGCGGATATGGTCGTCAAAATGAAGACCGAGACCGCGGAACGCCCATAACCCTTTAATATTAGTCTTACTTTTGCTGCAATAGGTCTGCCGTCGTAGCTCAGTTGGTAGAGCGTGTGACTGTTAATCACAAGGTCCACGGTTCGAGCCCGTGCGACGGCGCCATATTCTTCATTTCGCGCAGTTTGAACCGATATCTTTTTATCTTTATCGGGTCTAACCGCACATACGGGCCTGTAGCTTAGGCTGGTGGAGCGTCTGGCTCATAACCAGATGGCCGTCGGTTCAAATCCGGCCAGGCCCACTAATTATCATTCGGCCGCCAATGGCGCATTTACCACCCGGGACGACGGCGTCCCGAAACATTATTCAACCTCTGACCGTTCCGGCTGTCGGACATATGTCCGGGGAATGGATTTCTCCCCCGGCCGAGCGCCGGAACCGCATACGCTGATGATTCCTACCGTCCATGGCAACGGCCAACGCCTTGCAGGATCGTGAATGAGATGTTCGAGAGGTGCCTGAGATGCGTCAGAGCAATGTGGTTGAAAGAGGTGTGCGGATGGATCAGCTGACATTTTTCCTGCTGGTCGCCGCCGGCGGTGCGATCGGGGCAGTGCTCCGCTGCCTGGTGGGCACATATGTCACGAACCCGGGCGGGATACCGTGGAACACGTTCATAGTCAATTTCGCGGGGTGCTTCCTGATGACCGCTTTGCTTTTCTCCATGAGCTCGGTGCCTGCCGAGATCAGGAGCTTCCTGTTCATAGGACTGTTCGGTGCATTCACGACCATGTCGTCGTTCTCGGTCGAAACGCTGGAACTATACACATCCGGCATGACCGGGCTGGCGGTGGTCAACTTCGTCATCAACACGTTCATCTGCGTAGGCGGTGCGGCCGTGGGCAGGATAGTGGCCATCTCACTGGCCTCATGATGGGAATCGGCCATGCTGGCTATTTACTTCGGACCCTCTGTTCGATGAAGCGTGCCGACTGTTCCCGATATCGATGGCTGGCACCGTACGGCCGAATGCCCGTCCGCATATGTTTCAGACGACATCAGGGCTCCGCCGGAAGAACCGAAAGCCTAAATATTGTGCTAACATGTCCTTTCCCTTATTAGAAGGAGGCGAACCTGAAGGGTACGCCGCCATTCACGATAAAGAGGAAGACGTATGTTGGACAAAATGCCGCGTATCCAGAAGGAGATGACCGCCTGTGTTCAGTGCGGTTATTGCATCGACGTCTGTGAGGCGCACTCCCAGACACCATGGGAGTCCGTGACGCCCAGGGGAAAGATCTACTATCTCAGCCAGCTTGACAAAAGAGGAGCTGGCGTGATGGACGGCCTGCTCAGCAGGAACATCACACTCAGCCCCGAGTTCGTTGATGCGATGTACAAGTGCACCGGATGCGGCAATTGCGAGGCCGTCTGCCACGCGCAGATCCGCCTCGTCGAATTCTGGGAGAAGGTCAGGGCATGGCTCGTCCAGGAAGGCGTCGCCCCCCTGTCCGCGCACAAGTCGCTCGCCAACAGCATAGCGGCCAACCGCAACCCGTACAAGGAGTCCCCTCAGAAAAGGGACGCATGGTGGCCTGCGAACGTCGAGAGGGCAGCCGTGCCTGATGTCGTCTTCTTCGCCGGATGCACCGGATCGTACAGGATGCAGGGTATCGCACAGGCCGGTGTCGTCGTCCTCGACCGCGCCGGTGTCAAGATGAACTGCCTCGGTGCCGACGAGTACTGCTGCACTTCACCTGCACTCAGGACCGGGAACCTCAGCCTCACCGCTGTCGCCGCTGAGACCGTCGTCAACAAGGCAGACGGGATCGGAGCGAAGGACATGGTCATGACCTGCTCCGGATGCTACAAGACCGTCTCCCACGACTTCGGCAACTACTTCGCCAAAGTCGGACAGAACGTCTATCACTTCACACAGTACGTGGACAGGCTCATCAGCGAGAGGAAACTCCCCCTCAACAACGAGTTCAAGGCAAAGGTCACGTACCACGACCCCTGCCACCTCGGAAGGCACTCCGGCGTCTTCGAGGAGCCCAGGAACATCCTCAAGAAGATCAAGGGCGTCGAATTCGTCGAGATGACCCGCAACAGGATGAACTCCAGGTGCTGCGGCGCAGGCGGCGGATACAAGAGCCAATTCAACGATTTCGCCGTCAATATCGCTGCCGAGAGGGTCAGGGATGCGGAGGCAGTCGGTGCGGAAGTGCTCATCACCTCCTGTCCCTTCTGCGTGCTCAACCTGTCCGCGGGAGCGAAGAAGATCGGGTCGAAGATCAAGATAATGGACATCTCGCAGATGCTCCTGCAGGTCACCGCACCCAAGGAAGAACCGAAGGAAGTCCCCAAGGAAGAACCGAAAGAGAAAGCCCCCGTCGCCAAAGCGGCCGAGGCCGTGTCTGCCATCCCGGCAGCCAAGCCCATCGATGTCCTCCCCGCGGCAGAGCCCATCGAGGCGCTTCCCGCCAAAGAGGAGCCGGTCGCGATCGCGGCCGCAGAGGAATCCGAAGATGAGATCTCCGACTCCGATGGCGACTTCGAGACCCTGGAGTTCGACAACTCGCCGTCGACCCTCCTCAGGAGGGCGGCATGGAACAAGGGCCTCAGGTGCAGGAAGAACTACGGTCCCTGCGAGATACCCGTCGCTTTCGTGAAGAGCTTGGTCGCCGTCTATGTCGACGGAGAGGCCGCCGACACGAGCAATGATGACAAACTCCGCGAAGAGGGATGGATAGTCCTCCACTTCAAAGAGTCCGACATCACCGACGGAGAGGACCAGGCCACCGAGATCCGCGCTGCGGTGAAAGAGAACCTCCGCATCATCAGGAACAACAAGAAGAGGAAATGATCCCTTCATGAGCATCGGGCTCCTGCCCGGTGCTCTTTCTTCATTTTTTGTGAAATGCAATTCGATACACTATCCCCTGACATCGTCTCCATTCTGAGAGACCGGGGGATAACATCGCCCACCGACCCTCAGAGGGCGGCCATACCCATAATCCAAGCCGGCAAGGACATACTTCTCGTGGCCCCGACCGGCATCGGGAAGACGGAGGCCGCGATGCTGCCGATCCTAGACGACATCCATCGCAACCCCGGTCGAAAAGGCATACAGTGCATATACGTCACCCCTCTGCGCGCGCTCAACAGGGACATGCTGAAGAGGATGGAGGATTACGGGAAATCCCTGGACATCAAGGTCGGGGTCAGGCACGGGGACACCCCCGCGGCCGAGAGGGCGAAACAATCGGCGAATCCCCCCGATATCCTCATCACCACCCCCGAGACCATGCAGATAATGTTCACGGGGAAAAACCTGGTACAGCATCTGAAGAACGTCAGATGGTTCGTCGTGGACGAGATCCATGAACTGGCCACCACCGAGCGCGGAGCTCAGCTCAGCGTCGCCATGGAAAGGCTTGCCGGCCTCGCCGGCAATTACCAGAGGATCGGGCTTTCCGCCACCGTGGGGAACATCGGCGAGGTCGCGCATTTCCTCATGGGGGTCGGCCGGGACTGCATCATCTCCAAACACGACACGTTCAGGGATTTCGACATCCGTGTCGAGAAACCGTCCCCCAGGGATGACGAGGTGGCACTCCAGGACAAGCTCCAGGGGGACCCTGACATCGTGGCCGTAATGGTCCGCGCCCGCAAGATGATAGAAGAGGGGAACTCCACCCTGTTCTTCGTGAACACCAGGGAGACCGCGGAGTGGCTGGCCGCCAGATACCGCCTCTGGGACGAGACCCTGCCAATCGACGTCCACCACGGGTCCCTGTCCAAGGAGAACCGCATAGAGATGGAGGACAGTTTCAAGCGCGGGGAGACCAAAGCGCTCGTGTGCACCTCGTCATTGGAACTTGGAATCGATGTCGGAACTACCGACCTTGTCATACAGTACAATTCCCCGAGGCAGGTGGCGCGCATGATCCAGCGCGCAGGGCGCGCAGGGCACAGGATCGGCGAGACCATCCGCGCGGTCATCCTCGCCACTGCCCCGGACGAGGTCGCGGAATCACTGGTCATCGCCAGGAAATGCGATGCCAAGGAGCTCGAGGACAAGGTCGGGCGCACCAGCCCCCTCAGCGTGGTAGCCAACCAATTGGTGGCCATGACCATGGCCAAACGCATAACCCGGGACGAGGCCTTCGAGACGTTCAGACGGTCCCATGTGTTCAGGGACCTCGAGAGGTCGGATATGGACGCTGTCCTCGAACAGCTGAAATCCATCAAGCTTCTCTTCGAGGACGATGATGGTTTCAGACGTTCCAAGAAGGGCATGGATTACTTCTACAGCAACATATCGATGATACCCGACGAACGCTCGTACATGATACGCGACATCGGCACACGTGCGGTCATCGGGACGCTCGACGAGAGCTTCGTGGCGAGCTTCGCCGAAGAGTACGCCATGTTCATAGCCAAAGGCCGCACCTGGCGCATCGTCGAGATGAGGGAGGATGAGATACTCGTCGAGGAAGCGCGCGATGTCGGTGCCGTCCCATCGTGGGTCGGGTCCGATATACCCGTGCCATACGACATCGCACAAGAGGTCGGGGCGATGAGGCGCCTGGAGAACCTGTCCCAGTACCCCGGGGACGATGCCGCACTGGAATGCGTGAAGGGATTCATTTCGGATCAGAAGGAGAAGCACACCGTACCGACGGACGAGACCGTGACCCTCGAGGTCGGCGACCGCCTGGCGATCGTGAACTGCTGCTTCGGCACGAAGGTGAACGAGACTTTGAGCAAGATCTACGCCGCACTGCTCACCGCCAGGCTGGGAGAGAGCGTAGGAGTGTCCACCGACCCGTACCGCATCATACTGGAACTTCCGCGCAATATCAAGAAGGAGCTGCTGCTCGACACCGTCATGTCCGTTAAACCCGGGACGGTCGAAGCGCTGTCCAGGCTCACGATCCTGAATTCCACGTACCTGAGATGGAGGTTCGTCTTCGTGGCCAAGAAGTTCGGGATCATCAACAAGGACGCCGACCACAGGTTCATGAACTTCTCGAGGCTCTTCGAGATGCACAAGGACACGCCCGCCTACAAAGAGGCGGTGAACAAGGTCCTCTGGGAGGACCTGGACATACCGTGTGCAGAGAAGGCGGTGTCAGACATCGCCGAAGGGAGGATCAGGGTCGTCCTGGGAGGGATCTCGCCCATCGGCCTGGAAGGGATCGTCAGATCCAAAGAGCTCATGCAGCCGGTTCGCGCAGACCATTCCATCCTGATGGCGCTCAAGAAGAGGATCGAGGACGAGGTCCTGTTCGCCACCTGCCTCTCATGCAAGAGCCAATGGAGGTTCAGGGTCGGCGATGCACCCAAGAAGTTCACCTGTCCGCAATGCGGGGGCATCATGGTGGCCATCCTGAAAGAATACGACCGCGAGGCCGTGAAGTTGCTGAAGGCCGACCCGTCCAAGCTGTCCGACCAGGAGAAGAAGGACATCATGAGGATCAAGCGCATAGCCAACCTGGCGAATGAGCACGGACGCCGGGCGGCATACGCCTTGGCCGGAAGGGGCGTAGGTCCGGATGCCGCATCCAGGATCCTCAGGAGCATGTATGTGGACGAGGACGAATTCCTCCGCGACATATTGAACGCGGAGATCCTGTACGCTAAGAATAAAAGATTCTGGGATTAACGGACGATGTTCGTGACGGACCCGACACCGCCGATGGATGCGCACACGGTGTCCCCGCGACGGATCTCCCCGATCCCCTCGGGCGTCCCGGTCGCCATTATGTCCCCGGCCTCGATGGTCATGAATCTTGAGACGTACGATATCAGCATGCGGATGGGGAACACCATCTCGGATGTTCTCCCGGCCTGCCTCAGCACACCGTTCACCGTTAGTTCCATGCGCAGATCCGAGATGTCCAGGCCGTCGGCCGGCACAGGCTCCGACATAGGACCGAAAGTGTCCATGCCCTTGGACAGGGACCAGGGATTCCCGCTTGCACGGGCGGAGGTCTGCATGTCGCGGGCAGTGATGTCGTTGAACACGGCGACATGGGATACATAGGACATCGATTCGGATTCCGGGATGTTCCTGCCGGTCCTGCCGAACACCAGGGCAAGCTCCACCTCGTGCTGCACGTTGGAGACGCCGTCGGGTATGATTATGCCGTCGCCGTCACCGATGATGCATGATGGCGGTTTCAGGAAGACTATGGGCTCCGTGGGAAGCTCCGCATCCGTCTCATGCAGATGAGAACGATAGTTCCAGCCTATGCAGATTATCTTCCCCGGCCTCATACGAGGTTCCCCTTGACGGTGAACTCGGATTTGGGGGCCTCTGCCTCTTCCGGCTTGGGGCGGACCATGCGGACGTTCTTGCTCGCCAGGAACCCTTTGCACACTATGTACACCTCCGACGATGTGTCCCTTGACGCATCCGGGGATGTCACGCGCACGGATTGGAAGCGCCCGTCCAGTTCCTTCTCGAGCGATGAGAACATGTCCCCCATGAACGCCTTCATCACCAGCTTTCCGTTCTTCTTCAGGACACGGTCGCATACATCTATGGCGTACATGCACAGGTTCATGGACCGTGCGTGGTCCATGGAATAATGGCCGGCGATGTTCGGTGCCATGTCCGACAGGACGACGTCTGCCTTCCCGCCGAATTTGTCCAGAAGCTCCAGGAGCGTCTTGTCGTCGGTTATGTCCCCGACGATCGTGACTATCCCCTCGAGCGGCCTGATCGGGCGGAGGTCCACGCCGATCACGCGGCCATCCTCTCCGACGCGCTCCTTGGCCACCTGGAGCCAGCCGCCGGGGCATGCCCCAAGGTCGACGACGGAATCGCCGGCTTTGAAAACATTGAAGCGGTCGTCCAACTGCATCAGTTTGAAGGATGCCCTGGACCTGTAGTTCAGCTTCTTGGCGAGCTTGTAATAATGCTCCTGACGCCTCTCCGATACCCACCGCTCGTGCAATGCCACGCCCGGGCAATCGCGATTAGGGGTAATACGTTTTCGGATGCGCGGACAGGATATCATCCGCCCCTCGCATCGGAACATGGCACGGGGACTCGGGCAGTGTGCCGCCGGCGATGATGCTCCCGGGACCGGCGATATCGTGCAGGAATCACCCGAACATCGGATTGGAATTCTCCGTCACGACGGCGATCTTCTTCAGGTCGCCGTCATGCTTATCGACGATCTCCAGGACCATGTTCATGATGGCGGCGATGAGGTCGGAAGACGGGGCGGATTCCACATAGAGATGGCTGTAGTTGAACGTGAGGAGCCCGGTCTCCGGATCCAGCCTGAAAGACCCGAATGTCAGGTCCTTGTTTATGCTGTTGAGGCTCCAGGCGACCTCCATGTACTTCGACGATTCCGCCTTGAAACCGAGGAAGCATGTGTAATTCAGAATGGTGTCCGATACCCCCAGGAATATCTCTATTGGCATATCGTCCCCCGTGAACTCCGAGTAGATTATGCAGTCTTTCTTGTCTGCCACGTACTTCCAATCGTTGTTCTCGAAAGCCTTGACACAGGTGTCGTACAGATCGTCCCTGGACGCAGTCTTGGATTTCTTCCTCCCGATCATAATTGCACCTCTGAGGTCTCCATACCTTTAATCGTCATCTTCCTATATCCGTGTTATTCGACGTCCATCCCGATGCACGGGACCGGGAACGTCCGTGCTCTTCGCGCGTTGCGCGCCCGAAATAAATAAGAGCAGAACAGCATTAACACCTGGAGATAAGAGATGGCAGAAGGCTGGACCTACGCGAAATCAGGCGTCGACATCGACAAGAAGTCAAGCGCGATCAAATCCTTAGTGAAGACCCTCACGTACAAGAGGGACGGAGTAGGCCAGATGGTCCGCATGGACAACCTCTTCGCCAGTCTCATCGATTTCGGGGACAACTACCTCACGCTGGCCACCGACGGGGTGGGGACCAAGCTCCTGGTCGCGGAAGCACTCGGAGTCTGGAACACCGTGGGGATCGACTGCATCGCCATGAACGTCAACGACACGATATGCGTGAACGCAGAGCCCATCTCCTTCGTAGACTACATCGCCATCGACCGCCCGGACGACGCCGTCACCGAGGCCGTCGGACAGGGGCTCACCAAAGGGGCGGAGATGTCCAACATGGAGATAGTCGGCGGAGAGATCGCCGTCCTCCCGGAGATGGTGAACGGCCTCGACCTGTCGGGCACCTGCCTCGGATTCGTCCCCAAGGACAAACTCATAACCGGCCAATCCTGCGAAGAAGGCGACCTCATAGTCGCGCTCAGGTCCTCCGGCATACACTCCAACGGGCTCACCCTGGCCAGGAAGGTCTTCGAATCCAACGACATATCGCTTTTCGACAGCGTCCCCGGACTGTCGCAGACCGTCGGAATGGAGCTCCTCACGCCCACCGAGATCTACGTCAAGCAGGTGCTCAAGATCACCTCCGAGCACACGGTCCACGGACTGGTCGACATAACCGGCGGAGGGCTCAGGAACCTCCTGCGCATGAAGTCCGGACTCCAGTACGTCATCGACGATCCCGTGGAGCCCGCATCCATATTCAAGAGGATACAGGAGATCGGACTGGTCAGCGACCGCGAGATCTACCAGACGCTCAACATGAGCATGGGATTCACGATAATCGCTCCCGCAGATGATGCAGAGGCCATTGCGGCGGAGAACGTCAACGCAAAGGTCGTCGGAAGGGTCCAGAAGGGCAACGGCGTCCTTTTCGAACCCGGTAACCTGCTCTACGACCACTACTGATTCAGCAGTGGTCCATTCTGGCACGTATGGCGCCGCATACGGCGCCCAATGCCGTGCACGTCTCCAGGGAGAAACCGCCGTCGGTGATGTCCAGGTTGTACTTCGGTATCGCGGACACATCCTTGGGGACGCCATGCGGTCCGATGCCGAACACCAGCAGGACGCTCTGCCCCCTCTCCACCATGTCGGTGAGCGATTCCAGCTGGATCTGCTTGTTCTTCACGGGCTTGCTGGTCGTCAGGACCGGTTCCCCCAGCTGAGGCGGGAACCCCTTGGACGGATACGGGAATTTCTGGAACCTCCCCTTCTCGGCCAATTGCATGAAGTAATCCCCATGGCCGCCGATGGTGGTGGTCCCTGCGATGAACTGCGCTATCTCCTGAGGGGTGACAGCCTCCCCGGGGATCGGGAATCCGAACAGGGCAAGGTTCATGTCGAATGCAAGAGCCAGATCTCCGGTTCTCGCCAAAGTCCTCCTATGGGACTCGGTGAACTTGTTCGGGTCGTACGAGTTGTATAATCCTATCGTTATCCTTCCGCGTCCCATGATTACCTCTCCGCCTTCGGCAGGCTCGGCCTGCTGCGCCCCATGATCGTGTGGGTGTCCCCGTCCAAGAATATCTCCATGTCCGGATTGTCCGCCTGGATCTTCTCGATCTCCCTCAAGACCTCCGTCAACGTCAAATCACTGGTCCTGACGTCGATGAAGACCTTTTCCATGATTGCACCTGTTCAAAGAGATAGGGAGTAGAAAGTATGGTGCCGTGAGCCGGGCTCGAACCAGCGACTTCATGATCTTCAGTCATGCACTCTCCCAACTGAGTTACCACGGCGTAGTACTCCCCAATGGGTAGCCTTATTAAATATTTTGCCCCGCGCCAGATCATGGACGGGGCATCTTGCCATTCGTCTCTGGCTCTTCTTCCGATGGCCTCGGCCCGGTTTTACCGTCCTTCACCTTGCGATAGCAGACCACGCCGTCCCCCCGGGGCCGCCCTGCTGGATGGATGCGCATATTCCAGGCCATCACCGGCATGCACGCGGTCAGCAGCACCGCGAGGACCAGGCAGAGGACCGCGTTGACGTAGGGCTGGGAGCCCCAATCCCCGGACCCCAGGTCTACGCCCTGGACCAGGACCAGGAAGACGGCGTACGCCGCGGCCGCCGCCGCTGCCAGGAGCAGCAGGGCGATCTTGGCGGCACCGTCCCCCCGGAGGTTCATCAGAGGGCCTCCGAGGCATTGTCCACGACCGCGTCCTCTTCTTCCTTGGACATCAGGGGCTCCACGGCGGTCACTTTGTCGCCGTTGCGAAGGTCCATGATCCTGACTCCGGCCGCGTTGCGCCCGGTCACGCGGATCTCCGCCACCCTTATGCGTATCACCTTGCCCTGCTTGCTGGTGACCATGAGCTCGTCCTCGGAGGATACCTTCCTCACGCTCACCACGCGGCCGTTCCTCTCGGTGGTCTTTATGGTTATGACCCCTTTGCCGCCGCGGTGGGTCTTGCGGTAGTCCGTCACATCCGAGACCTTCCCGAATCCGTTCTCGGACACCGTGAGGAGCATGTCGCCGGGCTTCACGACCGCCATGGACACCACGGCGTCGCCGCTGTTCAGGGCGGCGCCCTTCACGCCCATCGTGTCCCTGCCGATCGGACGCACCTCGGATTCGTCGAACCTGACCGCCTGCCCCTCCTGCGTGGCGATGATTATCTCGTCGTCACCCGATGTCAGGGAGGTCTCGATCAGCTCGTCCCCGTCGTCCAGCTTGATGGCCTTGATCCCCTTGGAGCGGACATTGCCGTAACTGCTGAGGACGGTCTTCTTGAACAATCCGTTGCGTGTGCAGAACGCCATGCAGCGCTCGTCGTCGAAGCTGTCCACGCACAGGGTGTTGACCACCTTCTCCCCTTCCTCGAGGTCCGGGAGCATGTTGATTATGGGCTTGCCCTTGGCGTGCCTTCCGCCCTCCGGGATCCTGTATCCCTTGAGCCAGTGCAGGCGCCCGTGGTTGGTTATGAACATTATGTAGTTGTGCGAGGAGGTCACGAACATGCTGACCACGTCGTCGTCCTCCTTGGTCTCCATGCCCGTGAGGCCGACGCCGCCGCGCCCCTGCTGCTTGTATGTGCTCAGCGGGATGCGCTTGATGTAGTTGTCCGCGGTGATCGTGATGACAAGGTCCTCCTTGGGGATCAGGTCCTCCTCGTCGGTGTCGATGGCATTGGGATCGATCGCGGTCTTGCGCTCGTCCCCGTAGGTCTCCTTCATCTCGGCGAGCTCGACCTTTATTATGTCCAGGACCCTCTGCTCGTTCGACAGTATGTCCTTCAGGTCGCGGATCAGCTCCAACAGCGTGTTGTACTCGTCCCTGAGGGATGTTATCTCCAGTCCCGTCAGCTTCTGCAGCCTCATGTCCAGGATGGCTTTCGCCTGGTCCTCGTCGATGCCCAGAAGCTGCTGCAGCCCGGCGTTCGCCTGGGGCGCGTCCTCGGAAGCGCGGATGAGCGCCAGAGTCTCGTCCAGCAGATCGAGCGCCTTCATCAGCCCCTCGAGTATGTGGTTCCTCCTCTCGGCCTGGTCCAGGTCGAACTGGGTCCTGCGGACGACGATCTCCTTCCTGTGGTCGATGTAATTGGACATCAGCGCCTTCAGGGGGAGCACCATGGGCTTGCTGTCCACCAGTGCCAGATTGATTATCCCGTAGGTGACCTCCATGTTGGTCTTCTTGTACAGGTTCTCCAGGACGACATTCCAGATGGCATCCCTGTGGAGCTCGATCACGATGCGCATGCCCTTCCTGTCGGACTCGTCGCGGAGGTCGGTTATGCCCTCGATCTCCTTGGCGCTGACCCTTTCCGCTATCTGCTGTATCAGCACGGATTTGTTCACCTGGTACGGTATCGCGTCGACGATGATCCTGGATTTCCCGTTGGACATGTCCTCCACGTGGTAGTTGGACCTGATGCGGATCTTGCCGCGTCCGGTCTCGTACGCGGATATGATGCCGGAAAGGCCGTAGATCGTCCCGCCGGTCGGGAAATCGGGACCTTTCACGAACTCCATGAGCTCCGATGTCGTCGCGTCGGGGTTGTCTATCATGTACGATATGCCGTCGACGACCTCGCGCAGGTTGTGCGGGGGCATCTTCGTCGCCATGCCCACGGCTATGCCGTCGGACCCGTTGACGAGCAGGTTCGGGAATTTGGAAGGCAGCACGGACGGTTCCTTCAGGCTGCCGTCGAAGTTGTCGACCATGTCCACGGTCCCTTTGTCCAGGTCCATGAGGAGGTCGTTCGATATCTTCGTCAGACGCGCTTCGGTGTAACGCATCGCCGCCGCGGAATCCCCGTCCACGGAACCGAAGTTGCCCTGACCGTCCACCAGGGTGTACCTGAGGGAGAACGGCTGTGCCAGCCTCACCATCGCCTCGTATGCGGCGGAATCGCCGTGGGGGTGGTACTTACCCAGGACCTCTCCCACGACCCTTGCGGATTTCTTGTGGGACCTGTTGTAGGACAGCCCCATGTCGTACATGGCGTACAGTATCCTCCTGTGCACGGGCTTGAGCCCGTCGCGCACGTCGGGGATCGCCCTGCCGACGATGACGCTCATGGAGTAGTCGATGTAGGAGCGTTTCATCTCCTTCTCGATCGTCTGCGGTATCAGCCTCTGCCTGGATTGCGCGAAATCATATCCTTCTTCGTCGTCCATGGTATCACACATCCAGGTTCACTACGTCGTGGGCATGCGCCACGATGAACTCCCTCCTCGGCTCGACCTCGTCGCCCATCAGGATCGTGAACAGCTCGTCCGCTATGATGGAATCCTCCACCCTTACCTTCTTCATCACCCTGGTGTCCGGGTTCATCGTGGTGTCCCAGAGCTGCTGCGGGTTCATCTCTCCGAGACCCTTGTACCTGCTGATGCTGCAGCCTGCACCCAGTTCGGCCGCGGCATTCTGGAGCTCGTCGTCGTTGTACGCGTAGATCTCCTTCTTGCCCTTGGCCACCCTGTACAGGGGAGGCATCGCCAGGTACACGTGCCCGTTGTCTATCAGCGGCCGCATCTGCCTGTAGAACAGCGTGAGGAGCAGCGTGCCTATGTGCGCACCGTCCACATCCGCATCGGTCATGATGACGATGTTGTGGTACCTTATCTTCGAGACGTCGAAATCCGCCCCTATGCCGCCTCCGATGGCGATCGCCAGGTTCTTTATCTCCTCGTGCGTGAGGAGCTTGTCCTGGCGGGCCTTCTCGACGTTGAGGATCTTCCCGCGCAGCGGGAGGATCGCCTGGAACGTCCTGTCGCGCCCCTGCTTGGCGCTGCCGCCTGCAGAATCCCCCTCCACGATGTACAGCTCGCATTTGCTGGGGTCCTTGCTGGAGCAGTCCGCCAGTTTGCCGGGGAGGTTCATGCTCTCGAAGACGCCTTTGCGCCTGACCAGGTCCTTCGCCTTCCTGGCGGCATCCCTTGCCCTGAACGCTTCCGCGCACTTCTTCACGATCGCCTCGGCCACGGCCGGCTTCTCCAGGAAGAACTCGGCGAGTTTCTCTCCGACGAGGGTCGAGACCGCCCATTGGGCCTCGCTGTTCCCCAGTTTGGATTTCGTCTGCCCCTCGAACTGCGGCTCCGGTATCTTGACGCTCAGGACGGCCGTTATCCCCTCGCGGACATCGCTGCCCTCGAAGACCAGGTCCTTGGACAGGCCGGTGGACTTGCCGTAATCGTTGATGGTCTTGGTGAGCGCGCTCTTGAAACCGGTCAGATGGGTGCCGCCCTCCGTCGTGTTTATCGTGTTCACATAGGAATTGATGGTCTCGTTGTACCCGTCCGTGTACTGGAGCGCCGCCTCGATGATTATGTTGTCCTTGGTGCCCTTGATGTATATCGGAACGGGGTGGATCGGCGTCTTCGCCCTGTTGAGGTACTGCACGAACTCGGATACCCCGCCCTCGTAATGGAAGTCGTCGCTGCGGTCGCATCTGGCATCCTTGAAGTGGATCGTGACCTCCTTGTTCAGGAAGGCCTTCTCGCGGAACCTGCTCTGCAACGTGTCGTAATCGAACTCCACGGTCTCGAAGATCTCCGGGTCGGGATAGAACGTTATCGTAGTCCCGGTCCTCTGGGATTCGCCGATCTCGGTGACCGGGCCGTCGGGGATGCCCCGGGTGTAGACCTGCCTCCACCTCTTGCCGCCCCTGTCGACGACCGCCTCCATCTTCGAGGACAGCGCGTTCACGACGGACACTCCGACGCCGTGCAGGCCGCCGGACACCTTGTAGCTGTTCTTGTCGAACTTGCCGCCAGCATGCAGGTCCGTGAGGCACACCTCGAGGGCCGATTTGCCCTCTTTGTGATTCATGTCCACGGGTATGCCGCGGCCGTCGTCCACGACGGTCACGGAACCGTCCGCGTTCACGGACACGTCTATCCGGGTGGCGTAACCCGCCATGGTCTCGTCTATGCTGTTGTCCACGATCTCGTAAACGAGATGATGCAGGCCGCGCCCGTCGGTGCTGCCGATGTACATGCCCGGCCTCTTCCTGACGGCCTCCAGGCCTTTCAGTGCGACGATGCTGTCGCCGTTGTAATCATTCTGCCCATCCATAGGAATCACACTGTCGCAGCATGGGCTGCGCTATGCTCCGTGGTATGCCGTATTAATATATTAATACGCACACGCGCGACACACGCGTGCGTGAAGCCGGGCGCGCGAAGATGTGATATACAACCGGTGCCGATGACCTCCCGATAACCCATGAGCACGATCATGCAGGAGGCCCGCAGGGGCGTCGTAACACCCGCGATGAAAGAAGTCGCCAGGAAGGAGAATGTGAGCGAGGAGGCCGTCAGGAACGGCATAGCATCCGGGCGCATAGTGATGCCCTGCAACCCCGTTCACGATCCGGTGCCGGCGGCGATCGGCGAAGGGATGTCCGTCAAGGTCAACGTGAACCTGGGGACCTCCCGCGACATGGTCTGCATGGACACCGAGCTCAGGAAGCTGGAGGTCGCCCTGGAGTACGGAGCGGACGCGGTCATGGACCTCAGCACCGGAGGGGACATAGACTCCATAAGAGCCAGGCTCCTGAAGGAGTGCCCCGTCATGATGGGCTCCGTCCCGATATACCAGACCGGTCTGACCGCCGCCAGGAGGAACGCGGTCGTGGAGATGACCGAGGACGACATCTTCAACGGCATCGAGAGGCACGCCAAGGACGGCATGGATTTCATGACCGTGCACTGCGGCATCACCCGGGAGAGCGTCGCCTGGCTGAGGAAATCCCCCCGGAAGATGGATGTCGTCTCCCGCGGCGGATCGTTCCTCACGGCATGGATCCTCCACAACGACGAGGAGAACCCGCTGTACAAGAACTTCGACTACCTCCTGGATATGGCCGCGAGATACGAGTTCTCGCTGTCCCTGGGCGACGGCTTCCGGCCGGGATGCATCGACGATGCGACAGACCAGGCCCAGATATCGGAACTGATGACACTGGGACATCTGGTCTCGAGGAGCCGCGCGGCCGGCGTCCAGTGCATGGTGGAGGGACCGGGGCACGTTCCCATGGACCAGATCGCGCCCAACATGAAGGTGGAGAAGCGGATGTGCGACGGCGCCCCGTTCTACGTCCTGGGACCGCTCGTCACGGACATAGCGCCGGGGTACGACCACATCGTGGGCGCCATCGGCGGGGCGCTCGCGGCCCAGGCGGGGGCGGACTTCCTCTGCTACCTCACGCCTGCGGAGCACCTGTCGCTCCCGGACGTGGACGATGTCAGGGAGGGTCTGATAGCCTCGAAGATCGCGGCGCACGTGGGGGACAGGTGCCGCGGGAAGGGCATGGAGCTGGACACCCGCATGGCGGAGGCCAGGAAGAGGCTGGATTGGGAGGCCATGTTCGACGTCTGCCTGGACCCGGAGAAGGCCAGGCGCTACAGGGAGAGGGGCATCACGAAGAAAGAGGACGGCTGCTCCATGTGCGGCGACGTGTGCGCGGTCAAGATAGTCAGCCAATACCTGAGATGATCCCACGGACATTCCGCGAAGATGCAACACGTTCCATGATGCATATCCCCCGAAAGTCCGCGAACGGCCGAACGGGCGATGTCACATGTTTATATACTTCGCCGAATCGTGCATAATATTGCGGGAAGACCGCCGCAGGAGATGAACGCCGTGAAGACACCGACCA
Source organism: uncultured Methanomassiliicoccales archaeon (assembly GCA_964558505.1). GTDB lineage: Archaea > Thermoplasmatota > Thermoplasmata > Methanomassiliicoccales > Methanomethylophilaceae > CAYMPW01. Next base: position 984 of record CAZLEI010000004.1, on the reverse strand, counting down.
AGATGCTGATAGCCGTTGCTGCAACCATGCTGATGGTAGCGGTACCGCTCGTGGCGGCCTCCGAAGATGCGCCCTCGGATTCCGATGGCGCTACAACCTTGGAATACGAAGTCAAACGGACATCCGTGCTCATCGAACTGATTAACGAGGGGGAGAAGGAAGGCACTTATGTGGGCGGCCCGGATGTCGACCTGGTGATCACCATCACCGCTGGTAAGCCCCTTTTGACAAGCGCCATTCCGGCGGGTGATATCACACTAGACGGTTCAACTCACTGGAGATCGGTCAAGATCATCCGTGATGGCACCAACAAACCGTTGATCAACATCGATGATGACCGCACCGTGACGATCGAGAACATTATGTTGGAACGTGTCAGCACCCTGCAGGAAAAGATCATCGAGGTATCAAACGGTTGCTTGACCATCGGCGATGGCGCTGTTATCGATGGGAAGAATATATCTGGAACACAATCAGCCGTGTACGTCGCCAGTGGCGCTACGTTCAACATGACCGGCGGAGAGATCAGGAACAACAAGTCATCCTCCAACGGCGGCGGAGTGTACGCCGCCAACGGCAGTAAGATTGACATGGCCGGCGGGACTATCAGTGGCAATACCGCTACGACCGCCGGCGGCGGGATCTTCGCGGGATATATTAATAACGGCACAAATGAAACCAGCGCCCCGAACCTCAAGTTTACCATGACCGGCGGGACGATCAGCAACAATACCGCCAAGAACGGCGGAGGCGTCCGCATCACCAGCGGCGCTGAGTTCAACATGACCGGCGGGACGATCAGTGGCAACGAGGCCACCAATAACGGCGGCGGAGTATCCGTGAGAGGATATATAAGCACTGAAATAACCCCTCTATACTACACGGAATTCAACATGACCGGCGGGACGATCAGCAACAATACCGCCAAGAACGGCGGAGGCGTCCACAACCTCTATAACTCCAAGGTCACGATTGAAGAAAACT
>CAZLEI010000003.1:0-85284 GCA_964558505.1 uncultured Methanomassiliicoccales archaeon | reverse complement strand
TTGCGGGCAAGCCATATAAAACCGTGGTGTGAAAGCACCGAATCCGAGAAAATCGATGTTCATAATGGCCTATGCCTCAATGCATTACACGATTGCGCATTCGATTGCGGGATCATTACAGTCACAACCGGGACCTATAAGATCAAACTGTCTTCGAAGATCGAAGATATGATGGATGAGAAAACCTACGATGATTATTTCCGTAAATATGACGACACTGAGATCATAATGCCACATCCCGAATCCAAGCCACTCGACGGATATCTGGAATATCACAACAGGAACATATTCGAAAAGAAACACAATAGAGTCAAAGTCGTATACGAGATGACGATCGACCAATTATACTGACACTGCCGTGATTTTGATCCCGATTTGACACATGTAGCATTTTTCAGATGTGACGCGAGCTTCAGTCTAAGCTAGACAGAAGGTATTCGACATCCTCCCGAATGGCGTGCATCGACGTGCACGGATCAATTGTGGACGAGGATGTGGTAAGGATAACCGCCTACGACGTGGGATTCCACCACCGTGTACTCGCTGTCCGGAGCCTTCATGCAGTCCAACATCCACTCGTACATCGCCCGATGCGTGCTCTCGCCCAACGTTCCGAACATCCTCTCATGCTCTTCCAGCACGTAATATCCATGATCGGCGAACATCATCATCTTGGGATTGTTCGCCTTCAGATAGTCCAGGTCTTCGGCGATCGTCGATTCCCGGGACACGTCGAACCACGATACGGGGGCCTTGACGGTCGGCAGGACTCCCGCCAGCTTGTAGAATATCGGCACTTGGGAATAGCAGTAGAGCTCATCGCCGGCACCGAGCTCGGCATGAGACCACGCCACGAAATCCTCGTAGAGCTCCTTCTCATCGGCCGACATCTTGATGCCGCCGAAGTACGGGATGTCGGTCTCGTACACTGCATCCTCGTACGGATCCTCGCCAAGGCCCCACCACTGGTACGGCAGCACCACCTTGACAGACACCGAGGTTGCCACCAGCAAGACCACGAAGCACAACGTCAAGGTCTCGACGCAGAGCTTCATCTTCCTCGCCGGCACCCGCTTGACAAGCGCCAGGACCAAGGCGATGACGAGACCGTAATTAAGTGCGGACTCTCCCAAGCTCAGATCTGCGGAGGTCCCCGTTCCGAACCCGACGCAGAATATGAACATGCAGATCAAGAGGCAGCAGAGGTTCTCGGACGGGATGCTCTCTTTCCTGTAGATGCAGCGGATGGCATAGAATGCCAACACGAACATCAATACGAGGTTTATTATGAACATCGGTTTGACATAACTCACCCAATGTGCGGAGATGTCGTATGAGAATCCCAATGATATGAAGAGTGATACCACGAGCACGCCCGAGACCGTGATGAAAACCAGGTACAGCATACGCTCGAAAGGATCGCTCTCGCTGTCGCGCATCGGAAGGAACTTCTTGGACGCGAATATTATGCCGGCCGCGACCAGCAGCGACATTATGATCCTCATGGGATTTTCCGTGAACAGCCGCGGGATCCAGTTGAAGAGCATGGTCATGAAATCGCCCTTGGATCCGGACATCAGCGTCATCTGGATGAACGAATCGAACGATCCTATGCTGAACAGCCACACGGCCGTGACGGCCAACGGTATGGCGAGACCTATGAAGAAGAATCCTATGTTCTTCTTGGTCAGTCCCACATCCCTCACCAGGAAATAGAGTATGAACAGGACGATGATGAACACCACCATCACGATCATGCCCGTGGACTGCCGGGTGAGAAGCGCCAAAGCGACCATCAGCCCGACCCAGAACAGACTGCGGTCATCGGCCGGGGATTCTTTCCTGTACGATCTCACCAAAGTGCGAAGGAGGAGGAACAATGCCAGATAATTGAACAGGTCGTAGATCCTGATGTAGTCGTACGAGAGGAATACGATCTCCGACTGCATCACGAATACTGCTGCGACTGCGCCTACGGCCGAGATCCACGGCGGGGCTATGAATCTGAGCACAAGGTAGATCACGATGCCCAAAGATATGAACACCAAGACGCCGAGGACCCTGTAGGCCAGGATGTTGCCTCCGCCGAGCATGGAAACGAATGTCATCAGGTAGGTGTACAATGGAGGGAACAGCAGATCGAAATCACGATAGGGGACCATTCCCGCCGCTATCATATCTGCATAGACCGCATACCACCCTTCAGAGGGCACGGCCGTCTTGTCAAAAGTGAGGAGGGCCCATATCCCTGACAGGACCGCAACGGACAGGAGGCAGATTATTTTGAGGTTCTTTTCCGAGATGTACCTGCTGATGTAATCGTCTGCCTGCGTGATGAAATCCATCTCTCCGAACCTCCGTGAATATAGTGATGATTAGATTGTATAAATACCTCTGAATCGACTGAATGACCACCATAACAGTAAACAGCATACAATCGTCCGAAACAGAGAAAATTCATTGACAGATATCCGCCGCATCCAGACCGGGGACGGCTTTCTTCAGGTCTCCATATGACAATTCCACCTGGTATCCGACCTTCCCGGCACTGACGTACACGGTCTCCTTGGATTCGGCCGTGATGTCGATGAGCGCGGGCATCCTACGGGTCATGCACATGGGCGAGCAACCGCCGTGCACGTAGCCGGTCAGCCTCTGAAGGTCCTTTACGGGGAGCATATGGACTGATTTCTCCCCCACTGCCGCTGCTGCCTTCTTCAGGTCCAATGCGGAATCCACAGGGATGATGAATATATAGCACCTCTCGGATTTCCCCATGGTCACCAGGGTCTTGAACACACAGAGGGGATCCTCCCCCAGATGACGAGCGATCTCCGATCCCGTGGCGGTCTGGTCCATCTCGGCATAGATGTGCGGTATGTATCGGATACCCGACTTGTCCAGATATCTCATCACATTCGTCTTGTCATCGCACCCGGCCATGCGGAGATATCGGATGTCCGATAGAAAATGATTTACGTACCGACCATAGTATCAAAGCGATGAGCGCCTTACTTGGATTGACAGAGTTTTACCTCTGTCTTACTATGGTTTCGATGGGTGCCATCATCTACACCATACCTTCGCTTATCTCCACCATACGCACATCGTCACAGCTTCTGGACCGCTACAAGAAGCTCCGCACCGTGGAGGAACTCGAATCCATCGACGGGGTCCCGACCAATGTGCTGAACGAGTGGAAGATCGTCAGCAATGCCATCGGATACACCACTCTTCTGACCGAAGAGATATCGAAGCTCAACAACCTCCGTCCGAAATTCCTGATCGCGGAGATAGGCATGATACTCCTGGGCCTCATGATCGTGGTGGGAGCGTACACGCAGACAGTTGCATCCTGCATCGCGACGTTGCTGCTGATGGTCGCCATCACCATCATCTACAGCGTCCTCAACAACAAGAAGTACATCGAGGAATACGTGGATACATTGGTCAACGTGGAAAAAGAGAGCGAATCCAGCAAAAACGACGCCGCGGATGCCATCTACAGGTGATCCGACGGGAATCCTTTTTATTGACAAATCCATGACGGCCCGATGACAACGGTCACACTTCATACAAACATGGGCGACATCAAGATCGCCATGTACGCAGATATGCCCATAACCGCAGGCAATTTCATCAAACTCGCGGGAGAGGGATTCTACGACGGCACGATCTTCCACAGGATCATCGACGGATTCATGATACAGGGCGGAGACCCCGACGGCAACGGTACCGGCGGACCCGGCTACACGATCGAGGACGAGTTCGTCAAAGGGCACTCCAACGTCAGAGGCACCATATCCATGGCCAACACCGGACGCCCCCGCAGCGGAGGCAGCCAGTTCTTCATCAACACCGTCAACAACGATTTCCTGGACTGGGACAATCCCCGCACGCCCTCCGCGCACCCTGTGTTCGGACAGGTAGTGGCAGGCATCGATGTCGTCGATAAGATCAGCAAAGTCCCAACGGACAGGTCTGACAGGCCCAAAGACGCCGTCACGATAATCTCCGTCGACATAGAAGATTGATTTTCAAACACCGACGGCCTTCTGGCCGTCAATCCTTTTTTTATTAACCCCGACGAGAAGATGGCCTCAATGCTCGAGGATCAGATGGGTTCCAGAACGTAGGTACAGGATCGGGACGTTGAGCTTCCTCAGGCGCCTGCGGAGCTCTTTGTCGTTCGTGAGGACGTACCCGCCCGTTGACAGCGCGAGCTCCACGACAGCATCGTCCCCGCTTGCCTCCGTGTGTATGATCTCATACTTGCGGGCGAGCATCAACGCTGCACGTGCATGCTTGTTGTCCAAATGCTTAAGCTCCCCGACCAAGGGTCCGGGAACGACGAACCTGACATCTCCGAGGATATTCATCACGGAGATGTCCAGGTTCATCTTCATCTCAAAAGGCATGAGTAAGGCGTTTGTGTCCAACACGACGGTTTGCATGGTCATTGCTCTATGAGACCATATCCGATGAGCCTCCACTTGTTGGAGATCCTTCTGGATATGGCCACTCTCTGCCCGTCCATTGTGCAGACCGGGATCTTGAGCGCGACCTCGGCCGAACCGTTCCTGGCACTCTTGACGACACCGACCGTGGTTGCAGTCCCTATGCTGAGCATGAGGGGCTCGTTCGTCTTGATCTCCTCCACGGAGGTCTCCGTGGACGATCCAACGACACGGTCCAGGAGGACGGTCTTCATCCTGAAGTCGTGGACCACTGCGGGAAGGTTCCCGGGGACGCCGACGATCCTGCCGGTGAGTCCGTCAGATTTGGTGAACGAGGGGTCAAGTTCCGTGCCGATGGATATCAGACCGCCGGGGCGGACCGATTCGACGCTTTTGTTACCGGCATTGAGGGACACGACCTTGGCAGTTATCCTCTCCCATGTCGCTTTGCCTGCAACATCGACCTTCCTTCCCGGGACGATCTCTATCTCGTCGCCGACATTCAGGATGCCGCGGATGAGGGTCCCTCCCAGGACGCCTCCTTTGAGGTCCTTGGGCTCGGTACCGGGAGAGTTGATGTCGAATGAGCGGGCCACGTGCATGAGGGGGGACGAATCCACATCCCTGTTGACCTTGGCGACGATATGCTTCTCGATGGCCTCGATGAGCATGTCTATGTTGACGCCGCGGTTGGCCGATACGGGGATGATAGGCGCGTTCTCCGCCACAGTGCCCTTCACGAACTCCTTTATCTGTTTGAAGTTCTCGATGGCCTGCTCGCGCGTGACGATGTCTATCTTGTTCTGGACAATGATGATCTTCTCAATCCCGATGATCGAGAGCGCCATGAGGTGCTCTTTGGTCTGAGGCTGGGGGCATTTCTCGTTGGCCGCTACGAGCAGAAGAGCGCCATCCATAAGGGCGGCTCCCGACAGCATCGTGGCCATGAGCGTCTCGTGTCCGGGAGCGTCCACGAAGGACACTGCCCTTATGAACTCGGCATCGGAGCCGCAATTCTTGCACACGGCCTGAGTGCCGTAACTGGCTGTGCCCTCGCACTTTGGGCATTTGTAGAACGGGACATCGGCATAGCCGAGCCTGATCGAGATACCCCTCTTGACCTCTTCGGAATGACGGTCGGTCCACTCGCCGCTGAGGGCTTTGGTAAGAGTTGTCTTACCGTGGTCGACGTGCCCGATCATCCCGATGTTGATCTCGGGCTGCTTAGGGACCTTCATTGGGACTCCGCCGGCGCTTCTGGCGCAAAGGACTCCTCTATGGATTTGGGTCCGTACTCAGCGATCGCCATGTTGACCTGGACGATCGAGCTTGAGATGGCGGATCCGCGGATTGCGACCCTGCGCCTCTCACCCTCGTAAACGGGGTGGAAGCCTATCGACTCGGACAGGAGGAGCTTTCTCCTCTTGTTGCCGGGAACGTCGCCCCTCATGGGGGTTCCGTTACCGTCGCTGCCGCCGGTGATTTTGAGCTTATAACCCGGGAGACCCACGAATATTCCGTCTACGATCTCTCCGATGTTTTTACCAATCAGAGAGTTCGCGTGGTGGCCTGACACGGCAACGTTGTATGATTTGCCTGTCTTCACATCGTTAACGATAGCTTTGAATTCTACCATTTGAACACCTGTAAGGGCGCTTATTATAGAGCAGCTTATAAACCTTTGTACACGTTGTGAAAAGAGACCGCGTACCCCCGGAAAGGCGATGTCATCCTTTGCGCTTCTTTCCGGATCTGCCGATGTTACGTTTCTTCAGCGGCTGTTCGAGACGGATCTTGAGCTTCTTGATCGTCTCCACTTCCGAGGGGTCGACGCCCTGCATGTACGCCAAGTACAGCGATACGTAATCGCCGAACATGGTTGCGCGGAGGCACCTCTCCATGACCTTCTTGCCCCTGATCTTTATGACCTCGGGCTCCATCCCGTGGGACTTGAGAGTGGATATGGCGGCATCCGTCATCTTCCGGATTATCTTGTCCGCATTCTCCTCATAGAGGATCACTATGACACACTCGTCTCTCGTGTCCCCTCTGTTTATCCAACCGGCGATTTCGTTGTGATTGAATTCCGGGAGCATCCCGGAGAATGCGATCATCTTGGAATTCTCATTGATCTGGGTCTTCCAGCGCATGGCAGACGAGGATATGCCGACCGTGGAATAGATGATGGGCGCCTTCCCGTACAGCCTCTTGGCCACGGTCCTTGCGACGCCTTTCTCGCTGATGAGCTTCGCTCTGAACTTGATGAGCTTCGGAAGGATCTTGGACATCTCGGTCTTGCATGCGGGACCGCCGACGGTCTCGATGACATTGGCCATGTATCCCAGTATGTAACCGAGCGCGCTGCGGGGCTGTATGCCTGAAGGCAGGACTATGAGATCGTTGTTGTTGGCCTTCGCCTTCTCGAGGATCTGACCACCTGAAGTTATGACGATGACCTTGCATCCGCGCTTGATGGCCGCCTCGTACATGAGGATGGTCTCCTTCGTGTTCCCGGAGTAACTGGACACTATGACAAGAGTGCTCGTATTGACCCAGCGCGGGATCACAGGGAACCTTTGGACAGTTATCGGGATGTCCATGGTATCGTAGACGCAGTCAGCTATTATGTCGCCGCCGATGGCCGAACCTCCCATGCCGCAGATCATTATACGGTCGAACTTGGCCTCCATCGAGAGCTCCGCAGTGACGGCGGTCTCCAGGTTCTCCAGGAAATCGTAGATCTCGCGGGCCATGTTGTTGGGATCTATAGTCTCGGCAGCAGGTTCCATGTTCACATGCCCCAGAAGGGGTCCTCCTTGCGTTTTATCTCCAATGTCTCGGCCAAGGTCATCCTCTCGTCCTCATTGATGTCGAGAGTGGCTATCTCCCTGACGGTGGACCCGAGAAGATCCACGTACAGGACGTCCTCTTCGTTGACCTGCCTGCCGGCGGTGACGCCCTCTATGGATATCGCCACTTCCTCGCCCTGCAGGGCCTCCTTGACCGTGTCCTCGCCCACGTGTATGCTCCTTATCTTACCGCAGTCGCGGCCGTCGGAGTTTATGAGCCTCTGATTTGCACGTATCCTCCCGGCCAGTACACGGACGCCCACTATAGCGGGCTTGCTGGCGCGGAATATGCAGTTGGGGAGTATCCTGAACTTTGCGGGGAATGAATATTCGGACCTCTTGTCAGCGTCCTTCTGCTTCTTGGACTCGTCCGACCACTCCTGGTACTCCTCTATCAATCTGTATACGACGGGATTCGTAAGGACCTTGATCTCATGGAGCTCCATCTCCGCCGCAGCATCCTTGGATATCGTCACATTGAATCCCAGGATCACTTTGGTTGCCTTTTCGCCGTAGGCTGCAGTCTCCACGATGTCCCTTCTTGTTATCTCGCCTACACCGTATTTCCTTATCGGTATGGATGCCGCCTTGGCCTCGAAGGCCAGGGCCTCCAATGACCCGATCGCATCGGCTTTGACGGTTATGCCCTTCTCGGATGTCTCGATCTTGATGCTGGATTCCTCGGTCATCTCCTTGATCGCGGGATCGTTGGGCCCCTTGACGACGCGGAGGGGGGCTCCGGCTATCACACCTTCCATGCTCTGACATGAGATCTTCACCCCTGCCGCCGCATGCAGCTCCTTGACCGATTCGAAACGGTCGCGAGGGTCCCTGATCTCATCCAGGGGCTTGGGTTTGAGGATCGCCTTCACCTTCGTGACCAACGGCGCCCCTCTGGTGCCCAAGGCGACGGTGTCGCCTTTCTTCAGGGTTCCGGAATACAGGATCATGTCGAGCGTCGAGCCGAGGCCGCGCTCCTCCTTGATCTCAAGTATCGTTCCCCTGCCGGGTCCTTCCGCCTGTTCCAACTGGTTCTCCAGGAAGCGCTGTGCCAGGCCTATGAGCATAAGCAGAAGGTCGGGTATGCCCTCGCCCTCCTTGGCGCTTATCGGCACGAGAGCGACAGCCTTTGTGAAATCGTCGATCCTGTCGTACCTGTCCGCCGATATGCCCTCTTTGGACAGTTGCTCCATTATGCTGTAGAGCCTGTCGTTGAAAGCGGCCAGGGTATGCTCCTGCTGGACCTTCTCGGACATTATGAACGGACGTCCGTCCTCCGAGATCCAACCCTGGATCGTGTCCACCTTGTTCATGGCGATGACGAAGGGAGTTTTGTATTGCCTGAGGATCCGTATGGACTCTATGGTCTGGGGCATCAGGCCCTCCCTTATATCGATCACGAGGACAGCCAGATCCGCCAAGGATCCTCCGCGTGCCCTGAGCGTTATGAACGAGTGGTGTCCCGGGGTATCTATGAAAAGCAGTCCCGGGACATCGAATTTCTTTTTTCCTATCAGGGGCGCACATACTTTGTAGATGTGCTCTATGGGCACTTCCGTGGCACCGATATGTTGGGTGATAGCGCCTGCTTCCCTCGCCTGGACCGATGTTCCTCTGATCCTGTCGAGTAATTTGGTCTTGCCGTGGTCGACATGACCGAGCACGCTCACCACCGGTTGCCTTATCGTCATATATGTGCCCCTGAGTGGAAATTAAGGGAAATAGAAGGGGGTTTACTCGTAGATCCACTTGTCAGCGGTCCTTGTGTAGGATACGAGTTCTTCGGGCTTGAAGAAGATCTTGATCTCCCTCTCCGCAGACTCAGGCGAGTCGGATCCGTGTATGAGGTTCATACCGGTCTGCATGCCGTAGTCGCCGCGGATGGTGCCGGGTGCGGATTCCTGAGGGTTGGTCTTTCCCATCATGTTCCTGCACACGGCAACGGCATTGTCACCCTCCCACACCATGGCGAGGACGGGCCCCGACGTGATGTAGCTGATGAGCGAGTCGTAGAACTTCTTGCCCTTGTGCTCGCCGTAGTGGTTCTCGGCGACATCCTTGGGGATGACCATGAGCTTCATGGCGACGAGCTTGAGTCCTTTCTTCTCGAAGCGGTTGACGATCTCCCCGCAGAGTCCGCGCTGGACCCCGTCGGGTTTGACCATCAGGTAAGTTCTCTCCACAGAACTCACTCCTTCTTCTCGATGGCCTTCAGGCGCATGGACTTCTCCCTCTTGGCCTTGTCGGTCCAAGCGGTCGTCCTGGGCACCCTTTTGAGCTGGATCATGTTCTTGTAGCATTTGTTGCTGTCGAAGAAGTAAACGGTACCGTCCTTCTTGACAAACATCTTGCCGGTTCCCGGTTCGATGTCGCCACCGCAGAATATGCATTTTCTGACCTCGACCATTTAAATCACCTGCCCATTCCGAGCTTTCTTGCCTCTCTTGAGGTTTCTCTCAGCATGAGTATGTCGCCCATCCTGACGGGGCCCATGATGTTCCTGGTGATGATCCTTCCCTTGTCGCGTCCGTCAAGTACACGGACCTTGACCTGGGTGGCCTCACCAGTCATCCCGGTGCGGCCGATGATCTCGACGACCTCAGATGGGATGCTATCAGTGTCTACCATCCGAATCACCTTAGTTCTTCAGTGCCTTGACAGCGTTGGCGATCTCTTCGCAGAGGGACTTTCCCCTGCCGACATCGACGAGTGCGATGGATGCAGTGGGCTTCTCGAGTCCGATTGCGTTTCCGAGCTCCAGTTTGCTGGGCACGTAGACGAAGGGGATGTTCCTCTCGTCGCAGAGTGCGGGCATGTGGGCAAGGATCTCTGGGGGGTCGACGTCGACTGCCATGATAACGATGGCTGCCTCACCGCGCTCGACGGCTTTGGTGACCTCATTCGTTCCTTTCTTGATCTTTCCGCCGTCCCTCGCGATCTCAGCCAGGGAGTAGGCTTTGTCTGAAAGCTCTTTGGGTGTCTCAAACTTCACAAATACAGACATTTAAATTACCTCTTTCCGGTGCCTAGCACCGTCATCATTCATCGGCTCTAAAGAGCGTAACTCCTCCTAATCCCTCGACCTATATAACTATTTAGGAGGTCGAAAAAGCTGTTTTATCGACGTTCCATCGCCTTGCGGAACACATCCTCCAGTGTCCCGATGTGCCTGTCCCATGCGAACGACTCTGCCTGAGCCCGGGACCTCTCCCTGTATGAGCTGCGGAGGGCGGAATCGGAGAGCAGGTCGTTGATGGCGCCCGACAGCGCCGAAGGGTCCTTCGGAGGCACCAGTATCCCGCCGTTGCCTATTGTCTCCGGCAGGCCGTTGACGTTCGTGGACACCACCGGACGGCCGTACGACAGCTGCTCCAGGGCAGCTATGCCGAATGCCTCCGACAGCGACGGGATGACGAAGAGCCTGCATGTGGACATCAGCCTCTGCTTCTCCTCTTCCGGAACGTATCCGCGCATCTCCACCTTGTCCTCCAGACCGTACTTGCGGATGCAGTCCGCTATGCTCTTCTCCGCAGGGCCCTTCCCGCATACTATCAGTCTGCAGTCCACGTCCCTCATGGCCTCCACCAGGTACTCCAATCCCTTCACGGGGACCAGACGGCCCAAGGAAAGTATGAAATCGCCCTCCTCGTCCGTGACCTGCGGGAACTCCGACAGGCAATTGGGGACCGTGGTCACCTTATCTGCGGAGACTCCGCGCCCTATGGTCTGAACCCTCAGGCTCTCGCTCACGCTTACGATCTCGTCGAAGGTCGACAGGCATCTCTTCACGAACATGCGGTCGTTGATCTCCGACAGCTTCGCCTGTATGCCCGTGCCCTCGCCCCACATGTTGTGCACTGTGAACACCTTCGGGCCGTCATATCTGGCTATATCGTTGTTGTAAGAGGGTGCCCAGCGATAGTTGTAATTGATGACGTCCGCCCCCATCGACTCGATGGCCTCGCGCACCCCGGGGGACGAAATGAACGGAGGGTTGTAGACCTTGATCTGCCTGGACTTCAGACGGACGATCCTGTACCCTTCGGGCGTCCTCTCCTCCTCCGGATCGTCATGGCTGAGACGGGATGTCAGAACGGTCACATCATGGCCTCTTGCCGCCAGCAGACGTGATGTATCATGCATCCTGCGCTCTATGCCCCCTTTATAGGGGAAGAAGAACGGGTTGACGTCAATTATCTTCATTTGTTTCCACTTCCTTGCCTTCGGTTTCCTTGGACTTCTTCTTATAGTAGCCGACGGCGAATGATATCGCCATGAGCGCGACCACCATACCTATCGACACGAATGTCGCCGCCTCGCTGCTGAAGAAGGCGAAGAACCAACTGCTCATGACCATGATCAGGCCGTATTTCAGCAGGCATCCCAGAACCAGGTAGATCAGGCTCGTGGACAGCTTCCAGGTGGGGGCGATGCTTATGAACGCGCCTGTGAACGGCACCATCGGGGCCACCCGATTGACCAGCAGCATCCTCTCATCGCCGATTATCATGAAATTGACATACTTCGACACAACGGCCTTTATCTTCCTGGGCACATGGATGTGCTCCACCACCGTGTACAGTATCAGGACCCCCATTATCTCGCCTATCGTGGCCGCCAGGAGGAGCTCCGTGCCGAACACGGGCGTCGGATCGTACATGAAGCAGAAGATGAAGAACAGCTCCGGGAGCATGGGGAAGATCAGCGCATCAACGAAGAATATTATGGCAATGCAGAGGAGGATGCCCTGGGGGCTGTCACCGAATATCGATACGAGGAAATCGGTCACAGCGCTCATCCTTTCTCCTCCTCCCTCTTGCGTTTGGATTCCACGGCGAAAGCATATGCCTCCAGATGCTTCTTCGCCGACATGGGTATGGAGAATTCCTCGGCTGTGCTCCTCGCGGCGGCCTGTACAGACGAAGGTGCCGACAGCGCCCTGCGCACCGCATCCGCGCACTCCTCCGGACCGCCGTCGAAAAGGAACCCGTTCTCCCCGTCCTTCACGAAATCCAAGAACGCACGGGCCGCTGCGCATACAACGGGCTTGCACATGGACATTGCCTCCATGACCGACAGTCCCTGGGTCTCGAAACGCGATGCGGATATGGCCACATCAGCGGCGGCATAGTACGAGGGGAGCTCTTCGTCGGGCACGAACCCCGCGAACACCGTCCTGTCGGCCACTCCTGTTTCGGACACCAGGGCCTTGATGTCGTCCAGAGCGGGCCCTTTCCCCGCTATGAGCAGCACGACATCGTCATCCAGGAGCGGGAGCGCCTTCACAACGGTGCCTATGTCCTTCTCGAAGGACACACGGCCGACGTGTATGAGCACCTTTCTACCGACGAGCCCGTGCCTTTCGCGTATATGGGACCCATCGACCTCCGGCGAGAAACGGTTGGTATCCAATCCCGTGGGGATCACGCGGACCTCGCGGGGATGTGCCCCGTTGTCCCTGAGCGCCTTCTCGGTCGAGGGCGTGGGGACTATGATCGCATCCGGGCGCTTTATCAGGGAACGGAGGTAGATCCAGACGAGCTTCCTCATGAAATCCTCGGGCACCTGCAACGGAGAATAATACTTCACCGTGTCGTCCACCATGGTGTGGAAAGTGAGGACAGTGGGCAGATGCAGTTCCCTGGCACAGATCATGGCCTTGAACGCCATGATGGCAATGCCATGGATGTGTATGACATCCGGGTCTATCTTCTTCAGGATCTCGATCTTGTTGGAGCGCAGGACCGGGAGGAAATATCCCGGGTACGATCTGAATTGGACTGCGGGGAAGTATACGACCCCGCCCATGCGGTCCGCCTCTCCGGGATCCGGAGCTATGACCACGACCTCGTGCCCCATGGCCTCGAGTGCTGTTTTGGTGATCGTCAGCGATGTTACTACTCCGTCCCGGGTGGGATAATAACTGTCGGTCATCATCGCAATCTTCAATCGGTCAACTCCGAGGGATAATGAAAAGGAAGGCCCCGCGAGGGGCCATTGAAAGTTTAATTGACGTAATCGAGCCAGGCATCGTATTCGGGAACCTTCCCCGTCACGATGTCGTGGAACCTTGCGTGGATCGCGCTTGCAACCGGACCGATCTTGCCGTTGCCGATCTTCTTCTCGTCAATGATCGTGACGGGTGCTATCTCCGCGGCCGTGCCGGTCATGAAGACCTCATCGGCCGTTATGAGCTCGGTCCTGCAGATATCGGTCTCCTCGACCGTGTATCCCATGTCCCTGGCGACATCGATGATGGAATTGCGGGTTATGCCCTCCAAGATGCTGTTCGAGGGGCCGGGCGTCAAGATCTTCCCATGCCTGTAGATGAATATGTTCTCTCCCGTGCACTCCGCGACATTGCCTCTGGAGTTCAGCATTACGGCCTCGGATGCCCCGTGCTGGATCGCCTCCCTCTTTGCCAGGGTGCTGGTGACGTATGCTCCGTTCACCTTGGCGCCTGCGGGGGAGCACAGATTGTCAGGGCGCTGCCATGACGAGATGATGAGCTTTGCGCCCTCGGATGCGCCCTCTCCCAGATAGTTGCCCATGTAGACTCCGATGACTGCCATGGACGAAGCGCATTTCGTGGGATTGAGTCCGACCTCTTCCCCGCTCAGGAAGACCGTGGGCTTGACATAATCGACCTTGCCGTTCTCCCTGACGGTGTCCTTTATCGCGCTGCAGATGTCATCGAATCCGTACTCTTTGCCGTTGATGTTGAGGCCGATGGTCATGACCTTGCATCCGTCCATGAGCCTCTTCACGTGGTCCTTCAACCTGAAAATGGCAGATCCTTTGGGAGTCTGGTACACGCGAATCCCCTCGAAGACGCCCGTGCCATAGTTCATCGCGTGGCATAGAACGTGCATACGGGCGTCCGCCCAGGGCACGAATTTGCCGTTAAGCCAAATCTTCTCAGTTTTTTCCATTTTTGACACCTCTTCACAGGGCATTTAGCGCTTTGACGTATTTTTCGGGCTGACTGCGGTCGATGATCTCTCCGACCTGCTCCGAACCGCCGACGACGCCGACGTTGCCGCTCGTAGTGGACATGAGCGCATATGCCGATTGTCTGTCAGGAGTGACGATCTCCGCATCGAAAACGTCCTGCAGTGCACAGACTTTCTCCAATGCCGTCCTGGCCGAGTCCTCACCGATGACGGACAGCACTATCCTGGCCCTCCCCGGTTGCTCGCATTTCCCGACGACGATGGTCTCAACGTTGATCTTGTTCCTGGTGAATTCGCCCATGACCCTTTGCATGACACCGAATTCATTCCTTACGACCAATGAGATGACGTGCATTTCGCTCTGCCTGCGATTGTTCACACATGATATATTTGTTTGCGCCGTACCATGTCCATCAGTCATGCGCGATGTGGTAAAGTTATATCAGGCTTCGACGTTGCAACCTCATGGACGATCCGATTGGCACCGGAAAGGAGATGTTCCGCAACATATTCGGCGAAAGGTCTGTTTCGACCTTCTTCATGACGGTCCTCATCCTGTTCCTCTTGATGTTCGTCTTCGTCGGCATCATAACCGGCGGTCGCAGTATCTCCGGATTCCTTTTCGATGACAAATCCGACATGTTCATGGATTTCTTCACCAGCGTTGCCGACAGCAGTTACCTGCCGTACACGGAACACCACATCATCTATCCGCCGCTGGCCGCCATCGCATACAAGATAATCGCCATGATCACCATCCCTTTCGCCACCATCCCGATGGAGGGATATCCGCTCGCTCTCTCCCTCCGCGATTCCCAGATGGGCATGGCGATCTACTTTGCGACTGTCGTCATAACACTGTTCCTATTCTACCTGCTGATATCGCATATCGCCTCCAAGGACCGTGCCACCAAAGCTTCGGCCCTCTTGCTGATCCTGTTCTCCGCACCGGTGGTATGCTGCATAGAGCGCGGGAACAGCATCATGTTCGTCGCGGCGCTCATAGGATTCTTCCTGATCTTCCACAGGTCCGAGAATAAGTGGCTGAGGTACTCTGCATACGCGGCATTGGCCATTGCCTCCGCCATCAAGATCTACCCGTTGATATTCTGGGCGTTGCTATTCGACAAGGAGCACATCAAAGAAGCGATGGTCGGCATTTTCATCTCGGGAGTGCTCCTAATAGTGCCGTTCGTGTTCACCGACGGGAACATAGCCATACTCCTCGAGAACATGGGGATACTCTCCGACCAAAGAGGCGCGTCGGCGCCCACGACGATCCATCTCCTGCTGTCCGAGACGATAGGACCGATGATCGGCGATGCCGCCGCTGTAGTCATAGGATATGCAATCGTAGGCGTGATGGGAGTCCTTTGCCTGCTGACGGTCGTATCCAAGCATATGCTGATCTGGGAGAAAGCTCTCCTTTGCGCATGCGTGCTGGCCACAATACCGATAACCAGCGTTGCGATGTACTCTTCTATCTATTTCATAATCCCGACCATCATGTTCCTGCTGTGCGAGAAGGACCTCACCCGTCGCAACATCGCCATCGCGATCATGCTCATCGTCATCCTCGCACCCCTGCCCGGGATCCTGACAATATCCTGGGGCGGCTCCACTTACACACAGAACATCCTGGTCGCAGTCAAGATGTTGTTCGAAGCCGCATTGCTGTTGATGCTCATCTCCGACTGGTACCGGCGCTACAGGACATACGGACCCAAGAAAAGGGAGGTTTCAGATGCGGATTGCTGACTGCATCATGGCCAAGGCCAAGGGTGAATACGCCCGCAATCCCGTGCTGTTCACCGCCCTCATGCTGGCCCTGGCATTCGTCATCGTGTTCTTCATATGCGTGCTGGCCACCGGCGGGCAGGCCTTGTACGGGATGATCTGCGAAGATCACAGCAACTACTACTACGATTACTTCTACAGCGTTGCATCGAGTTTCAACCACCCTTACACGCTGGCGCACGTCATCTATCCGCCGTTGGCGACCGTCATGTACACGGTCATCGGCATCTTCACGATACCTTTCGTGGAGAACCCCGGAATGCCGGACCTGATCTACGCGCTCAGAGGCTCTCAGATGGGCATCATGTCGTACTATCTGATAGTGACCCTTCTGACATTCGCATTCTTCGTCATCGTCAAACACAGTTCCGAACTGCGCAGATACGCGATGGCGTTCTGCTTCCTGTTCCTCATGTCGTACCCGTTCATCTACGCCGTCGACCGCGGGAACATAGTCCTTCTGATCCTCCCGCTGTGCCTGATATTCCTGCTGGGATACAGATCGGAGAACAAAACGGTGAGGTACATCTCGTACGTGGCACTGGCCATCGCGGTAAGCGTGAAGATCTACCCCATCTTCCTGGGGCTCCTCCTGATAAGGGAGAGGAACTGGCGCGAGACGGGGCTCTGTGTCGCGCTGGGCCTCATATTCTTCTTCGTACCGTTCCTGTTCACGGACGGGAACATCGCGATCCTCATCGAGAACATACAGATTCACATAGGATCGTACACATCGGGTCCGACCGGGTTCACACTGATGCATCAGGTATTGAACGTAGTGGTGGGCAGCAGCCTCCCGGCCGCCACGGTACTCGCTCTCGGGTACATACTGACGGCTGTGCTCTTCATCCCCATGATCCTCATCATCGTGTACGACAAGAAAGCCAAGGACTGGGAGGTCATCGCCCTTGCGATGTGCATGGCGTTCTTCGGGCCAGCCGTGGCCGTGATGCAGTACATGCTCGTGCTTCTCGCACTCCCGTTCATATTCTTCCTGAGGTCCGAGAAAGAGCTCAGCAAGCAGAATCTCCTGTTCGTGATAATCTTCATCGTCGGCCTCGCACCGCTGCCCGGACTGCTGGACCTAGGAGGGATGCTGATATCCCAGAACGTCGTCATCGGGATCAAGAGCGCGTTCATGGCCCTGATGATGATATGCCTCATAGTGACATGCGCTCTGCACTTCCGCAAAAGTGCACGGAAGGATGGACCGATGGAAGAACTGCCTTAACGGTTCTCGCCCTCGACCCTTGCGCCGGCTTCCACCACGGTCCCGTCGCCCAGCACCGATGATATTATCACGGCACCGGTGCCGACGGTGCAACCCTCGCCGAGTATGCTGTTGGATATCTCCGCGCCCTCGACGCTGCATCCTTTGAAAAGCAATGAATTGGATATCTTGCCGCCTACGACCGTGCACCCTTCCGACAGGACGACCGCAGACATGGCAGAATCCTTCGCCGATGCGCCCTGGCCGAGATAGAACGGCTTTATGATGCTGCTCCCCGGAACACTTGACTGCGGCCATGCGTAGTCGCCGAACCTCCTCGACGCCATGACCATGTTGACGGCGAGAAGATCGCTGGGGCGGCCGACGTCCTTCCACACGCCTTCGAGTATGTGGGACTGGACCGTGCGTCCTGTGGACATGACCAGCGGCATCAGCTCCTTCGAGAAATCGAAGGGCCTTCCCGACGGTACGAGCGACAGGAGGTCCCTGTTCATCACGAACACGCCTGCGCTGATGAGATCGGAGAAGACCTCCTCGGGAAGCGGCTTCTCCTTGAATTCGGTTATGCGCCCGGATTCGTCGACCCTTGCGATCCCGAACTCGCACGGATTGGGGACTGGCGTGAGAGCGAACGTCACATCGGCCCCCGACGAGAAATGCTCCTCGATCTCCTCGGTCAGGTTCATGTCGGCGAACACGTCCCCGAATGCCATCACGAAGGTCTCGTCCAGACGGTCCTCCAGAAGCTTGATCGCCCCTGCCGTTCCCATGGGCTCGTCCTCATAGGAATACTCGATGGAGATGCCCCACTCGGACCCGTCTCCGATGGCTTCGGACATCTGCTCCGAGCGATAGCCGCATGCCAAGATGATCTCGGTTATACCTGCCTTAGAGAACGACTCCACGAGATACGAGAGGCAGGGCCTGTCTAGGACTGGCAGAATGGGCTTCGGACGACTGTTGGTGAGCGGCCTGAGCCTGGTGCCCATGCCTCCGACCATTATTATCGCCTGCTTGACCTTTCCTGAGGACATCGAATCTCCTTAGGGGCTGGTCGTATTTCAAATCTGCTTAGGACGGTACAGGACCACGTTGGTATCGTACGGAACGCCCGCCGCCCTGGCGACCGGCATGCATTTGGACCTCATTATGTGCACGACCGGAACGCCGGCATCCTGATCGGACAGGGCCTCGAAATTGGCCATGCCCTTGGCGACGAGCAGGTCTGCATCGGCGAGCTCCTCCCTGAGCTCCGGACCTATCTTGGAAAGGTCCAGGCCGATGGCGAACTGTCCGCTCGTGAGCAGCCTGTCCAATTCACGGTCAAGGCCGATGCGCAACGCATCCTCCTCGGTCACGTCGTTCAGTATCGGCTCTCCGCGCGCTATCCCCACCACGCGGGCCCCCATCGAACGGATCTCCCTTATGAGCAGTTTGTCCAGCTGGGACTCGCCGCAGTTGTCGAACATGTATAGCACGGTGCCCCCGGGGCGTATGGATGAACGGAACTTCTCGGTGTCGTCTGCCCCGATGCCCTGTGAGGCGAGATCTTCGAATATGCTGCCGAACTCGTCCGGGTCGTCTATGGCCTTTATGCCGGACCCGAAATCCATTATGTTGCCGATGACGGCCATCATTATGGAGGCACGGAACCTGTCATCGGACCTCTCTATGTAGCTTTCGGCGGCCGGCAGCATCCCCTCGGCCACGGCGTCGGCCCTGATCTTCAATTCCAGATATGGGTCGCGGACGCCCAGCGCCGCATAGGAGGCCCGGTGCACCTCGGTCGCCACTGCTGCGGAATTGCTGCCGCTCTCGAACAAGCTGGCATATGTCTTGAGGGCGGCGGATACTGACTCGAACACCTTGCCGTTGCCTGCCGCTTCCGATTGGAACAGCACGCGCTTCATCAGACAGGGGACGCACTCGGGGCATATCTTCATGCCCGCGCCCATGCATTACCCGCATAAACCATTTGCTAGGGGTGCTTATTTAAATATGAGCAATAATATCGCGTCAAGTATGGCAGCTGACAAAATATGCTCCTCTTGCGGCAAGAGGCTTCTCGGCCCCGGCAACACTTTCTTCAAATGCCCCAAATGCGGGGAGTATGAGATCGGAAGGTGCAACCAGTGCCGCGACCAGGGCGTCAAATACGAATGTGTGAAATGCGGATTCATCGGACCTTGAAGGTGTTTTGAATGGGACAGATCGCAGCAACATACGACCTTATGCCCGAAAGCACCGAGATAGATCTCGATGCGGTGATCGTCAAACTCCCCTCGGTACTTCCCGCGGGAGTCAAGCTCCTCGAAACGAAGATCCTCCCCGTTGCCTTCGGACTCATGAAGGTCAATGCAGGATTCCTGATCGACGACGCTGACGATTCCGTTGGCGGAAACCTCGAAGACGCCCTCCACTCGATCGAGGGCATCGAGAACGTCGAGTGCGTTTCCAACACGGTTGTTTAAACTTTCAAACGGGGCGGGAGCCCCGTTGCTTATCTCCCTATTTTGAAATATAGGCAAGGACATGTCCCAACATGGGGCGCATTTCTCTATTGGATTGTACTCTCCGCGACGGCGGTTACATCAACAATTGGCAGTTCGGCGAGGATGCCATCCGTTTCATAATCCGGAAGCTGAACTCCACTGGTATCGAGTACATCGAGGTCGGTTTCCTCAAGGAGTGCGACTACTCCCCCGATCGGACCATCTTCCCGTGCACGGCACAGGTGGAGGAGATAATAGCTCCCAAGTGCGCGGGCGTCACCTACGTCGGGATGATCGACATGATCAACCCCCTTCCGCTGGAGAAGCTGGAACCTTGCAACGGCAGATCCGTGGATGCGATCCGCATAATATTCAAACAGGACCGTGTCGCCGAAGGATACGAGTACGCCAAGGCAGTGAAGGATCTAGGATACCGCATAATGATCCAACTCGTCAGCACCAACACCTACAGTGACGAGGAGTTCATCGACACCATATCCCTTTTCAACGACCTGGAGCCGGAATCCATCTACATAGTGGATTCCCTGGGCGTCATCAAAAGGCGCCAGTTCCTCAGATTGGTGTACTTGGCCGACAACAACATGGACCCGGGGATAGCCCTGGGATACCACTCCCACAACAACCTCCAACAGGCCATGGGCAATGCCGAAGCTTTCGTGGAGCTCAGGCTCACGAGGGACATCCTGATCGATGCCTGCGTGTTCGGAATGGGAAGAGGGGCGGGGAACCTTAACATGGAGCTCTTCGCCGGGTACATGAACGAGTTCCAGGGAGGGAACTATCTCATCGAGCCGATGCTCGAGATAATAGACGAATACCTGGACAACATACACAGGAAGCACTTCTGGGGCTATTCCCTGCCGTTCTACCTCACGGCATCCAACGGCTGCCATCCCAATTACGGGAGCCATTATTCGGAGAAGAAGACGCTCACGGAGAAAGCTTTCAACGAGCTTCTCAAGACCATTCCCGAAGAGAAGAAAGCGGTGTTCTCCAAAAGCGATGCCGAGGAGTTCTACCGCCTGTTCATGGAGAACTACATCGACGACAGGTCTGCTCTGTCGGACCTCACTCCCGCCTTCGCGGACAGGAAGGTCCTGGTCATCGCCCCCGGCAGGAGCCTGGAGGAGAGGTACGACGATGTGAGGGCGTTCATCGACTCCGAAGACCCTGTCATCGTGGCCGTCAACTTCACAGGCGAAGCGTTCGAACCCGATTATGTGTTCAGCAGCAACATGCGCAGGTACTCCACCATGACGCCGGCACCGGGTGCGAAGCGCATCGTGACATCCAATATGAAGGATGCCGAAGGATACGATTACATGATCAACTTCTCCAGCTACAGCTGCAAAGAGCCGGAGATAATCGATAATTCGGGGATAATGCTCCTGAAACTCCTCCAGACCCTGGGCCTGGAAGAAGTGTGCGTGGCCGGGATGGACGGCTATGACGGGGACTACACCCATAACTACTGCGAGGACGGTCTGGACTACAGGTTCCCGCGGGACCCGGACACCAGGAACAATCAGATATCCGATGAGCTGTCGGCCATCAGGGGCCGCATGAGGGTGCGTTTCCTGACCCCGACCAAATACTCGTTCGGCGAGTGAGGATGGGCCTTTTAATCCTTTGACGCCTATGGGAGACCGCCGGCATACGGCAGCTGGAACAGAACAATGAAGATTAGAGTATCTGACTATATCGCCGAGTTCCTGGCAGACAACGGCATAACGGACGTCTTCACGATAGTCGGCGGCGGTGCGATGTACCTCAACGATTCCCTCGGTAACAGCCCGCGCCTCCACTGCACGTACAACCATCACGAACAAGCCTGCGCGATCGCCGCAGAATGCTATGCCAGGATGGACAACCGGATCGCGGCTGTCTGCGTTACCACCGGGCCCGGCGGAACCAATGCCATAACCGGCGTGGTCGGAGGATGGCTGGACTCCATCCCCATGTTGATCATATCGGGACAGGTCAGATACGACGTCACCGCCAGGAAGATCGGGCTCGGGATACGCTCATTCGGAGACCAGGAGTTCGACATAACGAGATCCGTCGACTGCATGACGAAGTACTCCGAGATGGTCATAGACCCCCTGTCGATAAGACGCTGTCTGGAGAAGGCCCTCCATATGGCGACCACCGGACGCCCCGGCCCGTGCTGGCTCGACGTGCCGCTCGATGTGCAGGGCGCCGTGGTCGATACCGACCTGTTGGAACCTTACGACCCTTCCGAATACGACAGGACCCTGCCGGAGCCTGTGGATGCCGCCACTGTCGACCTCATCCTGGATAAGGTCGGAAAGGCTGCCCGCCCCGTACTCTACGCCGGCAACGGCATCCGCCTGTCCGGCGGATACGACGCATTCACCGAGCTCGTGGAGAAGCTCAACATACCCGTGGTCACTACTTTCGCCAGCATCGACCTCATCCCCAGCGATCACCCGCTGTACGTGGGAAGAGGCGGGATAATGGGAGACCGCGCAGGGAACTTCGCGGTTCAGAACAGCGACCTTGTGCTCGCGATCGGGAACCGCCTAAGCATCAGGGAGGTCGGGTACAATTGGAAGACCTGGGCAAGGGCGGCCTACGTCATCATGGAGGATGTAGACGCAGAAGAGATCAAGAAGCCATCCATCCACGTGGACCTGCCTGTCCACGCCGACGCCAAGGACCTCATGGTATCGCTTAACATGAAAGCGGCCGGACCGGTGTTCGGCAACGCAGAGTGGATCGCCCGTTGCAGGGAATGGAGGGAGAAGTACCCGGTGGTGACCGACGCCCAATACGCCCAGGAGGGCATCGCCAACGTATACTGTTTCATCAAGGAGCTCAGCCGCAGGCTGGGCGAGGGGCATGTCACCGTGGCAGGGAACGGATCGGCCTGCGTGGCCGGAACGCAATCGTACGTCATCGCCAAGGGCCAGAGGTTCATCGTGAACTCCGCCATCGCATCCATGGGATACGATCTTCCAGCCGCCATAGGCGCCTGCATAGCCAAAGGCAAGGCGGATATGGTCTGCCTCAGCGGCGACGGGAGCCTGCAGATGAACATCCAGGAGCTTCAGACCATCGTCACCAACAAACTCCCGATCAAGATCTTCGTCATCAGCAACGACGGATACCACTCCATCAGACAGACCCAGACGAACATGTTCCATTCCAATTTCTGCGGGATCGACGGAGACAAGGGAGAACTGGGATTCCCCGATCTCTCCAAGCTTGCCGTCGCATACGGGTATCCTTACTACTCCATAAGGGACAATTCCGAGATGGACACGATCGACGACGTCCTGAAAGAGC
The DNA here is from genome assembly GCA_964558505.1 of uncultured Methanomassiliicoccales archaeon. Lineage (GTDB taxonomy): Archaea > Thermoplasmatota > Thermoplasmata > Methanomassiliicoccales > Methanomethylophilaceae > CAYMPW01. The sequence goes on along the minus strand of CAZLEI010000003.1, from coordinate 62,175 downwards.
CGGGATATGCCGTATGCGAGGTGTTCGTCGACAGGAAACAGTTCTTCGAACCGAAATCCGCTACGAAGAGACTTCCCGACGGCACCTTGCTGTCCGCACCGCTTGAAGACCTGGCACCGTTCCTGGACGAGGATGAGCTCAGGCACAACATGTGCATAGACCTCGTCGGAAAGAACAACTGAGTGGTATCATGTTCTCGGGAATCCGCGCTGTGGCCTTCGACCTCGATGGTACATTGTATTTCGGCAACGACCCTGCAGAAGGGGCTGCGGAGACCGTGGATTCCGTCAGAGCCAGCGGCAGAAAGGTGTTCTTCGTCACCAACAACAGCATAAAGACCCGCGAGGCCATCCGCTCCAAGCTCTCCAAGATGGGAATGGACTGCAAGATCGAGGACATACTCACATCCGGGTATCTCACGGCCGCCTATGCGCGCGACAACGGTCTCAGGAAGACCTATGTGTTCGGGTCCGACGGGCTCAGATCGGAATTCGCCGATGCCGGGGCGGAGACCGCCGGCGAGGATGATGCCGAGAACCTGGTCATCGGCCTCGACCTGGGACTTGGCTACGACGGGATCGCGGCCGCGGTCAGGGTGGCGTTACGGGCTGACAAGATAATAGCCTGCAACAGGGACCGCGTGTTCCTCGGCCAGGACAGGATCCTGTTCCCGGGATGCGCCGCCGCCGTCGGCGCCGTGGAGGCATGCTGCGGAAGATCCGTGGATGCTGTCATCGGCAAACCGGGCACAGCTGCACTTCAGCATATCCGCGATTCCACAGGTGCCCGCCCCGAAGAGATAATGATGATCGGGGACGGCTACGACAGCGATGTCCGTATGGCATGCGCATTCGGTTCGAGGTCCCTCCTCATCGGCAACATGGATAGCACACCGTGCATAAGGTCGGTGTCCGAGATACCGAAGCTCCTGGAGGAATGACATGAGGATAGCCGTGACCGGTGCCACAGGTATGGTGGGGGCGGCTCTCGCAGAGGTCGCCTCCGAACGTAACATCGAAGTTCTGGCACTCGTGCGTCCCGGATCGCGCAACCTGGATAACATCCCCGTATCGGAGAGGATCTCGGTAACAGAATGCGCCATGGACGGATATTCCGATCTAGAAGAGGGCCACTGCGACATTTTCTTCAATCTTGCCTGGAACGGCACATTCGGTGCCGAACGTGAGGATACGAAGCTACAGGCGAGCAACATCGTCAACACCCTCGAGGCCGTTCACCTGGCCTCGCGTCTGGGGTGCCGTGCCTTCGTGGGCGTGGGATCGCAGGCAGAATACGGTAGCACCGATGTCCCGCTGAACGGAGATACCCATGCCGACCCGAAGAGCGGATACGGCATAGCGAAATACGCCGCCGGCAAGCTGTCTGCCATCGAGTGCAGGCACTTGGACATCAGATTCTGCTGGGCAAGGTTACTGAGCGTCTACGGCGAGCTGTCCCCGGACTCCACCGTGCTGAAATACGTGATCAACACGCTTTTGGACGGGGGGCGCCCCTCGCTGACCAACTGCGACCAGGTCTGGGACTTCATGTACAGCAGGGATGCCGCGGAAGCATTGCTGGCCATCGGAGAGCGCGGCAGGGACGGAAGGACCTATTGCGTGGGCAGCGGATGCTCCTCAACGCTCCGCGAGAGCATCGAGACCGTCAGGGACCTGATAGACCCGGCATTGCCTCTGGGCTTCGGAGAGAAGGAGTACTACCCGAATCAGGCCATGCACCTGGTCGCCGACATATCGGACCTGCGCTCTGACACCGGGTTCGTACCGCGCTTCGGTTTCAAAGCCGGGGTCTCCCGGGTGATAGATCATTGCCGCCGGCGGGATCATTCCGGTCTTTGCTTGTAAGCCCAGAACTTGTTCAGTATGAAATTCAGCGGTATCGTCACGAGCATGCATATCACAGGCGCGATGAATGCGCTGATATGCATCATATCGACGGTGATGTAGAGGAGCACCGTGGACAGTCCGAGCGTCAGACCGTATGAGATGAACGTCTTCACCAATGTCAATCCGCGGTTGTCGTTCTTTATCTCGAATACGTATCTCCTGCTCCAGAAGTACGCATTCAGCACGCTCACTACGAATCCCACGACGTTGCCGATCAGGTAGTAATCGGTGTTGATGATGATGAATATGTAATAGATGCCCCAGCCGATTATGGTGTTGAGCACTCCGACCGCGCAGAACCTGACGAACTGCCTGTATGCTCCCATGTCTTCGGGACGGGAGCCTTTTACCAGCTTGACGAACCAGGCGATCATGCCCAGTGCCAGATTCTCCAGGCGGATGTAGACATCCGAGGCCAGGGACACCGTATTACCTCACGGCCTCGATGATGGTCCTGCCGATGCAGTCGATCATCTCATCCGTCATCCCGGGATACACGCCGACCCAGAACGAATCATTCATTATGGTGTCCGTGGACTCGAGCCCGCCTGCGACCCTGTACCCGCATCCGGATGCGCGCATCCCGTCGAAACACGGATGCTTGATCAGATTACCGGCGAACAGCATCCTCGTCTGAACACCTTTCGCCTCTATGGCGGGAACGACTTTCTTCCTGTCCGTCCCGGGCCTGCACGTCATCAGGAAACCGAACCAACTCGGTTCGCTGCCCGGCAGCGGTTCTGGGAGTATCAGCTTATCCTCCGCAGAGGACAATATGTCCTTCAGCCTGTCGAAGTTGTGCCTGCGCCTGACCACGAACGAAGGGAACTTCTCGATCTGAGCACATCCGACCGCGGCCTGGAGGTCTGTAGCCTTCAGATTGTATCCGAAATGGGAGTAGACGTACTTGTGGTCATAACCGCGCGGCAACTCCCCATACTGTCCATCGAACCTGTGGCCGCACATGTTGTCCTGGCCCGAGGCACAGGAGCAGTCCCGTCCCCAGTCCCTCATGGAGCGGATGATCTTGTGGAGAAGATGATTGCCCGTGTACACCGCACCTCCCTCGCCGGTGGTCATGTGGTGAGGAGGGTAGAAGCTGGACGTTCCGATATCGCCCACAGTACCAGTGAGGCACATCCTCCCGTCATAGGTGTATCTTGAACCCAATGCATCGCAGTTGTCCTCCACGAGCCAGAGGCCGTGACGGTCGCAGAACTCCCTGACCTTCTGTATGTCGAAGGGATTCCCGAGGGTATGAGCCATCATGACCGCTTTGGTCTTCTCCGACAGAGCGCCTTCGAGGGCATCGACGTCCACGTTGTACTGAGGTATCGTCACATCGACGAATACCGGGACCGCTCCGTATTGGATTATGGGCGTGACCGTGGTGGGGAATCCGCATGCGAGGGTGATCACCTCGTCACCGGGCAGCACTGCTCTGTCCCCCAAGAGAGGCGAGGTCAGTGCCATGAACGCAAGCAGATTGGCGGAGGAGCCGGAGTTGACGAAACTGCAATAAGGGACGCCCAGGTAGGAAGCTATGCTCTTCTCGAACTCGGCCGTATACCTGCCGGCCGTCAGCCAGAACTCCAGGGACGAATCCACTAGGTTGACCATCTCCTTGCGGTCGTAGACGCGTGATGCATAAGGTATGCGCATCCCCTCGCTGAAAGCTGGCCTCGTATGGTATTTATCACAATACTGTCCAACCGCCTCGAGGATCTCCTTCCTCGCCTGCTCCTCGGTCTTTCCTTCGAACATCATCATCTCTCCATGAAATCGCGTATCTGTCTGTCCATGCATCCGGGAACGTCTTCTCCGAACGCCCATTCCCTTGTCCATTCCACGGTCCTGTCGACCGCCTGCGCTATATCCCATCTGGGACTCCAGCCAAGCCTCGTACGTATGAGCGTGCTGTCCAGCTTCAGGAGTCCTGCCTCATGGGGACCGCCCGGAGCGGAGACCTCGCACGACATGCCCTCTCCCCAGGAATCGCAGAACAGTTCCGCAAGAGTACGGGCATTCACGCAATCCGCATCATCCGGGCCCACATTGTACCAGCCCTCAAGCGAGCGGTCGCGCGACTGAGCCTCGACTATCGTGAGATAGGCCGTGAGGGGTTCCAGAACATGCTGGAACGGACGCACCGACCCGGGATTCCGCAGATGGACGATGCCGTCTGAAAGCGCCGCGCGGACGCAGTCTGGTATTATGCGCCTGTCTGCGAAGTCTCCGCCGCCTATGACATTGCCCGCCCGGGCGGTGGATATGGCGCAGCCCTCTTGGAAGAAGCTCTTGGAGTAACTGTGGGTCAGTATCTCCGAGCAGCTCTTTGAATTCGAATATGGATCGAAGCCGTCGAGAGGATCGGTCTCCACGTATCCGATGTCCTTCTCCTTGTTGTCGTAGACCTTGTCGGTCGTCACATTCAGGAATGATGAGACATGCCCGCTGGAACGGACGCACTCCAAGATGTTGACCGTCCCCATCACATTGACCTCGTATGTGTAACGCGGGTCGGAATAACCTCTCCCCACCAGCGGCTGCGCGGCCATGTGGATCACGGCCTCCGGGTCCGCATCCGAAAAGAACGACGACAGCCTGTCCATGTCCCTGATGTCGCCGATCTCGGACACCACGCCCGAAAGTCCTGCGATATCGTACAGGCAAGGATCCGTCGGCGGCTCTTCGGAATACCCGTAGACCTCCGCGCCCATCCCCTGCAACATCCTGCAGAGCCAGGATCCTTTGAAACCCGTGTGCCCGGTTACCAGGACCCTCTTGCCCCTGTAATAGTCCCGGAAGGACATTCACTCAACCCGCCAGGGGGCCTTCCCGCTTGCCCAGAGGTTCTCGAGCTTCTCTTTGTCGCGGAGGGTGTCCATGCACTGCCAGAATCCGGAATGCTTGTACGCCATCAACTGACCTGCGGCCGAGAGGGCCTCGATGGGTGCTTTCTCGAACACCGTCGAATCGCCGTCGATGTAATCGATGACCTCGGGCTCGAGGACCATGAAACCTCCGTTGACCCATCCGACGTCCTCGACGTTCTTCTCCCTGAAGGAGCGGATGCAGTCGCCGTCCATGTCCATCACGCCGAAGCGCCCGTCCGGGTGCACTGCAGTGATCGTCCCCAACTTACCATGGGATTCGTGGAATCTCAGGACCTCGTCCAATGGAACATCCGAGACGCCGTCGCCGTAGGTCAGCATGAACCTCTCCCCGCCGAGGTACTTGGCGATGCGCTTTATGCGGCCGCCGGTCATGGTGTTGAGCCCGGTGTCCACCACGGTGACCTTCCAGGGCTCCGACACGTTGTTGTGTATCGTCATCTCGCCGTTCTGGGTGAAATCGAATGTTATATCGCTGCAGTGCAGGAAATAGTCGGCGAAGTACTCCTTGATGGCATGCTGTTTGTATCCGGCACAGACAACGAACTCGTTGAAACCGTATCTGGAGTACATCTTCATGATGTGCCATAGTATCGGATGACCGCCTATCTCTATCATCGGTTTGGGCTTGAGGTAACTCTCCTCGGATATCCTGGTTCCGAAGCCTCCCGCCAAGATGACGACTTTCATGACCAATCCATATCCGTACCCTTATAATAACTTCGCGCGCGGATGCACGGCGGACGTCACTTCTCGAAGTTTATACGCTCCTCTTCCACGACGAGAGGGCGCCTCCTGATCTTCGAATTGATGTTCAGGACATACTCCCCGACCAGGCCGATGAACAGAAGCTGCAGGGACACCACGACGAAGATGCACAGCTGAAGGGCGATGGACGACAACGAGAAAGTCGCCCAGTTCAACAGCTTCCATATGACCGCGCCTGCAACTGTGATCAGGCTCGTCAGCGTGAACACGACACCGAGTGCGACCGCGATGCGGATGCCGAATTTGGTATAGGTCGTGAAGCTCTGCATGGCCGCATCATAATACCTGGAGAAGGAATTGCTGGATTTGCCCGCCCTGCGCTTGGGCTGGACGAAGGGCACAGTCTTCACCTTGAATCCGTACTCCGCGACAACTCCGCGGAGGAACGGCGTCGGGTCGTCCATGCTGCGCAGAACGTCCACGAACGAGCGGTCGTACAATCCGGACCCTGTGACCTGGCTGATGAACTCGACGCTGGACCTCTTCCTCATGATCCTGTAGTAGAGCTTGCGGAATGCATAGACGAGCGCGTTCTCCTTGCTGGCACTCTTCTGGCCGAGCACGACCATGCTCCCGTTCTCCCATTCCCGCACGTATTCGGGGATCATCTCCACCGGGTCCTGGAAATCGGCGCACATGAGCACGGTGCAATCGCCGGTGGTCTGCTGGAGACCGTAGTAAGGTGAATTGAACTGACCGAAGTTCCTGGCGTTCAGTATGGCCTTGATCCTAGCATTGCAGGCGCAGAGGGCCCTGAGCTTGTCGCGGGTGGAATCCGCAGAACAGTTGTCTATGAACACGATCTCATAATCGTAATCCGGGAGCGCACTCTCGAACTGCGCGATAATCGCCTCTGACAGAGGAACGACGTTTGCCTCCTCATTGTATGTCGGAACGAGAACGGAGATCTTCTTCATGATTGCCCTCTCAAGCTTCCTAACGATAAAAATAATGCGCCTCCGCGCGGTGAACGCGGAGGGCAGGGCCCGAGGGCCCGTTGAGATGTTTAGTCGCAGATGTCCTTGCAGTCGGGGATGAACCCGTCTTCCATCATCTTCGCGGTGAGGTTCCTGGACCTCTTTATCATGAACTCTGCGCGGTCGTACAGCTCGGCACGGGAGAGCTTGAGGCGGGCAACGCCCTGCTCCTGGGCCTTGAGACCGACGGCGACCGCCTCCCTGGGGAACACTTCCCACTCGGACATGGTCGGTACGATGTAATCGGGGGTGAGGCCTTTCTCCTCTGCGCACTTGGCGAGCTCCCTCGCCGCGGCGATGCACATCTCGTCCGTGATGGTCTTTGCCCTGACGTCGAGGGTTCCGCGGAAGATCGCGGGGAATCCCATGGAGTTGTTGACCTGGTTGGGGAAGTCTGAGCGGCCGGTGGCGAACACCTTGCATCCGACTTCCTTCGCTTCCCAAGGCCAGATCTCCGGGATCGGGTTCGCGGTGGCGAAGACGATGGCGTCGGTCGCCATGGTTGCGATGTACTCCTTGGGTATCGTGCCGGGTCCGGGCTTGGATGCGGCGATCACGATGTCGGCGCCCTTTATCGCCTCTTTCATGCCGCCGGTCTTGCCGGCTCCATTGGTCTTCTGGCATATCTCCCACTTCTGCTTGAAGTTGGTCTCGCTGACATCGGTCCTGGACTGGTTGAGGATGCCTTTCGAGTCGCACATGCAGAGGTTCTTGGCCTGGAATCCGGTGGCCAGGAGGAGCCTGGTGATCGCGATGGATGCCGCACCCGCTCCGATGACGGTTATCTGGGCCTCCTCGAGTTTCTTGCCAACGAGTTTCATGGCGTTTATCGCACCTGCGACCTCCACGGTGGCCGTTCCCTGCTGGTCGTCGTGCCATACCGGGATCTTGCAGTCCCTTCTGAGCTCGTCGAGGATATCGAAGCATTTCGGATTGGAGATGTCCTCGAGGTTTATCCCGCCGAACGACGGGGCGATCAGCCTGACGGTCTCGATAATCTTCTCGGGGTCCTTGGTGTCCAGGCAGATGGGGACGCAGTCCACTCCTCCCAGATACTTGAAGAGCATCGCCTTCCCTTCCATGACGGGCATGGCGGCCTCGGGTCCGATGTCGCCGAGTCCGAGCACACGTGTACCGTCGGATACAACGGCCACGGTGTTCCACTTCCATGTATGATCGTAGACCCTGTCGGGGTTGGCGGCGATGTCCTTGCACGGCTCCGCAACACCGGGGGAATACCAGATGGCGAAATCGTCGAAGGATCTTACACAGGCCTTGGGCACGACCTCCACCTTTCCTTTGTAGAAGGGGTGCATCTTCAATGCATCCTGTCCGGGCTTCTTAGCCAGGGTCAAGCGTTCCTCGACGGTTATCTCTTTTTTTTCAGCCATTGTAAATCCTCTTTTTTCCACTGATTTTCTACGAAATTCGTAGTGATACTGTGGGATTCAGCACTATAGAACAGGCTAATGATATAAATATATAGTTTCTTTCGAGGACCCATGGCCTCCGGAATCACCGTCGTCCTCATAGACGGCTATATCGACGACCCCGCTGCGTTGGGCGTGCCGCCGTACATCTCGCCCATGGTGCGGGCGGTGGCGGGCGCGGCCATGGACGCCGGGGCCGAAGTCAAGTACATCACGGTCGACAGCATCCGCAAAGGATGCGATGTGCCGAAGGCCGATGTCAGCGTCGTCCTGTCCGGGAACACTGTCCCGGGGAAGTACATACGCTCGATGCCCATGTCCGTGAAAGAGCTTAAGGCCCTGGTGCCGAGACTGCACGGATGGAAGCTCGTCGGCGGGTCCGCCGCCGATTCCGATGCGTCATCGGGATTCGATTTCTCCATCAAGAGGGATCTGGCCGCATCGCTCTACGACGGCATGTCCGGACTTGAAGTGGGCGAAAGGCTCAGGACCCTGGAAGAATGGAACAGATGGATGCTACTGGGCGCATCGATAGTGACCCAGCATCCGGATTTCCCGGAGCCCCTGGTGGCCGAGGTGGAGACGTTCCGCGGCTGTCACAGATGGTCCACGGGCGGATGCTCCTACTGCATAGAGCCTCTGAAGGGAAGGCCGCTCATGAGGGCACCGGACGATGTGCTCGCCGAAGCGGCAGTGCTCAGGGGACTGGGCGTCAGGAATCTCCGGGTGGGCGGGCAGACCTGCATCGTATCATACGGCTCCGATCCCGACTCGCCCGTGCCGAGGCCGAACCCTTCGGCGGTCAGAACACTTTTCGAGGGCCTGCGCGACCTCGGATTCGACGTCCTTCACGTCGACAATGCGAATCCTGCCGTCATCTCATCATATCCCGACGAGGCTGAGGAGATACTCGGGATAATAACGGACTGCTGCACGCCCGGAAATGTGCTGGCACTCGGCATGGAGACGGCGGATCCCACCGTGATAACGGAGAACAACCTCAACAGCACCCCCGATCAGACCATGGATGCCGTGAGGCTCATAAACCGCATCGGATCCGGGAGAGGAGGCAACGGCATGCCGAAACTCCTGCCTGGCCTCAACTTCATCGCAGGACTGGACGGTGAAACGCATTCGACCTATGATGCGGACTTGGAATTCCTGAGGAAGGTCAGAGACGAGGGTCTGATGGTGAGGCGCATCAACATCAGGCAGGTCATGCCGATAAGACGCGAATACCGCGCTCATGTGGACCCTGTCGTGTTCAAAGGATTCAAGGAGACTGTGAGGGAGGAGATAGACAGGACCATGCTCGAAAGGGTCGCCCCGTACGGCACTGTGCTCAAAGACGTGTTCATGGAGATCAACGACGGTGCATTGACATTCGGACGCCAGATCGGCACGTATCCCCTGCTGGTCGGCATACCGTACCATATGGACCCGGGGACATTCCACGATCTTGCGGTCATAGGATGGGGCTTCCGTTCCATAACCGGGATCGAGTACCCGTTCCCAGTGAACCGTGCTCCGATGTCCGCGATATCCGCACTGCCCGGCGTCGGGAAGAAGCGGGCCGCCACGATCGTGAGGTACCGTCCGTATGCGACGTTCGATGAATTCTCCGAGCGCATGAAGGACGATGCGTTCTCCGAATCGCTCAGGCAGTTCCTGTCGTTCGATAGATAATCGTTTTATCGGGCCACCTCATCACATATGCCATGGACTCACTCCGTGTCGCACGCTTCCCATTCCTAAGGGACTCGGCCGCTTTCGCCGAGGCCAACGATGCGGATCTGGAATCCCTGATGACGTCGCCATCCTATGAGGATGCACGCAGGCGCGGGATCAAGAGGATCGAGGACACCATCGACAACTCGGAAGTGGGGTACACCCCGCTGATGAACGAGTACGACAGGCTCATGGAGGTCATGTCCTACCCTTATGCGAGGATGATAGTCTCCTGCGTGAACGACCGTTTCCTGACCAAGAGGTACGCTCTCGCGGAATCTGTGCGCATGAACCGCCTCCTGGGCGAAGAGCCCTCGGCCTCTGCCATAGATGTCTCCCGGGAACTGGGAGTGAAGGCCACCGTCGATGCCGAAGGGGACCTCAGGATGCACTTCGGAGACTACCTGCGTTTCTCCTCGAGGATCAAGAGCACCGATTGGAAGCTCGTGAACTCGGAGCTCAGGAGCGGGTACGTGCATCTGCCCCATGAGAAATTCGACAGGCTGCTGCAGAACGCCCTCCAGGATCGCATAGAATCTGAGCTTCCGCTGAACGTGCCGGACGAATATGCCGCAATACTGAAACCGACCGTCGACCATGTATCGATCCTCCTGAACGAGATGAAGAACCGCTACAGCCCGACAGGAGGCGGGGCAATAAATCTAGAGTTCATGCCGCCGTGCATGCGCACGATCCTTGCAAACGCCCAGAACGGGATGAACCTGCCGCACAGCGCCAGGTTCGCGCTGGTGTCGTTCCTGCACACCCTGGGCATGGATTCCGAGGGGATCCTTGCGCTATTCGCACAATCTCCGGATTTCGACGAATCGAAATCGATCTACCAGATCAAGCACATAACAGGCGAGCTGTCCGGAACCGACGGATACACGCCTCCGGAGTGCTCCACCATGAAGACGAACGGCATATGCTTCGACCCTGATGCGCTATGCAACAGCGAGAAGATGAACCATCCGCTGTACTATTACCGCATAAAATCAGGGAACCTGACGCCCAGGGATCGGGACGGTCAGTCCTGACCCTTGGACATGTTGCGCCAGGTTATTATCCCCCTCTGGATCGCCGTAAGGTTTCCGACGACGGCGAAGTAGATCATCATGATCTCCATCCAGGTTATGTCGAATCCTGCTATCTGGAAGGATCCGAACCCGACTGCGATCATGACGAACTGTATCAGAGGAAACAGCGTGCTGAGGACCACGCGGTCCGCACGTCCGAGTATCCCTGCGTAAAGGCGCGGTGCTCCGACCGCCTGCGCTTGTGTGCCCATGTACGACGTCAGGAGCACACCCACCAGTGCCAGCATACCCAGGTACGGATTGCACCAGGCGCTCACGGCGACTCCGCCGATCATGAACACATCCGCGTACCTGTCGAACACATGGTCCAGATAATCGCCCTTGGAAGACGCTTTGCCCGAAAGCTTGGCCACCTTCCCGTCGAGGGCATCGAAATACCCGGACAGCAGGACGACCAATGCACCGACTATCAGGAGGTATTGATACTGGAAGCTGAAATAGAACAGCAGTCCGGAGACGAAGGCCAATATCAGCCCGATCCACGATATCGTGTTCGGGTTCACGTTTATGAGCCTGCGTGCCACAGGCGTGAGTGCGAAATCTACCTTGGACCTCTGCGAGTCTAGAACCATCTGTCCATCTCCTCTCCCCAGCTGACGCTCCCGGGAAGATGCCTATCTTCCTCCCCGCGGATAATCCCTTCGATGGCTTCCGCCACCTGACAGGCATCCGACGAGGTGCTGTCCAGCTCGTACACCGGTACGCCCGCCTCGGAGGATTCGCAAAGTATCACGTCCAAGACCTCTGCCTGTACATTCTCCAGGACCTTGGCCGGCGCGTACCCGCGGGACGACAACCGCTCGTTCAGGACGGCAGGGTGGCATCTTAGCACTATGACGATATCAGATGGAACAAAATGAGCCAGATGCCCCTCGATGAATACCAGCCCCTCGGTCTTGAGGTCCCTGTCCAGTGCTTCGGCCAGCCTTGTGGTGTCCACATCGTACGACCCCATGTCCGCATCGTACTCGTCGAGGAGGCCGTGCTCCTTTATGTACGCCGTCAGATCGATGACGTCATAGCCCTTGTCGCGCAGAAGGCCCGCCACCGTGGTCTTCCCGGTGCCCGGGGTCCCGGTGATGGAGACGACCGTCCTCATAAGTCCCTCAGATACGGCTCGGCACGGCCCATGACTGCGTCGAAGGACGGGATGTTGGTCAGCGCGCCCACGTCCTCCACTGCGAAGGATGCGGATGCGGATGCTATCACCAACGACTCCGGAACAGAGTGCTTGGTGTACAGGCCGGCATAGAATCCTGCCCTGTACGCATCCCCGGCGCCTGTGCAGTCGCGCACGCGCGCAGGCTTCACCGCAGGTATCTCGCGCTTCTCGCCGTCGATGTACACCGCGCTGCCCGCGGCGCCCTTCGTGCACACGACCATCTCCTTCTTGAGCTCGGACAGGTCGCTGACGCCGGTGAACTTCCTCACATACGGTTCCTCGTGCTGATTGCAGAACAGGTAATCAGAGAGGTTCAGGGCCCTTTTGAAGGTGTCCCCGTCCCATGCCTTGTAGATCTCCTGGGCTGGATCCACGGCTATCTTGTTGCCCAGCATGTCGATCATGTTCATGATCGTGATGTAGTACTCCGGTTCTCCGGTGCAGAAATGGACGTAATCCGAGTTCCTCGCGTTGGATGTCAGGTACTTCTTGAGCTGCGTCGCATGCCCCTGAGGCCCCTGGTAGAACAGGACCTTCTGATCGAGCGCTTTGTCGTTCACCACTATGGCCTGCGAGGTCTCGAAATCCTCCACACGGACGAACTCGTCCATGATGAGCCCGCGGGCCCTCATGCGGTCCTCGTACATCTGAGGGAAGTCCATCCCGACGAACGCGCATATCGCAGTGGGAACGCCGAGGGCCGCCGCGCGCGCGGCTATGTTCGTGCCGGTCCCGCCGAGGCGCGTGTCCTTGCGGACGATGTCCGCGGTATGGTTCAGCTCCGGGAAATCCGTTACCGAGAGTATCTGATCGATGGACACGTGCCCGTAGACGGACAGGAATGGCTTCAAGTTCCTTCCTCCCAGCCGGTCACATAGTCCTTCTGATCCTCGGTGAGGGTGTCGATGGTTACCCCCATGGAGGCCAGCTTCATCTTGGCAACCTCGACATCCATCTCCGCGGGGACGACGTGCACCCCCTTGCCCAGGGATTCGTGGTTCTTAACGAGGTACTCGAGGCCGAGGGCCTGTATCGCGAAGCTCATGTCCATGATCTCCGCAGGATGGCCCTGACCGGCCGCCAGGTTCATCAGGCGCCCGTCAGCTATGAGATAGAGCTTCCTCCCGTCCCTCATCCTGTACTCGTCGACGGACTCGCGGACGCGGGCGGACGATACGGACTGCCTCAGCAGCGCCACCTTCGAGATCTCGTTGTCGAAATGACCGACGTTGCCGAAGACGCAGCCGTCTTTCGCAACAGCGAGCGCCCTGTCATCCACGGCATCCTTGCAACCGGTCACGGTGATGACTATGTCCGCCATGCGGACGGCTTCCTCCATCCTCATGACCTCGAACCCGTCCATCTTGGCCTCCAGCGCTTTGATCGGATCGACCTCTGTCACGATGACACTGGCGCCCAGGCCTTTCGCGCGCATGGCCACCCCTTTGCCGCACCATCCGTAACCTGCGACGATCAGGCGCTTTCCCGAAACCATGAGATTGGTGGCGTTCATCCATCCGTCGAATGCCGACTGCCCCGTGCCGTAGCGGTTGTCGAAGAGGTACTTCATGTGGGCATCGTTCACGGCGATGACCGGGAACTCCAATGCCCCGTCTGCGGCCATGGACCTGAGGCGCATCACCCCGGTCGTCGTCTCCTCGTTCGCCCCTTTTATGTTCGGAAGCACATCGCGACGGGATTTGTGGACCATGGCTATGAGGTCTGCACCGTCATCGACTATGTAATCGGGCGCCATGTTGAGGACGCTGTTCAGATTGTTGTAGTACTCCTCTTGGGTCTCGCCCTTCTTGGCGTACACGTCCATGCCGTACTTCTCCCTCAGCGCCAGTGCGACGGAGTCGTCGGTGGACAGCGGATTGCAGCTCGCCAAGCGGATGCTCGCACCGCCCTCGGCGAGCGTGATCGCCAGTATGCCGGTCTTCGCCTCGGTGTGGAGCGCCATGCCGACCTTGAGGCCTTTGAACGGCTGCTCTTCCCTGAAACGTGCCCTTATGGCCTGCAGGACCGGCATATGATCCTCTGCCCAATGCAATCTCAATACTCCCTTCTCCAAAAGCTGCTGATCCATGTCAATCTCTCCTTTCAAACTCGGCCTTCAATGACGAGCATATGTCGTTCACAGCCGCTTCACGGTTCCCCGTATTGGAGAAATCCGCTATTATTGTGTCGGCCTCGGAGTCCGACATCCCATTGTACAATCTGATGATGTTCTCCAACGCGCGCGTCATCTCGTCGGAAATGGGGACGGTGGCCGTCCTGGATGTGCGCGACAGAGGATTGAGGTCGATGGATATCACCACCTTCCCCATGGCCACCAAGGCCTCGGCCCGGTCCCCGTCCTCTATGGGGACGACGATGACATCGGAATCGAATATGCCTTCGCGCGTGCAGAGGGCACGATCGGACGTAAGGCCCGGTATCCTTGCGTCCGGACTCCTCCCGAGCACGCCCTTCGCCCCCTGCTCCTCCAGATATGATATCAGGAGCTCCATCCTCTCCTCGGTGCGATGGAATATGTTGACCTCCATCTTCGCAGAGACCGTCTCTGCTAGAGCTATGAGGTTCTTCGGATCCAATGCGGCGGCATTCCCGTTGACGCACACCACGGGGTTCACCGCCCTACGGAGGTATGCGGCGGCTGCACGTTCGGCCTCCAGGGCCGCCGGCGATGTGCGTTCGCCCATGAGGTAATCGAATGCCTCCCCCCTCCCGTGCGATATCAGGCCTGTTGGATTGACCAGCCCTCTGTCCACCATCTCCGCAAGGCGCTCCCTGGTCATCAGAGACCTGTATCTTGGATGGTCCGTAGGTATGCTCACGTCCGTGTGAAGGGCGCATCCGCTTTTAGCGATATCGCTCCGCGACCCTGCAACGCACGCACTACGGATCTGGACACGACGCGGCAGAGGGGCGCATATCGTTCCGGGCACTGCACCCGGGACTGTGTCCGAAAATCAATCCGAAAATCGGATAGATGCAATCAGGCATCGTGATTAATATCTCAGGAAAGATAGTAAAAAACCTAAGGTACATACTGACTCCGTTATATACTGCTAAAACGAACATGTATCAAACGATTTAGGAGAAGATGTACACAATGGAAACGAAAAGGATGATTGCCCTCATTGCACTGGCGTCAGCGATGCTGATGACATTGTCCGCGGTCGCGGTCACGGGTTCCGAAAACGATGGAGCCTCCGATGTTACCGTCGAATATGATTCGTACTCCTTGAAGTACAAGATAGACGGCAGCGAGGCTGCGATCTATGGGTATGGCGGTACGCTGCCCGAAGACCTCGTTATACCCTCAACGATTACGGTAGAAGGTAAAACGTACAGTGTCACCGCCGTCGGCCCCAATAACCATGTGTTCAAAAACGTAACGACTCTGAAGACCGTCGTAATGCCCGACAGTGTCAAGACCATCGGCGAAAGAGTATTCGCCGGATGCACGGGCCTCACCGAAGTCACGATAGCGTACGCCGGAAACGATAATGGAACCATCGGACCGTACGCATTCAATGGATGCACGGGGATAACCAAGATCACCATCGGCGATGGCATAACAATCATCGGAAATGGAGCATTCGAAAGTGCCGGAAGTTCCGCAAAGGTCACCATACCTTCCAGTGTTACGATGATAAAGGATTCTGCATTCCAGTTTTTCAAGGGCATCGTGACCTTCGAAGATGGGAGCAAGATACATACCATAGAATGGGGGGCGTTCAGGGGTGCTTCCGATGTGAAGAACTTCAACTTCGCTGATGAAGTGGAGATGGGCCCCGGAAATGTTGCCAAAGGACAGGATTGCTACATATCCGAAACCGGCGAGAAGATCGAAGAGGCCGCATATGGCGCATGGGGTTCCTTTTACGGCCCGATAAAGTTCCCCAAGATTACGGGGCAAGAATATCTCGTCTCAACCACTGGAGACGGTAAAGATCTCATAACCTCATACCAGGTGTGCGGTCTGCTGTATAAGGTGAATGCTTGGAACTACACCGCGTTCGTGGTCGGTTACAACGGCCTGAGTGCGAATGTGACCATTCCAGAAAAGATAACGATCGATGATGATGAATATTCAGTCGTGAGGATCGATAACAAGGCATTCATGAACAACACTGCGGTCCAGAGCGTCGTCGTTCCCGAAAGTGTAAAGTCGATCGGATGGAGCGCGTTCAGCGGATGCACGGGCCTCACCGGGATAGCCATCCCCGGAAGCGTCGAGAGGATCGAGGGCAGTGCATTCAACGGATGCACGGGCCTCACCGGAACCCTGGTCATCCCGGACACGGTAACATCCCTGGGATCCGATGCGTTCAGAGGATGCAGCGGGATCACCGGCGTCGAAATCGGCAGCGGGATCGCCACCATACCTTCCCAGTGCTTCAGGGGGACCGGGATCGAGAGCATCACCGTACCCGCGACCGTCAGCTCGATCGATGAGTTGGCATTCTCATATTGCCCCTCGCTCAAAGAGGTCGTCATCAACAGCACGGGTGCGATCGGAGACAGTGCGTTCTACGCCTGCAAGGGCCTCACAACCGTCGCCATCGGCGAGGGGATCGCATCCATCGGGGCAAAGGCCTTCGAATGGGCGGGAAACTCCGCCACTGCCGTGAACATACCGTCTTCGGTGAAGACGATTGGCGACTCTGCATTCTTCCAATTCAACGGAGTCGTGACCTTCGGCGACAACAGCAGTGTCGAAACCATCGGGACCACGGCATTCTGCTCGCCTGATGATGGAGTGAACGTGAAAGTAGAGAACTTCAATTTCATGGGTGAAGTGAAGATCGGCAAGGGTAACATCAGCGCCGGTCAGACATACTCTTCGGGAAAGGAAGAGGCTGTGCCATGGGGTTCATACTATGGAGGCATCGTGCTGCCCTCCGGAAATGTATATTCCGCAACGCCCGGTGAAGAAGATGATGTCACCTACGGCGCATACGTAGAACCCGTGAAGCCCGTAGATCCTGTGGACCCGGTCGAGCCTGTGGACCCGGTCGAGCCTGTGGACCCGGTCGAGCCTGTGGACCCCATAAAGCCCGTCGAGCCTGAAACGAATCCCAGCGTGCCTACTATACCCGGCACATCTGAACCCGGTACTGATACACCAGTGGAACCGGAAATGCCGACCGGCAATAATGCCACAGGATCCGCTCTCACCGGACTGCAGCTCAACGATACCGGCCTCTTCAGAGGACTTGCCATAATCCTGCTGATAATAGGCGGACTATACATAGTGAAACGCGAGCTGGCATAAGGCCAGCATCCGACTGCGATAAACCCCTTACATTTCTAACCTAAACTTTGACTCCGATCCTCTGCCTTGTTGATGATGACGCCGTATTCTGACGTCACCCTGCATAACGTTAATACGATTGATGCAATCGCAGAACCCATGCCCAATGCTCGCATTGTATTCGTGGGTGCGAAGTTCGAGGGGAATATCGGAGCCATAGCCAGAGGCATGGCCAACTTCGACTTCGACGATCTCTATCTGGTGAATCCCTGTCCGATCGGCGACGATGCCTACCGTCGTGCGAAGCATGGATCGGACATCCTCGACAACGCGCATATCGTGGATACTCTGGAGGAGGCCCTGGAGGGTTGTTTCCTCGTCGTCGGCACCAGCGGGATCACGACCAAGGGCGACAAGAACTACATACGCATACCTATGCCGATCAGAGATTTCGCAAACAAGATCTCAGATTACCCAGAACAGATGGCCATACTGTTCGGACGCGAGGACACCGGCCTGTTCCAGGACGAACTCGCATTGTGCGATGTACTGGTCACGATACCGACTAGCGAGAGATTCCCCATCCTCAACGTGTCCCATGCAGCGAACATCGTGATGTACGAGATGTTCCAGACATGTTATGAGCAACATGTCGTAGAACCTGCGGACCCCGTGGAGAAGGAACGCATGGACAGATACTTCGACGAACTCCTCAGGTCCATCGAATATCCGGAACACAGGGTTGAAGGCACCAGCGTAATGTTCAAAAGGCTGATGGGACGCGCGGTACCGTCCAAATACGAATACAACACCATCATGGGCGTCCTCGGAGATGCATCACGCATAATCGACAAACTCGGCGGACCGAAATGGGATTAAACACCATGACTCCCACTGCATCTCTCTGAGGCCCCTGCGCGACAACCTCCGGAACCTCTCCCGTTATGAGTGACACCGCATTGATTATGCCCTCTCTCTCGGAATCGGTTATCGCACCGTCTATGTGCACCAGGGCCTTGGCCTGTGGTATGACGTCATGGGACATCAATGATGAGAACGCGTCTGCAGATGCTTTGACCGGATCGCTCCCGCCTGCGAAACCCACGGTGTACGCCTCATCGGGCATCATGGTCCTGAACGGCCCGCGCATGATATCCGCCATGCGTATTATCGCTTCACAGGTCATCTCATCCACAGCCTGGATTATTGAATCGTACTTGAGGTCCCCCTCGCCTTCCTCGGATATCCTGTCCGAATCGATTAGTACCGTCCTGTCCCCTATGCTCATCAGCTTCTCCAATGATCCGGCGGCACGGTCGCGACGGCCCGTCTCGAACTTCATGGGGAGACTCGCCACGGATGCAGTCGCCAGTCCGAGATCCGCCGCCAATGCGAGGACCGCAGGTGCGACCACATTGCCCGTCTCGCCTCCCAATCCAGCCACCACGAGTATCGCATCGTGTCCGGACAGCTCATCCAGGAGTGCCCTGCCGCCCGGTGTCGAAGCCAAAAGATCCGGGGAAGCATCACTGCATGCAGAGACCTCGGATGCAGTGAGAACAACGCCGAAAGACCCTTTGCTGGAATCCGAATTTACCGTCAAAGTGCTGGCATCGCACAAAGAACGGAGATGGTTCACTGAAGTGCAACCCCCTCCGCCGACACCGATGACGAGTATCGGATCGTTCAAATATCCCTCTCCTCGGGCACCATGCGGACACGGACGTACTCCCTGACCGCATTGCGTACGGCATCATCCAAAGACACGGAATCTCCATTGCGTACCAATGATTCCAACTCCACGACCTTGGTCTTGGGAAGGTCCACGGTTATCTTGGATATGTTGTCAGGAGTGAACCTGGCACTTATGAACTCCTCGACCGCGGTCCTGACGACGTCGGAGATGTTGGAATACTCTCCGGAATCCACCAGGCCCGACAAGATCTGCAACGTTTCCGCCGGGAGCCTGACAGTGACCCTCTCGACCTGGTTCGTCATGTTATCACGTCCGACAGCCGTCTGCCATCTAATAAACGTATGCCAGCATCACATTATAAAAATTGTAAAGTAAAAGGTTTTGTTTTGTCAGACCAACATCCTGTTCATCCGAACAGGGCGCTGAGGCCGGCTGCAGCCTCTTCCTCACTGACTGCTTCCTCTTCCTCGACTGCGGCGGCTGCGGGTGCGGCTGCTGCGGCGGCGGGAGCGGCGGCAACAGCTGCGGGTGCGGCTGCTGCTACGGAGGCGTTAGCGATAGCCTCCTTTATGTCGACTCCCTCGAGGGATGCGATCAGGGATTTGATCTTGGCTGCGTCAGGCTCGACACCTGCGGCTTTGAGTATACCGGAGACTGCGTCCTCGGTAATGTCTTTGCCTGCAGAGTAAAGCACCATTGCACTGTAGATATACTCCATATTATTCATCCTCCATTTATTTAGCCGAATAATGCACTGAGACCAGCGGCTGCTTCTTCTTCGCTGACCTCTTCTTCCTCCTCGACTTCCTCAGCCTTTGCGGGCGCTGATTCGGATGCTGCCGCAACCGGGGCCGATGCTGCCGCGGCGTTAAGCCTGGCTGCAATGCCCTCGTTGCTGTATCCGGATGCAGATGCGACGGCAAGCATTTCTGCGTCTGCCTTCGCAAGGAGAGTCTCGATGTTTTCTCTGGTTGGTATCGCGGCCGATATAGAGAGAGCCATAGCCTCTCTGAACGCTTTCGTGATCAGCGGTACGATCGTTTCCTTCGTGGGGAATGCGATCGTCATAGCCAGTGCACGTGCGTTGCATGCAGCCGTAGCGAACATCGTGGAGTAGTAGTCAGCAGGAATGTCCAGAACATCCCTTCCGTAGATCGTGCCGTCCTCATAGGCGGACCTGAGGTCCATTCCTACGATCATGGGCAGGATCTCCAGCTTAGGGAGCATCATGGCGACGTTCGCGGGGATCGGCTCTCCGACCTTCACGAGCGTCGTATCCTTTTTGACTACTATCTTTCCCGCGTCAATAGCCGCGGGAAGGCCTATTTTCTGAAGTTCACCGATGATGGGTCCGGGTCCGAAGGGCGTCGGTCCTTTGGGGACGACGATGTCCATGGGCGCGATCTCCCCCGCTTTCGCGGCGGCGGGCGTTTTCGTCGACTCAAGCTGCCTGAACAGTTTGAACGGATTGAGATCCGTCGCGACGATAGCGCACTGACCGTGCACAAAATCCTTCAGTTTCTCCAGTCCAGGCTTCTGTTTGGAAGCCTCGTCGATGGCCAAGAGCATAAGGTTGTTCTTGGTCATCTTGAGGGTTGCGTGAGCCCTGAGGCCCGCCCTCATCGACTGGATCTGCTGGCCGGGAATCCCGTGAAGGTCGACAACAGCGACCACGGGTTTCTCGGTCATCTCCTGGACCAGCTCTTTCACCAGGTCCTTCTTCCAAGCTGCGACGTGTGCCATCTTACGACCTCCTTAGATTATCCTCTCCGCGGGTCCCATGGACGTCTTGACGTAAGCTGAAGCGATGTTCATCTTACCTTTCTCAAGGTGGGCCTCTACACGCTTCAGGATCGCATCGATGTTCTCTGCGATCTCCTCTGCGGACATAGTGGCCGTTCCAACGGGTGCGTGGAAGGTTTTCCTGTCTTTCGTTCTGATGGAAACACTGCTGCGAAGGTTGCTGATCATACCGCTGGGATCGACTCCCGGGGGTATGGGCTTAGGCATTTTACCGCGGGGACCCAAAACGGTACCGAGCCTCTTACCTACAGCCGCCATCATGGGGGCCTCGGCAATGAAGTAGTCCGTCTTGTTCGCGACCTTCTTCGCCTGTTTCTTGTCGTCTGCGAGCGCTCCGAGTTCTTCGGGCGTGATCACAAGATCGGCAACGTCTTTGGCTTTCAAGGCAAGTTCGCCACCACCAATGACGCAGATGTGCATCTCTTTCCCGCGTCCCATAGGGAGGATGATATCCTCCTGGATACGGTTCTTCGGGATTGAAAGGTCCACATCTTTGAGATTGATGGCCAACTCAACCGTCTCAGTAAAATTGCGCTTCTTTGCACTATCCAGTGCCTTCTGCACAGCCATCACGGTTGGTTTTTCTGCCAATACAATTCCTCCTCGTAGTACATGCGAGCCCAAAGGCTCTCCTACAAGCAGGTTGTGCTAATAAGGGGGTAGTATTTAAACATACCCCAACAGGAATTATAATTAAGGGCACCCGGGGGGATGGCCCCCGGAATGCTTTGTTCAGAACTTGTCGTCGTAGACGCCGGCCTTCAGGTCCTTCTGGAAGACCTTCGGATCCTTACCGTCTATGGTGACCCCTACGCAGACGCAGTTGCCTGCGACCTCGGAAACACGTGCCTGTTCGGTCGCGCCGAGGAGGTCGTCCTGCTTCATCGCCGCGATCTTCCTCGCCTGGTCCAGCGTGAGGTCGCCGACCTTCGTGGTGCGGGCGTTGCTGGAACCGGACGCGAGGCCGAGCTCGCTCTTGATGAGGGCGGACATGGGAGGGGTTCCCACCTTGATCTCAAAGGACTTGTTGTCAGCTATGAGGATCTTAACGGGCACCTTCATTCCGTCGAATGCTTTCGTCTTCTCGTTGATCGCCGCGATGATCGCGCCGATGTTCACACCTTTGGGTCCCAGTGCGGGACCCAGGGGCGGACCTGCGGAGGCCCTGCCTCCATCTACCAATGCCTCAACAGTATCTACCATTGTTCATTTCTCCTTCTCAATTACTCTAACGCTGTCACCTTTGACGGTGACCGGGATGGGGACCATGGCCTCGATGAGCTCGACCGTGATCTCCTCCTTGCTCTGATCGATCTGCTGGACCCTGGCCTTCTCGCCTTTGAAGGGTCCGCTGACAAGCTCCACGATGTCACCCTCTACGATGCCCACGACCGTGGACATCGGCGTGAGGTAGTGATCGATCTCCACCATGGATGTCTCTCCGTCCACGAATGAACGTGCTTTCCTTATGTCCCTCGTCTTCTCACGCAGACGGTCGGTGTTCATGCCTTCGACGAAGAGGTATCCCCTCAGGTTCGCCGGGCTGAGTATTGCGTAAAGGTCGTGCTCGCCGGTGTTGGCCTTGGCGTGGAGACTGTCCGCAACGCTCTTCTCCTGATCGATCTGCGTCTTGAGGACCATTATGGACTGTGCTGCCATGGCCGTGAACTCGGCGGATGCCGACATCCCGTCGCAGACGGCCTTGACCTCTACGGTGACCTTGTCGCCGTACCTTGCGCCCTTGGGGCATATGACCTCTAGCTTCAGGCGCTTGGGGTTCTTGCCCGGAAGGTCCACGGAGACCTCCGTAGCGCTGCGGTAATTGCTCCACAGCTCAACATCGGTGTAATCGTTGAGGGCAACGCTCCACTCCGGTGCATTCTCCGAATCTGGACCTGTGTCGACGTCGAACGAGAGCACTGCTTCGCTGGAGTCGGCGGAGAGTTCGAACTCCCAGGTGACAACGCCGCCTGCGTGTATCGTGTGCTCCGTCTCCCCTTTGACGCTGATGGCGGGCCCTCCGAAATTAGATGTCATTTCAAGGCCCCCTCAGAAGTATGTGGGCAGATAAGTCATGACCCACATTATGGCAAACCCTGCCGCTCCCAGGATGATGATGCCGAGTGCTGTGATGAAGACAGTCCTCTTGTATTCCTCTTTGGTGGGCGTGCGCGCCATCTTGAGGATTCTGCCGTATTTTCCCTTTCCGATGCCGCGGGCTTTCGCCTCGAGGTCATCTTGAAGATTTTCTGCCCTGCTATTCTCCGCATCCATTACATCGCCTCCGTACCCGGTCCGTGGCACCAGGTGCGTTTGTCCTTGTTACCACTGGAAAGTAACAATGGAAATACTACCTACAAAAGCATGGCAATCTTAAACCTTTCGGTGTTTTTCTGATCGGCGGGTATTCGTACCCTTCATACTGAAAAGCATTATATACATTATGTAGATTGCCTTTCAATTCTTGTGCGGTGGTATATTAATGGAAGAAGTTTTGTGCAACGTGGAAATCATCAAAGAAAACAACGACTTCGTAGCCAAACTCCAGAGCGACCTTGGCGGCATGAGGGAGTACAAATCCCCCAATTTCGAAGAGGTCCTCGAACAGCTCATGATCGACCTTCAGGAAGAATTCGAAACCCTCTGAAGGGAGATGGTGGCATGGCAGTCGACAAAATCAAACAGATAACCGAGGTCCTTGATATCCTGGCCGAAGATACTTCGGTGCCTAGGAACATCAGGAAAGGGGCCGCAGACGCGAAGACCAGGCTACTTGACACCAAGGATGCTCTCGATGTCCGCGCCACCAGTGCGATCATCATCCTGGATGACCTGGCCAACGACCCGAACATACCGCTCCACGGCAGGACGCTCATCTGGAACGTCATCAGCCAGTTGGAGCTTCTGAGCAACCAGTCCCGCTGATTCTCACAACGGCGGGGGCATCCCCGCCGCTTATATCATTACCCGAACGGTCATTTCTGCCATTCGGATATTATATCCAGGAAATTCTGGAACATCTGAGGGCCGTACTGTGTGTTCTCGACCTCCGGATGGAATTGCACACCGTATATCGGCCGGGTATGGGAACGGACCGCTTCGACCGGACACGATACGGAGCGGGCGGTTATATCGAAACCGTCCGGTACATTCTTGACCTCGTCATTGTGCGAGGCCCATACATCGATCCTGTCGGGGATGTTCCTGAAGAGCCCGCCATGGTCCACGATGTCCAATCCCACCT
Organism: uncultured Methanomassiliicoccales archaeon; assembly: GCA_964558505.1. Lineage (GTDB taxonomy): Archaea > Thermoplasmatota > Thermoplasmata > Methanomassiliicoccales > Methanomethylophilaceae > CAYMPW01. The sequence continues at coordinate 38,203 of CAZLEI010000003.1, read as the reverse complement.
TGCCGAACTCCGGGACGGCACTGGGGCCCAGGACGCCACCGAAATGCTCGGACAGGAACTGCATTCCGGCGCATATGCCGAAAACAGGAAAATCAGCACGGTCCAAGTACTCGCCGTTGTTGCCCATCGCATTCTTGTCGGATGCCACATTGGGGGACCCTCCGGACAAGACGAGCCCGTCCACATCGGAGATCTCATCGAACGGGGTCGTGTTAGGTACGATCTTGGTCTCAACCTTGAGATACCTCAGAACACGCCATTCACGGTGGGTCCATTGACCGCCGTTATCGACGACGTACACCTTCATGACCTCTAATCAGAGGTATTGGATAAAAAGATTGTTTCAAACCTGATGTTCGTACACGACATCGAAGATCACAAGATCGCCGGGCCCGTCGCTCACCACACTGTGCGACTGGCCGGCCGGGCAACGATGGCAGACCCCGGGGGACAGGTCCTCCCTCATGCCATTGCATATTGCATGCCCGCGGCCGCTCAGCACGTACAGGGTCTCGGAACTCGATACGTGCCTATGCTCTCCTATCGACGATCCTGCAGGGATCGAGGATATCATGACCTTGCCCTCCGGCCCGACGTGCATCCTGGCCGATACCGTACCATCCCCGCCGTTCAGGCGGGGGATGGCGACTTCGTCTATGGATGCGAAGTCTATTAGCACCGGTTCACTCCCATTCGATGGTCGCGGGAGGTTTGTTGGTGATGTCGTATACCACGCGGTTGACCTGCGATTTCATCGTGTTCGTTATGCGGGACGAGATGGAATCGAGCACATCGAGAGGTATGGGCGCATAGGTGGCGGTCATACCGTCCACGGAGCTGACCGCACGGACCACGATGGTCCTCCCGTATGCTCTCCTGTCGCCCTGCACGCCCACGGATTTTGTGGGGAGGAGCACTGCGAAGTACTGCCAGGGGATCTCCATCTTCCCTGCCGCTGCCGCACCCTTCAACTCGTCTTCGACGATGAAGCAGGCCTCGCGGACGATCTCTATGTTCTCGGGAGTGCACTCGCCCAGGCACCTGACCGCCAATGCTGGCCCGGGGAACGGCTGCCTCTCGGACGATCTGACGCCCAGGAACCTGGCGATCTCACGGACCTCGTCCTTGTACAGGTCCCTCAGAGGTTCGCAGAGGGTCATTCCCATGTCCTTGGGCAGTCCGCCGACATTGTGATGGGATTTGATGGTGTCACGTACACCATCTCCGCTCTCTATCCAATCCGGGGCGATCGTTCCCTGAACGAGGAACTTGGCCCCGAAGGCCTTCGCCTCTTCCTCGAAGACCCTTATGAACTTCTCCCCGATCGCCTTCCTCTTGGCCTCCGGGTCCGTGACACCTTCGAGGACCTTGAAGAATCCTGCTCCGGCATCGACGATCTTGAAGTTGATGCCCATGTCGCTGAGCATGGAACGGACCTCTTCGGTCTCGCCCTTCCTCATAAGCCCGTTGTCCACATATATCGCCAGGAGCCTGTCTCCGATGGCCTTGCTCGTGAGAACGGCCGAGACCATGCTGTCGACCCCTCCGGAACAGGCTATGATCGCCTTGCCGGTGATCTTTGCCTTAATCTCCTCCACGCTCTCTTTGACGAAATCCTCAACACCCAACATCTGAGATCACCTGCTCTGAATCTTCCTCTACCTTCTTGGCCATCTCATCTCTGTAAGAGGCCAGCTTCGCGACGAGCGACACATCGCCCACCGCCAGTATCTCTGCCGCAAGGATCGCGGCATTGTCTCCGCGGTCCAGGCCCACGGCGGCCACCGGTATCCCGGGCGGCATCTGAACCACCGACAGCAAAGCGTCGAGTGTCATCTTTCCGCTTACGGGAACGCCTATGACCGGCTTCGTGGTGAACGACGCCATCACTCCGGGAAGGGCTGCGGACATCCCCGCAACCGCTATGAAGACCTTGGCATCAGAGCCCTTGACGAGCTCTTCCACCCTGCGGGGCGTCCTGTGCGCAGACGCTACCGCGACTCCGAAATCAATACCGAGCTTCCCAAGTATCGCAGTGGCCTTCTCGACCACAGGCAGGTCGCTCTTGCTCCCCATAATGATGAATACCGACGGCATCGGTTCGACCGACAGCATCCTAGGATAAAAAATCTCTCTCGAGTTTGGAAAAGGGGGCCGAAGCCCCCTGTAAGGTTTTAGCTCTTCATCACTGAAACGAGGAAGATGCCCACCGCGATGAGCGCTCCGATGAGGACCGCCACCAAGGGTACGAGGGCATTCCAAACGACCGTCCAAAGGTCGCCGCCGGGCAGATAGAAGGGCGCGATGCCGCTGCAGGTGCATAGATACACCCATCCGACGAAAATGATGATTCCGATGATGGTGAGCACAACGCCCACCGTCCTGCTTTTGCCGCTACCGAAGTACGCGGAGAATAATCCCGTGATTGCCATCACCAATCCGAAGACGATGAGGATCATATCCAAGAATGTCATCCAATCCCAAACCATTTCATTACCTCCAAGGGTTACATTACTGGGCAGTAGAACATGATAAACCTTATTTAACCTTTAAGGACCCGATGTTCTCCGACGAAGTGCATGGAAAGGAGATGAAACGGCCGATCGCTGACTGCGGACAGCGGACTCGGCGGCCGATATGCATCCGACCGTGCCCGTGCTCGAACCGCCGTCTGAGATGCGCCGCCGATGCCCATGCCCCTGCCCGGACGTCCGTGCAAGCGGATGGCCGCGTCTGTACGGCCGGATCCCGCACGGAACGTCATGGGAACGGACCGCGATCTGATGTCTGGATAGTGCTGTAGAGCTGATGCGGCGCTGTTTCAAATGGGCACTTCCAATCGATGAAAAACCAGAACTTATAATTAAATAATATCCATACATTTATATATTCGGTAAGAATACACCACAATATCGAGTCTTTAAAGATATCGACCGTCGGGAAGGACATCATGAATTTTTTGGGTACTGTTGAGGAAATTGCATCCGATGGGAAAATCATCGTCAGATGCGAGACCACGCCCGAAATCGGAGACACGGTGTTCGACCAGAGGCAGACACGTATCGGAACCGTCAAGAGGGTCTTCGGCCCCGTCGACGGCCCGTATGCCTCGGTATCTCCGACCGGCACCGCTGACGGCAACATCCGCGGCAAGAAACTCTACCACGAAGGGGAGATGCAAAATGGCAAAGGTAAGAGAAGGTACAGAAGAGATTGAAGCCTGCCCGGAATGCGGCAGTCACCACCTCATCCGCGACTACGAGCGCGGAGAACTTCTTTGTGAGGATTGTGGATTGGTCCTCGACGACCAGTTCATCGATCAGGGTCCCGAATGGAGAGCATTCGACATAGAGCAGGGAGAGAAAAGAGCCCGCGCAGGTGCCCCGATGACATTTACCATCCATGACAAAGGTCTATCCACCGAGATCTCATGGAAGAACAAGGACAGCTACGGCAAGAGCATCCCCACGAGGAACAGGGCCCAGCTGTACAGACTGAGGAAATGGCAGAGGAGGATACGTGTATCCAATGCCACAGAGAGGAACCTGGCATTCGCGCTCTCTGAGCTGGACAGGATGGCCTCCGCCATGGGGCTCCCCCGTAACGTCAGGGAGACCGCCGCCATGATCTACAGGAAGGCCGTCAACAAGAACCTGATCAGAGGCAGGTCGATCGAGGGCGTCGTGGCCGCATCGCTGTACGCCGCATGCAGGCAGTGCGGTGTCCCGAGGACACTGGACGAGGTCGCCAACTCCAGTCGCGTAGGCAGGAAGGAGATCGGCAGGACATACAGGTTCATGACCAGGGAACTGAAGCTCAAGCTGATGCCCACCAAGCCCCAGGACTACGTCCAGAGGTTCTGTTCCGAGCTCAAGCTCAGCGGAGAGGTCCAGAGCAAAGCGGCCGAGATACTCAAAGATGCCAGCGAGAAGGAGCTCACATCCGGACGCGGTCCCACGGGTGTCGCCGCGGCTGCCATATACATATCCTCGATCCTGTGCAACGAGCGCAGGACGCAGAGGGAGGTCGCCGACGTGGCAGGCGTCACAGAGGTCACGATCAGGAACAGGTACAAGGAGCTCACTGAGAAGCTCGGTATCGAGATCCAGCTCTGATATCCGCCAAACCATTCCACCAAACCTCTTCACCGTTCCACGGCCATTCTCCGGGCCCTGCCCGTCGGTCGATTGGGATAGATTGATTACCAGATACCCGCATTGGCCCCGCCATGACAGAAGGACCTGAGAAACCCAGCAAACACGTCTGCCTGTGCGGCGGCGGGCTCATGGGCATATCGGATGACCCGGTGTTCGATATGCTGTCTGCCCTCGCAGACAAGGACGTCCTGACAATGGTCCGCGGATTATCGGATTCGGAGGCCCGTTCGCCCTTTCCGGAAGGATTGTTCGGTCTGGACGAGAAGAGGACCGCCGTCGCTCTGAAGAAGCTCTCCAAAGCCGGACTGGTATCATCCCGTCGCGACGGCCCGGACCACGTCTATTACCTCAACAACGGACGGTTCCGCGAGCTCAATGCATTCTTCTCCGGCCTGATCAAGGCCTGAACCATTTGAACTCGAGGTATTCCAGACCTTCGCTGATGCGGCAGAAGAGGATCTCCTTCTTCACACCGCCGGACAGCCTCACGGTCCTGGATATCTCCGGCCACATCGCCACATTCGATGCAGGCACGGCATGCACCAGATATCTGGCATGGCAATCGTCCGGCGATCCTTCGTATACCCTGAAATGGGTACCGTACTTGAATCCGGTCTTGACGACCATGCCGCGTGACCTGAGGTCGGCATACGACCTGAGCCTCAGATCGAACTCGTCCTGGGACTCCCTGCCGAATCCGATCAAGGCCTCGGCGGTCATCTGCTGCCCGTCGGATCCGACGACGTTCAACATCCCCTTGCCCTGGAGGTAGCAGCTCTCGATCAGGGAAAGCTGCAGGATGTTGTTGATCATCTTCCCGTAGAAACCGGCACCGTGGAGTGCTTTGCCCTCCTGATTGGAGAATACGAACACGCGGTCGCGGATGAGCCTGCCTGTGACCGGGGATTCGAGCGCCGTACCTGGCACGGACCCTCTGGGATCGCGGGTGAACATGCTGTAATAGGTCAGGTCCCCTTCTTCATCGACCACGCCGTAGAGGAGCTCTTTACCCTTCTCCGCCGTTTCGAGGACCTCGCCCGAGAATGTGCTGATATCGGTGGCGTTCCTTTCGGAGACCGCCCTCACATAGTAGACGGGGCGCGAATTGCTCATGGTCTTCCCCCTCGGGAAAACCGAGAGGTCGAAACTGCCGGTCTCGACCTTCACGACGAAACCGCGCTGCCTCATATCGCGGTATACCATGTACTTTATATCGAAACCGTCAGTGGATTGGGCTGCCTGACCGAAAAGTTCCTCGAATGTCATGGCGCGGCCGCCGTCAAGGACTTCTATCCTTCCACATTCCAGAAGATATGTCGCCTCGACCAGGTCGAGCTCCATGCCTCCTCCGCTCATCGGGTAACCGTAATTACCCCTGTTGTAGAGCTGACTGCCTTCTTTCTGATCGGCAACCACAATGGAATCTTCTCTGAGTTCACCGGACATCGAATCAGGATTGAACCGCGTACTATAAACATGTCGTTAAAGGGATGCCGCGTCGTAACAGTGGTCATTATAGATATAATTAAATAGAAGTTCAAACATATTATCGGTAGTTAACTTAGAGTTGATAACCAATGGACGATGAATCCCTTGACATGTTGCTATCGATGGTGGAGAACCCGACCAGAAGGAGGATACTGGATGCCCTCACCCGGGAACCCCACTACCCCCTGCAGCTGTCCAGGGAGCTCGGGGTGAGCGCACAGGCCATAATGAAGAACCTGAACACCCTGGAACGCAACGGCATTGTCGTCAGCTATAGGGAAAGCACCAATATCGGCCCGGAGAGGATCGTGTACCAGCCCAATTCGGAATTCACGCTGATGGTGGACATGCGGAACGGCATGTTCTCTGTCCGTCTGACCGAACCACAGGATGCTGGCATCGAAGAGTGCACAGGATTCGAGGACCTCCAAGATGCCCGCGGGAAGATCGCGGGGATCGATGAAAGGATCTCGGAACTGGAGAGGACCCGTTCCAAACTGATGAGGGAGAGGGAGGCGCTGATCGCCTCCGTGAGCTCCGAACTGTCGGAGGACGATTACGAGCACCGGCGCATACTGAGCCTGATGCTGAACAGACCGTCCGCCGATGCATCGGAACTGTCGGCGGCGTCCGGCATGGACGCGAACCGCGTGGCCGAGATGGAGAAGGATATCGAAAACGCCTTGAAAGGTAAAGACACAGGAGGTGTGTAATATGGTCAAAATCAACAACAGAGCTATCAAAGTCGCAGAACTCCGGTCAGATGAGACCGGCAGAGGCATTGCAAGGATGGATCCTGAGCTCATGAGCATAATGGGGCTCAAGCTCGGAGACATAGTACAGATAAACGGCACAAGGAGGACCGTAGCCAAGGTCCTCAGTGGCGGAGACGAGGATGCGAACCGCGGCATAATCAGGATAGATGGATCGACCAGACGTAATGCTGGCACATCCATAGACGAACGTGTGGACGTTAAAAAGATAACGGCGAAGGACGCCGAGAAGATAGTCTTCTCGCCCACTGAACAGCTTAGGCTGAAAGGCGGAGAGGAATACCTCCGCGAGGTCATGGCGATGCGTGCATTCGCCAAAGGGGACACCATCACGCTGAACGTGATGGGGAACAAGATAGACCTTACAGTCACGTCGTTCTCCCCCGCGGCAGAAGCGGTCATCATGACGAGCTCCACCGATGTGAAGATCTCCGAGAAGCCCGTCGGCGGCAACGGGGAGATCCCCAAGGTATCGTACGACGATATCGGAGGTCTCGGGGACGAGGTCAAGAAGATCAGGGAGATGGTGGAACTGCCCCTGAGGCACCCGGAGCTCTTCAAGAGGCTGGGCGTCGAGGCGCCCAAGGGAGTGTTGCTCCACGGACCTCCCGGAACAGGGAAGACCATGCTGGCCAAAGCTGTCGCCGGAGAAACGAGCAGCAACTTCATATCCATCGGCGGACCGGAGATCGTGAGCAAATTCTACGGCGAGTCCGAAGAGAAGCTCAGGGAGATCTTCAAAGAGGCCGAGGAGAACGCACCCAGCATCATCTTCATCGACGAGATAGACTCGATCGCGCCCAAGCGCGACGAGGTCACCGGAGAGACGGAGAGGCGCATAGTGGCGCAGCTGCTGTCCGTCATGGACGGTCTCAACGCCAGGGGAAAGGTCGTTGTCATAGGGGCGACCAACCGCCCTAACTCGATAGACGAGGCCCTCAGGAGGCCCGGCAGGTTCGATAGGGAGATTGAGATCAAGATACCCGACAGGAACGGCCGCCTGGAGATCCTCAAGATCCATACCCGCGGCATGCCATTGGCAGACGATGTGGACCTGGAGAAGCTCGCCGACCGCACGCACGGGTACGCAGGAGCGGACCTGAACGCATTGGCCAAAGAGGCCGCGATGGCCGCCTTGCGCCGCGTGCTCCCTGCAGTGGACCTGGAAGCAGAGGAGATACCCGTCGATACCCTGAACAAGATCCAGATCACCAACGATGATTTCCGTTCCGCGCTGAAGGACATGCAGCCATCCACCATGAGGGAGGTGCTCATCGAGAAACCGAACGTGAAATGGGAGGACATCGGAGCACTGGAATCCGCCAAACAGGACCTCAAGGAAGCCGTGGAGTGGCCGCTGAAATACGGGAAGGTCTTCGAGCACATGAACGCCGTCCCGCCCAAAGGTATACTGCTCTACGGGCCCCCGGGCACCGGCAAGACCATGCTGGCCAAAGCCGTGGCGACCGAATCCGAGGCCAACTTCATCTCGGTGAAGGGACCTGAGTTCCTCAACAAATGGGTAGGGGAATCCGAGAAGGCCGTGAGAGAGACCTTCAGGAAGGCCAGGCAGGCATCGCCATGCGTGATCTTCATGGACGAGATCGACTCGATCACCCCGCAGAGGGGCACCGGCGGAGGTGACGGCAACGTGAGCGAGAGGGTGATCTCACAGATGCTCACCGAGATGGACGGGCTGGAGGCCCTGCACAACGTGGTCGTGATTGCGGCCACCAACCGCCCGGACATCATGGACCCTGCGCTGCTGAGGCCGGGCAGATTCGACAAGAGCATCTACATCGGACCTCCGGACAAAGCATCCAGGAAGGCGATATTCGGCATCCACACCAAGGACAAGCCCCTTGCGGACGACGTGGACCTGGAATACCTGTCCGATAAGACGGAAGGATGCACAGGTGCCGACATCGGGGCCATATGCAACGAGGCAGTCATGACCTCGGTGAGAAGGCTGCTGGAATCCGGAAAGGTCCCGACCGACGAGGAACTCGCCGCATGCAAGGTGACCCAGGCCGACTTCCTCACGTCGATCGACAAGATCGGCCCCCAGGCCAGGGAGAAACTGAAATCCTACAGGGCGTACGAATGAGCGCCCCAGGTGCCCTCCGCCGGAACAGCGGATCCCATAAGTCCCAGTTCCTGCGGAAGCGGCACCTAATCATTCTTTATAGAAGGACTGCTGTATTACGACTAGCATGGGAAGAGACGATCTTATCAACACCACCCGCGCCATTTTGGCAAAGGCCGGTTTCGACGTTTCGCCGGTGATGGGACTGCGCAGCGTATGCTTTGACGTGGTAGGGAGGAAGGACAGCACATTGCTCATCATCAAGGTCCTCAGCAACGTCGATGCATTCTCCCGCGAGAACGCCGAAGAGCTGAAGGTCCTGGCCGAGGTGCTTGAAGCGAAACCTCTGCTCATCGGGGAACGTTCCAGCTCGGGGGCGCTCGAAGTCGGCATCGTCTATACCAGATTCAACATCCCAATAATATCGAACGACACCTTGGCAGATCACCTGCTTGAAGAGGTGCCGCCGTTCATATTCGCTGCACCGGGCGGACTATACGTCAAATTGGACGGCGATCTGATGAAGCACATCAGAGAGGAACGCGGCATCAGCCTGGGAGCCCTGGCCGAGACGGCAGGCGTATCCAGGCGCACCATCCAGATGTACGAGACCGGCATGGGCGCCATGATAGACGCCGCCATAAGATTGGAGGAGTTCCTGGACACCCCCATAATCCTCCCCATGAACCCGTTCTTCTACAAGACCGAGGAGAAGAACAAGGAATATGAGATGGAAGGGTCTGGAAACACCCAATCGGCACCTATCAACACCCTGCTGAACCTCGGATTCTCGGTGACGCCTGTGGTCAGGAGTCCGTTCGAAGCACTTACCAGGGATCATAACATCGTATTCCTCACCGGCCTCGGAAACGACGACGCCAAGGTAATCCAGAAAGCACTGATCGCTTCCGAGATCTCCAAGATAGCCCAGCGGCCCTCGGTCATCATAGTTGAGAGGAAGCACGAGAAGGACAAGATCGAATCCACCGCCGTGGTATCCAACGACGAGATACAGAAGATGGACGACAAGGACCAGCTGACGGAGCTGGTCTACGAGAGGAGCGGGAAGAAATGATCGACATAGATGTCGGAGGATGCGAAGTGCACATAGTACCAGTCGTCAAGGGGCTGGTCTCCGAGGCTGAAAAAGTGAAGGAGGCCATGTCAGAGCGCGAATACGACTGCTATGCGGTCGCCCTCGGCATCGAAGAGGTTGAGGCCGTCAGGAAGCGTGAGAACCTTCCCGCAGAATACGAACCTGTGGACCTCGACCTGGTGTACACGGACAGGCTTGCCAGCTTCGGAGAGGTCGTATTGCCGGATCCGTCCTTCAGCACTCTCATAGACGCATGCGAGGAGAAGGGCGTGTACGTCACACCTCTGGACATGAACGATGCTAAATTCACCGAGATGTACTGCAAACGCGTTAAAACCGCGGACTTCCTGAAGGAGAGGGGATTCGCGAGGAAGGCTCTGCGTGCGAAAATCGACATGTCATCGCCCGAATCGTTCGCTGTGGGCTGGGACGAGGTCGTCAACAAGATCAAAGGATATGCCAGTGTAAGCAAGGAAAGAGAAGAGTACATCGCGACGCAGATCGTGATAACCGCAAGATACAAGAAGAGCATCCTAGCGGTGATAGAGGTCGAGAGGACTGCCGGTATCGTGAATCTTCTGGAGAACGGTATCGTATGACCTGCCCCAGATGCCGCGAGTATAAGAGGTCCGGGTGCTCGTTCTGCATGGAATGCGGGTCCGACCTGGAATCGGTCGCTGAAGAATGCGAAGCATGTGCCAGGTCTGAAGAGCTCGGATATCAGTACTGCACCGCATGCGGCCGCAGGACCGCGAACTACATCGAGCCACCGAACGAATACAGAACCGCGTTCGACAGATTGTCCGACATCTGCAGTTCCGTCTCCACGGCCATCGTGGCAATTATGCTGATCGTCGGGGTCGTGGCGATTTTCATGTACTTCGGAGATACATTTGCCTTCCTGGCCGATAGAACCTATCCGATATTCGTGGTCCTGCCTATGATGATAGATTTATTCGACATGGAAGGCGCAACCCTGCAATGGTACTTCGTCGCCATAGCGGCTATCGCCATCACGGCAGTGGCATGGTCTTTTTGGAGGAGCTGGAAGAGCATATCCGATGATTCCGGAATGAACGGACTCCCTAAAGCCCCCCTCTTCACCATCGGTTCACTGCTGGTCGTCTCGTTGTTCGTGAGCATTGCCACCGTCGGTATCTCCGCTTTATTCGGCGTCGATCTCAACATCCCCATGAATGGGAATGTTCTCGCTGATGTTTTCTCGTTGCTCAATGCCGCAGTGTATGAAGAACTGATAGTCAGGGTATTGCTGCTCGGGATCCCGATGTTGATCGTCGCCATCATCGCCCGGAGGAAAGAAGTGCCTCTCTGGAGATATCCGATGGGCGGGTTCGGTATCACTCCTTTCGCCATAGTGTTCCTGATATCATCGTCGGTGATATTCGGGCTCGGCCATTACGACGGCTGGGGATTGGCCAAGGTCCTTCCTGCGACGGTAAGCGGCCTGATGATGGGATATGTGTTCATCAGGTTCGGATTGTACGCATCCATCACGCTCCACTTCGCCACAGACTATGCCATGGCACTAGGATGGATAGCAGGGGATGTCGGCACCGCGATACTGGGACTCATGGTACTGGTCATGCTGGCCACCGGCCTGATACTCACGGGACGTTATCTGATGCGCGGAACCGCCTACCTCAAGGGCATCAAGTCCAGGAACTTCTGGACAGGGGAACTCGAGGGATCAGAACCTACTGAAGACGGACTCTAAGGCCGCCTTCGACTTCACCGCCGAATCGATGCCCTTCGACTCGATGATGTAATTGCCCTTGTACCCGCCCAACCTACGGAGCACTTTCTCGAAATCGATGCCACCATCTCCGATGGTCATATGATCGTCCTTGTCGCCGTTGTTGTCGTGTATGTGGATGTTGATTATCCTCTTGCCGAAGGTATCGATCATCGCATCGGTCTGACCTGTAGTATTGGCGTGCCCTATGTCGAAGCATATGCCCAGCTCTGTTCCGTCGACTATGTCGGCAAGCTGTTCGGCCGTACGTCCCAGCATTATGGGTATGTTGGGCATGTTCTCCACGGCGACTGCGATGCCGTATTCTCTCGAAGCACGGTCGAGGGTCCTCATGGACGTCTTGGACTGGCGAAGCGCCTTCAGCTCCTGACCGGGTATCGACAGGCTGCTGTATCCCGGATGGACGGTCATCATGGTTATCCCCAATTCCGCCATGCGCTCCATCAGTGCGATCATCTCGAGCACGGAGGATTCCCTCATCCTCTCGCTCAGCCCGGCGAGGTTGGTATCGCCTATCGGCGCGTGCACTGAATAAGAAAGATCGTAACTGCCCCTCACGACCTCTAACCTGGCACTTATCTTCTGAAGATCGTGCTCCGCTTCTGCGAATATCTCCCAGTGCTTGAACTCCGAAGCCACCTTGGCGATCGTGTCCTCTACCTGCTCCTGGCTGAAATGCGTCGATGATACGCCGATCATATCCTGACCTCCTCTCCGTCCACCGTGACGGGTGCAACAGCATCTATCAATGACTGCACATCCGGATCTTTGACGATGACGCGTATGGAACCGAGTATCGTCCTCTCCTCGGTGAAAGACACTTTGCCGACTGTCGCCACCTGTTTGTTCAGGAAGAACATCGTACGGCCATCCGACATGGCTCTGACCATCACGGAACGGGTGGAATCCAAGATCTTCTGCTTGCGTATCAACGATGAGAAGTTGTTCAGTGAACCTGCTGTCCCTTCGAATCCTTTCTCGGTCCTCTCGAGAACAGCATCTGGAAATATCCTCAGTATCGCTGCAGATACCTTCTCCGGATCCTCGCTAGGGTACACTGGGCAGTTGATCTCTATTTCGGGCATGCACACACGATGGGAGGGAAGGTATAAAGCGATTCCCGACGACCCTGGAAAGCTTTAAGACAGACGATAGTCTGTTAGGATTCATGAGGCAAGAGGTCCTGGATGCAGCGGCAAGGAGGAACGTGTTCCTATCGCCTGACGCTTTGGAGGTCATCCTCTCCGACAGAGAACCTCTGGCACTTACCAATACTGTTATCTCTGCATTATCATCCAGCGCCATGTTCGTCACGAAGGACGACATCATGGACTGCCTCGCCGGAGATAAGCCGGTGTTCCAGTGCGAGAAACCGATAACGCCCAAGAACAAGAAGTGCAGCGAGATCCGGATCATACCCGAGACCGATGTGACCGGACAGTCCCTATGCGAAGGGACCATAGAGGATTTCACAAGATACTTCCAGAACAGATTCTCCACGCTCAAACGCATCATCGAAAGGCGCAGGGACTTCGGTGTCGCCGTCCCGATCGCCCGCGCTAAGCATCTGAACAGGGAGAGCAAGATCATCGGCATCGTCAGCGAAAGGAACGTGACGAAGAACGGCCACGTGATGATCAACCTGGAGGATGACAGCGGCACCTGGAAGGTCCTCATACAGAAGGATTCCCCGCTGATAGGGGAGGTGATTGTCAACGACAGCGTCATCGGTATCGCCGGCAAGCCCAGCAGCAAAGGCGATCTCTTCATCGCCGACCAGATCTACCATCCGGACGTTCCGACGACCAACAAATGGGAACCTTCGGACTCCACGGCACGCATCGCATTCCTGTCGGACGTCCACATAGGCAGCCATACGTTCCTGGAAAGCAACTGGAAGAGGATGATCAAATGGCTGAAGGAGAATTCAGACGATATGAACCTACAATACATCGTCCTTCCCGGCGATGTGGTCGATGGGATCGGTGTGTTCCCAGACCAGGACAAGGAGCTGGATGTACTGGATATTTACGATCAGTACAATCTCCTATCGGAATACCTGAAAGATGTGCCAGATCATATCAAGATGGTCATCCACCCCGGGAATCACGATGCTGCCCGCCCTGCGGAACCGCAGCCTGCGCTCAATGATGTGTTCACAAAGACATTCGATTCCAACATAATCATGACAGGGAATCCCGTGTACCTCGAAGTGGAAGGTCGCAAGGTCCTCTCATATCACGGGAAAAGCATCGACGACTGGATCGCCGGAGTTCAGAAGCTCACTTACGAGGACCCGTTGGCCGTCATGAGGGAGATGATGATCAACCGGCACATAGCCCCCATATACGGGCAGAGGACCGCCTTGGCGCCCGAGAAGAAGGACTACATGGCCATAGACATCGTTCCCGACATATTCGTTTCGGGACACGTCCATGGCGCAGGAACCATGGAATACCATGGCATCAAGATGATCAATGCTTCCACATGGCAGTCCCAGACCGATTATCAGAAATCACATAACTTCAACCCGGACCCGGGCATCATGCCCATCGTCCACCTCGGCACCGGTCGCATAGACATGAAGAGTTTCATGTGACCCGGACAACGGATGCATCCTGATCGTTTCTTCTTCGATGATCGACTTGCCCTATATGACACATACAGGGTTGGAGTCGGGACTGTACCTCTTCACACGATGGGCCGTCTGCGACCGCCCGAGTACTTCTGCAACTGCAGAATACAATCCGAAGATATCAGGATAAGGGAAAAAATGGGGTTTGTTTAAGGGGTTTAGAAGTACGACGTGAGCAACACGTAGATTATGATGAATGCCCCGAGTATTAGCATGGAATACGCTGCTATCCAGATGATCTTGAAGAGAAGCGCGAACTTCTTCGGATCCTCTTGGATCTCTTCCCAGCGTTCATCCCATGACTTCACTCTAAAGCCTCACCTTTCTTCTTCAGGTGCTTGAGGCGGGTGGTGTTCTCCCTTTCCATCTCTTCGAGACGGAACTTGACGAACCTCTGGGACTCCTGGAGCTCAGGTATCACTTTGAACTCCAATGCGTTCACCCTCCTCTTGGTCTTCTCGATCTCATCGAGCAGTTTCTTCATGGTGGTCTCGATCTCCGCCGCACGGATCAGGGTGTCGAGCAGCTTCTCGAAGGCCACGGCGGCCTCCTCGATGTAGGCGGATGTGGATATCACACCGTAGCCCTTGTCGACGATCTTCGTGTGCACGGAGGTCGCTTCCACTTTGGGGACCATCATACCCATGATACTCTTGCTCCCAACCGTTACCTGGGGATCCGCTTTCAGAGCGTATGCCGCGGACTTGACCGCGATCTCTCCCTCGACTGCCCTGGCGATGGCGATCTTCTCCATGGCGGACTCGTAGTCCGACGTGACTCCTTCGCGCATCTTCCTGGCCTTCTCCATGACCTCGAAGAATTCGATGATGAGGCCGTCCCTCTTCATCTTCATGATCTTGTATCCGCTCTGGGACAGCTTGATCTTCCTCTTGAGCTCAATGAGGACTGAACGGGTGGGTGTGATATCTTGGGTCGACATGGCACTCACTTCTTCATGTACTTCTCGATGTACTTGCGGTCGATCCTGGTGATCTGATCCACATCCAGCTCGGCGATGATCTCCCATGCGATGTCGAGCGTCTGCTCGATCGAACGGTCCTCGTCGATTCCCTGGCGGACGACACGGTCTTCGAAGAGGTCGGCGAAGTCCAGGTATTTCCTGTCCTTCTCGGACAGGGAGTCCTTTCCTACGATGGCCACGAGACCGCGGAGGTCCTTGCCTTCCGCATATGCGGCATAGAGCTGGTCGGATACACCCTTGTGATCGTCACGGGTCTTGCCGGCACCGGTTCCTCCGCCCATCAGCCTGCTGAGGGACGAGGACACGTTGACCGGGGGATAGATACCGGACCTGTGAAGTTCACGGGACATGACGATCTGACCCTCGGTGATGTAACCGGAAAGGTCGGGGATCGGGTGGGTTATATCGTCACCGGGCATGGACAGGATGGGGATCTGTGTGATGGAACCCTTCTTGCCCTTGATCCTTCCCGCACGCTCGTACAGCTGTGCGAGATCGGTGTACATGTAACCGGGGTAACCGCGCCTGCCGGGCACTTCCTCACGGGCTGCACCGACCTGCCTGAGCGCTTCGCAGTAGTTCGTGACATCGGTCATGATGACCAGCACCTGCATTCCAAGCTCGAACGCCATGTACTCTGCGGTCGTGAGACCGAGACGGGGCGTGAGGATACGCTCGACTGCAGGGTCGTCTGCAAGGTTCAGGAAGACCACGGCGTTCTTCAGAGCGCCGGTCCTCTCGAACTCGGACATGAACATCTGCTTCTCTTCGTTGGTGATACCCATGGCCACGAACACCACTGCGAACTCCTCGTTCTCGCCGCGGACCTTGGCCTGCCTGGCGATCTGGAGTGCGAGCTCGTTGTGGGGGAGACCTGATCCCGAGAAGATCGGGAGCTTCTGACCCCTGACGAGGGTGTTCATACCGTCGATGGTGGAGATACCGGTCTGGATGAAATCAGACGGGCTGTCCCTTGCCCACGGATTGATGGCGGCTCCGACAGTGTCGAGCTCCTTGTCCGGGGTGATGGCGGCTCCGCCGTCCAACGGTGCTCCGGCTCCGGACAGGACCCTTCCGAGCATGTCCCTGGAAACGGGCATCTTCATGGTCTCTCCGAGGAAACGGACTGCTGCAGCCCTGTCGATACCGGTGGTCCCCTCGAATATCTGAACGACCACGAGGTCGTTGGACGTGTCGAGGACCTGTCCCCTCTTTATGGAGCCGTCGGACAGCTTGACGCTGACCAGCTCCTGGTATCCGATGGGCTCCGTGTTCTTGACGAACACGAGAGGTCCCGCGATCTGCGAGATTGTCTTGTACTCTTTGGATACTTTGGCCATCGTTTACACCCCCAGTTCTGCGAACTGCTTGTCCATGTCGATATCGACCTGGTTGAGCTCTTCGTCGACGGTGGTCTCGTACTTGGCCTGCTGGAATTTCTGCCTGACGGGCAGGTACGCGATCTTGTTGACGGGTGCGCCGGCCACGAGGGCCTTGTTGGCGAGGTCGGAATACTTCTTGATGAGCTTGAGCATCTTGTACTGCCTGTCGATGGGGCAGTACATGTCCACAGGGTGGTATGCGTTCTGCTGCAGGAATATCTCCCTGATCATCCTGGAGACCTCGAGCGAGATCTTCTGCTCGTCGGGCAGTGCGTCGGAACCGACCATCTGCACGATCTCCTGGAGCTCGGACTCTTTCTGCAGGGTGAGCATTGCCCACTCTTTCAGTGCGGGGAAATCCGTGGCGACGTTCTCGGCGTACCATCCCTTGAGCTGTTTGTCGTACATGGAGTACGATGTGAGCCAGTTGATGGTGGGGAAGTGCCTCCTCTCCCTGAGCTTGGTGTCCAGTGCCCAGAAGACACGGACGATACGCAGGGTGTTCTGCGTAACAGGCTCGGACAGGTCTCCGCCTGGAGGCGAGACTGCACCGATGACGGAGATGGATCCGTCCTCTCCGCAGAGGGTCCTGGAACGGCATGCACGCTCGTAGAACTCGGAAAGCCTTCCTGCCAGGTATGCAGGGTAACCTTCCTCTCCGGGCATCTCTTCGAGCCTGGACGAGATCTCCCTCATGGCCTCTGCCCACCTGGAGGTGGAATCTGCCATGAGCGACACGTTGTATCCCATGTCCCTGTAGTACTCCGCGATGGTCATCCCGGTGTAAACGGATGCCTCTCTTGCCGCCACAGGCATGTTGGATGTGTTGGCGATGAGGACGGTCCTGTTCATCAGGGACTGGCCGGTCTTGGGGTCTTCCAGCTCGGGGAACTCGGTAAGAACCTCGGTCATCTCGTTTCCGCGCTCTCCGCAGCCGATGTAGACCACGATCTCGGAATCCGAGAACTTGGCCAGCGACTGCTGGGTGACGGTCTTTCCGGTGCCGAACGCACCGGGGATCGCCGCTGCTCCTCCCTTCGCGAGGGGGAACATGGTGTCAAGAACCCTAAGGCCCGTGATCAGCGGTATGTCAGGCTGGTATTTCTCTTTCACAGGCCTGGGGACACGGACGGGCCAGTACTGCCTCATCTGCACCTTTGTGCCATCGATCGTGGCAATGTCCTCTTCCACGGTGAAGGATCCCGATTTGATGTCGGTGATCTTTCCCTTTACGGTGGGGGGCACCATGATCTTGTGGAGGATCATTCCCTCCATGACTGTTCCCAATACCTGTCCGGGGTACACGACATCGCCTTTGGAGGCGATCGGGGTGAACTCCCATTTCTTCTCTCTGTCAAGTCCAGGCGCGGCCACTCCGCGAAGGATGAAGTCGCCCATCTTGTCCCTGAGGACAGGAAGAGGCCTCTGGATTCCGTCGTAAACGGAGGTCAGGAGGCCGGGGCCCAATTCAACCGCAAGCGGACGTCCGGTGGTGGTAACCGGTTCTCCCGGTTTGACACCGGATGTGTCCTCGTAAACCTGGATGATAGAGTAGTCGCCGACGATCTTGATGACCTCGCCCATTAATTGCTCCGTTCCGACGTGAACCACGTCGTACATCTTGGTAGCAATACCGGTGACGGTCACGACGGGTCCGGCGACCCTGTAAATTACACCTTTATCAGTAGTGCTCATTTATTCATCCTCTGTTTTGTATAAGTCAACGCCAATCGCTCTTTTGACCTTCTCGCGAAGGTCGCTCTCATCTCCGCCTACCGGAACGACAACGGGCTGGATGGAATCCATCACCCTGTGTCTGATGTTAGGTGCCAGATACTGCATGTCTCTGGCATCCACGGCCAGGATCCCGATCTCCGGGACGTCCATGGCCTGAAGCAGTTTGTCCTGATAGTCTTCGCTGCCTGCGACGAACACGCGCCTGAGGCCTGCGAGCCTGAATCCGAGGACGAACTCCTCACTGCCTATTACTCCGATTTGCATCAGATCACCAGTAGTCCTTTGATGATGTCTTTGTCGAGTCCGCTCTCGATCCCCCTCGCTATCGCCCTGATGTTGCTGACCTCGTTCTCCTTGTGGATCATGTAGTCAACGACGGGTATGACGGACAGCGGGGAGCTGTGCGAGAACTTCTTCGCCTCTTTCATCTCGTATTTCTGCATTCCGGCCACGATTCCTCTGAGCGATTTGGTCTCCGCTGCTTCCAGTGCTTCTTTGATATCCTCGTAGAAGTCGAGCTGCGATAGGTCGTTCACCGCGGCCGATATGCTCTCGGCGTTGGCAAGCTGAGTGGCCAGCTTTCTGTCAATCTGTTTTCCTCCGGGAATGATGTACTTCAGAACATCCTCGCCGTAGATCCCCTCTACCTTGAGTTTCAGGATGGTCTCGAGATTCTTTATGTCGATCTCTTTTCTGACGTAATCCTGGAACAGGCGCTTGGGAACCGAGTCCGGGTCTATGCTCTCAAGGAACCTTGTGTAGTAGAACTTGTCAAGGTAATCCTCGATCGACGAGAGGCTACCCGTCTCCTTGTATGCGGAGACGGCCTCTGCGGGGATGCTCACGGATGCCATTTTCTCGTATGCGGCGATTATCTCCTCCGCGGAGTCGATGGCGATCAGCTTCTCCAGGTCCTCGATGTCGAGACGGCCGGCAGGAACAAGGTCCTCCCTTATGGACTCGTTATCGACACCGTAGGACTTACCACGCAGAACGACCTTGAGGTTCCAGTTGTCCCATTTGTTGAGATAGCCCGCAACCATGTCGTAGAGCTCTCCCTCGGAAGCCTGCAGGATACTCGTGAAGATCCTGGACATGTTCCTGTAGGTTGCATGCTCTACGAGGTCGATTCCCTCGATACGGCCGGCGAGCTCTGCCATCTCCTTCTGATAGCCGGTCTCACTGATGAAACGGGATATCTCCGGAAGGCTCATCATGAGCATCTTGGAGTAGTCCTCCTCGCTCATGAGCAAGGATTTCTTTGCTTTGACCCTCGCCACCGTATATGCGTAGTTGCCTTTCTTTCCGCTGCGCCTGAACATTGTTTCACCCAAAGAGGATGTCGGACAAGTTCTTCAAGTCGCCATCCCATATGTTCTGGAGGATGGTCCTGTACTGCATGTCGACCTCGATGAACCCGTCCTCGCTCTGAAGGACCAGGCCGCCTTTTATGCGGCGGTCCTTCTCGACCGCGACAACGCCCAGCTCTTTGGCTGTGAAATCGTCGTCCTCGGCCATGAACGCGGTGGGCTTCGATATGACCGTCTTCGCGGACTTCACCATTTTCTTGTACTGTGCCAGTTTTACATCCCTGGGCGCAGTCTCGAGTTTGGTGAGGGTTCCCTCGAAGGCTTCAGCGAGAATCTCCTTCTTCTTCGCCAGGACCGTCTTCTTGCTCTCCAGCTCTGCACTGGAGATCTCCTGACGGTCGAGGCGCTCGATGGCTTCTGCAAGCTTCTTGTCCTCTTTTTCTTTCATCCCGGAGATCGCTGCCGCCGCTTCCGCCTCGATCTTGCTGATCTCGGCATCCCTCTCGGCGTTGATCGCCGAGATTTTGGAGTTTGCGGAGGCAACGATGTCCTTCGTTACGCTATCTAGTGCCATGAAACAGCCTCAACTGTTCATAACAAAGATGCCGAGGATGGCGATGACGAGACCGAAGATGACGATGGTCTCAGGGAGAACCATGAAGATCATGGCCTTTCCGAAGAGACTCTGGTCCTCGGTGATGGCGCCGACTGCTGCAGCACCGACGTCTTTCTCTGCCATACCTGCACCGAGACCGGTAAGTCCGACTGCAAGGCCTGCTCCAATTGCGATCAATCCAGTTCCTATGTCTACCATTTATGATACCTCTGTAGATTTTTCTGTCTTAAGGGGTTTGGTTTGTTTGCGTTTGACTGCGAGCGGCTCGAACAGGGTTCCTCCGCCCACGAAGAACTTCGACATCAATTCGACGTACTGCAGCCTTAAGCCGTGCAGACCCGCCGAAAGGATCGCCAAAGTCCAGATCATCAGGTGTCCGAATGCGAACACGGCGAATCCCAGGATGATTCCCAGTATGCCGTCTATGCTGCCCGCGATCATGATGATGGCTATGTAATTGAACGCCAGCGCCATTCCCGCCTTGGACATCCCGATTGCAGCGAGACGAGTATAGGAGAGTATGTTCCCCACGATTCCCGGAAGTTCCAGGATCGACTGCGCCTTCTCTGTCTTGAAGTTTATCGCTATGCCGACGATCAGGACGATGAGTCCTGCGACGGTCATGTACATGAACTCTCCGACGACCGGCCTTCCGTTGAAGAGGATCTCGGTGAGAGCCCAGCACACTACGACCATTCCGATGAAGGTGATTATCCAACCGCCCTTCTCCATGAAAGCCGCCTTCCCGCCGTGCTGCATCTTGACGTTGATGAACGCGCAGATGTATCCGAGCAGGAGGTGGACTATTCCGACATATACGCTCAGTTTCAACAGGAGCGTAACTTCGACAAGCTTGCCGACACCGTGTCCGTAGGGCAGGAGCCCGGCGAACCAGTCAGGCAGAGACACGCCGAGAAGTACTTCCCATGTGACGCTGGTAGCTGTCGCTTCGCCAATGAAGTGCATTCCAAGCATCTCTCCGAAGAAGAAGAGACCGAATATGAATGCCCATATGCCTCCGAAGAAGAGCACGGTGGCGATGGCACGCCAATCTTTGTTCTTCGCAACCTTGAGGCCGAAAGCCCCGAGGATGATGAACGGGATTGCGTAGCCGAGGTCCCCGACCATGAATCCGAAGAACAAGGGGAGGAAGATACCGATGAGTATCGACGGATCGATCTCCTGGTATCTCGGTACCGAGACCAGTTTGGTCGGGTACTCGAACAATTTCCCGAGATTCCCGTTCTTCATCTTGGTGGGAACCGTTTTGAATCTGTCTTCTGCGGCGTCGACCTCATGGAGATTCCTGCCGCGTTTCTCCTGCACTTCTGCGTAGACGCTGTCGCCCAGTTTAGCGCTGAGTTCCGCGATGACGGACTCCGCCTGCGCGGACGGCACCCACGCGTCGATGACGTAGGAGTAATCGCTCGTAGCTATCCTCAGGGGGGTGCTGCCTTGCTCTACAGTGAGAGCCAGCTCCTCCTCGGATGCTCTGAGGAATGATTTGTGCTTCTCGTGAAGCTTTTCGATCTCCGTCTCGATGTTTACGAGATCCTCCGCAAGGGTCACGAGCTGTGCCTCGGTGCTCTTAAGCATCTCGGCAGGCGACCCGGCGCCCTGGGGAACGGCAATCTCTGCGAAGCCGAAATCGGACAGGATCGTTGCGATCTTGTCTTTATCGTCGTTCTTCACGAATGCCGCGATGACCCCGCCTTCTTTCTTCCCGAAAGAGATGAAATACTCGGCATCGGGCACCGCTTTGAGCGCCTCGGTGGGGTCTTCTTTGATGGATCCGACGATCGCCGAGATGGACTTGTAGCCGTCATAGAGCTCCAAATCCACAGGGATCTTCGAGAGAAGTTCAAGGTTGTTTTTTTTAGCGTTTAAATCGGTGATACTCTGATTGATCCTGTTCCGTTCGTCAAGAACCGAGAAAACCTCAGTCTCTACGGACTCGACGCTTCCAGAAGAAATCTGGCTCTTGATCTCATCAGCGGGAATTCCGGGAGCTTTGGTGTGTTTGTTCACTTTCAGCTCTTTCTCCATCGCCCTCGTTTTAAGCAGCCTCTCGGATGCCTGCGAGGTGTATGGACGGGATTCTCCGATGGCGAAACCTTCGTCTGCGCCGGTGGTATGATCGATCAGGTGGAGGGCCTTCACGCTGTACAATGCATCAATCGCATCATCCATGCGGGCTCTGGTCCCCACGATCACAATCCTACTCATCGACTCAGGTAGCGACATCTAGGGTCCTCTCAAACTCGTTGTTCAGGTAATCTTCGATCACGGGAATCTTGGATTTGGATACTTTCGCGAGCTCGGCTGCAACAGCCTTGCCCTCAGAAAGAAGGGCATCGCGTTTGACCTGGAGCTCGGCCTGCTTCCCGGCGATAGCCGAGTCGTAAGCCGCCTGCATCTGGGCCTCCGCATCCTGTATCTTCTTCACAGACTCCCTGCGAGCGTTGGCGATAGCCTCTTTTTTGTCCGCCTCGGCCTGAGCGACCTTGGCGTCGGCTTCCGCTTCCGCTTTTTTTATTTCCGTAAGTACGTCAGTTCGGCTCAAGTTACACTCCCCGACCTTTTTGCGAATCTCGTATTGATTCAGGGTACTTAACGTTGACTCTCGTTCAAAAAGATGAAGAAAAATAAAACAATCTGCGAATAGTTCTAATTATTCAATCGTCTGGGTATTTACGAAGGATTATGTTGGTCTCTGCAAAAAGACGTTTCGAGAGATCATCGACATAACTGTCGCAGTAGACGACCTCCGCTATACCGGCATTGATGAGTATCTTGGCACACATCGAGCATGGAAACGTCGTCGTGTATATGGTCGCATCCTTGATGCTGGTACCGAAGTACGCCGCCTGAGCGACCGCATTCTGCTCGGCATGAACGCCGCGGCAGAGCTCGTGCCTGGTGCCAGACGGTATATGCATCTGATCGCGTATGCATCCCAGATCCTCGCAGTGGGCAGTGCCTTTGGGAGAACCGTTGTATCCGGTGGCAAGGACCCTCTTGTCCTTGACGACCACTGCACCCACCTGCCTCCTGATGCACGTCGAGCGGGTGGACACCAGATGTGCCATGTCCATGAAATACTGATCATTGCTCGGCCTGCTCATGATCATGCGAGTGTCTTTTGAATATTTTATTCTTCAGTTCGTCATCACAGGAAGAAATGATTGAAAAGCAAGACATGTATGGATGATTTTCAATAAATTTTACTTAGATTCATAAAGTAATACTCCATTCAGTTGCACGTGGACAAGGAAACGAAGACGACAATCGTCAGCATCTTGCTGTTCGCCGCTATAATAGGCGGAGTTGTCGGAGGGGTGTTCGTGTATTCCGGTTTGAACCCCCCGTTCTCCACCGTGACATCAGAGAGCATGCAGCATGAAACAGGAAGATCTCAGCTGGGTGTCATCGATACTGCCGATATGGTGATAATAAAGGATCCGAACAGCACGAAGATCCAAACCTATGTGGATGGTTACAAATCCGGATATTCATCGTTCGGCGAGTACGGAGATGTCATCATATATTATCGGCTGGTCGACGGAAATCCCATCATACACCGTGCGATATTATGGTTGGACAACAACGGCGACGGAACATGGAGTGCTCCGTCGTTGGAAGGATACGATAACTGGTATTGCATCGGAGACGATGGGAAGAAGATCGATGATTATACGAAGCTCAGTGGAAAACTGACACTGACTGATGTAGGATACGGATCGAAAACAGCATCGATAACTTTTGAAAAACTCAATGATTCCAAAAGCGGTTATCTGACAATGGGAGATAACAGTGAAACGAACAATGGCTTCGATCAGGAACTCGGCATTACGACGAACCTTATTGATGAGAGCCGCATCAAGGCAGTCGCAGGTTTCGAAGTACCATGGGCGGGTTGGTTGAATATATATCTGGATAAAGGTTATTCTTATCTTGAGAAAAAAGTCGCTAATTCCCTGCCATGCATCGTCATAACGATAATCACCATCATCGGTGTTTTCGCTGCACTTTTCGTTCTGATAGATTACATCGAGCGCAAAATTCAATTGAAAAATCAAAAAGAGCAATTGATGGTCGAAAATGATGATTTCCTGCAGTGATGGAACACACACACCCCTTCATTTCCACTGCAGAAAATAATGAAAAATCAGATGAGCGTTGTTTGCTGACAAAGCCTGAATGATTTGAGATTCTTGAAGAATTCATCATTCTTGACCATTGATATTATCTCCTTGGAGATACTGAGTTTGATTTCTTTCGTCCTTCCGTTCTTTCCGAAAGAGATGACACGGACATGAATGATTCCCATCATGTCGAGTTCCGAGATGAAATCGGTAATCCTCCTCTGTGTGAGGATCTGGGTTCCAAGGATCGAAGATATCTTCTTGTAAGTGGAATAAACGCTTCCCGTCGTTATCTTCTCTTCATTGTTCTCTTCGTTTATTATTATGCACATGAGGACGGTCTTCGATTGCATCGTAAGCGTTTTCACGATCTCGGCCATCGTATCGAGTTCGATCCTGTTCTTTGCAGATTTCACATGTGCTTCCGTGACCTTGTTATCATTGTTCCTTTCAGCGATGTCTGTTGCGATCCTGAGCAGATCCAAAGCTCTTCTTGCATCGCCCATCTCTTGTGCAGAAAGTGCCGCGCAATATGGAATCACACCTTCTTCGAGGATATCGTCTTCATAGACCATCAATGCTCTTTCATTCAAGATATCTTCAAGCTGAGAAGCATCATACGGAGGGAATATAATCCTCTCTTCTCCCAATCTGCTCCTTACTTTGGGATCTATGAATTCTATGAATTTCGGATTGTTGGATATCCCTATCAATGATACTTTGGATTTCTGAAGGACTTCATTGATTATCGTGAACATGTAGAATATGTCTTCACCGGCTTTTGCAAATAGACGGTCGATCTCATCGAGGACGATCAAGAAGATTTTTTCTTGCTGGTCGATGTAACTTTTCAATTCTTCATAGACACGATCGCCGCTCCAACCGGTATATGGAATCTTGTTATTCGTTCCGGCAACCTGGTTGGCGATATTGTACATTATATTGTAAGGAGTATCGATGACCTCGCAATTCACATAGAGCATCGCACATTTTTTTTCTTCGGGATCGGCTTTTTTCAGTTCGTTGCCGATATAGTTCATCACTGCTGTCTTACCTGTTCCGGTTTTCCCGAAAATCATTATGTTCGACGGTTTATCGCCATTCAATGCTGCAGCGATGATCGAAACGATCTCGTCTATCTGCACTGTCCTGTGAGGAAGCGAATCTGGAATGAAAGTTGTCTGAAGGGCCTTCTTGTTTTTGCAAAGCTGATTCCTGCTTTCCGTATAATGAGTGAAGATATTGTTCGCCATGATTTCCACCGGTTAAGGACCTTCTTCAAGTGCAATATATCACAAGTATAAAACAATATCATTTTCATCAATGTGTTCGAAGAAAATCGCTTTTATACATTAGAATCATACAGTCGTCAAGCGCAATGCGCAGGAGATTCAAAATGAAAGGATGGTTAGTCATCGGAGCCTGCATCGGCGGTATCGCTCTTGCAGTCGTCGCTATCTGGGCGATCGGAACATTCCTCTAAACTCGTTTCCTACATCTGATATCCTGTGGATATGATGATTTGGTTTTTCACATTCATTACTTGGAATGTTCGGTGTTTTTTCGTTCATTTCCGAAAAAAAATTTGCGTTGCTTTCAAAAATTTTCTGCAGTGGAAATGAAGGGGTGTGTGTGGTAGATTAATTGTAAGATGCTCGTTCTTCAACAAACAATGAATGAGTGAATCATGTCTTTCCTGAATGATCGATACATCCTCATTGCATCATCGGTCACTGTGATCTTGTTGGTATGCTGTTTTGTACCTTTGGAATCTGAAGAAGATGAAGAGAAAACGATTATAGGCATCATTTCTGATGTGAAGGACTCGAAAAAAGGATTCGTTTTCGTGATCGAGGATATATCCGGAATCGAACACAGATGTTTCTCTGATGAAGAACCTGAAGAAATGACCCTCTGCAAAATCAAAGGAAGACAATCATCGGATGGTGGCATATTCTTTGTTTCTTCTTTCGTACGTTGAACATGGATTATTTATCAGACCTTATCTCTTGGTGGTCCTATGTTCGTGGCTGTGGATGACACTGATTCCATCAAAGGAAATTGTACGACATTTCTTGCCACCGAGATCATTCATGAATTTTCGGATCTCGATCTCATCGGCAATCCGAGATTGGTAAGGTTGAATCCTGCCACTCCTTGGAAAACACGCGGTAACGGTTCTTTGGTCATGCGTTTCGGTCACGGTGTCGGTGAAAAGACCTACATCGGGGAATTCTCCGACGGGCCCTTGTATTGTTATTCCCAATGCGATGATCGGGAGCCCGACGGAAAGAAGATGTTGGACCGCATAATACCGTTGGTGGAGGCTCATCATGAGGATGATGCCGACCCCGGTGTCGTCGTTTCGAGGCAGAGGCCGGATCCGTCATTCTATAAACGCGGCGTCACCACCATCATGGACCGGGCGGATATCGAGAAAGAACTCGATCGTATCGGGGCGCTCCGTTTCGAGATCGGTTGTGGCCGCGGCGTGATCGGTTCGACATGCGGGATGGCCTGGATCCCCGAAGACAGTACATTCGAGCTCCTGACATACAGGCCGGAGTCCAGATGGGGGACCGAGAGGGTGTTCGATCCCATCTCGATACGTGACATGGACCATTCATATCCGACAACCTTTAATTCCTGGGAGGATAGAGAACAGAAGGTTGCAATGGTCCCGGCCACCCCATGTCCCGTGATGTACGGTCTCCGCGGCGATGTCGCCGACGACCTGATCGAAGCCTCTAAGACCATCAGGACGGAGAAGATCGAGAGGTGGATGGTATTCCTGACGAATCAGGGCACGGATGATCACATAATTCACGGTGCGGATGAACTGGTCTCCAATCAATCGTACTATATCGAAGGTACAGTGTCCTCTTCATCCAGGCATATTCCGGGAAGCCATGTTTTCATCGATATGTCCACCGATCACGGGATGATCACGTGCGGAGCATATGAGCCGTCGAAGGAATTCCGTCTGCTCTTCGACCGTCTGGTTCCGGGTGACAGGATCGGTGTGATGGGTGAACTGAGGGATTATCCCCGTACGCTCAATGCAGAGAAGGTGCACGTGCTGTCGATCGCCGAAGATATACGCAAAACATCGAATCCCGTCTGTCCTCAATGCGGGAGGAAGATGGATTCGGTCGGCAAAGGCCAAGGATACAGATGCCGTCCGTGCCACACCAAATGCGCCTCCGCGGTCACAGAGAAAATGGTCAGGTGGGTCGTTCCCGGATGGTATGAACCGCCGACGGCCGCAAGAAGGCATTTGTCCAAACCATTGAAGCGGATGGGACTGGAACAACCTCTTGAGTTCGTCAATAGTCGTATGTGATAACCGACAGTCATTTATACTCTACAAAGATAAACCTCCTCGAAGAGGTTTCTCTCATGGAAGAAGTCGTCATACTCAGTGCAGCAAGGACACCTATCGGAAAATACGGGAAGGCCCTCATGGGCTTCACAGCCCCCCAGCTCGGAACCATCGCCGTGAAAGAGGCTCTGAAGAGATCCGGCGTGGAAGCTTCCCAGGTGGATGAGTGCATAATGGGTAATGTTCTCTCGGCCGGTCTCGGCCAGAATCCTGCAAGGCAGGCGGCCATCGGTGCCGGACTCCCCGTCGAGATTGGATCTTTCACGGTCAATGCTGTGTGCGGATCCGGTATGAAGGCGGCCATGCTCGCAGCAGATTCTATCAAAGCGGGCGAGTACAACGTTATAATGACAGGCGGCATGGAAAGCATGTCCAATGCCCCTTACATCCTCCAGGGCGCCCGCTGGGGTTACAGGATGAACGATCAGAAGGTCACGGACTGCATGGTCCACGACGGACTCTGGGACATCTTCAACGACCAGCACATGGGATTCACCGGCGAGATCGTCGCGGACAGGTTCGGTGTCACCAGGGAGGATGCAGACAGATTGTCCGTGGAAAGCCATCTCAAGGCCGCGGCCGCGACCAAAGCAGGAAAGTACGACAAGGAGATCGTGCCGATAACCATCAAGAACAAGAAAGGCGACATCGTGGTCTCCCACGATGAAGGCATCAGGGAGGACAGCTCCATGGAGGCTCTCGCCAAGCTCAGCCCTGCATTCAAGGAGAACGGCAAGGTCACGGCGGGCAACTCGTCGCAGCTCAGCGACGGAGCGGCCGCGGTGCTCATCGCTTCCAGGTCCTGGGCGGAACAGAACGGCTTCAAGCCCTTGGCAACCATCGAGGCATACGGAGAGCGCGGTGTCGCTCCCGAGTTGATCATGGAGGCCCCGATCCCCACGACCAGGCATGTTCTGAAGAAGGCAGGGATGACGATCGACGACATCGATCTCTTCGAGCACAACGAGGCCTTCGCCACAGCATCCTGTGCCGTGAAGAAGGAGCTCAACGTCCCAGATGAGAAATTCAACGTCAACGGCGGCGCCGTCGCCCTCGGGCATCCCATCGGATGCTCCGGTTCCCGTCTGATCACATCGTTGCTGTATGCTCTGCAGGACCGCAACAAGCAGGTCGGATGCGGTACCCTCTGCCTCGGCGGAGGCAATGCCGTCACTATGATCATCCGCCGCTGCTGATCATCACGCCCCCGGCTCTGGCCGGGGGCTCTAAACCCTCCATCAATATCATTATCAATATGCGCAATCATTATCCACACATGTTTTTGGAGGAGGTCCTTTCCCGTATCGAGGCATCACGCGATGATATCATCGAGGCCATGTGCTCCATCATCCGCGTTCCTGCACTGGCCCCTGTCAATGGCGGCCGGGGAGAAGGGGAGAAGGCCGATGTCCTGATGGGACTTCTGGAAGGTTACGACAGCATAGTGCGCGTTGATGTTCCAGATGATCACGATCCGTCCGTGATGAGGCCGAACATACTCGCCAAGAAGAACGGCAAGGAGCCCGGTACCGTATGGATCGTTGCGCACATCGATGTGGTTCCCGAAGGAGATTGGGCGGAATGGGATTCGCCTCCGTTCGAACCGCGTGTGGAAGACGGCAAGATATACGGTCGCGGCACCGAGGACAACGGACAGGCGTTGATATCATCGCTGTTCGCATCCAAATTCATACCTGCCGGATCCCTCACGGGAAGATCCATCGGGATAGCTTACGTCGCAGACGAGGAGACCACGAGCCAGATGGGCATCGGGTATCTCTTGGAGCATACGGATCATTTCGGAAAGGACGACATCATACTCGTTCCCGACTGGGGAGTTCCCGGGGGCACGTTGATGGATGTCGCCGAGAAGAACCTGTCTTGGGTCGAGGTGACCGTGAAAGGGAAGACGACCCATGGTTCAACCCCTCACAAAGGGATCAACGCGTTCCGTGTGAGCTCGGCGCTCATAACCGATCTGACCGAGAGGCTCGAGACAAGGTTCGGAGATATCGACGAGCTGTTCGATCCTCCGTTCTCGACATTCGAGCCGACGAAGAGCCCGGCCACCGTTGAGAATGTCAACACGATCCCCGGCACGGCAGAGTTCTGCTTGGATATGCGGTTCCTCCCTAGGTACGATACGGACGATGTCCTCGATTTCATAAGATCGGTCGCCGAGGAGCATGCAGAGAAGACCGGTGCCGAGATCTCGGTGAGGGAGATCCAGAGGAACCTGGCAGGGAAAGCATCTGCGACGGATACGCCGGAGTTTGCAGCCATCAGGGAATCGATAGATTCCGTGATCGACGGAGAATTGAAGCCGATGGGTGTCGGCGGTGCCACATGTGCCAACTTCTTCAGGCTGGCGGGGTTCAACGCATATGTGTGGGAGTGCGGAGGGGGAACACTTCACGCACCCAACGAGCACGTGTTCGTTGATAACATAGTCACGGATGCGAAGGCATTTGCGACCGTGTTCTTCAGGCTCTGCCTGTGATCATTCGTCGAAAAGCCTGTTCATCATCCAATCGGTATCGAATTTGACGATGTCCTCGTATTCCTGTCCGTTGCAAACGAATGCTATCGGTTTGCCGATAGTATGTGCGATGGACAGTGCTGCCCCGCCTTTCGCGTCAGTATCGATCTTCGTGAGTATGACGGCGTCGATGCCGATGGCGGCATCGAAAACACGGGCCTGCTCGATCGCATCGTTGCCGGCAAGGGAATCGCCGACGAACACCTTCAGGTCAGGCTTGGATATCCTGACGATCTTCTTCATCTCCTCGATGAGGTTGTTGTTCGTCTGCATGCGGCCTGCGGTGTCCACCAGGACTATGTCCTTCTTCTTCGCACGCGCGTGCTCCACGGCATCGTATGCGACAGCCGCGGGGTCTGCATCCTGCGAATGCTTCACGATCTTGCATCCAAGCTTGTCGGCATGGATCGTGAGCTGTTCGATCGCGCCTGCCCTGAACGTGTCGCATCCGGCCATGACGACCGTGTATCCGTTGTTCTGCAGACGGTTGGCAATCTTCGCGATGGCGGTCGTCTTCCCTGTGCCGTTGATGCCCACGAACATTATTACCGTAGGTCTTCTCTGTTCGCCGACCCATGAGTCGAAATCGAATTCGTTGAGCTTGAGGACGCTCCTGACAGCATCCTTGACCGATTGCTCGATGACCTCTTCGACGCTGTACTCGCGGCTGTACTTCTTTCCGGTGAGGTTCTCGCGGACTCCTTTTATGACCTCTTCGACGACGGGGTATGCAACATCCGCTTCCAGAAGAACGATCTCGAGTTCCTGAAGTACTTCGTCCAGGGCCTCGTTCTTGATCTTCTTCCCCGAATCGCCGACGATGACCTTGTTGGCCTTCTCCGCTTTGGCGATCTTCACCTGCTCCTTGCGGCTGACGGGCTTGGGCTTCTCGGGCACCGGGATGCTGACCGGTTTCGGAGCGCTCACAGGCTCTGTGGGTTTTGCCTCGGCAGGAGTGCTGACCGCGACCTCCGGAACCTTCGTTTCCTGAGCAACAGGCTCTTCATAGATGGTCTCCTCCAACTTGGGAGAGGACTTCTTGAACACTTTCTTGAGCTTGTCTTTCAGGGAATCGAACATATCGGACTCACTGCTGCCTTCTCTTGTATTCGTTCTGTATTGCGACCGTCAGGTTGCTGGTGGCCAATTCGAGCTCGCTGAGGGTCGAGCCGGATTTCCTCAGGGCATCCGAGAGCTCTTCGATGGCCGCATCCATCTTGGATATGGACTCGTCGAGTGTCTTCTCGGCCGCTAATTTGTTGCCGATGCCGACCAATGCGGTCTTGTTCCCCGTGACTTTGGCGGTGACGAAGGAAGATGCGCCGATGGGCATGAGTATCTCATCCCCTTCCTTGGCGGCATTGAAGGCCTTCAGGGTCTCACGGGCCCTGTTGGTCTCCTCGAAGGTCATTTGGAGGAGCTGAGCCTGGCGTGTCAACGCCTCGAGCTGCTCCCTGTAAGAATCCAGGACAGCCATTGCCTGACGGAGCTCCTCGTCGTTCATGATCACTCGCCGACCTGGTATTTCACAAGGTGGTTGACGATCTGATCCTTGGGGATCTCGGCGACTTCGGTTATCTTTATCTGCTCTCTTTTGAGCTTGTGCCTGCTGCCGAAGGTGGAAACGATTTTCTCCCTGACGGCTGCGTCGTCTTCTGCTGCGATCTCGACTGAGAAGGGCTGCTGTCCCGCCCTGGGGTCTGCGTATGAACCGGTTACACGGAATGCTTTCATGGTGATTACCTTGGACGGGACAACTATATTTAATCAATAAAGCTTTTGGTCGCGAGTGCACGCGAAAAGAGATACGGATGCACGTGTGACGGTATGCAGACCGGGCCGGGATTTCCCTGCGGTATCAGTCACCGGGGGACGTTGCGACCTTATGTGCGAGCACTGCCTGGGTCTTCATCTGAGAGGCATGGTGCCGGCCGAAACGGGCAAGGATCTCGAAGCTGTCGCCGCCCGTGTCAAAGCTTCCGGAGGGACAGGATTGCTGATAAGCGGCGGTTGCGATATCAGAGGGAGCGTTCCGGTGGCTTCTTTCTGCGGTTCCATTGCCCGTATCGCGGCGACCGGGCTGGAGATTAACATCCACACGGGATTCATAACAGAGGGCGAAGCACGCCGTCTAGTGGAGGCGGGGGTGCGCCGTTTCTCGGTGGACGTCCATCAGGATCCGTCGATAATCGGATCGGTTTTGCATTTGGACGTCCCGCCATCCGCATACGGAGACACATTGTCAGCTATATCGGATGCCGGCGGATCCCCGGTCCCCCATCTCACTGTGGGATTCGGGACGCACGACCTCGTTGCCTCTGCGGAGCTGGTCCGCGATCTGGGATTCAAAGAGGTGGTGCTGCTTGTGCTTGTACCGACCAAGGGGACATCATCCGAGGACGCATCCCTTCCCGACGAGGCCGTTCTGTCCGCTGTAGACCTTCTCGCGGGCATGGGATTGGAAGTGATTTTGGGCTGCATGCGCGACCGTTCGCACCGCGGTCTTGAGAGGAGATGCATAGAACACGGTGTCCGCAGGCTTGCGAATCCGTCGGCAGATACGGTGGAATGGTGTGTTTCGGCAGGTTTCGAGATCGTCGAGGACCGCAGATGCTGCTGCATGGGACTGTCAGAACAATGATTCCCTGCGCTCGCTCGCATACCCGTAGTCCGCTGCCTTCCTGCCGATCAGGAATGCGGCGGCGTACTCGGGGACCTCGGTCTCGCCTTTGAGGCTGAACCTCTCGCCCTTCATCCTCAGGTCGTACGGTGCGCGCATCGTCACCTTCACCGGATCGTCGGAATAACATGACGGCACGGCATCTTCCAGCGGATTGAAGTCCGTGAGGATGCTGCGGGTTATCGGGGTGACACGCAGTCCGCTCTTCCCGTGCACTGACCCAGGCAGGCGGATAAGCCTCTTTATGTCGGCGGTGACAGGTTCGTCAACCTCCCCTGACAGGCGGTAGGCCACATCCTCCTTCATTATCTTCACGAGCATCTCCTGGCTCGGCTTGGCGAGGGTCGCCATGGTGTTCTTCTCGAAGATACGGGCCCTGGATTTCGCCACATCCTCCTTGATCCTTTCGACGGATTTGTTCTGGCTCCCGTGGATGCTGGGATATCTCTTCTTCAGCTCCTTGGCGTCCATGGTGCAGAAATCCTCCACCACGTCCTTCAGGCCGTTCCTCATGCGGAGCTTCCATCCTCCGGAATCGGCAGGCGGCACCGTGCGGTCCTGGGCGACGTTGATCCTGGTCGCCCCTCCGACGTTGGATGCGGATGTGGCCACTTTGTTGTAAGGGAATATCCAATCGATGTTCAGCCCGGCCGCGGTGACGTAGTCCACGATCTCCCTCCTTTCGTGGCTGCCGAGGGTCAGCATCTCCTCGTGGGGGACGTGGGCGTGGTATCCTCTGCCGCCGGAGAACATCAGCTGGACCTGGTCCTCTCCGAATCCCAGGTCCCCCAAGAGGAACGAATCGACGAGGTTGATCATCTCGCCTCTGATCTGCCTCAGCATCTCGTCGTAGGACATGTTCTCGGCGCCTGCGATATGGTCGGCGTCCAGATCGAAGATGAGCTCTGCTCCCAGCCACTGCTTCTCGTCCATGGTCGGAGCGTCCGGATGGCGGTAGTACGCTGTGGAGTAGTAGCTGTGCGACGGGACCTGGGCGATCATGAAGCGGGTGAGCTCATCCGGCCGAGGGAATCCGATGTGGCGTTGGACGCCGTTCCTGTCGAAGAACATGAATCCGAACTCCCTGCGGGTGAAACGATCCGGCATTATGGGATTGTTCTCCTTGTAGTACTTCCTGAACGTCTTGAGCAGGAAGCGGGCGTTGGAGTCCATGGCAGTATCAAGCGCAGGGAACCTATAATTAGGTTGCCCGTCCTGGCATCACATATGGCAGAGAGGGTGCCGGTCTACGATAATCACATCCACATGAGCCCAGCGGGGCGGAACGTGGATGCTCTCCTGGAGTTCGAAAGGGAAGGAGGTACGGGGCTGACATTGGTCACCCTCCCGCACTCCGAGGTGCCGATAAAGTGCGGAGAGGACTTCATGAGGTCCTACGAGATCACATTGGACTTGGCATCCCGTGCCCGTGCGGCCACATCGCTGGAGATAAACGTGGCCGTGGGCCCGTATCCCGTGCT
This sequence comes from uncultured Methanomassiliicoccales archaeon, assembly GCA_964558505.1. Classification (GTDB taxonomy): domain Archaea; phylum Thermoplasmatota; class Thermoplasmata; order Methanomassiliicoccales; family Methanomethylophilaceae; genus CAYMPW01. The sequence goes on along the minus strand of CAZLEI010000003.1, from coordinate 3,940 downwards.
GATCGTGCCGTTGGCCGCGCACATGGGGCTGGAGTCTGCGGAGGCCATGCTGACAAAGGGGATGGAAGACGCCGCGAAGCTGGTGGCCGAAGGCAAAGCGGTCGCCATAGGGGAGATCGGAAGGCCCCACTTCCCCGTGGAGCCCGAGATCGTCGAAGCATCCGACCGCGTGCTGTCCTACGGCATGGAGCTGGCAAAAGAGAACGATGTGCCGGTGATAATCCATTGCGAGAACGAGCCGGGCACCAACAGGAACCTGTCGGAGATGGCCGCCCGCGTCGGTCTGGACCCCGGACTGGTCGTGAAGCATTCGTCCCCTCCGCTGGTCACGCCCGAGGAGACATCCGGGGTCATGCCGTCCATACCGGCATCGAAGGCGTACCTCAAGGAGGCGCTGTCCAAAGGCACGCGCTTCATGATGGAGACGGATTACATAGACGATCCTTCGAAACCATCCGCGATAATGGCGGTCAACACGGTCGCCAAGAAGGTGCGTTCCATGCTCGGCTCTGGGTCGGCGGACGAGGAGACAATCCATCGCATCTGCGCGGACATCCCGAACTCACTGTACAACCGTTGAATCGTCAACGACGTTTTATTAGGAAGGTGACGATAGTCATCCGGAGTGACGATCATGCAGGCCAAGATTCTATCGGTCTACGACGAGGGCGCGTTCGAGAACACACCGTTAATCGGAGCCAAGGGGCTATCGGTGCTCATCGATGTCGACGGACAGCGCACACTGTTCGACACAGGGCTCCGCGGACGCTACCTCATGCACAACATGGATGCTCTTCGCATCGATCCAGAGTCCATAGACAGGGTGGTGCTGTCCCACGGGCACAAGGACCACACGGGAGGCCTGAACGGTCTGCTCGCCGAGAGGGAGCAGCCTTTGCCGATCTATGCCCATCCGGGATGCTGGAGCAGGAGGCGCTCCGATTGGCACGGCCTCAACATAATCGATGCTTCTGCCCCCAAGATACCGGATGACCTGCTGCCGAAGGCCAAGATCATCGACGTCGACGACTGGACACAGCTCAGCGACAATCTGTGGATATCGGCCCCCGTCCCCGGGTCTGCGCGCGGGTTCAAGGTGAAGGACGAGTCCGGATGGAAACAGGACCGTGCAGATGACGAGGTCGTCCTCGTACTGTGCACGAAATCCGGCCCGGTCGTGGTATGCGGATGCTGCCATGCAGGCGTGGCCGCTGTCCTGGACATGGTGAAGGGACGTTTCGGCCGCTCCGCATACGCACTGATAGGCGGCACGCATCTGCTGAAGCTCAAGAAGGAGGCAGTCGCCCCTACGGCGGCCGCGATAGTATCGCACAATGTGCAGAAGCTCTATCTGAATCATTGCACGGGGGTCGACGGGATAATGCACCTCAGGGGGCAGCTGTCGCTGAACGCCGTCGATGATTTCTACGTCGGAGATTCTGCGGAGTTCGAGGTGTGAGGAGGGGAACGATATGATGTGGCGTTTGAAAACAGTGATGATGTTCGCCTTCATGACGGTCCTCCTGACCGCCATAGGGACTTTGTTCGGCTGGATGTTCGGAAACATCTGGTGGGGGATGGTCGCTATGCTCGTCGTGTCCGTGCTCTTCTCGATATACTCGGTCGTGTTCTCCAAGAACAATGCCCTGAGGGCGAACGGAGTCCATTTGGTGACGGAGGACGAGGAGCCGCGTCTGTGCCGCATAGTGGCGTCCATAGCGGAGAAGGCAGGGATCCCCATGCCAGAGGTCGGCGTGACCGAGACCCAGATGCTCAATGCGTTCGCATGCGGACGCGGTCCCAAGGATGCCGCCGTGGTTGCCACCCGCGGATTGCTGAATGCCCTGCCGGATGACGAACTCGAGGGCGTGCTTGCCCACGAGGTGTCCCATGTGAAGAACAGGGATGTGCTCGTCATGTGCGTGGCCGCGACGATGGCCTCGGTGATATCGTACCTTGCGAGGATGGCGGTGTGGATGTCGCTGTTCAACAGGAACGACAGGGAGGGAAACAACGGCATCATGTTCCTGCTGGCGATCCTGCTAGAGCTCACGCTCCCGATCGCCGCACTCCTGGTGCAGATGGGCGTCTCCAGGAACCGCGAGTACCTGGCAGACGAGTCCGGCGCGAAGATCACAGGCAACCCCCGTGCGCTGGCGAAGGCGTTGGCGCGCTTGGAAAGGGGCCCGGAGATCCACTATGACAATCCGAGCTATGCCCATCTCTGGATAGAGAGCCCGACCGGTCACAGTCCATCTCTGGCGGAGAGGCTCTTCAGTACGCATCCTCCGACGGAGAAGCGCATAGCCAGACTCAACGAGATGGCCGAATCTGAAGAATTCAGGGCATCATCCGACGTCGACGGATACCCCCTGTGGGAACAGCTCAAGTGATCCGGATCACTTCACCGGTTCCCATTTCGCCAGTTCGTTGACCTTGGAGAGCGTGGATCCGCGGTCGATCTCGGCACGGGTCCTGTTCTCCCTTTCATGGACGTCCAAAGAGCGGTTGGCCACTTCGACGGCCACTTCCTTGGGCACGACGACCAATCCGCTCTCATCGCCTATGATCCAATCACCGGTGCGCACGGTCTGTCCGCCGATGGTTATCTCTATGCCGATGCCGCCGTATCCTTTGGGCTCGCCTGCATTGGGCACCGCGGTCCTGGCGAACGACGGGAAGCCCATGGCACGGATGTCGTCTATGTCCCTTATGGCACCGTCTATGACCACCCCGGCCACTCCCATCTGCCTTGCTGAATGAGATGCCAGCTCCCCCCATACTGCAACGGGGGCACCGCCGACATCGATGACGATGACGTCGCCCGGTTTGGCGCGGTCGATGGCCTCCACAGGCTTCGCCCAGTCGCCGTTGCAGGTCTGCACGGTGAGTGCCCTGCCGACCATGCGGGCGCCGTCTTTGATGAACGGGCGGAGCCCGTGGACGATGCCCTGTTTGTGGTATGCATCGGATATGTTGCATGTGGACACCTTGGAGAATGCTTCGAAGAGCCCGTCCTCGCCGTATTTCTTGGCCAGGTCGGTGCGTTCGACGGCGATGCCGGACATGGCGTCCTTCATCATCTTGGCCGCTTTTTTGATGTCAGCGGTCTTGACTATCCCGCCGCCTACTATGATGTCGGATGCGCCTGCCTTGACGTACTCCGCTACGGATTCGATCGTTATCCCGCCGGCCACGGCCACCGGTATCGACGTCTCGGCGACGATCCTCTTCAGAAGCTCGATGGGGGGTTCTTCGCCCTTCATCTGCTGATCGATGCCCATGTGGAGGCAGATGTAGGAGACGCCCAACGCCTCCACCTCCTTGGCACGTTTGGCCCTGTCCGCCACGTTGATCATGTCCACCATGATCTCTGCGCCGTATTTCCTCCCGGCCATCACCGCTTCGGAAATGGTGGAATCATCTGCAAGACCCAGGATGGTCACGATATCGGCTCCCGCCTTCGCGACGATCTCGACCTCGAAGGACCCGGTGTCCATGGTCTTGGTGTCTGCGATGATCTTCTTCCCGGGGAACTCCCGGCGGAGCGTCCTGATGGCTTCGGTCCCTTCGCTCTTGATGAGCGGAGTCCCGACTTCTATCCAATCCACGCCGCCGTCGACGGCCTCGTGCGCGATCTCGACCGCACGTTTCAACTGCATGAGGTCCAAGGCAATCTGAAGAACAGGCCACATGCCCCGGTCATCGGGACCTTCTGTATTAAGGATTTCTCAGACCGCATCGCGGAGCGCATGTTATGAGATAATGACAGATATGCCGCTCAGCTCGCCCGTCTATCATCACCTGTCAGCTCGATAAACGATCATCATCGCGGCGTGGTTCGTAAGGAAAAGTGATGGTTAAATCGTTTGGGGTGGTCGATTCAGAATTCTTCATCCGAATCGATCAGCCAATTGTGGAACCTCTCCTGCTGGATGAG
>CAZLEI010000002.1:0-101507 GCA_964558505.1 uncultured Methanomassiliicoccales archaeon | reverse complement strand
ACTGCCCTCATGATCGACATGTAGTTCACAGGCTCTTTTACTTCCCCGCCCAACAGTATCTTGGGATCGTCGAACATCAATGCTGAGGGATCCATGACATTCTCCAGGATGTTATCTCTCAGATCGATGTCATCGAAGAGTTCCATGTATCTCGGTACACCACCTAAGACCGCATATTCTTCGACATCATCTGTATATCTCTTATTGTGGCGCACGTCATCGAACGGCAACGGTCCCAGTATGATCTTCCTGGTGAACCGCCCGTACAGCGGGCCGTCCTTGTCATTGCCCAGAGATTCCATCATCGAAATGTGGGAACCGCATATTATCAACATGATATCATGTTTTGATAGTAATTCGTCCCATAGGACCTGTAGCTTCAGCGGGAACGACTTATCATTGCAGAGGTATTGGAATTCATCTATGACGAGTATCTTCTTGCCGTTGCTGCATTCCGTTAATGCCTTGAATGCGTTTTCCCAGGTATTGAATTCCCCGTATGTCCTTCCGGAATACAATGACAGGGAATTGGAGAAATCCTTCAATATGAGATTCTCAGTTTGATTGGATGTAAGGAAATAGATGGCATCCTTGTCAGAGATGAACTCTTTGATGAGTCTTGTCTTCCCTATACGGCGTCTGCCGGTTATCAGAACAAAAGAGCTTTCCCTCTCAAATTCCTTGTTGAGAATCTTCATCTCGTTATCTCTGCCTATGAATTCCATACCGATCGATAGTAAATAGTATTATTTTCTATATAATTATTATCTAAATAATAACCTTTTGAATGATGATCGTTACCCCTGCATGATTTAACGCACTTCCCGCAGCCTTGACGTTTTGAGCGGGGATTCATCGGACCTCGTTGCGTGAGAGCATCCCATGGCCGGCGAGGACATCTCCCCCGCAGGGATGCCGAGAAGCCCGAGATGGATTTCGAAGCGCTCGTCCGTGCCCATCAACAGGGAGCACGTCACGTCCGCGGCGATCCTGCAGCTGCTGCACGAATCCGTGAAGGAGATCGGCGGTCACATTCCTCTGCAAACAGTTCAGGCCATAGCCTATCTCCGGCAGCTCCTCGTCCGTAACGTCCTCCGATCCGCGACGTATCGGCATTTCATCAAATCACGGAAATGGTCGAAGAACGACGCAACACGCTCCCTATCGGCAGGTTCGCCGACGTGAACATGGAACAAGCATGAGAACAACGATTCTGGACAGGTCTCAATCGGACCTGGGAATAATTACCTGCTCGAACCGTCAAGAATGCGGGAAGTGTGTTCATATAATTCTAACAATCTTATCATATCGGTGAGAACATGGAGTCGTACATTTTCAGTGCAGAATTCAATGAAGGCGTCAAAAACGTGGGGCCCGGATCTAAATTTTGGTATAGATGCAGATATGATCCTGTTCCTACTTCTGCAGTTAAAGAGTGATATTTATCGGCACCTAAACATGACGAATGAACAACCAAGATTGTTGATGATTGCTGTCCCGATGATCCTGGTAGATCATCATCGATCACATCGTCAAAAATAGATGAGAAATACGACTCCATCATACAGACAATTATGCTCATGGACTGAATGTACCTTATTTGAAATTCCGAACAATCTTGTTATCTCCATATGCATCATCTGTATTCGATTCAGGTGCAACGCTGGATTATCTCATCAATCCATTCTCTGAAGTGTCTACACTCTTTCATCATGCAATCCATTCCTATATCTCTGGAGATGCTGATGCCATGTGAGACTTTCCTGTACTCTGGAATCAATTGTTTGATACACTTGGATGGAGCGGTGACTGGAGATGTGTTAATATGCTCAGGGGATTTGAATTTCCTCTTGACTCTTAGGATCTTGGCCGAAGACCCAAGGGAAACGGCATCGAAAGCTTCAGGACAAGAGAAAAGAAGTGCTTCAAACTCGTGCATGACAACGTTGAAAATGCAGTTATTCAAACCGATGTCAGTGTTGACGGCATCCTCGACTGCGGCTGCACACTTATATATGTTATCTTCATCAATACCCAATCCTGGTGTGTCTTTCGGTATCCCATAATAGTCAATCATGGTCGTCACGATTGCACCTTCATCCCTACATAAGATCTTCAATTCATTTTTGATCTTCTGATATTTCGACACTCCGCCTGATCCCTGTAAAGAGGTGCGAAGGATGGGCGCAGCGACAGTAATCCCGCGATCTGCGAGATATGGACACAGAATCTCTTTGACGAACTTTTCCTCGGTAAGTCCTTCGCACAGAATGATGAGACGCGTCATCACGGCCTTCCTCCGATGATGTTCTTTTTCCAGAGCTCACCGAGGGAATAATCTTGTTCCAACCAAGCATCCAGATTTTCAGAATCCAGTCTTCTGAATACACTCTCGTCCCCCTGTCTGTCTGCGACAACGACATCATCGGGCTTGAACTGATCCAGCAATTCAACGGATTGGGTCGATATCACGACCTGCTTCCTGCGTGATACCTCGGATATCATCTCTGCCAATATTACTATTGCGAATGGATGAAGGCCGAGCTCTGGCTCATCGATTATTATCGTCGCTGGCTGCAAATGTGCAGGCTGGAGCAACAAGACAGTCAAGCAGATGAAACGGAGTGTCCCATCGGATATCTGAGATGCGTTGAAGATGTCATCCAATCCCCTCTGCATCCACCTGAGCACAATGAGCTCGTCGTTATTACTCTGGGGGCGGAGCACGAAATCATCGAAGTATGGAGCGACCATGCGAATGGTTTCAATTATACTACGATATACTGCCGGATCACATATCTTGAGTCTCAACAAAAACGCGGCCAGATTACCTGCGTCCTGAGCAAGTGATATGTTATCGGATATGTTATGCTCCTGTTTCACCTTGGATGAGCGTCCCGTATCATGGAAATGATATACGCGCCAGTTGAGATCTGCCAGAACAGGCAACACGTAATGTTCGATCCCGTTACCTGTGCCGCGTTCCCATCCCGATTCGGAGTGACCGCGCATCACGGCCGAGTGTACATCGCCTTTCCATCCGAAGTACTCTTCCTCGAATATCAGCCTGCCGTCGTCTGTCGGAACCAATGTGAAACCATAGGAATTGGATGAGAAAAAGAACTCCATCGATATCCTGTCAGTCACTTTAGGACCTTTGAACAGCAGGGAATTGACACCGTTCCGTGCCACGAACAACTGCATTTTGTGCTCGAGTATGCTCTGTACAAGTGTGAACGCAGATATAAGATTGGATTTCCCCGCTCCGTTACTTCCTATTATGACGGTGATATCTCCCAATTCGATCTCAGAAGATCTTATCGAACGGAATCCTTCGATGCGGACTCTTTTCAACCTGCATCTATCACGGGCATCCATGGATATCACGACGATTCGAAGCCGAATCTCCGAACTCTGTAACTCGTTTGCACTTTTAATGCTTCCCGACCTTCAGTTCTCCAAGAAGCATATGGAATCCTGGCCGGCAGACCGTTCCTATGTTCAAACCACCGTCCGAATCAGCTTAGACCAACGGAAGCTCGGGCAAGCGGTGATATTGGGCCGAGCACTGATCAACAATTATGAACTGTCTATTCGTGTAAAAACAACCCATTTACAAAGTGTGTTTTCGTGTAAAAATACCCCTATTATGAATCATCTATTCGTGTAAATATCAATAGATTTATACGCTGGAAAGGACTGGTAACGATCGGAAGGTAATCAACATGATACTCAGAAGGAAGATCTACAACGATCTTTCAAAGTGGAAAGAGGAGTCCAGAGGCAAAACAGCATTGCTCATAGAAGGTGCCAGACGCGTCGGCAAGAGCACGGTTGTCAAGGAATTTGCGAATAACGAGTACCGTTCGCACATCATGATTGATTTCTCTGACCCTCGTGAAAGTACACTGGATCTGATAATGAACGGCATCGGTGGAAAATTCGATGATTTCTTCATGAGATTGCAGGTATCGGAGACTGTCAGATTATTTCCTCGCGAGAGCCTTATCGTTTTCGACGAGGTGCAATTGTGTCCCAAGGCCCGTCAGATGATAAAACATCTCGTGGCCGATGGTCGTTTCGATTATATCGAGACAGGTTCCCTCATCTCCATCAAAGCTAATGTGAAGGACATCCTGATACCTTCCGAAGAGGTGCCCATAGATATGCATCCTATGGATTTCGAGGAATTCCTATGGGCATCAGGCGATGAGATGACCGTTCCGTTCATCAGGGAAAGATTCGAAAAAAGGGAACCTTTGGGCAATGCCATGCACAACACCATCATGAAAAAATATCGTGAATACATGATAGTGGGCGGTATGCCGCAGGCAGTCATTGTGCATCTGGAGGGAAAGGACCTTAAGAGAACAAATGACGAGAAAAGGAAGATACTGAATCTTTATCATAACGATGTTGATAAGATATCTGCGAAAGCAGGCATCAAGGTAGAACGTATCTTTGATAAGGTTCCGTCATTGCTCTCGAAGCATGTAAAAACATTCTCTCCTGGAAAGATAGAACATGATTCCCGCACCAGAGATTACGTGAATAGCATCGCATGGTTGGCTGAATCGAAAACACTCAATATCTGCCATGCCACCACCGATCCGGACATAACATTGAGATCGAATATCGACGAGAACAGATTCAAATGTTATATGGCAGACACCGGACTTCTCGTCACATCGTCGTTTTCCAATAATCTTTCAACTCCGAATGAGGTGTATAACGCATTATTGTTTGGAAAATTGTCGATCAATGAAGGCATGTTCTTTGAGAACATGGTATCTCAGGAATTGGTTTTCAATGGATATGACCTTGTATTCTCTGTTTTCAAGAAAGAGGATTCTGAAAAACCATTCGAAGTGGACTTCCTGATATCCAAAGGAAAGAAGATCTCGCCCATAGAGGTGAAATCCGGAGAATCGGGAAAACATGCCTCTCTGGATGAATTCATGAAGAGATATCATCGGCGCTTAGGGGAATGCTATGTCGTTCATTCGAAGGATCTGAAGATGAAGGATGGCGTGACGTACATTCCGATCTATATGACCATGTTCCTCTGAATCCCAGACCTTCTGATCATACAGGTTTCATCAGCCGATGACGATCCGCCCGCTCTTTTCTTGAACCGAATTGGGAGATTCCCGCGCTGGGTGTCCCCATTGGGCTTCAGAGGATGTGAAATTCTCGTATCGTATTGGCACATCGGCCCCGCCTGCGCGGGGCCTTGCCCTGCCAGATTATATCAACGCCGACATCGTCGACCGCACACGGTGCTGCGAGGGTACATCATGGAAAAAGCGTTGATCGTCATAGATATCCAGAAGGACATAACGAAGAACTATAAAGAGATCATAGGGAACATCAACAAGGCCGTGGACCGGGCAGTGGCGGAAGGCATCCCTGTCGTCTACATCAGGCACGAGAACCTGTCGCCCGGAACCAGGACGTTCAAGCCCGGAACGCCCGGGGCGGAGCTGGCCCCCGACCTGAAGGTCGTGTCCGGACACATATTCACCAAGACCAGGTCCAACGCGCTGACCAGCGAGGGTTTCTCGAAGTACATAGAGGAGAACGGGATCTCGGGATTCTACGTGACCGGGGCTGACGCCACCGCGTGCGTGAAATCCACCTGCTTCAACATGCGCAAGGCAGGATACGCCGTGACCGTCCTGTCGGATTGCGTCACGAGCTACGACAAGGACAAGATCGACGATATGCTGGAATACTACGCGGCCAAAGGCTGCGTCCTGATGACGGCCGACGACCTTTGACGATATAGGAAAGGAGGGGGCGGGCCCCCTCCGGGATCAATCCTGTATGACCTTGACCCTGACCTGCTTGCCCTTGTGCTTGCACTTGGTCAGGTCCATGGTCATCCTGTTTCCGAAGTCCTTGTGGACCTCGACCACGGAGCTGTCCGCACCGAGGTCGATCTTGCCGACCGACACGTCGCGGATCCTGGCGTTGCGGACGATGAAGTCGGCCAGCGACACCTTGCCGAAGCCGTCGTCCTTGCCCAGGTTTATCTCGAACCTGCACATCCCGAACACGTCGGATATCTGATCGTAGTCCACCACGCGGCGCACGGTGTCCCTGGATCCGTCCTCGGCCTCCGGGACCTCCCTCTTCTCGATCTGCATCTCGGTGCGCAGCTCGAACTCGCGGACCAGGTGCTCCTCCTCGGATGTCACGAAGGACACGGCTACTCCCTCTTTGCCCGCCCTTCCGGTCCTGCCGATACGGTGGATGTAGGTGTCCACGTCGTCCGGCATGTCGTAGTTGATGACGTACGTGATGTCGTCCACGTCGAGGCCCCTGGCGGCCACATCAGTGGCGATGAGTATGTCCGTCCTGTCGCCCTTGAAATCCTTCAGTACCTTCTCCCTCTTGACCTGGGGCATGTCGCCGTGGATCGCCTCGACCTTGTAGTGGAGGCCGGTGAGCCTCTCGTCCAGGATGTCCACCATCTTCTTGGTCTGGCAGAAGATGATCGCCTTGGGCTTGTCGATGTCCAGGATCCTGCAGAGGGCCCAGCTCTTGTTCCTGCGGCCCACCGCTATGTAGTACTGCTTGGTGAGGTCCAGCACGAGCTCGTCCCTGGAGACCGTGATCTCCTTGGGCTTCACCATGTAATCGGAGGCCAGACGCTTGATCGCCTCGGGCATGGTCGCCGAGAAAAGCAGGGTCTGCCTCTCCCTCGGCATGGCGGACAGGATATCCTCGATGTCCTCGATGAATCCCATGTCCAGCATCCTGTCGGCCTCGTCGAGTACGACTATCTCTATCTCGCTGAGGTTGAGCGCGCCGCGGCTGATCATGTCCTTGACCCTTCCCGGGGTGCCCGCGACGATGTCGCAGCCCTGGTGGAGCCTGGCGATCTGCCCTTCGATGCTGGCGCCGCCGTAGATGGCGACCGATCTGTGCCCCGAGTACTTGGCGATCTTGCCGAGTTCGTCGGAGACCTGGTTCGCCAGCTCCCTTGTGGGCGCCAGGATCAATGCTGCGGGGATGTCCTCCCCGGCGGCTATCCTGCCCAGTATGATCGATGCGTAGGCCCCGGTCTTCCCCGTGCCGGTCTGCGCCTGCGCGAACATGTCGATGCCGTTTATGCCCGCGGGAACAGCCGCGAGCTGGATCGGAGTCGGTTCTTCCCAGCCCATGTCCTCCATGGCGCGGGCGACGTCCTCCGACAATCCCAAATCTGTGAACTTAGAGATCATAATATCACTTGATCTGAAGTCAAACTGCCTGCGACTGACGCAGACTCTGCTTGTATTCGCTCAGAGATTGCGCGTTTAGTATATAAAATAAAAGCGGGGGCCCTTGCGCGGTGCACCTCGCATGCCATGCGCCGCGGCCGTCGTGTGCATCCGCACGGCCGGAAAGCCCGGCCGGACATCGGCAGATGTCCGCGGGCGCGGGCATCATTCCTCGATGTCGCCGGACTTTACCTTGTCCTTGTACTTCGTCTTCTTCGGCGCGATCCTGACGAAGAGCTTCTTGCCGTCCTTGCCCTTGCACCTGGACAGCGCCTCCACGGCCGCATCGGCCTTGTCCGAGGATATCTCGACGAACGACGCAGGGCCCCTGAGCCCCACCCTGCCGATGTCGGACGGGGATATGCCGGCGTTCTCGTGCACGAAGGCGGTTATCGCCGCCTTGCCCATCCCTCCGTCCTTGCCGAGCCCGATCTCCACGACGGTCATGTCGCTGCATCCTACCGGGCGGTCGGTTATGATCTTCACCACGGGGGCCTGCTTCTTGGGCATCCCCTCGCCCTTGGGGCGGTCCATCCTCTTGATCTCCTTCCCCATGAGGTCCTCGGCGCGGTCCAGGCGGTACATCTCGTTGGGCGTGACCAGCGATATGGCCGTTCCCGTCCTGCCCGCCCTCCCGGTCCTGCCTATCCTGTGCATGTACGTCTCCGGGTCCATGGGCATGTCGTAGTTGACGACCAGGTCGACATCGTCGATGTCCAGTCCCCTGGCCGCGACGTCGGTGGCGACCAGCATCTCGAAGGTCCCCCTCCTGAAGTTCTTCATGACGCGCTCCCTGGCGGACTGCGGCATGTCCCCGTGGATGGAGCCGACCTTGTGGCGGGTCCCGAGCCTCTCGGTGAGCATGTCCACCATGTTCTTGGTCCCGCAGAATATTATCGTCTTCCCGGGATCACCCTGCTCCAGCAACCTGTACAGCGCGCTCTGCTTCCCGCCACGGGGGACGGCCACGAAGTACTGCTCGGTGAGGTCCGACACCGGGTCGTCCTTGGACACCAGGATCTCCAACGGGTCCTTCATGCGCGACAGCGCGATCTTGCGGACGTCGTCGGACATCGTGGCCGAGAACAGCAGCGTCTGCTTCTTGGGGGACATGCGGTCCAGGATGAAGTCGATCTCCTCCTCGAATCCCATGTCCAGCATCCTGTCCGCCTCGTCCAGGACGAGCTCGCTGACGTTGGACAGGTTGAGCTCCCCGCGGCGCATCAGGTCCCCGACCCTTCCCGGGGTGCCGACGACGACGTCCGAGCCCCTGCGGAGGAATTTTATCTGGACGTCAATGCTGGCGCCCCCGTATATCGCCACGGACCTGTGCCCGGTGTACCTGGACAGCTTGTATATCTCGCCGGAGACCTGGTTCGCCAGCTCCCTTGTGGGCGCCAGGACCAGCGTCGACGGGAATTTGGATCCCGATGGGGTCCTGCCGAGGACTATCGAGGCGTACGCCCCAGTCTTGCCCGTGCCGGTCTGGGCCTGCGCGAACATGTCCCTGCCCGACAGGCCCTCCGGGACCGTGGCCTCCTGGACCGGCGTGGGCTCCTTCCACCCCATTCCCTCCATGGCGTCGGTGATATCTTTGCTGAGCCCCAGGTCCTCGAACGTAAAAGTCATGATACTGTTTCCTATCGGCGTGCGGGTCGCGCTCGCCTAGCGGGGTTACGGGTGTCAGTATATAATTACTACCATCGCGCGAACGCCCGGGCCGTCCCCTCTGCATCGGGGCATAGGCCATGGGCAGGCGGCGCAGGACGGCCTCCAGCGCCCTGCAGGGGCCTCGATGCGAACAATTAAAGGATGACTAGGCCTATGCGACGGCGTGGCCATGAGTGTAGGATTCGACAACGACTTGTATCTCAAGATGCAGTCGCAACACATCAGAGAGAGGATCGGGAAGTTCGGCGGTAAGCTGTACCTGGAATTCGGCGGTAAGCTGTTCGACGACAACCACGCCTCCCGCGTCCTGCCGGGATTCCGTCCGGACAGCAAGCTGCGCATGCTCATGGAGCTGAAGGATGATGCCGAGATCGTCGTCGCCGTCAACTCCGCGGACATCGAGAAGAACAAGGTCCGCGGCGACCTGGGGATAACGTACGACATGGAGGTCCTCCGCCTGATCGACGCGTTCCGCGACAACGGGATGTACGTCGGGTCCGTGGTCCTCACCCAGTACAAGGCACAGCCCGCGGCGGATGCTTTCTACAACAAGCTTGTCGCCCTCGGCGTCAGGACGTACAGGCACTACCCCATCGCAGGGTACCCGTCCAACCTGCCGCTCATCGTGAGCGACGAGGGATACGGCAAGAACGAGTACATAGAGACCAAGAGGTCGCTCGTCATCGTCACCGCACCCGGGCCGGGGAGCGGGAAGATGGCCACCTGCCTGTCCCAGCTGTACCACGAGAACAAGCGCGGCATATCGGCCGGATACGCGAAGTTCGAGACGTTCCCCGTGTGGAACCTGCCGCTCAGGCATCCCGTCAACATAGCCTACGAGGCCGCCACCGCCGACCTCAACGACGTCAACATGATCGACCCGTTCCATCTGGAAGCGTACGGGAAGACCACGGTCAACTACAACCGGGACATCGAGGTCTTCCCGGTGCTCAACGCCATACTCACCCGTATCTCCGGTTCCTCGCCGTACAAGTCGCCCACGGACATGGGCGTGAACATGGCGGGCAACTGCATCGTCGACGATGCCGCCGTCCGCAAGGCGGCCGAGAGGGAGATCGTCCGCAGGTACTACGCCGGACTGTGCGACCACAGGCAGGGCCTGGTGCCGGAGGAATGCGTTTTCAAGCTCGAGCTCCTGATGAACCAGGCCGGGCTGTCCTCCGATTCCCGTCCTACCGTGGCGGCCGCACTGTCGAGGGCGAAATCAGCCGGGGTGCCTGCCATGGCGATAGAGATGCCCGACGGGACGATCCTCACCGGGAAGGCCTCGCCGCTCCTGGCGGCGCCGTCCGCATTGCTGCTCAACGCCCTGAAGCACCTGGCCGGCATAAGCTGCTCGGACATCCTCCTGTCGCCGTCCACGCTGGAGCCGATACAGAGCATGAAGACGGATTACCTGCACAACACGAACCCCAGGCTCCATGCCGACGAGGTGCTGTTGGCCCTGGCGATAAGCGCCAAGATGTCGCCCAGTTCCGAGAAGGCGCTCAAGATGCTCCCGGGGCTGCGCGGATGCGAGGTGCACTCCTCGGTCATGATAGCGTCGGTGGACGAGGGCGTCCTCAGGAAACTGGGCATGAACCTAACCTGCGAACCGAAGTACCAGACCAACTGCCTCTACCAGGGTCAGCGCATGGGATGATCATCCGGACATCTTGTGGCTCAGGATGAGGGACTGCTTGGTGTCCCAGAGCTTCTTCGACATGTCCACGTAGTACTTGTGGGGATTGGCGAACCTCTTCACGTCCTCGCCGATCGTGGCGACCTGCTCCTCGCAGTACCTGCGGACCTCCGGCAGTGGAGGGCATCCGTAGACCTTCTCGCCCGACTTGAATACCGGGACCATGAGCTCCTTCGCGGTGTAATCCTTCACGACCAGCCTCTTCCAGGTGTCCTTGGGGTCGAACAGCTCCACCGGACCGCCGTCCAGGACCTCGTCGTGCATGCATATCTGGTCGGCGACGGCCATGCCGTCGGGATCGAACAGGCGGTAAACCTTCTTGAATCCGGGCGTGGTGATCTTCTCGGTGTTCCCGGATATCTTTATCTTGGGGATTATCTCCCCGCCCTTCTCCACCGCGACCAGCTTGTACACCCCGCCGAACACCGGGCAGCTGTGCGCCGTGATGAGCCTGTCCCCGACGCCGAACCCGTCTATGCAGGCCCCCTGGTCCAGGAGGTCGCGGATCAGCCATTCGTCCAGGGCGTTGGACACTATTATCTTGCATCCGGTCAGCCCGGCGCCGTCCAGCATCTTCCTGGCCTTCTTGGTCAGATAGGTGAGGTCGCCGGAATCTATGCGTATGGCGAAGTTCTCGATGCCTTTGGGTATCAGGACGTCCTTGAACGCGCGGATCGCGTTGGGGATCCCCGCATTGAGGGTGTCATAGGTGTCCACGAGTATGGTGGCGTTGTGGGGGTAGAGCTCGCAGAAAGCGACGAATGCGTCGTATTCGCTGTCGAACATCTGCACCCAGGAATGCGCCATCGTTCCGCTTGCGGGGACCCCGTAGCGTTTGTCCGATACCGTGCACGCGGTGCCGGCGCATCCGCCTATGTACGCCGCCCTGGCGCCTTTTATGGCGGCATCCGCGCCCTGGGCCCTCCTGGACCCGAACTCCATGACCGCCCGGCCGTTGGCGGCGCGCACGATGCGGTTGGCCTTGGTGGCGATCAGCGATTGATGGTTTATCGTCAGCAGGGACATGGTCTCCAGCATCTGGGCCTGTGCCGCGGTCGCACGGACGGTGACGAGCGGCTCCCCCGGGAACACGGGCGTTCCCTCGGGCACGGCATAGACATCGCCGGTGAACCTGTAATGCTCCAGGAGATCCAGGAAACCATCGCCGAATATCCCCTTCCCATTGAGGAAATCTATGTCGGAAGAGGAGAACCTCTGAGATGCGATATGGTCCATCAGCTGCTCCAGGCCGGCGGCGATGGCGAAACCTCCGTTGTCCGGAACCATGCGGAAGAACATGTCGAAGTACACCACACGGTCGGCGAGGCCCTTCTCGATGTAGCCGTTGGCCATCGTGTACTCGTAATAGTCGCACAGCAATGATAGGTCGGAGTCGTTCATGGACACACTGTCCGGGAATAGACCGCAGGACTATTTCAATGGTCAGGTTCTCCGGCGGAGCGTGCGGAAACGGGGTCATGTGCATACCGGCGATCGGACCGCAGGGGAAGGCAGTGCGCGCAAGCGGGAGGGCACGGCCCCCATCATCGTGTGATGTCGGACCCCCTACGGAAATCCACGGGATCGGGTCACCTTTGCCCGAACACCTTCTTCCACGACAGAAGCAGGACGGCGACCATGACCACCAGGAAGAACACCATGAAGCCAATCATGGCCCAATTCTGCTCGGGCGACCGCGTGAGCACAGTGTAGATGTTGTATCCGCAGACGACCACCATGACGGTGACCAGCGCAGCGAGGGCGGCGGGCAGTAATCTCATCGTACCCGCATGCATCCGTCACCGTTTAAACCGCTATGCCGAAAGCATCCGTTTAATATGACCAACTTGTACCCGCCCTGCCGGTATGCGGCAGGCGATGCGAAGATGTTCGGCGGAAAGGTACCGATCGGGGAAATGGGGGGTATCCTGCATGTATGATGCGATCGCCATATTCTGGATCGTCGTGGGCGGTCTGCTCGAGCCGCTTTGGCTCATCGCCCTCAAGAGATCCGACAATTTCAAAGACAAGAAGTACGCGGCCATAGCGGTGTTCTTCATGGTCGCCAGCCCGTTCTGCCTGTCGCTGGCGATGAAGTCCATGCCCGTCGGGATATCCTATGCCGTGTGGACTGGGATAGGCGCCATCGGCGCCGTTGGGGCCGGAGCCCTGCTGTTCAAGGAATCGATCACGCCCAAGACCCTGCTGTTCGTCGCCCTGATCATCGCCGGCGCGGTCGGATTGGCACTCCTGGAGGCTTGATCATGAATCCTTGGATCTACGTCGTCATAGGAGGGCTGTTCGAGACCGGCTGGGCGGTCACGCTCAAGATGTCGGACGGTTTCTCCGACCTGCCGTGGACGGCGGCGACGCTGGTCCTCCTGCTGATCAGCATGGTCCTCCTCAACAAGGGCCTGGGGAAGGGGCTTCCCGCCGGCAGCGCGTATTCCGTGTGGGTCGGTATCGGCGCCGTGGGGAGCGTCGCCGCGGGGATGGTCCTGTTCGGGGACTCGATGAGCATCCTCAAAGCTCTGTTCGTCTCGATGATCCTCATCGGGGTCATCGGCATAGAGCGCACAAAATCCGGTGCGGACGACGCGTCCTGATTGAAATGATGAAAAAACGCCGCCCCCGGGGAACGGAAGGCGGCGTCGGCCGGGATCGCCCGGCATCACTTGGAAAGGGGGCTGTTGTAGAACGCGAGGATCGCGCGGTACAGCATGAGCACGTCGGCCTTGGCCGTGACCTCGTAGGGCGAGTGCATCGAGAGCACCGGCACGCCGATGTCGACGGTGTCGACGTTCTGGGCGGAGACGTACATCGCGATGGTCCCTCCGCCGCCGTTGTCGACCTTGCCGAGCTCGCCGACCTGCCACACGACCTTCGCCTCGTCGAGGATCCTCCTGAGGAGGCCCATGGTCTCGGCGGATGCGTCGTTGGTGGAGTACTTGCCGCCGGACCCGGTGTACTTCGATATCACCGCTCCGCGGTTGAGGAAGGACGAATTGTTCTTCTCGAACACCTCTCCCCATGCGGGGTCGAACGCCGCGTTGACGTCCGCGGACAGGCAGATCGACCTCTCGAGGACATGCCTTATCTCCGCTCCGTAGGGCTCGACCAGGTCCGTCAGGAAATCCTTGAGCACGATGGAGTTCAGACCGGTGTTGCCGTCGGACCCGACCTCCTCCTTGTCGCAGAAGACGGTGACCGTGGTGTACTCCGGCGCCTTGCACTCGAGCTCGGCCATCAGGATCGCATAGGCGCAGACGCTGTCGTCCTGTCCGTACGCGGCGATCATGGCGCGGTCGAAGCCGAGGTCCTTGGGCTGGAACGCGGGGACCGCGCACAGCTCCGCGGACTGGAAGTCCGACTCGATGATGTTGTACTTCTCGAAGAGGATGTCCGCTATGTTCAGCTTGACCTTCTGGGAGACCTTCTCGTCGGGATAGGGCCAGCATCCGATGAGCACATTGAGCTGCTCTCCGCTGACGACATCCTTTGCGGGCTTGGTCATCTGGTCCCTTGCCAGGTGGGGCAGGAGGTCGGTGATGACGAAGCTCGGGTCCTCGGGGTCCTCTCCGATGCGGACCTTGACGTTCTTCCCGTCCTTCAGCGTGATGACGCCGTGGAGCGAGAGGGGTATGGCCGACCACTGGTACTTCTTGATCCCGCCGTAGTAGTGGGTCTTGAAGTAACCCATGTCCGAATCCTCGAAGAGGGGGTTCGGCTTGAAGTCGAGCCTGGGGCTGTCCACGTGGCTGGCGGATATGCGCAGACCCTCGGCCACGGGCTTCTTGCCGACGGTGACCATGAACAGGTTCTTGCCGCGGTTGTTGAAGTATACCTTGGCGCCGGGAGCGTACTTGGTCCCGCGGACGTACTCCTTGTACCCGTTATCCTTGAGTATGGGGAGAGTGTAGTCCACTACCTCGCGTTCCGTCTTGTTGCAGAGGAACTCCTTGTATCCTTCGCAGAACGATACGGCGTCCTCGAGAAGGGTCTTCTCGGTGTCGGCGCCCATGTTCTTGTTGTTCATCAGGAGCTTCTTCTCGAGCTCCTGTCCTTTGCTGTCTTCCATGAATGGTGTTAGAGCAGGTGCGATATAAAGCATTGTCATGGCATCCCTTCGTCATCTCGGGGGCAATTAACGGCGTTTTGGATGCACCGGGGCACGGTTTTTTATAATGCTGGCGACGATTGCATCGCATGGTCAACGAGTGCACGGTGAGAGTGGACGCAGGCGTCTGCAAGATGATCACGACGATACACGCGAAGCAGAACGACATGGGCATGGTCGAGCTCGACGTCAAGAGCGACTGCCCCAACATCCTCAGAATGACATGGATCATGGAGCCCGTCAGCCCCTACACGGAAGTTGAGGCGGCCATGAACGAGACCGAGATCTACAAATGGGCCAGCGACAGGCTGCCCCACGCGGCATGCCCGGTCCCGTGCGCTCTCATAAAGGCGGTAGAGGTCGCAGGCGACTTAGGTCTTAAACGGGGCGTAACCATCGATATCGAATGACCTCAGCCACACTCCGTAATCGGACTGTATCACCCTGACGGCCATTGCGGATATCCAGATCATCCCCGGCGGGAGCACCGCGAGCTGCGATGCCGGCATCCCGAAAACCGCCAGCGTCGCAATGCAGACGGTGGGCACGATGATGCATGCCGATCCGAACTTCGTCTCATGCCTCAGCAGGCAGATGGTCCCGCACAGGATCATCGCGGCGGACGCGAACGACAGCATGGCGTAATAGAAGGGCACGTGGTACGGCGTGCCGATGTTGAAGGCACCGGTGAGCGCGAGGCACAGGCCGGCGAGCCCGATCAGCGCGGAGACCGCACGGTACCCGGGGACCACCTTCCTTATGTTGGCTGTGTGGACACCGAACACCGTCAGCGACATCCCGCCGAGCACGATGCCTATGTTGTATATCCCGCGCATCATCGCGGAATCCGAACCTCCGAGGTCGCCGAACGTGCTGACCCCGATCTGCCATCCCGGGGTCAGGACGACCGACAGGATGCAGACCACGACGACGGTCGCCATGCCGAACAGGCACAGGACCGCCGCGAATCTGTTCATATGAAGGGGGTTCATCGATTCTACCTCGCAGCGGGGGCAAGACCGTCATTTCTGGTCTTTGATGAATATCAGATGATATCCGAACTTCGTCTTCACCGGACCGACGATCGAGCCTTTCTTCCCTTCGAACGCCGCCTTCTCGAAAGCTGCGTCCATCTGGCCTTTCTCGAACCATCCGAGTTCCCCTCCGCTCTTGCCGGAAGGGCACTGGGAGCTCTTCTTCGCAAGGTCGGAGAATTTCCCGCCGTTCTTCAGTTTGTGCTGGAGGTCTAATGCCTCCTTCTCGGTCTTCACGAGTATGTGGGCGGCGTTGACTTTGCTGACCATGCACGGCAATGTGCGACGGATGATAAACATCTGCCGATTCATTCCATGCCCGGAGAGAAGGCATCGAGGATCGTCCGGCCGTTGTCCGTGAGGATGAACCTGCTGCGTTCCTTGACCAGCCAGCCGTTTTCCGTCATCGGGTCTATGAAGTGCCTCTTGTAGTACATGGCCTCTTTCTGCTTGACCGTGGACCTGCCCCTTTCGGACTGCGGGCAGTAATCCCATACCCCCGTCTCCTTCAGCTTCGATATCGCGAAGGACGCGGACGACGGCTGCCTGGCGGCGTTGATCCTGTCCAGGACGCCGAGGGCGAGGAGGAGCTCCCAATCCGGGGCCTCTATGCTGAATGTCACGACGTCCTTCGAAGGGTACACCGCCTTCGAGAGGCCCAACGGCCTCCCGTTCTCGAAGTACAGGTCCTCCAAGGTGTCCTGTGGGATCGTGTACTCGCGCGTGCCCACCGTGAACGGCACGGTCCCGGGGTTCATGGTCGACGCGAGCATGGCGGCCGCGGCGTACTCTGCCGTGCCTGCCGATATGTTCACCATTATGCGGTTGCCCGCCTCCTCCTTCATGATCCCCATCACCTTGCGGAGCATGGAATGATAGTCGTAGACCTTGGCATCGTGCTCTATCACATCGATGCCGGAATCGGACAGCCGGTCGCAGACCTCCTTGTAGAATTTCCAGTAGATGCTGTACTTGCAGTCCTCCGGATCCCGGATGTAGTGTATGAGGTGGACCCTCGATGCGCCGCGCTCTTTCGCGGGCTCGACGATCTTCACGGTCTCGAACGTAACGCAGGATATTATGACAACATCGCCCTCAATCCCATGGTTCATGGATACCGGATGCACGTAACCGTTTTTATCCCTAAGGTCTCGAACCGCCCGTCCGACGCACCGGACGACGTCCCTGCGGGCGCGGGTTTGATAAGCGCACAGGACGTTCACGGTATGTGCGAAACGGCCTTCGGGAATCGCACCGAAGATGATCTGATGAAGAACACACTTTTCGTGCTCCTGGACGGAGCCGAGGACGACCCCATACCCGAGTTCGGGGGAAAGAAACCGCTGGAGGTCGCGAACATGCCGTTCCTCCGCTCGAAAGGCAGGCACAAGCTCTACACCACGGGAAGGGGCTACACGCACCTGTTCCTCAACGAATTCTTCACCGGCCATCCGCCCGACCTCTCCCGCGGCGCCCTCGAGGCCCACGGGTTCGGCCTGAAGACCGGGGAAGGAAGGGTCGCGTACCGCATGACCCCCGCCCGCCTCCGTGACGGGATGGTCAGATGGGCCTACGATTCCGACGGCTTCGCCGACGAGATCGAGGCATGCGTGAGGAAGCACCTCGACCTCCTGGACGACCCCGACATCAGATTCTACATGGGCGGCAAGGCCGTACTCACGTTCAAAGGGGATGCCGTCCCCGTGCCCATGCCCCCCGAGGACGCGCCGATCGTGGACATCCCCGGGCAGCTGGGCGATATCGTCGACGCGGTCGCCAGGGACATGGACGGCATCACCGACTACCCTTGGGGAGAGGGGCCCGCCTGCGAACAGGACTTCAAGGCGTTCCCCTGCATCCGCAACCTGACGGCCATATCCAACGGCCCGGTGGCCCTCGGGATATGCTCGTCCCTCGGCCAGAAGACCATGCTCATCGACGACCTGGAGGAACGCTTCCCGGCCGCCAGGAAGGCATTGGAGGAGGGCGACGTGTTCCTGCACCTGGATGAGGTGGACGAGTACAGCCATCAGAAGGACGCCCCGAAGAAGGTCAGGGTCCTGGAGAAGATCGACCGCCTGATGGAGCGCTACTTCTCCGACGTGGACAACATAATATGGTTCGTCGACCACGGGACATCCTGCGTCACCGGCAACCACATCCTGATGACCGTCCCGTTCTGGACATCGATCGACTCCGATTGGGCGGACGGCGACATGGTCCCGCTCAAGGATTTGATACCCAGCATCGTCAAATGAAAGCGATATCTTATAATCGCGCCCGCACATTACCGCCGCATGGCAACCGGCTTCGAACTTCCGCCCTCGTTGGGCGTGTACGGCAACGAGAAGATAGCTCTAGACATCCTATCCAGGATCTGGGGAAAGAAAGGCGTGTTCACCTGCACGGTGGCCAACACCCTCACGTCCACGATACCGGGCGTCTCGGATGCCGGCGACACCCCCGAGCTCACATTGTTCACCCCCGCGGCCGACGCGGAACTGCTGGTGCTCGGGAAGACCGTCTGCATGAAGGGGATACCGATCAACCCGGGAGGGATCCCCACGCCGGCCACACTCACCAAGGCGGCCCTCAATCTCTCCGGGATGCCCTATTACATAGTGAACGGCGGGTCCAAAGTCGTTCCGAACGTGCCATGCTTCGAAATTGGCGGCACCTACGGCGAGAAGATCACGACGGGTCACGCCGTTTCCAACGTCAAGAAGTGCTACGAGCAGAGCATCATCCTAGGCGAGATGCTCGCCCGCGGACACGATTTCGTCATCGTGAGCGAAAGCTGCGCCGGCGGCACCACGACCGCCCTCGCGGTCCTGATGGCCATGGGCGTCATCAAGGAGAACCTTGTGAGCAGCAGCTCCCCCAACAACCCCAAGGAGCTCAAGACCCGTCTCGTCATGGAGGGCCTCGCTGCCGCCGGTACCGAGATCGGGGGCCTCGCTGCCGATCCACTCAAGGCCATATCCTGCGTCGGCGACCCGATGATGGCCGCGGATGTCGGGATGATAATCGGCGCCGCAAAGCATGTGCCAGTCATCGTGGGAGGCGGAACGCAGATGGCGGCCGTCATCGCCGCTGCCGTCAGGCTGGACCCGAGCATCATCGGCAACGTGTTCCAGGGAACGACCCGCTGGCTCATGAACGATCCCAATTCCAGCATGAAGAAGATCATGGATGCCATAGACTCCGACGTGCCCATAGTGTACGTGAACATGGACTACGGCAAGAGCCCCTATGAAGGCCTCCAGGCCTATGAGTGGGGTTTCATCAAAGAAGGCGTCGGATGCGGCGGCTCCTCCGTGGGAGCGATCGTGCAGAGTGCCGGGGAGATAACCTGCGACACCCTGCTGGACGAGGTCCACAGGATCTACCGCGAGATTCTGAACATCTGATCATTCGGACAGGTACTTCCTGGCCAATGACAGCTCGTGCTTGGTGTTCACGTTGACGGAGATCTCGAACCAGTTGGTCTGAAGGTACGAATCGGTCAGATACTCGCCTGCCAGGGTGCGCTTCCGGTCCATTATGGAGAGACCGGATATCACCCACTCCTTCCCGTCCATGTCATGGGTGTAGGACGGGGTTATCCCGATGTCGCGTACCAGGTCGGCATCCACCAGCGCCATCAGGGACTCCATGCTCCCGGGATCGAACAGCTCGATGAGGGAGTCCACGCAGGACGTGGACATCAGCGGCAGGTCCGACGGGCAGGTCAGCACGAAATCGGAGTCCATGAGCTCGAACGCCGCATGGAGGTCGTCCATGAAGCTCTCGCCCGATGTGTGAACGGTCTCGATGTTCTGCCCGCAGAGGAACGATTCCGTGCGCGGAGTGTTCCCGCTCACGGTGACTAGGATGCGGTCGATGTGGGAGGAGGCCCGGAGGGCCTCGACCACACGGTACACCGTTGGCACCCCGCCCATGTCCATCATGGGCTTCTCCACACCGCACCTTCCCATGCGGGTACCCTTCCCTCCGGCGTTTATCAGGGCATCCATGATGCTCAGACTGCCAGAGGTATGAGCGCCAGGAACAGCATCGCCGCACGGCTGATCTCATTGGTGGCTCCCAGGATGTCGCCGTTCACCATGCCGAACTTGTCGTTGGAATAGCCGGCCATGACGAACCCTATCAGCACGGACACGACGATCATCACGACCAGTGCGGCCGCGTACCTCATCAGGCCCTGGCCGCTGAACGACATCCCTGCAAGGGCGAGCAGCCCGACCGCGATGCCCATGGTGACGAACGCCAGGACCGCGGAGATCATCGTCGAGAGCAGCAGGGTGTTGCGCGTGGTGCAGCGGACCTGCCCGCCTGCCATCCCGTTGCCGGGCTTGCCGAAGGCCGCCGCGGCGACCATGGCGTTCTTCGTCAGGACCTCCAACGGCCAGATCAGGAGCGCGACCCACATGACCCACATGGTCGACAGTCCCGCCAGGGACGCGAATGTGAACAGGGTCACGATGAATGCGACACCGAAACCGCCGGCGCCTATGGTGCTGTCCTTCAGGGCGAACAGGCGCTTGTCCTTGTCCCCTGCGCAGACCATGCCGTCGCCGAAATCGGCGAGGCCGTCGAAATGAAGGAAACGGCTGAACACCAGAGGGACCGCGAGTGCGATCGCCGCCATGAGTATCCCGGATTCCATCCTGTTGAACACGAGGGCGAACACGAACACGAGGAGCGCCGCCAACCCTCCTATGATGAACCCGATGAACGGCGAGAAGTAGAAGTTGCTGTCCATGGACTCGTAGTCC
Source organism: uncultured Methanomassiliicoccales archaeon (assembly GCA_964558505.1). Taxonomy (GTDB): domain Archaea; phylum Thermoplasmatota; class Thermoplasmata; order Methanomassiliicoccales; family Methanomethylophilaceae; genus CAYMPW01. The sequence goes on along the minus strand of CAZLEI010000002.1, from coordinate 80,937 downwards.
CTCTTCTCCGTCTTGATCGGAAGTATGGTGTAGAACGACAGCATGGCCTTGATCGCCCCGATGGCGTCGTGCTTGCTGGCGGGCTTGGGTATCTCTATCTTGTCGTCCTGGACGGGCTCCGGTTCGGGCACAGGGGCGGGAGCCGCCCTCCTTGGCTCTGCCGGAGTCGCCGCTACGGGATCGGACAGCGGGATCGCGGGGGATGGTTCCTTCGCCGCGGGCTCGGGGGCCGCCATCCTGGGTTCCACAGGCGCGGCCGCTGGTTCCTTCGCCGGTTCGGCCGGTTTGCCCCTGGAAGGTTCCGATGCGGCATAGCTCGGAGGCTGAGGGAGCGGTGTTCCGTTCGATGCCTCGGCCTGACGCGTCCTCGACGGCTCCGCAGGAGGAGATGTCCTCGACGGCTCCGCAGGAACTGAAACATCCCTGAAGACGACCTTGGGCCTCTTGGGCTTGGGCTCTCCGCCCTCTCCCTGAGCCTGTTCGTCCTGGGGATTCTGCAACTTGATGTCTTCTTCCGACATTTGATCGCACATGTATGCAAGTCGGATTATTTAACAAATCCAATTGCCAGTCCGCATAATGCGCAACGGACGAAACGGCCGGCGACATCACCCCTGTAGTCCGAGAGGATGCTGCGGTACAGGTCCCGGGAGCCTTGGCCGCCGACGGCGTCCGCTATCAGCGCGCCGACCTCCTCGGCCGTGCCGCATGCCCCGGGCGCGAGGCCCAGGTCCGACTCCCGCTGCATCATGCATGCGATATGGACGTAATCCCTCACAGACTCCGAGGATTCCATCTCCTCCAACCTCCCGATGCCGCCGTCCGCACAGGACCCGGCGAAAGGTATGTCGGACGGACGCGCCCCTGCGCCGGCGAGGACCTGAGCCAACGTCTCCTGCACCGGGACATCGCCCCGTTTCAGCAGGGCGGAACGCACCGCCGATCTGACCGAACGCGCCATGGCGATCCCGAGGTCCGTGCCTGTCCCGGCGTAGCCCACCCTCTCGCCGCCTGCCGGGCAGACCACCGCGACGGCATCGGATGTCGTGCCCGTCTCCTTGTACCCGAGAGATGCCAGCGCCGCCGTCTTGGCCTCGGTCATGGCGATGACCAGGTTGTACTTCCCCGCCTCCGTGAGCGGGACGGGCGACACGCCGATGGTGTTGATCGTGCCCGCCACCAACCTCGCCGCCCTCTCCTTGGACAGCTTGTGGCGTTCCTCCCACCCCGTGAGCTCTTCGCCGGCGACCACCTGGTTGCTGAGACCGGCCGTCACGGCCGCCCATGCGACAGTTCCCCGCACGTCGTTCTCCGCCGTGGAGAACACGTACTTCACCTCGGCCGCGGTCATGAAACCGACGGTGTCCCGGGGAAGCGAGAGCCCGTCCCTCACCGAACACGCATCCGGGACCGGGTCCCCGTCGTAATCCTTCGGGACCTCGATTATCATTATCGTGTCCGTCACCGCGCTTCCCCCGTTGAGGACCGCCGACCCGGACACCTCCATTGGCCCCCCGAGGCGGATGACCGCCACGGACCATCCGTCGAACGTCATTATCTCGGTATCCATGGTATCACACCATGAATGCCGCGAAGAGGCTCTCGAAGAACAGCTGGACATGGACTCCGGCGAAGACGTACAGCGGCAGCATCACGCAGAGGATGAACAGCACCGACGTCAGCTCTACCAGGCGGTAGCAGCGGGCGATGTCGGCGGGGGTCGGCATCGGCCCGGACCCCATGACGTAGACGCCTTTCTTCTCCATGGATATCCCCATGACCCCCGAAACGGCGGTCATCGGCCACCCGCTGTTGGGGCTGGGCGTCTTCGTATGCTCGGCACGGGCGCACGGCACGGCGGCCCTCCAATCCATCCTCATGATGATAGCCGCGGCGGCGACGAACACCGGGGACACCCTGGATGTCAGGTACCCGAGGACATCGTCGAACTTGGCCGGGAAGAATCCCAGGTCCCCGTACTTCTCGTTGATGTAGCCCCACATGGCATCCATCAGGTTCGCGCACCTGAACATCAAGGCACCGGGCAGTCCCAGCAGCCCGCCGTAGAACGTGGGCGACATGACGCTGTCCACCAGGTTCTCGGATATGGTCTCGCAGCACGACGATGCTATGTGCTCCGAGTCCATCCCCTTCGTGTTGCGGCTGACGATCATCTGCACCTTGGCGGCAGCGGACTCGGCATCCCCGTCCTCCAGGTCCTCCATTATCGGGCGGCAATGCCGCCTGAACGAGAACACGGCGAACGTCACCTTCAGGAACAGCGCGGATACGACGATCCAGGCGATCTCCCCCACGTAAACGCGGACGGCCGCCAGGATCGCCACTTCCACCGCCCCGAACAGGATGAGGACGATGAGATAGGACAGCATGCCCTTGATCCTCGTGGATGCCCGCCCGCCGCGGGAGATATGGCGGTCCAGCCATCCCAGGATATTGCCCATCCACCTAAGCGGGTGTATCGCGTTCGGCACCTCTCCGATGACCGCGTCGATCGCCAGGGCCAGAAGAACGATGAGGACCGCATCCAACCATAGATCCATATGCGATCACCTTAACTTCTGCATGACGGCCGCAACGGCGGATATGAAACGGTCGTTGCGCGCGCGGTCCTTGACACTGAAGCGCACGTACCATTCGAACGGCGTCCCGAAGGAGGCGCAGTCGCGGACCATGATCCCGTGTTCCAGCATCATGCGCTGGAAATCGGCTCCCTTGATCCCGAGCGGCCTCAGGGACGTGAAGTAGAAGAACGAGTCGCAGGGCGCCTCCAACGGGAAGCCCAGTGCGCTCAGCTCCGAGTGCATGCGGACAGACTCCCCGGCCATGGTCTCCGCCGCCGCGTCCACGTAGTCCATGTGGTCGCGGATCAGGGAGATCGCCGTGTTCTGCTCGACCTGCCCGACGTTCCAGGTCATCCTGACCTTGTCCATCTCCGAGACTATCCCCTCGGAGGCCACGGCGAACCCGATCCTTATGCCGGGGATCGCGAAGGATTTCGTCAGGGAACCTGCCACGATCATGTTGTCATGCTCGAGGACCGACGTGGCGCAGCTGATGTCCCTGTATCCGTGGACGAGTTCGAGCAGCGTCTCGTCCAGGAACAGGAGCGCGTCCTTGGACCTGCACTCGTCCGCGATGGCCAGGACCTTCTCGCGGGGCTCGATCCTCCCCGTGGGGTTGTTGGGGTTGCAGATGTACACTGCCTTGGCGCCCATGTCCAGAAGGGACGTCAGACGGGAACGGTCTATGCGCAGGGAATCCTCCTCGCGTATGTCGTTCCACAGCACCTCCGCGCCTGCGATCATGCATTGCTGGGAGTATTCCGCGAACGAAGGACGGGATATCACCGCCTTGTCGCCCTCCCCCAGGAACGTGTTGGGGAAGCAGCGTATGATGTCGGACGACCCGGCACCGACGATTATGTTCTCCGGGCCGACCGCGAAATGATCGGCCAGGACCTCTTTGAGGACCTTGCAGGAATCGTCCGGATAGTGCCCGATGTCCGGGACGGCCGAACGCATTATGTCCTCGATGCAGGACGGAGGGCCGAACGGATTGAGATTGTGGCTGTAATCCTCGACCTGGCCCAACCTCCAGGCCTGGCCTCCGTGAACGGTCTTCGGCAGACCGCGGAGCGCGGGCCTGGCCATCTCCTCTGGCTTCATGCCCCGTCTAACGATGAACATCCATAAATACTGATGGATGGATGATTCGTCTATCCCAGATGTCAGATGTGCTTGTTGGACCTGTACCTGCGCGGGAGCACGAACAGCTCGCCCTCGGAATCGAAGCCCACCGATGCGCTGACCTCGTAGACGTCCTCTATCAGCTGCGACGTGATTATCTCCTTCGGCCTGCCGATCGCGACTATCTCGCCCTTCTTCATTATGATGCACATGTCGCAGTACCTGGCCATCAGGGATATGTCGTGCTCGGCGACGAGTATGGTCATGTCCTTCTTCACCATGGCGCTGAGGTACTCCATCACGTCGAGCTTGTACTTCATGTCCAGGTGGGACGTGGGCTCGTCCACCAGCATCAGCCTGGGCTGCTGGACGTACGCCTTGGCTATCAGGGCGCGCTGGCGCTCTCCGCTGCTCAGCATGTTGATGGAGCGGTCCCGGAGCTCGTATATCCCGAACTTCTTCAGCGCGTCCACCACGATCTCCTCGTCCTCGTCGGACTCCCACCACAGCGACTTTATGTACGGGTACCTGCCGACCATGACCATGTCCATGACCGTCAGCCCGAAGTTCCCGACCATCTCGGCGGGCACGTTGGCAACTTTCCTGGCGATCTCGGACGGCGGCTTGTCCAAGAGGGTCACTCCGTCGAGGAGCACGTCCCCGGACGTTGCGGGATGCATCCTGTTGATGCACTTCATCATCGTCGACTTCCCGCAGCCGTTGGGGCCGATGAGGCCGACCAGCATCCCCGGCCCTATGGAGTACGACACATCGCGGACGGCGTGGTAGCCGTCCTCGTAGACCTTGTTGAGATTCCTCAGTTCCAGCAACGGCACTTCATCCATTGTACTCCCTCCCCTTCTTGATCAGCAGGTACACGAATATCGGTGTCCCGATGATCGTCGTTATGGCGCCCACAGGCAACTCGTACGGCACGAAGGCCATCCTGGCCACCAGGTCCGCCAGCAGCATCAGCGCCCCTCCCAGGACGATGGATGCGGGGATGACCATCCTGTTGTCCCCTCCCAGGATCATGCGGCAGAGATGCGGGACCACCAGTCCCACGAAACCTATGATCCCGACGAACGCCACGCATGCGGCCGTGAGCACCGACGCCAATGTCAGCATGGACATGTTGAACCTCCTCACGTTGAGGCCCATCTGCCTGGCCTGGTCCTCGCCCAGGAGCACCAGGTTGAACTCGCGCGCCCAGAAGAGCGCCGCCAGCGACATCCCGATGATCGGTATGACCACGAGCCAGACGTTCCCCCAGGTGATGTTGGCGAAACTTCCGAACAGCCAGAATATGGCATCGTTCACCTTGTCCCCCGCCAGGGAGAGTATCAGGGTCTGCACCGAGGAGAACGCCAATCCGATGATGACTCCGCCCAGGACGTAGTTGACCGAGGATCCCCCGGACCTCTCGGCGATCAGCATCGTGGCGCCGAACGCCGCGATCCCGCCGATGATTGCCGCGACGGGCGTTACATAGCTCGACGCGCCGGCCAAGATGCCGATCGCCGAACCGAAGACTATCGCCGTTATGGCCGCCAGGCCGGCACCGGACGAGACACCGGTTATGTACGGGTCGACCAGCGGGTTCCTTATGACCGACTGGTACATCGCACCTGCCACCGACAGCCCTATGCCCACGGCCAGCGCGGCCAGGGCACGGGGGAGCCTGGAGTAGTAGATGTAAGACTCTGTCGCCGTCAGGCCCTCTCCGCCCTTCTGAATGGCGGAGATCAGGCCGGACAGGGACTCTCCGATGGGTATGCCGCCCGCCGGGCCGTATGCCAGGGATATGAGGAACGCGGCGATCCCCACCACGGTGCCGATGACCACGACGAGCACGAGCTTTATCTTCCCCTTCCTCACCTTGGAGATGTCCGCGTCGTCGCGCACCCTCCTGATGTACCATGCGGCGGAGATGAATATCAGTGCGGCCACGGCCGCGATGAGGAGGATGGTCTCTGACGCGACGTCCATGTCACCAATCCCCCGATACCGTCAGGAAATCCCTGTAGTTGTCGCCCATGTACCTGGGCATGAATGATTCGAACGCTTCCGGGTGCAGGGCATGGGCGATGAGCTCCATGCACTGCGTGACCCTCGGCCCCGCACGGGACATGGTGTCCTCCGAGGATTCCGAGAACATGAATATGTTCCCGGTCTTGAACGCCGTCGTGGTTGCCCACATGGGATTGTCCTTCTTTATGGCCTCCATGACGGCATCGTACTGGCTCTGGGTCGTGACCGGGTCGTATGATATCACGATGATCACATCCGGGTTCAGCTTGGAGACCGCCTCTGCGGTCGAGGCGAACCATGCCGTGTCCTCGCCGGCGAATATGTTCTCTCCGGACACTTTGCACATGATGTCGTGCGCATAGCTCTGGGATCCGGCCGCATATGATGCGGCGGACGTGTCCAAGGCGACCATCGCGGTGACCTTGGTCAGTGACGAGGTCATGGCCTCCAGCTTGCTGACCTCGGAGGAGAGCTTGGATATCGGCTGCTCGGCCTGTACGGCGTTACCGGTCGCCTGGCCGATCGTCCACATGTTGCGAAGGGCGGAATCCGGACTCTCCGTCGGGGCGAGGAGTATCGCATTGCGGCCGGATGCGTTCAGCTTGTCGGCCACATCCTTCTGGGAAGTGCGGTCGTAGTCCCCGATGACTAGGTCGGGGTCCGCGGAGATGATGGTCTCGTAGCTCGGGCTCGTGTATCCCCCGATGTCCTCCACCGTGCCGGCCTCCCTCCTGTCCGCAATGACGGACGGGTAGTTGCTGTATGAATCCGTGCCGACGACGCTGTCGGTGCACCCGATGGCGCAGACCATCTCGGTGATGGCGGGCGACATCGTCACGATCTTCGATGCCTTTCCCAGGAATATGCTGTTCCCGACCATGTCGGTGCACGGGAGGGGCTGCGACCCCTCGTACGGCCGGGCCCATGAGACGTATGGGTTCCTGAACGCGACCGAGTCCGAAGGACTGCCGTCGTATATGCTCCATGTACGTCCGTCCTCGGACACCCACAGATTCCAAGCGTGCGAAGGATTGGATGCAACACCGTTCACCGACAGCAGCTTGCCGTCCGCATCGAACACGGGCTGCACCATGTGGTTCATGTTGCATGCGAGCTTCAGGGCGGACACCGGGTCCGTGCTGGACGTGTCCAGGGGCGTCCACACCCCGTCGTAATCTCCGAAGTCCACCAGGATCCCCGATGATTCGCTGTCTCCCCCATGGGTGCCGGCACCGGTTGTCACGACCACGGTGGAGACTAACGTGATGATCAGCACGATTGCGGTCGCCCACACTTTCGTCTTGTTGTTGTCGTTCATAAAAGCACCGGTCCAGACCATGCAAAGAGCGATTGGCATATACAGCCATCTTACCAGATGGAATGGCGGGATGATGTAAAAATGTTTAGATGGAGGGATGGACGGATCCCCGGTCTGCGGACGGATGCGTCGTCCGGCCCTCGGAAACGGTTAAATCGAGAACCCATGATGGGCATCCATGGCGATCCTATCGGACAGGGACATAGTGGAAAGCGTGATGACGGGATTCATCGGGATCTCCGAATTCAGCGAGAAGAGCGTCACGCCCAACGGTTACGACCTCCGCATAGCGGAGATAATGATACGCGGAGAGGATGGGAAACACACATCGGGCGATGTGACGATCCCTCCGAGGACGATGTTCTACGTCTCCACCGTCGAGAGGGTCAGGATGCCCGGCGACATCTGCGCCCAGCTCTGGCTGAGGACCACATGGATAAGGAAGGGCATCATGGGCGCGTTCGGGAAGATCGATGCCGGATTCGAGGGGACGCTTACGCTCGGCGCGTACAACGCCACCGACGACCCCGTCACCCTCCCCATCGGAGAGAGGTTCTGTCAGATGGTCTTCGAGACCCTGAACTCCGAGGTCATAAAGGACTACGCGGAGAGGAGCGGGAGCTACCAGGGCCAGAGCGGCATAACCCTCGATCCCGTGAAGAAGTGTTAACGGCGGACGATATCGAAGACGTACACGCTCATCGTCGGGGAGTACGTCTTCAGCTCCGCACAGCGGACGATCTCCGCATCGAACCCCGCCGCCTTGGAATCCGAGACCGCCTTCGCCTTGAAGGCGTCCAGTTCCTCGCGGTCCATTATCCCGTGGAGATGCACCGTGCCCCCGACCTTCGTCTTTGACAGCGCATCCGGCAGGAACTCCACGGCCATCTGCGGGAGGTTCATTATCACACGGTCCGCGTCCGGCAGCCCCCGCACGACCTCGCGGGCATCGCCCGTGATGCAGGTTATGTTGTCCAGGTGATTGCATTCCACGTTCTTCCGCGCGAACGGCCCCGCCTCCGGGTTGAGGTCGATGGCATAGACATGCTCCGGATGCGCATGCCTGCAGATCACCAACGGGAACGGGGCAACCCCTGCGAACATGTCGATTATCACCTCACCGTCGCGCACCAGCGACGCGATGCGCATGCGCTCGGTGGCCAGCCTCGGGTTGAAGTAGACCTTGGCCGGGTCCGTGTGCATCCTGAGGCCGAACTCCCGGTGCACCGTGGCCGAAGGCCCCGATCCGGCGATCTGCTCCAGGTCCCTGACCCTGAACTCGCCTTTGACACCGGAATCCAGCATCACCGTGCGCAGGTTGGCGGTGACCTTCATCAGCGCCTCGCCGATGGAGTTCCTGTACGGGACCAGCTCCTCCGGGAGCTTGATCACGGCCACGTCCCCGATGACATCGTAGGAGTTCGGAAGGGACCCTCTGAGATCGTCCGGGACCCCGGCGAGGACGCGGTAATCGGTCTCCGCATGCTCCTGCACCTGCAGGTCGGCATCGACGACCTCGTAATCCCCGAAGGACGCACCGCGTATCGGGATGAGCAGATGGTCCCCGTCCGCCCTGATCCGGGCGTCGAGATCCAGCATGTCCTCCGAGACCAGTCTGGAACGGACGGATTCGCCCTCCTTCTTCGGCACGCGGATGCACAGCACCATGGCCGCGCCATCGGCGTCACGTATTTTAACGATGTTCTCGGCCATGTGCCCGGGCGTCCGCGCACGGGGGGAATCGTTAAATGAGCCTCGGCCATCACAAGTACGATGACATCCGAACTCGTCTTCGTGGGCCTCGGACTCAGCGGCACCGACGGAATGTCCGTCAAGGCCCTCGAGGCGCTCAGGGAATGCGACAAGATCTACGCGGAGTTCTACACCTCCGTGCTCATAGGCACGAAGGCCTCCGACCTGGAGGCCGCCGTGGGGAAGCCCGTGAAGATACTGCACAGGGCGCAGGTGGAGGAAGGGGAGGACATCATCAACGATGCCAAGACCATGAGGGTCGGATTCGTGACCGCCGGGGACACCATGGCCGCCACCACCCACGTGGACCTCAGGATCCAGGCCGCCGAGGACAGCATCCCGGTGCGGATGTTCCACGGCATATCGATCTTCTCGGCTTGCCCCACGTCGCTGGGGCTGCAGCCTTACAAGTTCGGGCGCACGGTCACCCTCCCGTTCATCGAGAAAGGGTACCATCCACGCTCGCCTTACGACCATATAATGGAGAACAAGCAGCGCGGCCTCCACACCATGATCCTCCTGGACATACGCGCGGACGAGCTCAGGTACATGACCGCCCATCAGGCCATCGAATGGCTCCTCGAAGGCGAAAGCAAATGGAAGGGCGGCCTCATAGAAGAGGACACCCTGCTCTGCGTCGCGTCCAAGATCGGCTCCCCTCAGGAGAAGATATTCGCCGGATACCCCAAGGACCTCCTGGAGATGGACCTGGGCGAGCCCCTTCAGACGCTCGTGCTGCCCGGGGACCTCCACTTCATGGAGTCCTACGCCCTCGTGTACTTCGCGGGCGCTCCGAAGGAGATCCTCAAAGACGAATGAACGATTGGGGCTGCTTCACGGCACCGTCGGTGCCGAGGGTGACCGTCTCCATCTTCGCCGCGGACCCGCTCTTCTCCATCGCGGCGACGGCCGCGCGGACCAGCCCGCCGCAGCACGGGACCTCCATCCGGAGGACGGTCAGGCTGCGGACGTCATGGGACCCCAGGATCTCCGCGAGCTTCTCGGAATGATCCGTCGCGTCGAGCTTGGGGCACGCTATCACCACGGTCCTGCCGTCGGCGTAGTCCTTGTGGAAGCTCCGACACACGAACGCGGAGCAATCCGATGCCAGCAGGATGTCGGCGCCGTCGAAGGATGCCGATGACGGGTTGACGAGCCTCAATTGTATCGGCCACTTGCCGCCGGCCGCGGGCGCGGAGGAGCGGACCAGGGTTATCGCGCCGTGGGGGCAGGCGGGAAGGCAGTCCCCGATCCCGTCGCATGCGCCGGGGCGCACGACGGTCGCCACTCCGCCGACCAGCTCGATGACGCCCTCATGGCAGGCTATGACGCATTTTCCGCATCCGTCGCACTTGGATGCATCTATCCTGATATCTGTAGACATGGTGATCCCGGGATCGGAATGGAGGTAGAAGATAATAGGTTTGATGCCCGGGCCTGCGCCCGGGCACCTCGATCAGTTGTCCAGGGTTATGAGCGCATCGACCGCCCAGCAGCCGGAGCCCTTCTTGCCGACGATGACCGGGTTGATCTCCAGCTCGTGGATGTCGGGGTTGTCCGCGGAGATGAGGATGATCCTCCTCATGGCGTCCTTCAGGGCCTCGATGTCGGAGGCCGCCTGTCCCCTGGCGCCCGCCAGGAGCTTGTACGCCTTCGTGGACGTGATGACATGGTCAAGCATCTCCTCGGTCATGGGCACGTGGGCCTGGGAGATCTCCCTGAGGATCTCCACGAATATGCCGCCGAGGCCGAAGGATATGACCGGGCCGAAGTTCTCGTCGCGGACCATGGACAGTATGACCTCCTGACCGGAGACCATCTGCTGGATCGACACGCCGTCGAGCCTCGCCTCGGGCTTGGCCGACTTGCATGAGGACATGATCTTGTAGAATGCGTCCCTCGCGTCATCCTGGTTCTTCACTCCGACGACGACACCGCCGACATCCGTCTTGTGCTGGATGTCGGGGGATATGATCTTCATGACCACGGGGTAGCCGATCTTGTTGCACTGCTCGACCGCATCGTCCGCGGTGCTGACGGTGGCCTCGCCGGGGGTGGGGACGCCGTATGCCGCGAAGATCCTCTTGCCCTCGCTCTCGGTGAGGGCGTTCCTGCCCTCCTTCTTCGCATTGGATATGATGTCCTGCGTGATCTTCTTGCCGTCGATGTGGGGGAAGTGCATCTTGGTCTTCCTGGCGGCCTCGTTGAGGTAGTACCTCCTGAGCGCGGAGAGCGCGCGGAGCTCCCTGTCCGGGGTCGGGAAGCAGGCGAGCCCGCCTTCCCTGACGATCTGCGTGGCCTTGGCGCACTTGGATCCGCCGGCGAAGCAGGTGACCATGGGTATGTCGATCTCGTCCTTGACGGCGACGATCCCCCTGGCGACCGCCTCGAGGTCAGCGGTGTCCAGAGGCGAGGACATGACCGCGATGGCGGCCACGTTGGGGTCCTTGGAGACGATCCTGATGGTCTCCTGGAAGTACTCGGCCTTCGCGTCGCCCCTGACATCGATGGGGTTGGTGGCGTTCGCGATGGTCGGGACCCTCTCCCTTATGAGCTGCTTGGTCGCGTCGGAGAGCTCGGCCGCGCCGATGTAGTCGTCGCTGAATGACGCATCCGCGGACATGACACCGAGACCGCCCGCGTTGGTGATGAGGGCGACCCCCTTGCCGTCCATGGGCTTGCAGAGCGACAGGACGGACAGGACGTCGAACATCTCGTCGAGGTCCTTGGGCCTGTATATGTTGAGCTTGTTGAACACGACGTTGTACACCTCGTCCGCCCCTGCGAGCGAACCCGTGTGCGAGGATGCCGCCTTGGACCCGGCCGCGGTCCTTCCGGACTTGAAGATGACCATGGGCTTCCTGACCTTCATGGCCTCGACGGCCTTCACGAACCTGGTCCCGTCGCCCATGCCCTCGATATACATCCCGATGACGCCGGTCTTGTCGTCCTTGCCGAGCATCTCGATGACGTCGGCCTCGTCCACGTCGCACTTGTTCCCGAACGTCATGAACTTGGACATGCCGATGCTGGGCGTGTTGCATCCCCAGTCGAGGATGGAAGATCCGACCGCCCCGGACTGGGACAGGATCGCGATGTTGCCGAACTTAGGGACATGCATGTTGAAGGTCGTGTTGAGCCCGGTCTCGACATTGATGTTGCCGAAGCAGTTGGGCCCCATGATCCTGACGCCCAGCTTCTTGGCGGTGGCGACCAGGTCCTTCTCCATCTCGGCCCCGGCGGGGCTGTCCTCTTTGAACCCGGCGGTGAGGATGATGGCCGCCTTGGTGCCGATCTTGCCGAGCTTCTCGATCTCCGCCTTGACGAACTTGGCAGGGATGATGATGACCGCGAGGTCCACAGGCTCGCCGACCATGTCCACGGACGGGAAGGCCTTCACGCCCTGGACTTCGTCCCTCTTGGTGTTGATCGGGAAGATCTTGCCCTTGTAGCCGCCCTTGATCATGTTGGCCATGATGAGGCCGCCGACTTTGGTGAGGTCGTCTGTAGCGCCGATGATTGCAACCGAATTAGGGTTGATGAATTCCTGCATGTCGGCAGATATCGTATCACTTTTAATAAATCCTTCTATGACCTTTCAACGATTCGAGCTATATTCCGCCGTTTTCCGATTATTTTTAGTAATTTTTCTACGAGTTCCGTGAAAATATCTATGATATCCGACAATTGATAGATGTTTTTCGTAACTTTCATCATTGCAAAGGGTAAAAAGTCGTCAATCGTCGTATTTATGATACGACGCTGAACATGTACTAATACTACGGGGATGATTAGGGCACGCCGGTCTGATCATGGGCGCGATTAGTGAACGCCTTACGATACGGAGCGGCGCACAGAGGTTCCGTCCCCTTTCAAGGGGCTCTTGCGGTAGTCGCGACGAGTCGTCGCCAGACGATGACCGGAAGCCAACGCGGAACACGACACATACCCCCGGCGGGGTCAGTGCCCAGAGGTCGGCGTCATCGTCGTTACTGTGAACGGGTGTGTTATCGCCGGGGGACACCTGCCCCCGGCTTCATGTTTCAAAAGATCAAAGGTAGAGGCACAGCCTTCTGAGCCACGATTCGGCCTCGTCCTTCCTCGTGAACCTGTCCTCCAGCTCCTGGAAGTTCTGCCCGTGCTTCCTGCCCAGGGGGTCGAATCCTATGATGTGGTGGACGTATTCGTGATAGACAACGTAATCCAGCACGAAATCCGGAATCATCTCGGTGTCGAACGTCTTGGAGATCACGATGACCTTCATCAGCACCGAGCAGTAGCCGACCTTCCTGACGTTGGGCTCCTTCGTCCATGTTAGGTAGATCGACGGGTCGCGTTTCACCAGTCCCATCTCCTCCAGCCTGTCCACGGATTCCTCGAGGTTCCTGGTGTCCCCCTCGGATGTGCGTGCGATGTTCCGGCTCCTGCGCAGGTATATCGGTTGCTTGAACTTGGAGAACTCGGGATTCGTCACGTAGCCGTACAGTTCCTGGGGGTATTCGCGCTCATCTCCTGCGATCTTGGAGAAGAGCGTCGAGGCCAGGGCATCGAGGACGTCCTTGTCGGCGTCCATGATGTAGTCGGAGACCTTGAAGTCCGCCCACTTGTAGGAACGCTGCCATTTCACCTTGAATTCCTTGTAGGCCATGAACTCCGCCGTGACCTTGTCGTATCCGTACTCCCGGCCGATCCTGCTGAAGGATTCCGTAAGTTGCTCTTCCGCATTCATTTCTTGACTCCTGATGATAACATCAGGATATCATCCGGGGGAGGTCCGATAATCAAGAAAGCGTACAGTTAGCGGTTTGCTTCCCGTGCGGGCACACAGGAACGGATGGGGCCGGGACGTCGGTCGTCGGGGGGCATGATTCCCGGGTGCACGATGGCTTGCCGTTCACATGCTATTAATCTAGATATCATAGTAAGTAAGAATCGTCACACTGCATGCCGTATGCTGTTGGCATTCACGGCATATTGAAAGATGCCCTGCATGGGCGAGATGTGCATGTGTGGATTCCAGATGTTGGAGGCACGGCCGCGGTCAGCTCACATTATATAAGCGGAACCGCCGATTCACGGGCATGCAGGAAGACCCCAAGGAAAGGGAGACCGCCGATAAGATACTGAAGAGCATAGAGAAGGCCTATGGGTTCGTGCCCGTTGTCAACCAGGTGCTGTCGCAGAGGCCGGACATGTTCGTACCCGCCGCGGCATTCTCGCGCGCCGTGCTGGAGGGAAAGGGGGACCTCGACCGCAAGACCCGGTACCTGGCCGCCCTGTCCGCAGCCGCCGCACTGGGATCGGAGCACTGCCTGAGGGTGCAGATGGACCACGCCATAGAAGCGGGCGCCACCAAGGACGAGATATTGGAGACCCTGTCGATCGGGTCGATGATGGCGATGACACGCTCCCAATCCTACGCGTTCCGGGCCTTCGACGAGAAATTCCCTCGGGAATGATTCGTTAACATCGTTAATTTCCATGGTACAGATTATATACTCATCGAATAATCACACCGCACAGAGGAGAGAATCATGGTTAACATAACACCAGATGCGATTCAGTTCATCAACGGACTCCTTGAGAAGAACGGGAAGACCGGCTACGGCATCAAGATCTACCTTGCCGGAATGGCATGCTCCGGACCTCAGTTCGGCATGTCCTTCCAGGAAACTGTCGCAGAAGGCGAATCCACGGAGACCGTGGACGGTTTCTCGCTGTTCTACGATGACGAGACCAAGGAAGCCCTCGACGGGTGCATCATCGAGTTCATCGATGACCCCAACTTCGGCACCGGCCTCACCATCAGGAACCCCAACTTCGACGGGTGCGCTTCCTGCGGCGGCAGCTGCCATTAAGCGTACATCAAGGTAAAACCCCTTAGGGACCTCCGGTCCCGCACACCTATTTATCTTCTGATTGATTATCTCCGGATATGGCGACCGTCTCGCATCCGCGCATAGTTCCAGACATGATCGAGGAGCGCAGGTACCAGACGACCATGGCCAAGGGATGCGCCGGCACCAGCTCGCTCATCATCCTGCCCACCGGCCTCGGTAAGACCATCGTTGCCGTCCTGACCGCCGCGGATGTTCTGGACAACGGCGGGAAGGTCCTCGTGCTCGCTCCCACCAAGCCCCTGGTGGACCAGCATTCCACGACGATGTCGACGCTCCTGAAGGGCGCGGACGTCGGTGTCATGAACGGCAACATGAACCCCGACAAGCGCCACCTCATCATTGAGGGGAACGATGTCGTGATCTCCACACCTCAATGCGTGGCCAACGACCTCGAGAGCGGAAGGTACGGCCTGGACGACGTGGACCTGGTCATATACGACGAGGCGCACCGCGCCGTCGGCAGCTATGCGTACGTCACGGTGGCATCCCACTATTCCGGACGTGCGCTCGGGATGACCGCCTCACCCGGGAGCGATCCCAAGAAGATCGAGGAGGTCTGCAACAACCTCGGCCTACGCAGGATCGACCTCCGTTCGGAGGACGACCCCGACGTGTCACCCTATGTGCACGACATCTACATCAACAGGATAGAGGTGAACATGCCCCAGGACCTCGTGGATGTCGTCGCCCTCCTGAAGAGGATACTGGACCATTACGTCAAGGAACTGACCCAGCTGGGACTCCTCGAGCCCAACTGGCCCGCGTCCACCAAGCACATGCTGGTGGTCGGGCAGAACCTCCAGAGGAGGCTGGCCAACGGCCAGAAGACGGCGATCGTGTTCAGGGGGCTGACCGTGCAGGCGATCTGCATGAAGATCCTCCATGCCGTGAATCTCGCGGAGACCCAGGGCATGAGCTCGCTGCGCACGTACCTCCTCAAGCTCGACGAGGAGGGGAACGCCCCGAAGGCCAGCAAAGGGTCCAAGGAGCTGATCGCCTCCAAGGAGTACAAGGAGATGTGGGACATCGTGAGGGACACCAAAGTGGAGCATCCCAAGGTGTCCCGCGTGATGAGCCTGGTCAGCCAGACGATAAACAGGTATCCGGACTCCAAGGTCATGGTGTTCAGCCAGTACAGGGACACCTGCGACCTGCTCGTGGACAAGCTCTCTGGCATAGACGGCGCCAAGGTGGGCAAGCTCATCGGACAGTCCAAGGGCGGCCTCAAGCAGAAGGACCAGATCGGCCTCCTGGACGGTTTCCGCAGCGGGGAGTACAACGTCGTCGTCTCCACGTCCGTCGGAGAGGAGGGGCTCGACATAACCAGCACCGACGCGGTGATATTCTACGAACCGGTCCCGTCGGAGATACGCACGATCCAGCGGCGCGGCCGCACGGGCAGGAAGAACGACGGCGATGTGTACGTGCTCGTCACCAAGGGGACGATGGACGAGGTCTTCGAGAACTCCAGCAAGAAGAAGGAGGAGCAGATGCGCTCGCGCCTGGAGAAGCTCAACCGCGAGCTGTCCCGGGGCACCAAGGGTCCTTCGGCCGGCAGCCAGCAGAAGATCTGGGATTACCGATCCGACATGTGATGCAGGTGAAACGTTATATCCGCCGTCCATGATGGCCTCGGCATGCTGTATTCAGAGCTCGCGGGGATCTTCGACCGCCTGGAATCCACCAGCAGCCGTCTCGAGATGGCGGACATCATGGCAGGGTTCTTCTCCGATGTGAAGCCCGCGGACCTGAGGAACATCGTCTACATGTGCCAGGGCAAACTGCATCCTGATTTCTGCCCCCTGGAGCTCGGCATGGCGGACAAACTGGTCCTCAAGGCGATATCCTTCACCGCCGGACGTCCGGAGGCGGAAGTGGAGAAGCTGTGGGTGGAGACCGGCGACCCGGGCACGGTCGCCGAGATGCTCATCGGCGGCAAGAGGCAGATGACGCTGTTCTCCGAACCGCTCACCCTCGACCGCGTGGTGTCCGGCCTCGGCAGCATAGAGCTGTCGGACGGCCGCGACTCCCAGGACAGGAAGATGAAGCTCCTCTCCAACATGCTCCACGACTCCGGCCCTGTGGAGGCCAGGTACCTGTGCAGGATAGTCACCGGGAGGATGAGGGTCGGAGCGGCGTCCATGACCATACTCGACGCCTTGGCCGTGGCGTTCGCGGACAAGGAATCCCGTCCGGACATCGAAAGGGCGTACAACATAACCTGCGACCTCGGCCTCGTGGCCGAGACCATCGCATCCGGCGGGATGGAGGCCATCCGCGCCATGCGCCTGTCCCTGGACAACCCCGTGAAGGTCATGCTCGCCGAACGCCTGCCCTCCATCGCGGAGGTCGTGGTCAAGATGGGCGGGTCCTGCGCCATGGAGTACAAGTACGACGGGATCAGGGTCCAGGCGCATATCGGGAAGGACGGCGGCAGGCTGTACTCCCGCAGGCTGGAGGACCTTACCGGGAACTTCCCCGACATCGTGGAGGCGCTGAGGTCGCATCTGAAGGGCAGGGAGGCCGTGATCGAGGGCGAATGCGTCGCCGTCGACGGCACGACCGGGCACATGCTCCCGTTCCAGACCGTGACCCACCGCAGGCGCAAGCACGGGATGGACGATGCCGTCAGGGACGTGCCCGTGAGGATATTCATGTTCGACTGCCTGTACCTGGACGGGGAGGACCTGACCGGCCGCCCGTACCCAGAGAGGCGCAGGACCCTGTCGGAATCCTTCGACATCTCCGATCAGGTGCAGATGACCACGATGAGGCTCATCGGCTCCTCCGAGGAGGGCGAGGAGTTCTTCTCCGAGGCCATCGAGGCCGGGTGCGAGGGGATAATGGCCAAATCCACCGGCGAGGCCTCGGTGTACCGTGCCGGATCCAGAGGATTCCTCTGGATCAAGTACAAGAAGGACTACCACGCGACGCTCACGGACTCCTTCGACCTAGCCGTAGTCGGGGCGTTCTACGGCATGGGCAAGCGCGCCGGAAGATACGGGGCGCTGCTGATGGCCGTCTTCGACAACGAGACCGGGAGGTTCTGCACAGTCTGCAAACTGGGCACAGGCTTCGACGATGCATTCCTGGACGGCCTGCCCGATATGCTGGACAGATACAAGTCTGGCTCTTGCCCATCGAATGTGGATGCCAGGATGACGCCCGATGTGTGGTTCGACCCGTCCGTTGTCCTGGAGGTAGTCGGCGCGGAGATCAGCGTCAGCCCGACGCACACCGCGGCCATGGACTCCGTGAAAGAAGGCGCCGGCCTGGGGATCAGGTTCCCGAGGTTCACCGGCCGCGTCCGCGACGACAAGGACGCCGAGCAGTGCACCACCGTCCGCGAGGTCGTCGAGATGTACGAGATGCAGGGCCCGGAGAGCGAAGGCGAGGAATCCGGCGACGACTGCGGGTGCGAATGACGGCCGCATGCTCCTTCCGCGCGTCTTTAAGCGCAAAAGCTTTAAGAACGATTCATCGATGATGCCCTATGCAGCCTTACATTGTCGAACAGACGGACAAGACAGTCACCGTGCGCTTCAAAGACGCGGACATGACCCTCATCGCACCCATCATGAAGGTGCTCAGGGACAACAAGGACGTCGAGGTCGTCAGGTTGATCGACAAACACCCCGAGCTCTGCGACAAGGGCGTTTTCATCGAAGTCAAGAAGGGCAGCCCCCTCGACGCTCTGAAGAGCGCATCCAAGACGGTCTCCGAATACTACGGCACACTCAAAGAGTGACCATGCAATACCGCAGATGCGACACCGCGGAAGCGGATGTCGGGATGCTATATTACCTCAGCACGGCCGAGGGCACCGGGGGACGCCTGAAGGCGGAACCCGAGGATTTCATCGTCGGGGAGATATCGGAGCGGCCGCCAGAGGCCGAGAACGGCAAATTCGCCGTCGCGGACGTCACCAGCAGGAACTGGGAGACGAACCGCCTCGTCAGGCTCATGTCCAGGGAGCTTGGATGCTCCAGGGAGCGCATAGGATTCGCAGGGACCAAGGACAAGCGCGCCGTCACGACGCAGCTCATGTCCTTCGAATGCCCCGTGCAGGACCTGGAGAGGATCGACCTCAAGGACGTGTCCATAGAGAACGCCTACCGTGCCAAGAGGGGAGTCAGGATCGGCGACCTGATCGGCAATTCATTCTCCATACGCGTGAAGGAATGCGACATGGACGTCGGATCTATCGGATCCACCCTCGACTCCGTCATATCGGACGTGGGCGCCGTCGGCGGATTCCCGAATTATTTCGGCGTGCAGAGATTCGGCGTCGTCCGTCCGATCACCCACATCGTGGGCGAGAAGATAGTCCGCGGCGACCTGGAAGGCGCCGTCAAGGCGTACATATCCGCCCCTTCGGACCTGGAAGGGGACGAGATAAGCGAGGCGAGGGCGAAGCTCGCGGGCGCAGAGGACTACAGCGGCCTGGTGCAGGAGATGCCCAAGAACATGTCCTTCGAGAAGATCATGGTGGAGCACCTGATCTCCCGCCCCGACGATTACCGCGGGGCAATAGAATGCATGCCCAGGAACCTGCAGATGATGTTCGTCCACGCCTACCAGTCCTACCTGTTCAACCTGATGCTCAGCGAGAGGATGGCACGCGGCATACCGCTCAACATGCCGGTCGACGGCGATGTCGTCATCCCCGTGGATGCTTCCGGCACCCCCGATCACGACCGTCCGGTCACCGCCACCCGCAAGAACCTCGACCTCGTCGAGAGACAAGTGCGCATGAAGAGGTCCTTCGTGGCCGTCACCCTGTTCGGCAGCGATTCAGAGTTCGCCGGAGGGGAGATGGGCGAGATCGAGAGGGCGGTCGTGGAAAAAGAAGGCCTGAAGAAAGAGGATTTCATCGTCCCGGGACTCGACCGCTGCAGCTCCAAAGGGAGCAAGAGGGAGATCGTGTGCCCGGTGCAGGACCTGAAGTACTCCATGGCCGACGGCGGGTACGATGTCAGCTTCTCGCTCACCAAAGGGAACTACGCCACCTGCCTCATGAGGGAGTTCATGAAGGCCGAGATGTTCCGTTACTGAGGCTTCAGGGACAGTTCCTTTATCGCCTTGGCCTCATACGGCCCCACCTTGTACGAGTTGATGATCTGATACATGGTCATGCCGCCTGCGGCCGCGACCTCTTTGGCCATCGTCTCGTCCTTGGCGGACATCTTGGATTCGTCCACGATGCAGGTCAACGCCCTGTGCGTGTACGCTATGACCGTCTTCGCCTCGTCCGCGTCCTCCGCGCCCGACGCCATGTAGGCGCAGGGTATGGAGAGGACCGTGTTGTTGTCGATGTCGGTGATGCGGGCGTTGAGTATCGCGTCGCGCGACAGGACCTCGAGCCTCTCGTAAGCGGGCGTGAACGGGACGATGTCGCCGTACTCCTCGATGTCCGACAGGTACTCCATGACCTTCTCCATCATCGCATCGGGTATGTCCAGCCCGGAACCGAGGCCGGGGTCGTTCAGCGCCATTCCCGTATTGTACGCATGCTTGAGCACGCGCTCGGCGGTCCTCCTGATCGCGGAACCGGTGACCACCGGTTTCCTGAACATGGCGGGCGGCTGCGGCAGCCCTTTGGGGCCTGTGCCCACTTGCCCGGGATCCAGCGATTCTATCACCTTCGCTTCTGCGGTCAGGCCCGTGCGCCTGAGTATCGCCGAGAACTCGGACCTCTGCCCGGGAGTTGAATCGCTCATGAGCATCTTCTCATACAGGAACAGCAGGCTGCGGGTGTCCTTCCTCCTGTCACAGTACTTGGCCTTGGCCAGCAAGACCTTGGCGTCGTTGGGGGAGAGCGATATCGCGGAATCGTAGCTGCGCTCCGCGGCCGGGTCCCTGCCGAGCGACTCGTAGAGCTCCGCCAGACGGAGGTGGATTGCCGGGTCCTTGGGGTCGCGTATGGATGCCAGGGAATAGCTGTTGGCGGCCGCCTCCATCTGTCCCAGATGCTCCTGCTCCCTGCCGCGTTTGATGTATATCGATGAGATCTCGCGCCCGGACACGATGGACGCCTCGTACGAGCTCAATGCCTTCGCGTGATCGCCGTTGGACGAGTGGAGGTCCCCCTGCAGCTCCAGGAGCGTCCCGTTCCTGGGGAACTTGCTGAGCGCATCGTCCAAGGTGGCCATCGCACCCACCCTGTCCTGGGCCATGAGGTGGATCTCCATCTTGGACACGTAGCTCTTTATGGACGCGGGGGCCTTGGCGACTATCAGTGCGCCTATCTGCACGGCCGCGACGTACTCTTTCTCAGAGCACAGCTGCTCTGCGATCGAACGCAGCTCCGACGTGTCCGAGATGGCTCCGGTCATCGCCCGCTTGTACCCTGCGTTCTGGCACTGGTCGCTGCCGGCGGACCTGGATCCTTGGAGTGACAGCCCCGCACGGGCCATGGCAGCGTCAAGGTCGGCACGGACGTCCTGATCCTCTTTGAACTGGAGGATCCTCCTGCAGGCCTCTATCTCGGCATTGACCTCTCCGAGCTCCCACATGATCTGCTTCCTGGCCATGAGGGCCGGGACCGATCTTGAATTCGAATAGTAAACATTGTCGATGTACTCCCTGGCCTCATCGCTCCTGCCCATCGCCGTGTACGCGTGGAACTCCGCGATTATGCTCTTGGTGTCATCCGGGTACTTGTCGAGCATGGAATCGCATGCTTCGATTATCTTGGCATTGTCCCCCATCGACAGGCAGACGTCCAGCCTCCCGGCGAGAGAGTCGCGGTCCCTTGGATTCAGGTCGCATGCCCTCGTGAACGAGTCCAGCGCCTTCTCGTTGTCCCCCATGCCCTGGAATATGTGCCCCTTGCGGTTCCATGCGTACCCGCACCTCGGGTCGAGGTCGATCGCCGCGTCGAGATGCGCGATCGCGCCTTTCATGTCATTCTTCCTCTCTTTCACAGAGGCCAATGACAGACGGTATTCGGGATCGTTCGGGTCCATGGCGGCCGCCTTGGTGAACGCGGACCACGCGGCATTGAGGTCGCCGCGCTTCTCGTCCGCCATCCCCTTGGAGTTCCAGACCTTCGGATCGTTTGCCTGGGTGAGGGACAGTCCATAGGAACGGGATGCCTCGTCGTACCTTCCGAGCGCATAGTGCGCATTGCCCGCGATCCTGTTGACCAGGGCGTACTTCTGATGTGCCCTGTACTCGTCGCACAGGGCAAGCGTGTCCTCGTACCTGCCGGAACCTGCCAGCATCGAGATCACGTTGACGAAGGTCTGCGGCGAGCGGTCGGTGGACAGCGCCTTCCGGTAGACGTCCATGGATCCTGGCTCCCCCAGGGAGTCCATCGCGACCCCCATGTCGATCATCGTCGCGGCATCCCTCGGGTCTATGGTGACGATCTTGTCGCAAGTGTCGATCGTGTTGGAGAAATCCCTGAGGCCCTTGTAGACCTCTTTCAGGACGCGAAGCGCCTCCACGTGCCCGGGGTCGAGCTTGTATGCGGTCGAGAGGTCCTTTATCGCAGGGTCGTTGTGGCCCTGGGCGAAATGGGCGCGTCCGCGTATGAACCTGGCATCCGCATCCTTGGGGTCCAGGCGTATGGCCTCGGACGCGGCCTTCTGGGCGTCGGCGGGATGGTTGGTGCGCATGTCGATCTCGGCATCGCGCTTGTGGGCCTCCGCATCCGACGGATAAGTGGCGACCAGGGCCTTGACGGCATAGCGGGCCTCGTCGTAAAGCTGGTCGGCGATGCATATGTCGATGCATGCGTAGTAGAGCGGCGCGCCCACGGTCTCCAGCTCCAGCAACTTGCGTACGGTGTCGCGTTCGCGGCCGCGGTCGCCCATGTCCGAGAACGAGCGCATGAGGCATTCGAGGGCCTCCTCCCTCTGCATGGGGCAGGCGGCGGCCTCGATGAGCGACACCGCCATGAGCGGGTCGCCAGATCTGCGGTAGACCTCGGCGGCCTCCGATATGACGTACCCGTAGGATGGTATGAGCTTCAGGGTGTCCTTGTAGAACGGTATGGCGGAATCCCAGTCCTCGTCCTCGGCGGCCATCCTGCCAGCCGCGATGATGTACTCCGGATTCTTCTGGGCGTACTCCTTCGATCCCATCAGCGCCTTCGGCACGTTGTCCCTGTTGCCGTTGTACCAGTTCCAGTATATCCCGTACAGCTTCTCGGCATAGGTCTCCTGGAGATTCCCTCCGTAGGGGAGCGGTACCTCGCCGCGGCGGACGAGCTCGATGTTCCTGCGGTACATCCAGCCGCCATTGGGGTCCGCCTGATGAAGGGGCGTGTAGACCTCCATGTAACCTGGATCGGCACGGAACGCACACATCAGGGCCGCCTTGGCACCTGTGTTGTCGCCCTCCTTCAGCAGTATGCGTCCGACCATGGTGTTGTACGCACGGAGGTCCTTGCAGTCCGGGATGCATTCGATCATGGATTTAGCAGACTCGACATCGTCGATGCTCAGGAAGACATCCGCGGCCGCGATGGCCGGGGCGTAATCGTTTATGCTGCGGCGGTTGACCAGCTTCGGGATCCCCAATCTGTAGTAGGGCATGTCCTTGGACTGTGCGAGCCTGATGGTCCTCACAAGGACCGAAGAATGAATGGCCCCGGGGTGCTCCAGGATCTCGTCCACGACGGATTGCACCGTCACGGGCTTCGAGAGCAGCCTCTTGGTCCCAGCTTCCGCTTCATCGAGTTTCTTCCAAAGGTGGATGTCGAACTCATTGCGGAATACTGGCAGGACCGTGTCCATGCCACCACGTATACCTCCTATGTAGATAAAAGGTAGCGCGCGGGAGCCCGCGCGGGAGCCACATGGACGTTTTCATCCCCTGCCGGGGGGCGGGGCATACATCATAGTTATATATTTCCTCAAGTTTACCGAGACACAACGCAGATGTGATCTAGCTGGTTAGGATTCAAGCCTTCCAAGCTTGTTGCCCGGGTTCGAATCCCGGCGTCTGCACCATATCCATTCTCAAAATCTGATATTTCGACTTGGACGCCCTGTCGCCATGTATGCGTCCGTTGCTTACCGGCAGACGCTCAGATATGTGGACCCGACATCATGTCCCGATCTCGTCCGGCACCTTCGAGGCCTTTACGCACGTCATATTCCATGCGATCATCGCACGATCCGATCGCGGAGGTGCAGATGCAAGCGCATCCCGACCTGGATCTCGGTAGGCACTCCTTCCCATCGATCGCGCCCATGCATATCCATATCCGTCATCATCCCGAAGGGAATCATGGGTTCCGAACCTGTGGAAACCGGGGATCGACGTCCGGGCGAGGCAGGCACACATCCTGCGATCGGACAGCACAGGGAAAAAGTACTACGAAGGGGAGGGACTAAAATAGGATGGATGGGAATTGTCCCGCCCCTTCGTTAGAAGACGACCGATGCAGGGGTGCACTCCGCTCGTCCTCATATTCATTATTGGTCGGAGGGTATATAATCCGAATCAGGAGGGGTGACCGAAAGTACCCTGTCAGATCTTGTGCCTGACCTTGACCGCGACCCCGCGTTTCAGCTCCTTCATCTCGCGTCCGCACATCATCGCGACGCCCACGCCGCGGACCTCGCCGTTGCATACGATGACCGCCTCGTCGCCTTCGCGTATAGACGGATCGGCATCGATGACCCCGACGGCGAACAGGCTGCCCTTGAGCTCGAAATCCGTCATCTGGACTATGGAGCGCCCCATGGACTGCAGGATCTTGGCGCCGTCTATTGTGAGCGACACCATCCCCCTCTCGGGGGTCAGCATCCCCAACTGCGTGTCCTTGTCCCTGAATATCTTCCAATAGGGGAACTTGCCGATGGCATACGACCCGTCGGAGAACACGGCATCCGCCACCTCCGGTCCGAACTGGAAGCGGAGGATGGAACGGACGGTCTCCCTGCGCTCGATCATGTAATCCACCGGCGCCATACCCTTGGTCGCCTCCCTCACTGCGGCATCGAGGTTCTCCAGGGACGCGGGGGACGTTGAATCCCCGACGCAGGTCTCCGTCATCTCGGCGAGGCCTTCCACCAATTCGGTGTCCTCTCCGAGGTGGGATATGACCTTGTCGTACCCCTGGTCGATTATGTGGCCGATCATCCTGCGGATCATGGCCTTCTCCTCGCATTTCCACTGGCCGGTGACCGGGATGTCATAGGAGTTGGCGGGGTAGAAGACATCGAGCTCACGGGGGACCGCGCCGAGCGGCGAGGTCACGATGACCTCGTGGACCAGGGTGTCATGGCTCGCCGTGTGTATCGCCGATGCGAACGCCTTGTGGGTCTTGGATGTGTGGTACGGCTTCTTGGCTGAGCAGGGGAGCAGGACGAGCACTTTCTTGTGCTCCGGTTTCACGTACCTCTCCATGATCATGTCCTGGTACCTGCGTATGTCCGGCCTCTTCAGCGCCTGGGTCGTGTTGCAGGCGAACCTGCCGCCGACGGTGGAGCACGCCTCCTCCTGGAACGCGTACCCGGCATCGTCGAAGATCCTGAGGGCCGCGACGGACCTGGGGGACGACGGTGCCCTCTGGTCCACCAGCTCCCTGAGCCTCCCTGCCGCGGTGAACACCGCGACCTTGGACATCTCGCGGGCCATCTCGGCCCTGTTGTCCTCGGAGACGTCCGACCCGACGGCGATCTCGCCCTCCGGGATCGATGATATGCCGGACAGGCCCATGGCCGCCGGGAGGGCGTCGTCGGTGATGTCGACGCCCATGTAAGTGAGAAGTGCCAAAGTGGACGGCTCTGCGAGTCCCAGGACGACGAGGATCCTGCCGAATCCTGCGAACTCCCTCATCCTGACCAGGTTGTCCACCAGTTTCCTCGCGTCGTTCCTGAGCTCGTATCCGTTCGGGACGACGACCATCTCCGCATCCTCGGGAGCTGATGCCCCATCGGGTATCGGGAACCTCGCGACGCATATGCCGTCGACGCATCTGATCTCGGATGCCACGCCCGACGACACGGTCGGCTGCAGCCCTTCATCGAGGCGCACGGCCGTGCCCATGGCATGGAATGTCCTGCCGTCTGGACCCAACGACACATACATGACTCCCGACTCCGAATCGGAGGCGGTGATGACCGCAGGGGTCCTGACCGAGGCGTCGCCCCTCTTGTACTCGCACACCCTGCCCCTCTGGGAATGGGCAATGACATCCAACATGCGACTTCCCATGCGCAGTCCGTATATAAGTTGAACGACAGGATGCCCGGAGGCGCCTGCCTGCGGACAGGATCGGGAACGACCTCTGCATGAGTGTGCCCCGGGATCGTCAGTACATCCTGATGGATGCCGCGGGGACATCTTCCGTACGGATCGCGACCGGGGGTTCAGATCACATTGGAGGGGGTTCTCGGCACCTGCGACATCGTGAAAAGCGAGGCTGAGCCGCGGCACCGATCCGTCCCCATGCATATCGTCGGAGAACCCCGAAATCGACAACGTTAACTACGTGCATGAAGAATAACGTAAACATGGACTTTTACGACAAGGACATCGTATCCATCAGGGACTTCACCAGGCCGCAGATCGAAGAGATCCTGGACCTCTCCGAAGTGATGGTACCTTACGCAAGGGGAGAGAAAGTCAAACGCGCCCTGGACGGCAGGATCCTGGGCAACCTGTTCTTCGAGCCATCGACGCGCACCAGGCTCTCGTTCGAGAGCGCGGCGCAGAGGCTCGGCGCAAGCGTCATCGATGTCTCGCAGATGTCCATGACCTCCATCGCCAAAGGCGAGACCCTCGCCGACACCATAAGGATGGTCGACACCTACTGCGACGTCATAGTGCTGAGGCACCCCCACGAGGGCGCTGCCAGGCTCGCGGCCAAATTCTCCGAGAATCCCGTCATCAACGCCGGGGACGGCGCGGGATCGCACCCTACGCAGACGCTCCTGGACCTGTTCACCATGAAAAGGGCGAAAGGGTCCATCGACGGTCTCAACATAGTCCTTGTCGGAGACCTGAAGTACGGACGCACCGTCCACTCGCTGGCCGAGGCCCTCACCATGTTCGGCGCGAAGCTCACCTTCGTCGCCCCCGAGAGCCTGCAGATGCCCGATGACACCGTCGCGCACCTGAAGGAGAGGGGATGCCGCCCGAGGAAGACCGATTCCCTGGAAGAGGTCATCGACCAGGCCGATGTCCTCTACGTCACCAGGATCCAAAGGGAGAGGTTCCCCGACCCCGCCGAGTACCAGAAGGTCGCCGGGACGTACAGGATCGATAAGGAGATGCTCAGGGAGGCGAAGAACGACCTGATAGTCATGCACCCGCTGCCGAGGATCGACGAGATCGCTCCCGAGGTGGACGGCACATCCCACGCGAAGTACTTCGAGCAGGCGTTCAACGGCATACCCGTGAGGATGGCCCTGCTCTGCTCCGTCCTGGGAGGTGAGATGTGATGGAAGAGTTCAAGGTCGCCCCCATAAGGAACGGCACCGTCATCGACCACATCACCTCCGGTCAGGCGCTGAACGTGCTCAAGATACTGGGCGTCAACGAGAACAACATAGATTCCACCATCAGCGTCGCCATCCACGTGCAGTCCCTCAAGGACATGAAGTGGAAGGACGTGATCAAGGTGGAGGACCGTGAACTGGACCCCAAGACCGTGGACAAGATCGCCCTCATCGCCCCGGATGCGACCATAGTCATAATCAGGGATTTCTATGTGGCCGAGAAGTTCAGGGTCAAACTGTCCGATCACATCTGCGGCCTCGCCAAATGCAGCAACCCCGATTGCATAACGAACAAGGGAGAGCCCGTGGAGCCCGAGTTCATCGTCGTGGACCGCCACCCGCCGAAGCTCAGGTGCGCATACTGCGACAGGATGCTCACCAACATCTCGGACAACCTGCTATGAGGGTCATAGTGGTCGCCGGCATGCCGGGCGCGGGCAAGGAGGAGTTCCTTACCGTCGCCCGGGGGATGGGCCTGCCGTTCCTGCGCATGGGCGACATCGTCAGGGAGTTCTTCGCGGCCTGCGGCCCCGAGGATTCGGGTATGACCGTGGGGCAGTTCGCCAGCGCCGAGAGGGACCGCAAAGGGACCGATATCTGGGCGAAGCGCGCCCTGGAGAGGATGTCCGGGGACATATTCCTCATTGACGGCTGCAGGAGCATGGACGAGGTAACGGCGTACAGGCGGCTGACCCCGGATGTGCGCATCGTCGCGGTGCACTCTTGCCCGGACACGCGCTACGGAAGGCTCGTGGAACGTGCCAGGGACGATGCCCCCCGCAACATCGGTGAATTCCGCGCCAGGGACGGCAGGGAGATCGGATGGGGACTCGCGGAGACGATCGCGCTCAGCGATGTGATGATCGTCAACGAATGCAGCCTGGATGAATTCCATGCCAGATCGGCCGAGGTCCTCCGGGGGCTCAGGGATTGAGGTTCACCATCGCCCGGCTCTGCGGAGGGAAGGCCCTGATGGCCGCCTCCCGCGAACCGATGGACCTGGACATGGCCCGCGCCGCGGGGATACTCTCCGAGGTCGGCAGGATCAAAGAGCAGGACGAGATGATGCTCGCCATGGAATGGAACGGCATGGAGGTCACTGTCTACCCTCAAGGAAAGGTCATGTTCTTCCCCCTGAGCGACAAAGACCTGTGCATAGAGTATTCCGCAACGATACTGGGAATGCTCGTCTGACCTGTTGTTATTAATAAACCAGCAGATACACCCCCGTGGATTTGATAACAAACCTTCTGATCACGTTGATCCTGTCAACGGTCCTGACGTACTTCTCGTACAGGATGCATCTTCTGACGAAGGATGGCGCAATCGCCACTTTCGCCGTCGGCATGGTCATAGGTGCATTCGGGTCCGTCAACTGGCTTTTGATCCTCATTGCGTTCGCGCTCCTGGGCTTCGCCGCAACCAAATCCGGGCTCACCAAGAAGACCGAGATGGGCGTCCAGGAGGGCAAGCACGGGGAAAGGGGATACAAGAACATACTGGGCGTCGGACTGCCGCCCTGCCTGTTCGCCATATTGTCCAGCTTCGTGGGGGATTACCATTACACGCTAATGTCCATCGCGTTCATCAGCACCGTTGCCGTTGCAGCGGCCGATACCGTGGCCAGCGAGATCGGTGTGAAGGACCCGCGTGTGTGGATGATCACCACGTTCAAGAGATGCGAGCCGGGCATGGACGGCGGAGTCTCCGTGCTCGGGACCGTGGCATCCCTGATGGCCGCGACCGTCACTTCCGTAATCGGATGGGTGCTGATCTTCTACACCGTTTTCGATCCGCTGATACTGATCCCCATCTGCGCCGGGATGCTCGGCAACATACTGGACAGCGTCATAGGTGCCACGCTGGAGACCAAGGGTTATGTCAACAAATACGAGAACAACTGCATAACAGGGGCTATCGGAGCCTTGGCAGGAGCTCTCGTCGCTGTTCCGCTCGTATGACCGGCCAGCCGATATTCCGCATGGAATCCGATGAAACGGACATCCATGCCTGTCCATGGCAACATGTTTAACATATGCCCCCATACCAGCCGACAGGGACGACATGTGGCCCGGCTCGACAAGACGGCGACGTCTGATGGGGAGAGCGATTATGACAGACATGACGAAAGAAATGCCATGGATAAAAAACTACGAAGGCTACCCGCCGAAGCTTGTCTATCCCGACAGGACCATGTACGGTTGCATCGCATTCTCCGCGAAGACCTTCCCAGACCACGATGCATTCGAGTATGTCGGACGCAATGTGAAGTACAAGGTCATGATCCGCGAGATCGACCGCATCGCCGCCTGCTTCGACAATCTAGGCATCAATGAGGGCGACAAGGTCATCATCTGCCTCCCGAACTCTCCTCAGGCCGTGTACTGCATATACGCCGCCAACCGCATCGGTGCGGTGGCCGTCATGGTGCATCCACTTTCCGCCGGAAAGGAGATCTCCAATTACATAGACATGACAGGAGCACGGATAGCGGTGACGCTGGACATGTTCTTCGAGAAGTTCCCCATTCCCGGCAAAAACAACACCCTGGAACATATCATCGTCACGAGCCCGAAGGACGAGATGGGCCCCGCTCGCGCCATGGGCTATCAGATAATACAGGGGCGCAAGGACCCGAAGGTCGCATACAACGGCACGATCATGAGCTGGATGGATTTCAAGACCCTCGCCTGCACCTACGATGCGCCGGAGCCCCGCGGCGGGAACGACAGCGTAGCAATGATACTTTTCAGCGGCGGCACGACAGGAAAGAGCAAAGGTGTCCTGCTCTCCAACATGAACGTGAACGCTTCATCGATGGAAACAGGGATAGCCAGCTGCTGTCTTCCCGACGGCATGGTCATGGCCGCGGTCATGCCCATGTTCCACGGATTCGGTTTCTGTGTCGGAGTGCACCTGATGCTGATGAACGGCTACAAATGCATCCTCGTGCCCAGGTTCACGCCCGATTCCTACGCCAAGATGATAGCCAAGAAGAAGCCCAATCACATCGCAGGCGTGCCCACCCTGTACGAGCACATGTGCAGGAGCAAGGCCCTGAAGAACACCGACCTCTCCAAGGTCATCGGCATCTATTGCGGCGGAGACACACTGACCCAGGACCTAAAATCAAAATTCGACGCCTTCCTGGCCGAGCGCAACTGCACAGCGACCATCAGAGAAGGTTACGGCGCCACCGAATGCGTGACCGCCTGCTGCCTCACCCCGAAGAACCCGGCCAAACAGAAACGGGGCAGCATCGGCCTCCCGTTCCCGGACACGAATTACATGATATGCAGGGTGGGCAC
The DNA here is from genome assembly GCA_964558505.1 of uncultured Methanomassiliicoccales archaeon. GTDB lineage: Archaea > Thermoplasmatota > Thermoplasmata > Methanomassiliicoccales > Methanomethylophilaceae > CAYMPW01. The sequence goes on along the minus strand of CAZLEI010000002.1, from coordinate 50,460 downwards.
CGAAGAATGCGCGGACTACATGGAGGACGGGGAGATCTGCATCAGCGGCCCCGGCATAATGCTCGGGTACCTGAACGAGCCCGAGGAGACCGCCAACACCCTCCGCGTGCACGCCGACGGCATCACATGGCTTCACACCGGTGATCTGGGACATATAGACTCAGACGGATACGTCTACTTCACACAGAGGATCAAGAGGATGATCGTGTCCTCGGGATACAACATCTATCCCAGTCAGATCGAGTCGGTGGTCACCGGCCATCCGGCTGTCAAGGCCGCATGCGCGGTCGGTGTTCCCGATGAACTCCGCGGGTCGGTCATAAGGCTGTACATAGTCACCGAACCCGGCGTCCCGCACGAGGACAGGATCCTCGACATGATAAAGGACCTCTGCAAAGAGAACTTCTCCAAATTCAGCTGCCCGCGCCAATACCAGTTCTTGGACGAACTCCCGGTCACCAAGATCGGCAAGGTAGCCTACAGCGAGCTTGAGGAGATGGCCAAGAAGGTCGTTGTGCCCACCGAGGACCTTCCAGGGGACGGTCCCGAACTCATGGTGGAGGACATGCTCGATCCCCTGCCCTCGTTCAGTTCCCAGGTGGATGCTGTGGAAGCGATCCTGGAGCCTACGATAGCTGCGATAAAAACCCCCCTGGACAAAGCATACAAGAGGGAGAAGAGGAAGGGTTAAATAGAAGTCTGTGATAGAGGGTATTGGTCTGACGGCCACAGCGGCGGGGTCACACCCGGTCCCATTCCGAACCCGGTAGTAAAGTCCGCCTGCGTCTTCGTCTGTACTGTACTGCGCGAGCGTACGGGAACACGAAAACGCTGTCAGCCACTTTTCCACTCCATCATCTCGGCAACGCCACGCGTTCCGTGGATCATATGCCCGATCATCGGATCATTCTGCGATTCCGTAGATTACAACTGCGGGTATTACCAGTATAAGATATTCGAATCCGGACGTACGGTTCATATATTCTATTCCTAGAAACTGTACCGCGACAAGATGGGCGTATTGTACGGCCGTTCATAGAGATATATGGAGGATGCGAAGAACGTGATCTGCAGGAAGCAGGACGGCATACTGCGCATATCGAAAACAGTGATAAAAGCTGAAGGATCCGCTGATATCGTTGAACATAAGCGTACAGAGAAAGCTTCTGACATTTTGAGGCCCTGTATTCGAGAAGGGATATCGTGGTTGTTCCGGGTGCTTCCAGGGGCTGAAAACCTCCAGAACGGACCGGGAACAGACAGAAGAATACAATTGAAGATACAGTGCAATCAGCAGATGCTCAAGTATCGATTCCTACAGAATCAAGATTGTCTGTAGAACTCTGGATGTAATATAATATCATAATGTACATTCATTACTATAATAGTTAAAAATGTATATCATAAACGACACAATAATATATTTTTAACAAGATAGCATATCATGATGAAAACTGTCGAACGCAAAGGATACCTGAATGAACTCGAGCGTTTCCGCGACAACACCCAATTCGTAAAGGTGATAATGGGCGTTAGGAGATGCGGCAAATCCACATTGCTCGACCAATACATCATGAGACTTATCAAATCAGGCGTGGATGGCAGTGAGATCCTGCAAATGAACTTCGAATCATCGGATTACGATGAGATGAAGGATCACCGCGACCTCAATAAATACATTGAATCCAAAGTGCCCGCGAAGGGGAGGTTCTACGTGTTCCTGGATGAGGTGCAGAGGATAGAGGGATGGGAAAGGTCCATCAACGCCCTCATGGTGGATTCCGAGGCGGACATATATATTACAGGGTCCAACGCCCACATCCTCTCAAGCGACTTGTCCACGTTCCTCACCGGGCGCTACATCTCCATCAACATGCTCCCGCTATCGTTCGCAGAATACATGGAGCTGCGCGGTGACGGCAGGAGGGAGCAGGCAGTGTTCTCCGACTTCCTCCGTTATGGCGGTTTCCCTGCTGTGGATCCATCTGCGGGACCCACGGCGCTGACTTCGACACTGAGAGACCTCCACAACTCGATAATCTACGAGGACATAATCTCACGCGGGAATATCAGGAACCCCGCTGATCTAGAGCGCATCGTGCAGTATCTGATGTTCAACGTCGGCAACCCGATAGCGATCAAGAACGTATCCGACGGCCTCGACGGCATCCACAGGAACACCGTGGACCGCTACGTGGATCTGCTGAGGGAGGCGTGTCTGATATACCGCGCCGATCGCTTCAACCTCAGATCGACCGTCCTGCAGCCGACCCCGAAATACTATGCCGTTGACCAGGGGCTCAGGAACATGTCGGTGGGGTTCAAGGACCAGGACCTGGGAAGGGTGCTGAAGAACATCGTGTACTTGGAACTGACGAGACGTGGGTATGATGTGCAGGTGGGCACCTGGAATTCCAAGGAGGTCGATTTCGTCGCCGACATGCCGATGCGCGGCAGAGAGTACTACCAGGTATGCCTCGGGTACCAGGACGAGGGTACCAGGGAGAGGGAGCTCTCGCCGCTGAGGGCGATCAAGGACCATCGCCGCAAAACATTGTTGATGATGAACGCGTGGTCCGATTCCACAACAGAGGATGGGATCGACGTCAAAGATGTCATAGACTGGCTCCTGGGAGGGGACGACGGTGCGGATCTGTGAAGAGGACCTGCCGAGTCCGCTCCCATGAAGTCGGATAAAGACACCCCATCGTTTTTCGGCTCTAGGGGCGTCAGAGTTTCCTGGTTCCCAATGATAGGATAATTGTGCAGACCTTGGGCGTCTCCTACAGACCGAGAGGCGGTATGTCTGCCTGACATGAGACGTTCCTATATCTCGTGTCCTCCTCCGGCCTTTTGGCAGAGTGTATCATCACGGTTTCGCTCATCAAGTATTACGGGCCCCTGTAGAGATTAACATTACACAGCCATATCCTGCCTACCCTTGCGGTTGATTGCATCCGTACCTGTATCCCACCTTGTTGTTCCGGGGGCTTCACACCCAACCGTTTCCGATCGCGCATGCCTCGGTATAGTCACCTCAGACAGATGGGGCGGTCTTTTCAGACGATCCATCCATTGAACTTCTCCTGTCGCACAGGGACCGGACTTGAAAGTTACCCTTCATCCGAGTGCGCCTCTCATCCGTCCATCTCGAGTATCCAGTCGATCACGTTCACCGCGCGTATCCCATTGGGCGGAGTTCCTATTACGCGATCCATCGTGAGTATGGTCTTCGGAAAACTGTCCCTGAGCGAGTCCAGAGATTTCACTTCCCTTTCATAAGTCGTCTCGTCGAGTATCGAGAGCGAAACTTGGTAGTATTCCAATCTGTCTTCTTTGGTCGCTACGAAATCTATCTCACGGTCGTAATGGCTTCCTGACGTGACTTTGTACCCTCTGCGCAACAACTCCAGGAAAACGACGTTCTCCATCACACGCCCTATGTCGCTGTTTCCCCCGATTATGGAGTTGCGCATTCCCGTGTCTGCGGCGTAGTATTTCTCTGTTGTCTTCAGCATCTTCTTTCCGCGAACGTCATAACGATATGCTTTGTAGATCAGGAACGCATCTTCAAGACCCTGAAGATATCTTTTCACTGTTGCCGGGGATGTGGATGATGCTTCCGATATGGATGCGCTGCTCGTGATGTTTCCTACATTGGACATGAGAAACATGACAACCTCATCCAGTGTGCGATAGTCGGCGAGTCCGAGACGTGTCGACACGTCTTTCCTTAGTATCGTGGAGTATATTCCCTGCAACAGTTCGTCGGTGCGGATTCTGTCATCGGGATCCACCATCGGAATGGCACCGGTGGTCATATAGTCCAGGAACCTCCCATCTATCGGTTTTTGCGCATTCGCCGGATGCAGTTGAAGATACTCCCCGAATGAAAGCGGGAGCATTTTGATTTCGACATAACGTCCTGACAGATATGTGGCCAGTTCCGAGGACAGCATGTGTGCGTTGGATCCAGTAATGTACACGTCGGCATCATAATCGACCGATAACGAATTGATGGTGAGTTCCCAGTGTTCCACCCTCTGTATCTCGTCCAGTACCACATACATGCGCTCTTTCTTCATGTGTTTCTCGAGGAATGCATCGAGATCGTCGTTGTTTTTTATGTTTTTGAAATTTTTGGATTCGAAGTTGATACAGACGATGTTGGCACCATGACCTTCGTCGCGAAGAATGTCCATGAATTGTTTTAATAGAGTGGATTTACCGCAACGTCTCATGCCGGTGACAATCTTCACGACATCCGTCCGGTCTTTCCACCCCGCGAGGCGGTCGAGATAATCCTTTCTCAGTACCAATTGATCCTCCATGTATATTGTAATGTCGAATGATTATAAAAATATTGCACTAGACTTCAATATTTTCATTTGTATTGAATAGTGTTGAAGTTAATTTCATTATTTTCATTTTTTATTTTCAACCCGGCAACGTTGGGGATGCATTGCCAATCCAGGAGTAGTGCATAACTTTGTGTCGGCAGCATATTTCAGGAGCGTAACGCAATCCACTTCGACAGCATGATCGGCATCATGACACTTTCGAGCTCATCGAGAGATATCTTTGGAGTGGTGTTCTGATACCGAACCGTCCATCCAGAGGCCTCGATGGCCATCGCAAGACGTATGGGCATCCGCGGAAGCGGAGGGATATCGCCTGCGCCGTCAACATGCGGTTGAATCCCGCACAGATCATAGGCGCGACCGAACACCGCCATGATCGAAAAGAAGGGCCCGAAGGCCCTGTTGAAGTTTAGAGGTTGGACAGCTTTATGAGCCTGTCCCAGCGCCTGTCGATCTCATTCTGGATCTTCTCGACGAGGGGTTCCCACTTGTCCTGCTTCAGGTGCTTGTACCTGCCCTGTGCCTCGAACCAGTCGGTGACCGGCTTCTTCTCGGTCTTGCCGTCGGCGATCCTAAGGCTCTCGGCGGTGAGGGTGTAATCCGTGCCGTACTCCACTTCGTAGAGAGGCCATATGCAGGTCTCCACGGCGAGCTTCGATATCGATATCGTGTCACCGGATGCGAACCTCCAGCCCCTGGGGCACGGCGATATCGCATTGATGAAGGACGGGCCTCCGCATTCGAATCCCTTGTTCGCCTTGGATATCAGGTCCCTCCAGTTGTGGGGGGAGACCTGAGCGGCATACGGCACGTTGTGGGCTGCGATCACTGCCGTCATGTCCTTGGGGAACTCCTTCTTACCGGGCGAGACCGCTCCGGCGGGAGAGGTCGTGGTGGACGCCCCGGTTCCGGTGGCCCCGGACCTCTGTATGCCGGTGTTCATGTAGGCCTCGTTGTTGAGGCAGACGAACATCATCTGCTGGCCCCTCTCCATCGCTCCGGAGAGCGCCTGAAGGCCGATATCGTACGTTGCGCCGTCTCCGGCGAAGTTGACGAACCTCATCTCCTCGGTGATCTTGCCCTGTCTCTTCAGAGACTGGTAAGCGGCCTCGACACCGGCGCAGGTGGCCGCGCCGTTCCCGAACGCCGTGTGGATCCAGGGTATGTTCCAGGAAGTGTACGGGTAGATGGTCGTGGACACCTCGAAGCATCCTGTGGAGCTGGTGGCCACCACGGGGCACTCGGTGCTCATGAGGATCTGCCTGGCGATGATGGACTCCGCGCATCCGGCGCACAGCCTGTGTCCGCTCGTGAGCCTCACGGGCAGCTTGTTCAGATCTTTCAGTGACATCGTGCTCATATCTTCACCCCCAGGAAGTTGATCTTCTGGGACTTGCCGGTCTCCATCTCGACGAAGACCTGTTTCAGCTGATTGACGGTGACATCGACCCCGCCCAATCCGTAGATGTAGTTGTACATCCCAGGGATGGACTCGAGGCTGATCGCGGCCGCCGCTATCTCGGGGAACAAGGGCCCGTAGGCTCCGACGCTGAGGTGCTTGTCCATAACGGCGACGGCCTTCTTGCCCTTCATGACCTTCATGAAATCCGCTTCGGGGAAGGGCCTGAAGAGACGTGGCATGGCGCAACCGACCTTATGGCCTTCTGCGCGCAGCTCGTCGACGGCGGCCTTCATGGTGCCGAAGGTCGAACCGATGACGATGGCGATGTACTCCGCATCGTCGCACATGTACTCCGTGACCGGCTGGTACTTCCTTCCGGTGATCTTCTCGAAGTCCTTGAACGCCTTGACGGCCACATCGTAGGCCTTCTTCATCGCCTCGACCATCTGGTACTTGTGCTGATAGTAGAAGTCCGGGGCGTCCATCAGTCCGTGGGACACCGGGTTCTTGTAGTCGAGCAGGGGGTAGAGGGGCTTGTACTCGCCGACGAATGCCTTCACGTCCTGCGTCTCGACGGGGGTCATCCTCTCGATCGCATGCGTGAGGATGAAACCGTCCAGATTCACCAGGCAAGGGAGCTGCACATCGTGGTGCTCCGCGATCCTGGGTGCGATGATGGACATGTCGTAGGCCTCCTGGACGTTCTCGGAGAAGAGCGTGATCCAGCCGCAGTCCCTGGCGGACATGACGTCGCCGTGGTCGTTGTTGATGTTGATCGGCCCGCTGACCGCCCTGTTCGCCACGGCCATGATGATCGGGACCCTCATGGCGGAGGCGATCGGGAGCATCTCCCACATGTACGCAAGTCCCTGGGATGCCGTGGCGGTGAACGTCCTGGCGCCCGCGGATGCGGATGCTGTGCACACCGTGAGTGCACTGTGCTCGGACTCGACGCATACGAATTCCGTGTCCACCTCGCCGTCGGCCACGAAATCGGAGAACCTCTCCACGATTATGGTCTGAGGCGTGATCGGGTAGGCCGCGCACACATCGGGATTTATCTGCTTCCACGCGAGTGCGACGGCGGAGTCGCCGTTGATTGCTATATCCTTCATATTCACTCACCTACCATCGATATTGCCTTCTTGGGACAGACGTTGACGCAGATGCCACAGCCTTTGCAGTGGGTCATCTTGATGCCTGCCATCTTGTCGTCCTTGATGATTATGCAGTCGTCGGGGCAGTAGATCCAGCATGTGAGGCAGTCTATGCACTTCTCCATGTCGACCTGCGGCGCCAGGGACCTCCAGTCGCCTGTCTTGAACTCCTCCGCGCTGCCGGGCGTGTTCACGCGGCCGCCTATGATCATATCTTTGTAAGACATCACTGCACCTCCTCGAATGCCCTCTTCAGGGCCGTGAGATTCTTGACGATGACCTTGTCGGGGAGCTTGCCCGCGAACTTGTTGGTTATCTGGTCTTCCAGCGAAGAATAGGAAACGATCGAGCTGACCTTGGTGAGCGCGCCGAGGATGGCAGTGTTCGCCATGGGCTTGCCGATCTCCTCCACGGAGATCTTGGTCGCATCTACGGTGTGACATTCCACGGTCGTGCCGAGCGCAGCCTTGAGCTCTGCAGGCGTGCCCTCATAGTTTGCCAGGACGATGCTGTTGCACTTGAGCCCGCCGGTGAGGTCGACCTTGCCGACGAGTGTGCCGTCCAGGACGATGACTATGTCCGGCTCGTAGACCTGACTGTGGATCTTGATCGGATTCTCGGATATCCTGGTGAACGCTTTGATGGGTGCGCCCATTCTCTCAGGTCCGAACTCGGGGAAAGCTTTCACATACTTTCCCGCGCTGATGGCCGTCTCGGCGAGGATCTCGTTTGCAGTGACCACTCCCTGACCGCCTCTTCCATGCCAACGTATTTCCATGTCCATGGGAACCACTTAGACGGAAATTGCGGTATGTGATATATACTCTTGTATTTTGAGAAGACCTTTGATATGATTTTCTATGCAAAACAGAGAAAAAAACCTAATTACAATTGATATTCGTAATATTCTCTACGATTATCGAAATTTTTTACGGACGTTTTTACGTACGTACAAATCACCGTGAAACCCCTTCGCACGGCAAACCATATTATAGCCTACACCATTCACAAGATAAGCAAGGCGGCGAGGCCGCCCGAAACTTGTTCTGGTTTGACGGGGGATCGACACTTGAAGAAAATCATCGATGTAAAAGACCTGCGTGTAACAGACATTCCCGCTGTAGGCGGGAAAGGAGCGAACCTGGGGGAGCTGACCTCCGCCGGATTCCCGGTTCCGGGAGCATTCGTCCTCACCACTGCTTCATATGATTATTTCATGAGGGAGAGCAAGATCATGGAGAAGATCGATGCCGAGCTCGCCGGCATCGACAGGAACTCCGATCAGAGCCTCACCGATGCGTCCAAACGCATCAGGGACCTCTTCGAGACCTGCGAGATACCGAAAGACCTCAAGGAAGAGCTCACGAGCAGCTACAAGCTCCTCTTCCCCAAGAAGAGGGGCTTCGTCGCCGTCAGGTCCAGCGCCACCGCCGAGGACCTGCCCGACGCCAGTTTCGCCGGTCAGCAGGAGACATACCTCAACGTCGGTGACCTGGATGACCTCTTCGACAAGGTCAGGAAATGCTGGTCCTCCCTGTTCACTGCCCGCGCCATAGCGTACCGCGAGAAACAGGGCTATGCCCACGAGGAGGTCAAACTCGCCGTCGTCGTCCAAAAGATGGTCAACTCCGAGATCTCGGGCATCATGTTCACCCTAGACCCGAACACCGGCAAGAAGAACATCGTCATCGAGGGAGGCTATGGCCTCGGAGAGGCGATCGTCGGCGGAGAGGTCACACCTGACACATACAATGTGGACAAATCGACCATGGAGATCACCAACAAGAGGATCTCCACCCAGAAATGGAAGTACACGAAGGGTCCCAAGGGGAACACCGTCAAGGAGAACATCCCCGCAGAACTGGAGAAGGTCCAGAAGGTCGACGACAGCCGCATCCTCGAACTCGCCGAGATCGGGCGCCAGATCGAGATCCACTACGACAAGCCCATGGACATGGAATGGTGCGTGGAGGACGGCGTAGCGTACATCGTCCAGGCCAGGCCCATCACTGCAGTCGGCAGCACCGAGGAGAGCGAGGTCTCCAAGATGGACGTGTCCGACGACGACATCATCACCACCGGGCTCGGGGCCAGCCCCGGTCTCGCCACCGGCAGGGTCATAATGTATGACGAGAGCATGAGCTTGGACGTCGTCAAGGACGGGGACATCCTGGTCACCACCATGACCATGCCCGACATGGTCCCAGCCATGAGCCGCGCGGCCGGGATCGTCACCAACGAAGGAGGGATGACCTGCCATGCGGCGATCATATCCAGAGAGCTCGGCACGCCCTGCGTTGTCGGGACCGGCAACGCCATGGACATCCTGGCCAACGGCATGGTCATCACCGTCGACGGAACGACCGGTACCGTATACAAAGGCGAGATCAAGAAGAAGACCGAGACCACCCCCGCAGCATCCGTGGCGGCCGCGGAGTACATCCCGCCCACCGGCACCAAGGTCATGGTCAACCTCAGCATGCCCACGAAAGCAGAAGAGGTCGCCAAATTCCCCTGCGACGGCGTCGGTCTGATGAGGAGCGAGTTCCTTTTCACCAATTACATCGGAGAGCACCCCATGGCCGCCATCGAAAGCGGGAGGAGCGAGGAGCTCATCACGAAACTCGCCGAAGGCATAGGGAAGGTCGCCAGGGCGTTCTATCCCAGACCGGTGGTCCTAAGGACGTCGGACTTCAAGACCAATGAGTACCGCGACATGAAGGGCGGTGCCGACTACGAGCCCATGGAATCCAATCCGATGATCGGATGGAGGGGATGCTCCAGATACGTCTCCGAGAACTACCGCGAGGCATTCGTCTGCGAGCTCAAGGCCATCAAGAAGGTCAGGGACGAGATGGGAATGAAGAACCTGTACGTCATGCTCCCGTTCGTCAGGACCGTGGAGGAGGTCAAGGAGATCACCAAGCTCATGGAGGACGTTGGCCTCAGGAGGAGCAGGGACTTCAAGCTCTACTTCATGGCAGAAGTGCCTGTCAACATATTCATGGCCGATGAGTTCTGCAAGTACTGCGACGCATTCTCGATCGGGTCCAACGACCTGACCCAGCTCACCATGGGCAGCGACCGCGACTCCGACATCCTCGGACGCATGGGCTACTTCGACGAGAGGAACGAGGGGGTCAAGAGGGCGATAGCGCACCTCATCAAAGTGGCGCACGAGAACGGCAAGACCGTCAGCATATGCGGACAGGGCCCCTCGGTGTACCCCGAGTTCACCGAATTCCTCGTGGAGCAGGGCATCGACTCCGTCTCCCTGAACCCCGACACCTTCATCAAGACCAAGAAGCTCATCGCATCCGTTGAGCAGAAGGTCATCCTGAAGGACCTCAGGACCCTCAGGATGAAACTCCAGAACTGAAACCGGTGCAGGGGCGGGCTCGGTCCCGCCCCGTGACCATTTTTTTAAAAAAAACTTGTCAGATCTTGCTGTTGGCGACGAGGCGCTCGTTGATGGTCTTCGCCTCTTCGGACGGGAGCAGCATGGTCGTGATCTCCATGAACGGGTGCTTCGCCCCTTCGATGACCTTCACATCGTTGAGCGACCTCAGCCCCCATTTCTCGGCGGTCCTCTCCAACCCGAGCTTGACATCGAGGTCGTTGGGCTCCAGGACGATCGCATTGAACATCTCCGACCCTGCCCTCTTGGCCGCCATCGCGCGGTGGTGCCCGTCGACCACCAGGTACCCGTTGCGCCTCTTCACCACGATGAGGGGCTCGTTGAGACCTCTCTTTATCTCGTACTGACGGCCGATGAGCTCGTCCATGTACACCTCTTTCTGCGTGGGGAGCAGCTGGGCGATCGGGATCTCGCGGGTGGAGATCCGCATCCTTATGCCGTTCTGCTGCTCCAGGAAGCTCTTCACGGACATCACCTTCCCCGGACGCGATTTCTCGATCTGGGACCTTACGATGTCGATGTTGGATATGATGCCGACCAGCTTGCGGTTCTCATCGACAACGGGAAGATTCCTCAGACCATACCTGAAGAGGACGCGGGTGGCGTCATCGATGGACATCGTGGGTATGGCACAGAGCGTTCCGCGTTTCATGACCTGCCTCATCTTGGCGTTCGGCTGGTCCACGAACCTCAGGAGCTCTTTTGCCGTGACGAAACCCAGGAGGTACCCGTTCTCGGCGATGGGGAAGCCGTGGAAATTGGAATTGATTATCTTCTCCCTGACTTCCGTGACGGTCATATCCGGACCGACGAACTGGACATTGCGTATCATGTAATCCGCCACTGTTGATTCTACCAACGGTATCTCCTCACTGCCGAATGGTGTCCTGTGATGATAACAGTTGCGAAACATAGGGTCCTCTGACGAAGTACGTGGAACATGTACCCGGGCTCCGCATACCCGGCCGCAGACATCACAGCAATCTGGCGATCTCCGCTTCCTTCTCGATGAGGATGCATCCTCCCTTATGCTCGCCTTCCATCATGCCGCGCGCCCTGATCTCCGCGAACAGCGGCGACGAAAGTACGTCCTTGAGGGTGCTGTTCATCAGATTGATGTCTGAATACGGGGAGGCCGGACAGGCCTCCGCGTCGCCGTAAGGATTGATGTGGAAGAACCCTCTGCCCGCTCCGATGCAGCCGCCGAGGCGCACCTCGTCGCCCGGGAACGACATGATCATCATCCTGTGCCCCGATCTGCGTACCTCCTCCAGGCGCTTACCGAAGAGCTCTCTTGACGAATCATCCGGAGCCAGATGGGCCAACGACCTATCGGCGGGAACGAACTCAATCAGGAAGAGTATCCTGCAACCGCGTTCCGAGATCCCGTTCAGGAATCCGTCCGACAGAACTTCTTCTTGATTCTCCTTGGTCACGGTGACCGACAGGCCGAAGAAGAGCTTGTTAGCCTTGAGCTCTGACATCTTGGACATGACGCCGTCATATGTTCCTTCGCCGCGGCGTGCATCCGTGCGCTCCCTGTCCCCCTCGAGGCTCAGCACCGGTATCATGTGCCTGTGCTCCCTGAACATCTCCATGTACCTCCCGTCGATGAGGGTGCCGTTGGTGAACACCGGGAACACCGTGTTCTCCATCGCGGAAGCGGCCTCGATGACATCCCTGCGCATCAGAGGCTCTCCGCCGGCGAGTATGTTGAACGGGATCCCCAGGTCCTCCGCCTGAGCGAAGACGGAACGCCAGTCGTCCGAGGACATCTCGGTCTTCAACGGCTTCCCGCAGATCCCGTTGGCCCTCGCATAGCATCCCTTGCAGAACAGGTTGCATGACGTCGTTATGCTGGATATCAAGAACGCCGGCACGTGGGTGCCTTCGTGCTCATACCCCTCGCGGATGGCGTTGGCCGCCTTCACGGAACGGCGGAAACGGAGCAGGAACGCCAATTCCTTCGGATCCGTCAAGGATGACCGGACCACATCCTTCACGAGATCGTCGGCCACCGACGACATGTACGATGTCAGATCGATGTCGTTCATCGTGCCGCCCTCCCGAAGAACAGGTCTATCTGCCACTCGATGATCCTCGCCCTGTCCGATTCGGACCTGGCATCCACTCCGGCGAAATCCTTGATGTCATCCGCACGGTACAGGAGAACCTGCAGGAACGTCACCATCTCGTATGACATCAGCCTGCATTCCTGCACCGTCTTCGAATCGCCATAATGCTCCTTGAACAACGGCACCAGGTATTCGGGGGTCTCCAGACCTCCGTCCGTTACCAATCCCGGAATGAACTGGCGCATGTACTTCTCGTAACGCACTATCATGCCCGACATCTGGATGAGGAACGATCTGAGCGCCCCGCGGGGATCGCCCGTACCTGTGCGCACGGTCATCAGGTCCGTCGCGGTGTCCTCGAACATCCTGTCCATGGCCGCTTTCAGCAGACCGTCCTTCGATCCGAAATGATAGTTGATGAGCGCCTGATTCACCCCTGAATCCGATGCTATCGCCCTCGACGTCACATCATCCATCGTTTCACATTCCCTCATCAACTTCTCTGCGGAAACCAGGAGCCTGTCCTTCGTTCCATCGTTCTTCGCCATGAATATTAAACATGATTAAAACGTATTTAATCATTGTCATCGACACCGGAACGAATGCAGAATGCAGGCATCCGCCCGTAGAACGGCGGCCTCCGGATTCCAAGAATGAAGATGATCCTGCAGATGCCGCCGGGCAGACGGGTCGCACCTGCGCCGTTATCGAACGTCCCAACCGATAGATTTCCACGCCTGGCAGTGGATGAGGACAGATTGCGCGCATGCATCGGACCTCTCGATATCTTGACTGCCCGAATTAGTTATATACTGGTTCTGTATCTGTGATTTTACTGCCCTGGTAGTGTAGTGGCCTATCATGGAGCCCTGTCGAGGCTCCGACACGGATTCGAATTCCGTCCAGGGCGCTCATATATTCTCAATGAGCGACAAAGGCTTTGCCGATTGCTCGTCCTGTCCTACTAAGAATACCGATTCTATCGATGATCAGTTCTGGGTCTTGCCGTAGATGAACACACTGAGGCCGTCGATCCTTTCGTCCTCGTAGACGTCTGCGCGGATGCCGTAGACCTGTGCCAGATTCTCGGGCGTTATGACATGTGCAGCGGTTCCCGAATCGGCGATGACCCCGTCTTCTATCAAGAGCACCCGGTCACAATAACGCGCGGCGAGGGCGATCTCATGCGTGACTATGATCACAAGGATCCCTTTCTCGCGTGCGAGCTTGGTGACGAGCTCCATGAGACCGAACTGATGGTTAATGTCGAGATGCAAAGTGGGCTCGTCGAGCAACAGGACCTCCGGATCCTGGACGATGGCACGGGCTATGAACACGCGCTGCCTCTCTCCGCCGCTCAGCTCGTTGACGGGACGCTCGGCGAACTCGTAGATCCCCGTGGCGACCATGGCCTCCGATATCCTGGCCATATCCGCGGATGTCGGCTCCTGGAACATATCGGAATTAGGGTAAAGCCCCATCATCACCGCATCCAGGACGGTGAATGAGAAGGACACGTTGGTGCTCTGTGCGACCATGGCGAGCTTCTTTGCCAGGTCCTTGCGTGCGATCGCCTGGACATCCTCGCCGTCGACGGAGATGCACCCGACCTTCGGAGACAGATGGGCATTGATGCATTTCATCAAGGTGGTCTTGCCGCATCCGTTCTTCCCGAGTAACCCGACTATCTCCCCTCCTTCGGCTGAGAACGTGATGTCCTTCAGTACATCCCGGGAATTATACGAGAAGCATACGCCGTCGATCGACAGTTCCACCATCACTCACCACCCATCCTGTAATTCCTGCGCGTGCGCATGACGTATATGAAGAACGGGGCCCCCAGGATCGCGGTCAATATCCCGATCGGCAATTCGTCCGGAGATATGACCCAGCGTGCTACAGCATCCATTAGTATCATGAATGCCGCACCGCCGATCACCGACAGCGGCACCAGGATCCTGTGGTCCGGTCCGACGATCATCCTGAACACATGCGGTATTATCAGGCCGACGAATCCGATGATCCCGCTTATAGAGACCGCCCCCGCGACCGCCAGTGATGTTCCTATCAGAAGGATCGCACGGGTCCTCTTGACGTTGACCCCGAGACTCTCCGCCTGCTCCTCGCCCAATGATATCATGTTGAGCTCCCTGCTGCTGAACGCGATCAGCAGGATGCCCGCGACTATCGGCACCATGGCGGTCATGAACGAGTTCCATCCGCAGGACGAGAAGCTCCCCATCAGCCAATAGACGATGCTGGACAGGACCTCTGTGCTCGCAAAGTACTGTATCGCCGACACCATGCTGTTGAAGAAGGCTCCGACGGCGACCCCCGACAGGAGCAGCATGGTCGTGGATATCCCGCCGCTGGTCTTCGCCAGCAGATACACCAGGAATGTGGTCGCGAAGCACAAGACGAACGCCATCACGGTGACGGAATAGCTCCCGAACACCGAACCTATGCCCAGCCCGATGGCGAGGGCCGCCCCGAATGCTGCACCGGACGATACGCCCAGGATGGACGGCGAGGCCATCGGGTTCCTGAACAGGCCCTGCATTGCCACACCCGACACCGACAGCGCCGCGCCCACCAGCGCACAGCAGAGTATGCGGGGGAAGCGTATATCGTGGACGATGAACACCTCGGAGGCGTTCCCGATGCCGAACAGCGCCCCGATCGCTCTTTCCAGAGGTATGTCCAATGGCCCGGTGACGAGAGCCACCAGGAACACGACCGCGAGGGAGACGGCGACAGCGGCTGTGACCAGGATGTTCCTCCTGCGGACCTTTGCCCTTATCGCCTCCAATCCCCCGCCGTCATTCATGGTATCACACCGTCACGCGCATCTTCTGGTCCATCGTGCGTTCGTCCTCGGTCGCGAAGAAGATCACATCCGGCCTGCTGGAGACCACGGTCTCGTCGCTGACCTTGGTCGTCCCCTCGGATGTGTTGATGTTGGTCATCTTCAATATATCGAAACAGGCCTGGGCCAATGTCCCGCTGCCGGGGGATTTGCCATCTGCCCTCTCCAAGTACACCGTCTTTACCGGTGCCTTGCCGTCGAGCGATTCGATTATGCCGGAGAGACGAGACTGGAACATGTAGATGGATTTGTTGTCCTCGGATGATACGCCGGCGAGCCTTCCCATGACATCCATCACCGACAGGATGCCCTCGATGTTCGTTATTGAGTAATAATCGACGCAGAGCATCTTGACATTCTTGTACCCCAGCGCCTCGATGCTGTCGTGAATCACATCGTAGTTCTTCACGTACCCCCACATGACAAGGCAGTATGTATCCCCGCTATCTTTCGCATTCGTGTATTCCAGATAGCTTGTGATGTTCTCGGTGCTCAGTATGTATTCGGAGCCGAGGGTCCCGTTGCCGGAAGTGCTCCAATTCTCCATACCGTTGTCCGGGTACCTGTCATACGTGGTGTTCCCGGCGGCCACCACCTTGCTCCACACGGAATCCCCGAGGAGCTCCACAAGGCAATCTGTGAACCCGGAACCGTAGGAGATTATCTTCAGGTTCTCCAACTCGGCGGATGTGAAGCTCACCTTCCCGGTATGCTTGGTGTTACCGGATGTTGCGCTCATCGCGCTCACGACCTCGATGCCGGCGGCCGTATCGGTGACCAGGCTGGGATATTCCAAAGCTCCGGTTCCGATCCCCGGAACGTTTCCATAGACTGCATAGTACATGCTCGTCAGGGAATCGATGATCTCCGGGGTCGTGGAGATCTCCGAATACTCGACCTCCGACACAGTCGGGCCCCAGGCATACCAGCCCCGGGGTTGATTGTTAGACAGGACGACTGCTCCGGCGGCCACGATAACGAGCATTGCCACCACTCCGACCGCGACTATCCGTTTATCCATTTCCGTCACTCCGTCCGCGCAGTATTACTTGCGTCGGTCGAATAACACGGATTTAGTATAGAAACAATCGCCGGCAGACCAGTCCGCAGGATCTTCTGACCCTCTCGATTCGTTTAGAATCGACTTAATATACATGCTGTGTGTTCGATTTAACAGCTCGAAAAAGAGCAATCATGACCCAGACACTCATTATCGTGTGAGGGCGAATCTCATCGGTAGATCACATGGATTTGAAAACGCTCATCGGTAAGACTCTGTTCTTCGTAATGATAGTGGCATTCGTTGCCATATTCTCGGCCGTGTTCGGTTCCGAGAACTCCCTGATAGGAGTGATGATGATAGTCGCCGCGCTCATGCTCATGGGGCGCGACATGAGCTCGCACGTCGGGTTCAGCTTCTTCACCCTGCTCCTGATCAACCTCTGCATCGGCATAGGTGCGTTCATCGCGTCCGAATATGTCATAATAGGCGTTGCCATAAACTTCGCACTGGTGTTCACCATAACGTTCATCATGAGGATGGACATGAAATCCACGTTGGAATTCCCGTTCCTCCTGGGATACATCCTGATACTGTCGGTACCGGTCGACATCAACGGGCTCCCCCTCCGCCTATTGTCGCTTACGGTCGGGACTGTGTTCGTCGTCGCGCTGAACCTGATCGCCAACAAGAAGCGCACAGGCAGCATAACCGGGCACCAGGGCATAATAAGCCTCACCGATCTGGTCATCGATGCCGTGGACACACGCGTCGCCGGAGGAGAGGCGACTCCGGAATCTCTCAGCGCCAGTTCCGCCGGGATCCGTTCCGGGATATTCGACAGGCTCAGGAAGGGATTCTACACCACGCCCGAGAACAGGTCGGTGATGAACCTCGCGGTATCCCTGGAGCAATTGGGAAGGGTCGTCTGCAGAGAGGATATCGATGCCAAGGTGCTGTCGGACCTCAGAGAGGTGCTGGTCGCAGTCAGGACCTGCACCGAGGGCGGCATGTCCCAGAACGACCTGCACTCGAAGATCGATGGTTTCCTGTCCGGGTACTCCCTGCCCTCTGACATAGTCTGCAGCCTCAGGGCGATGGACTACGAGCTAGGCATAATAACCGACGGGAGCGGGAGCAAGAGGCCCAACAGGCCCAAATACGCCACCGGGAAGGGCGACATCCCCTTGGAGTACAAGGCGTCCGTCAGGCTCAGGGAATCCTTCCGCCTGGATTCCATGCCCTTCACATACGCATTCCGTCTGGCACTGCTCATCGCAGTGTTCGAGTTCATAGGGATGTACTTCGATGTGCTCGCCGCCAGATGGCTGGCGTTCACGTCGCTCGCGATATGCCTGCCCTATCTGGACCGCGACCTCGCCAAGGCCAAGATGAGGATCACCGGAGCAGTGGCCGGCATACTGATATTCACCGCCATAACCCTGGTCGTCTCCGACGTCACCATACTGATGTTCCTGGCCGTCGCCCTGAACTACCTGTACACGCTGTTCGACCCGATGAGATACGACATCAAGATGATGCTGATAAACATCAGCGCGCTCCTCGTGGCGGCCACCGTCCTCCCGCAGTTCACCACGGGAATCGAGGATGCCGCCTTGCGCATGGCCTGCATCCTGGGCGGAACGGTCATCGTGATAGTGTGCAACCGCATCATCCTGCCGTACCGCATCCATACGGAGAACATCAAGTTGGGTAAGAGGGCCCTCGCGGTCGGGGAACGGCTGCTCTGCAGACGTTTGGACGGCGACGACGAGATGGCCGCCGCCCGCGACCTGCTCACCGCGGACCTGATATCCGAGAAGATACGCGCCAATGTGTTCCAGTGCCCGGACGGGGACCTGGACATGTTCCTGCATCATCAGAGCGAGGCCGTCATACGCTGCGCCCTGTACGGGAATGCCGTGAACTCGAAATTGATATCCGAAGAGGAGATCGATGCCGGTCTGGCCTCCGCCCGCGCGATGCACGACAAGGCCCGCGACGACCTGGTGCGCTACGTCACCAAAGTGGCATCTGGATACAAACCGGAGAAGATGCCGTACCGCGAATTCTGACGGCGACAGGATGCGATAGGTCGGACCTTCACACCGAAAGTCTCATTTACGCAGGGCTTATAGTGTGCAACATGCGTTGGATGCTTCGTGGCAAGATCCACAGGGCCACGGTCACACAGACCCGCCTCGACTACGAGGGCAGTATCACCGTCGATGCCGACCTCATAGAGAAGGCCGGGATCTGGATCGGTGAGAAGGTCTACATCGCCAATGTGGACAACGGCAACCGTTTCGAGACCTACGTCCTGGAAGGCGAGAGGGGCTCCGGGATAATCGCCCTCAACGGTGCCGCCGCCCACCTCTGCGGCGTCGGTGACAAGATCATAATCATGGGCTACGAGCTCACGGACGAGCCCATTCACGCGAAGGTCGTCCTCGTCGATGCGGAGAACCGTGCCGCGAAGGAGTTCGAGTACTGAACCATGTACCGCATATACTCCGACGGAGGCGCCCGCGGGAATCCCGGCCCTTCCGCATACGCGATCGTGGTCACCAAGGACGGCAAGACCGTCCACGAGCACTCGGAGTTCCTGGGCGAACGCACCAATAATTATGCAGAGTACCGCGGGCTCCTGGCCGCCATAACGAAGGCCATCGAGCTCGGAGCAGACGATGTGGAGTTCGTAATGGACTCGGAACTCGTCATAAAGCAGATGCGCGGAGAGTACAAGGTGAAATCCGAGAACATCCGCGACCTGCACATGGATGCGAAAGCGCTTGCATCACTGATCCCGAACGTGAGGTTCACCCATGTGAAAAGGGAGAACCCGATGATCGGCAGGGCGGATGCCCTGCTGAACATCGAGATGGATTGTCACAGCTGACCGCTGCGGATCGATTCCGATACGTCCCACATCTTCACAAGGGCCTGCTCGCCGGTCTCCATGTTCCTGAGGGTGACCGATTTCTCCTTCGTCTCGGCGGCGCCCACTATGACGCAGTACCTTGCCCTTGCGGACGAGGCGTACTTCATCGCCTTGGACATCTTGCGGCCCATTATGTCCAGATCCGTCCTGATCCCTGCCGAGCGGAGCTCCGCCGCGACGGATGCCGCCTGGACCCTCATGTCGTCGGATGCCGCGATCACGTACGCATCCAGCCCTTCGGGCGTGTAAGCCTCTCCTTCCTTCTCCATCGCCAGCAGGATCCTGTCGAAACCGATGGCGAAGCCTGTGGAGAACACCTTCTCGCCGCCGAACAGCTCGGACAGCGTGTAGGACCCGCCGCCGCAGATCTGCTTCTCTGCTCCCAATGCCGGCGCTTCGGCCTCGAAGACCATGCCTGTGTAATAGTCGAGTCCGCGGACGACGCCGAGGTCGATCTCCACGTCCTTTACGCCCATGGCGTACAGGAGCATGAGAACTTTCGACAGGTATTCGCCGGCCTCGCCCTGGACCTCTGCCAGGACCTCCGGGCCGCCCACGGTCTCCGTCAGCTTGAATATGCCGTCTATGTCCACGTCGGACACTCCGATGTCGCTGAGTATCGGACGCGCCTCGTCGTACAGCTTCTTGTCCAGCTTCTGCAGGACCTCGGCCGTCCTCTCCGCAGGCACGCCTGCATCCGCGATCCTCTGCCTCAGCACCCCTATGTGCCCGATGCGGATCTTGTAATCCTTGAGCCCCAGGTCCTTTATCATCCTGGCCGCCATGGCGATCGCCTCCGCATCCGTTTCGGCGGTGGCGCTGCCGATGAGCTCTGCCCCGAATTGGAAGAACTCCCTGTACCTGCCGCTCTGCGGCCTCTCATACCTGAAGCACTGCCCGAAATAGAACACCTTGATGGGCTTGGGCTCGTTGCTCATGCCGTTGACGAACATCCTTATCGTGGATGCCGTCATCTCCGGGCGCAGCGCGATCTCCCTGTCGCCCTTGTCCTTGAACGCGTACAACTCGTTGAGTATGTTCGGCCCCGACCTGAGTATGAACAGTTCGGACTCTTCGAAAATAGGGGTCTGGATCTCCCTGAAGCCGAATGTCTTGGCCGTGTTCCTGAGCTTTCCCTCGTAGAACCTGCGCCTCTCCATCTCATCGGGGAGGAAATCCCTAGTGCCGCGCGGACGCTGTATCATCGCGCGTATGATTGGACCAACCGTATTAAATGTTACCCGCGGACGTTCATCTGCGAACGATGATGGTCACGATGTCCTCATCTTCCAGGACGTGGTCTAGGCCGACTGTCTGGCCGGGGAATTTGGCGCTCCTTCCCCATACCATGGCGTATCTGAAATTGTTGCGGAAGTCCCTGTGGATCTGCTCGCACACCGCTCCGATGTCGTTGCCGCGCTTGACGATGAGCGGCACGTCCATGTCCGCATCCTGGCCCTGGGGCTTGAGGTACACGCGGATCATGTCGATCGTCTTGTAGAGGGACTCCTTGAGGTCCTCGATGCCGTATCCTGTCGCGGCGGATACCGGGACATGGGTGTACTGCGGATATGTCTCCATCGCGGTCTCCAGCTGTCCGGGCTGGGCGATATCCACCTTGTTGATGCACATGATGGCCTTGATGTACACGCGGTTGCCCGCCAGGATATCCAGCATCTGCTCGACGTTGATATCCTCGCGTATGACCACCGTGGCGTTGATGTACCCGTACGCGGCGACCATGTCCTTGGCGATATCCTCGGTGATCTTCGTGAGCTTGACGGTGGGCTTGATGATGATCCCGCCGTGGTCGGATCCCGTTATGACCACATCGGGCTTCGTCTGGTTCAGACGGATGGCCGCATTCCAGAGCTCCCTGAGGAGGACCGATATGTCCGGATTGAAAACATCGATGACCAGAAGTATCACATCGGAGGACCTGGCGGCCGCGATGACCTCCCTCCCCCTTCCCTTCCCCCTGGACGCATCCTTGATGAGTCCGGGCATATCCAGGATCTGGATCTTCGCATGATTGTACTCGAGCACCCCGGGCACGACATCGAGTGTGGTGAAATGATATGCGCCGACCTCGGACTTGGCCCCGGTCAGCTGATTCAGCAGCGTGGACTTACCGACGCTCGGGAACCCGATGAGCGCCACCGTGGAATCGCCTGCCTTCTTGACGTAGAATCCTTTGGTCGGTCCTTTGGAGGAGCGCCTCTTCTCGTCTTCCATGGTCAGGCGGGCTATCTTGGCCTTGAGCTTGCCTATGTGGCCTTCTGTGGCCTTGTTGTATTTGGTATTGGAGATCTGCTCCTCCAACTCCTTGATCTGCTCGTCTATAGTGGCCATATGTCAGCCCCGCCATCCATGCCTATGGGCACCAAGTATATTATTCTTGATACCCTAGTAGATTGTTGCGTAGATGGTGCCGGAACGATATACTATATGATACTGGGTCATAAGATCGGTATCCTTCGGCCGATACGTTGTTTCCAAGTGGGCCAGACCCAAGGCTTATAATAAGAAAAGGAGTGACCCGTCTTATATGACCGACGGTAAATCAACCACCGCGTTCAAAGGGCTCAAAATGGACAAGATGAAGATCATCCAGATAGTCGGGCTCGTTGCAACGTTCGTCCTCTGCATAGCGATGCTCGTCATAGGATTGGCTGGCATCTGCGGGTTCTTCCTCGTAGGGATAATCCTGTACCTAATCCCCCATTACACCGGGACCAAGGACGTCCGTGTACTCACGGTATACGGCATCGTGTTCATGCTCGTGGCGTTGGCTGTGGGGACGTTCGCCGTGTCGATGCCCATGGTCAACGGCAACAGCACCCCGCACGACGGGGAGCTCATGAAAGATGTGGACGTCACCTACGATAACGGACAGTTCACATTCACGGCCGTCACCGACCTCGCGGCATCCGACAGGTACGCGCAGGTGCACTACGACGTGATCACCATGATCACCTACAACAACACGTACACCGAGACCGCCAGAGGCATAACGTCCGACATGGACCGGGTCGATGATCCCATCGCCAACAAGACGACATGGACCAAGACCGTCGATGCCAGGGAAGGAGAGCTCTACATCTTCTTCCTCAACATGGTGGACCGCACTGCGAAGGACGACGGCACGCTCACAGACGTCGTCGTCGAGAAGTCGAAGACGATGGGATCGTTCATCACCTTCGCCACGGACAACGGGCACATCCAGAGCGTCTGCCTGAAGGGCAATGCATACTACATCTCGCTGATGCTCGTGATCTTCCTGATAGTCCTGTACGCCACATTCCTCATAAGGAGGGTCGCCGAGAACACCAGGGTCAAGATGGAGGCCGAGGGCCGCCTGTACCCCAAGGGATACGGGACGTGCAAGAAATGCGGCGCTGTCGTGCTGCCCGGAGAGACCTCCTGCAGGAAGTGCGGTGCCTACATCGATGTCCCAGAGGAGCTGAAGGTGCACAAGTCGGACTGCTTCGAGTGCTCCGACTGCGGTGCAAGCGTCCCTGCGGACGCGATCGTCTGCCCGAAATGCGGCGCGAAGTTCGACGACGATGAGAACCCGCCTCACTCGCCGTACACCGAGTGCCCCGAATGCGGTGCCGACGTCCCCGAGGGGATGGACAGCTGTCCCAGATGCGGAAAGAAGTTCGAGTGACCGCATTCGTGAAACGAGTGCCGGGGTCCGCGGGACCTCGGCGCTCTTCCTTTTTTAGCGCGCCTGCACGGGCGCGCGAAACTTAATAACGATTCAGCCTATACAGCCCTGGATGCACATGGACGAAACAGAGAAAGGTGACAATCCCAAGGCGATCGCGCATCAGCTGGCTGCCAAGCAGCACGAGATCTCCGTTACAGAATTCTTCGAGAAGAACAAGCACATCCTGGGATTCGATTCACGCTCGAAATCCCTGCTCATGGGCATCAAGGAAGCTGTGGACAACGCCCTCGACGCCTGCGAAGAGGCCAACATACTGCCGGACATCATCGTCAAGATAGACCGCTTGGATGATGACGACTTCGATATCCTGGTGGAGGACAACGGTCCGGGCATCATACACAAGATGATGCCGAACGTCTTCGGTCGCCTGCTCTACGGATCCAGGTTCCATGCGCTCAGGCAATCGAGAGGACAGCAGGGGATCGGCATATCGGCCACGGTGATGTACGGCAACATCACAACCGGAAAGCCCGCCCACATCGAGTCCAAGATCGAAGGCGAGGATGCAGTGGCCTGGAAGATGGACATCGTCATCGACACCAAGGTCAATCGTCCGGTCATCACCAACGACCAGGCGTTCGTATGGGAAGGCAAGGACCATGGAACGAGCATCCATTACTGTATCAAAGGCAGGTACATAACCGGGAAGCAATCCATATTCGAGTACCTGAAGAACACCGCCATCGTCAACCCGCATGCCAAGATCACATACCACGATCCCGACGGCAAGCTGTTCACATTCGAGAGGGCGACCGAGGTCATGCCCCCGAAATCCAAAGAGATCAAGCCTCACCCGGAAGGCATGGAGATCGGCGACCTGCAGAAATACGCCGGACTCACGCAGCAGAAGACCATGAGGGCCTTCCTCAAGAACGATTTCTCCAGGATAACGGACCGCATCGCAGACGAGATACTGGACAAGGCTGGGGTCTCCCCCGAGGCCAAGCCCGCGAAGCTTACCAGGGACAACTGCAAGGACATCGTCAAGGCGATCGAGACCGTCAAGATCATGGCGCCCCCGACCGACTGCCTGTCCCCCATCGGGGACACGCTGATCAAGAAGGGACTGATGCACGTCCTGGACGGGCTCCGCCCCGATTACTATGCCACGCCGGTCACCCGCGCACCCAAGGCCGCCAACGGAAACCCGTTCATCGTCGAGGCCGGCATCGTCTACGGCGGGGACATACCGTCCGACAGCCCCGTTACGATACTCAGGTTCGCGAACCGCGTGCCGCTGCTGTACCAGCAGGGCGCCTGCGCCATAACCAAGGCCGTCGAGGCCATGGACTGGAGAAGGTACGGCCTGGAGCAGAGGGGCGGAAAGGGCATCCCCTTCGGACCGGCCATCATCCTGGTCCACATAGCATCCACCAAGGTCCCGTTCACTTCCGAGGGCAAAGAGGCCGTGGCCAACCTGCCCGAGATACAGACCGAGATAAACCTAGCGCTCAGGCTGTGCGCCAGGAACCTGAAGAGCCATCTGAACAAGATGGAGCGCAAGAAGAAGACCCACGCGAAGTTCGAGATCGTCCAGGAGCTCCTCCCGGACATGGCGAACAAGACGGCGCAGATGCTCAACAGGCCTGTGCCGGACCTCAGCAGGACCATCAGCAAGATCATGAACGTCGTCTGGGTGGAGCCTTCCGTCAAGAAAGATGGCAAGAACAAGCGCGTGGTGAAGTACACCGTGTACAACTATACGATGAGCGAGAAGACGTTCCGCCTGCATACGCAGCTCCCGAAGGAGTGCGTGAACCTGTCGCTGTTCACCAACACGTTCTTCCTGGACATGAACGACGAGGGCAAGGCCAATTGGGAAGTGACCGCCATGCCCGCGTCCACGTCGATAGCCATCGAGTTCGACCTTGTGGGGGACATGTCCGACACGTTCAACGTGGAGGACGTCTACATCTCCGGGATCAACCCCGTGCAGGTCATGGGCGCCGAAGCGCTGCCCGGCGATTGGGGACTGAAAGGACTGGAGATAACCGAGACCGATGACTATGTCGAGGATCCGGAGGATGCCTCGGCGGAAGAGGAGCTCATCGAAGAAGAGGAATCGAAGGAGGTTGAAGATCTTGGAGATGAATGATAGGCAGAAAATGGCCATGGACAACCTGACGATGATGGTCGGGCAGATGTACGACCACCTCGATCAAGGCGAGATACCCAGCATGTCGCTGTCGCTCAGGTCCAAGAAGAACATAGAGTTCGACCCTTCCACCGACGTATGGAAGTACGGCCCGCTGCAGACCACCCGCACGGCCAAGACCGTGCAGGGGACCCAGATGATGCTGAGGACTGCATACACCGCGGAGTTCATCAGGGACATGATCCGCGACGACAAATCATCCACGTTGAGGGAGATGTACTACATCTCAGAGGGATGGAACCACGCCAAATTCCACACGCAGGACGAGAGCAACCTGCTCGCCGAGGACCTGGAGGTCATGTCCAAGGGCATGAGGGAGGATTTCAAGCTCCGCCCCGAGGAGAGCGGCGCCCACGTCTACGGCAACATTGATTTCAACACCATGACCAGGAAGGGGATGAAGAAGATCAACTGCATCGACGACGTCTCCGAGGCCGGTTTCGCGGTCCCTTACAATGTGGAGAAGGAATCCTTCGAATTTGCCGGCACCGATGCCAAATTCGTGATGGCCATCGAGACAGGTGGTATGTTCGCAAGGCTTATCGAGAACGGCTTCCCCGAGAAGTACGGCTGCATCCTGGTCCACCTGAGCGGCCAGCCCGCGAGGAGCACCAGGCGCCTAATCAAGAGGATGAACACCGAGCTCGGCCTGCCGATCACCGTCTTCACCGACGGCGACCCATGGTCCTTCAGGATATTCGCATCGGTCGCATACGGCGCGATCAAGACCGCCCACATATCGGATTACCTTGCAACGCCCACGTCCCAGTTCATAGGGATCACCGCATCGGACATCCTCAACTACGACCTGCCCACCGACAAACTGTCCGACAAGGACGTGGGCGCGCTCAGGGCGGAGCTCAGCGACCCCAGGTTCAAAGACGAGTACTGGGTCTCGGAGATACAGGCCATGCTGAGCATGGGGAAGAAATCTGAACAGCAGGCCCTGGCAAAGTACGGTCTGGACTTCGTCACCGACAAGTACCTGCCCGAGAAGCTCGGGGACATGGGCATACTGTGAACCTGATGAAGGTCGCATCCTGTCCGTCCTACGCGGACGGACAGGAGAAATTGTTTTAAAACAGGCCTCACTGCGAGGCCTGGATGAGCCTGTTCATCATGAAGTTGCGGTCCATGCTGGCGATGAAGCTGCCGAGCCTTGGACCGGACGTCTTGTTGATGAGGATCTTGTACAGGGCCTGGTATCCTTTCTTGACACCGATGGGATTGTCCTTTGCGACATCGGCGACGATGGCCCCGATGGTCTCGGCCTCCCACGGGCAGTCCATGATCTTCTTCACGAGCGCCTGGAAGTACAGTTTCTCATCCACGGACAGCTGAACGTTCGGAACGGCCGGGCATATGGAGAACTTGACCACATCGGGTGCGAAACCGTTGAGCCAATACCTTACGCATTTCGCCCTGCGCCTGATCCTGTTCATATCGTCCTCGGTCGCTTCGGACATGTTCTCGGTGCGGGACAGTATCTCCATGACGCCGTCGAAATCGTCGGACATCTGGACCACGTTGACGAGATGCCGGTACGACACCTGCAACGGCTGCTTCTTCGGCACATGGTTGTGCTGGGATATCTCGTATGCACGGACGGAGTTCTCCTCCGAATCCGAGAACTCCCTCGAGAAGAAGGCACGTTCCATCCTGTCGTACTCGTCGGCCATGTCGAGCATGCCAATTCCTGAATCGTAATCGATGTGCCTCTCGGGATTGACCCTGAGGAACAGGTAGTTGAGGACCTCCGGCGGAGTCATGTTTATCGCATCCATGCCGGTCACGGGCGAGCCCAGGGACTTGTGCATCTGGCCTACGCCCTTCAGCTGGACGAACTCGTACGGTATCGGATAGGGCGCGGTGCCGCCGTAGATCTCGGAGACGATGCGCTTGCCCGAGTCGTAGGACCCTCCGGCCGCGGCGTGGTCCTTGCCGAACGGCTCCGCTCCGGTGTTGAATATCTTCCACTTGGCAGGCCACTCGAGCCTCCAGGTGAGCTTCCCGTCACCCTTGGTTATGTCCGCTTTGCCGTGGTGCCCGCAGCTGCACTGGTATTCCACGAAGGGGAACTCGTACGTGTCGAAGATGGGTGCCGTGTAACGGCCGCATTCCTCGCACACGGGATTGTACGGAGCATAATCCGGATTGGCATCCTTACCTGTGACCTCGTGGAGGATCTGTATGACCTCCGGCCTCTTCTTCATGGCCATGTCGATGCACTCGGCGAACTTGCCCTGATCGTAGAGTTCGTGGGTCCAGATGATCTCGCACTTGACGCCGAGGGAATCAACGGCGTCCAGGAACGGCTGCACGTAGTGATGGGCGTAGTTCCTGTGCTTGCCGCAGGGGCAGGGTATCCTCGATATGGGCATCCCGACGTACTGCTCGTAGCTCTCGGGAAGGAATTCGTATCTTTTCCTGAGCGGATCGAAGGAATCGATCAGGTATATCAGCCTGACATCCTTGCCGAGGCCCTCCACTGCGCTGCGAACCGACTCACCAGTGATAGCTTCGCGCAAGCTCCCCACGTGGATGATCCCTGTGGGACTGATCCCCGTAGCTATGAGCGGGTGCTCGTACTTCTCTGCCAAATCCTCTGCCACTACGTCTGCCCAGTGCATTTTACCGAATGCGACATATAGCCGATTTATAAAAGACACTTTCGGTGCACTGCGCGCGAAGGAGTCACCAATAACCTTTTTATAAGGTATGCTATTCGCTTCCTAATGGCAAAGAAAAACGATGGCGGATTCCAGTCCGCAGCTGGACTCATGAGGTACTTCGACACCGAGAACGACAAGGGCATCAGGATTGGCCCCTGGTTCGTCGTCGGACTCGCCTTGGCATCCATCGTCATAGTCATGGTTCTCCAGACATTCGTCCCCGTGGCATGATCCGCACGGGCCCCTGGTCCGTTGCCGGCGCATTTTAAGCGTCGACAAGAATGGAACTGCAACTGTTGTGCGGTCGGATCGAACGTCATGTTCTGCGCAGCCACATCGTTTCCCAGATCATCATGGCATCACGCATGCCTGCTTCACGATCTCATGTGCGGCCTTGCGGCACGACGATACATAATTGGAATTATGACGGGGGCATCCGCCCCCGCCTTTGAAATCTCACGCACCTACGGTCCACGGACGCTCAGATGACGTTCGTCGACCATTCGTCCGTGTCGTGGTACTTCTTCCTGAACAGACGGGCCAACAACGGCGGCGCCACCAACGTGGTAACCACGGACATGAGCACGACCACGGCGTAGACCTCGTCACTCATGACATGGTACTTCAGACCGTAGGAGGCCACGATTATGCCGACCTCACCCCTTGGGATCATACCGACCCCGATTATCCTGAGACTGAGGGACTCCATCTTCCTGTCGGCCAGTTTCGCTCCCAATCCGCATCCGATGTACTTGGATATCAGAGCTACGATGATCACCGCGACAGCCAGCATTATGACCTGCAGATTCGTGAAAGAATCCAGCTTGACCATCAGACCGACATTGATGAAGAACAGCGGCAGGAGGAAGGTCGTGAGGACCTCCACCTTGGGCTCCAGCCCCCACTCGCGTGCGTGATCGGCGAATATCATTCCGGCGAGGAACGCGCCGATGATCGCTGCCAATCCGATCTCCTCGGCGATCGCGGCGAACGCCAGACAGACGACGATCGCGATCGTGAGCATGCTGAACGCATAGGGTTTCTTGCCTGCCGAAAGCGCATTCTGCCTGCGCTTCTCCATGTACGCGTACATGCGGGGAGTGACACGGAGGCAGAACAGTATCACCAAAATGACGAATGCGGCTGCGATCACGGCGGTGACCACCACATCCATGATGTTCATCGCGACGCCGGAGGCGGCAGATTTGGCCATGCCGACCACGATCGCCAGGATCACCATGCCGAGTATATCGTCGATGACCGCCGCGCCGATGATGATCCTCGCCTCGCGGGTATCCGACAGCTTCATGTCCTTGATGACACGCGCAGTGATTCCGACGCTGGTAGCGACCATCGCGACACCCAGGAACAAAGCGTGCATCATATCCTGGCCCTGGGCGGCCATGAGGGCGTATCCGAGGACGAAAGGAATCAGGACTCCTAATGATGCCACGTAGAACGCCGCCTTGCCGACGCTCAGAAGATCCTTCACCTTGGTCTCGAGGCCGACGGAGAACAGAAGGAATATGACACCGATCTCCGCCATCACATAGAATATCTCATAATTCGTGCTGGGGGACTCCAAGTCCACGATCATGTCCAGCATACCGAGGAATGACCAGTCGCCGAATGAGAGGTTGGCAAGCACAACACCGAGGACTATCTCTCCCACGAGCCCGGGGACTCCGAACCGGGAGAACACAGCTGACGAGATGCGGGCAAGCGCTAGCATCACAGCCAACATCACTAGGATACCGAGCAGTTCCATGACGCAGGA
The DNA here is from genome assembly GCA_964558505.1 of uncultured Methanomassiliicoccales archaeon. Lineage (GTDB taxonomy): Archaea > Thermoplasmatota > Thermoplasmata > Methanomassiliicoccales > Methanomethylophilaceae > CAYMPW01. The sequence goes on along the minus strand of CAZLEI010000002.1, from coordinate 20,903 downwards.
TTAGGTATAATTAGTATAAAAAGAAAAAGGGAAGTTGGAAGGTGTTTTCGGATGGGTGCGGCGATCAGAGCCTTCCCATCAGGAACCTTATGCCAGTGTTGGAGCGGTTTGGCACTTGGCCGCGTGAGAACGTGAAGGAAACCGTGCTTCCGTGCGCAGGGGATTCCTCAGGCATCGACGAGGGTGCGATCATGTCCTGCACCTCTGCCTCTGCGACATACGGGGCCTGCACCTTGGTCTCCTCGGATACTGCCTCTGCGATGTCGAACACCGGAGCCTCGGCATTCTCGGCCTTGATCAGATTCGTAACCGAAGCTGCCATCAGCTCGCTACGAAAACGGACCCCGGGCTCCCTCTTCTCAGGCGATCTTGTGGGCGGAAGGAAGTCATCATATTCGTCGTCATCAACGTCGGATACCTCTAACGCGGGTATGGCCACGGTCACCTTCGGCATCGCCTCGGCATCCGTCATGGCCATGGGCATCTCGGTGAAACGGGTCTCGATGAATCCTGTCTCCTCGGCGATCTCCATTGTTCCATGTACAACTGCAGACTCCGCAGGGACAGATATTGATACTTCCGCAGGTTCCTCCAATGCGGATATGTCTATGAAGTTGGGTTCCGCGGGAACATACTCCGCAGGTTCCTCCAATGCGGATATGTCTATGAAGTTGGGTTCCACGGGAACGTACTCCGCAGGTTCCTCCAATGCGGATATGTCTATGAAGTTGGGTTCCACGGGAACGTACTCCGCAGGTTCCTCCAATGCGGATATGTCTATGAAGTTGGGTTCCACGGCAGAAACCGCCACCTCGGGAACTGCTGCATCCGCAGGTTCGTCGTCGAATGCCACCGGGATCTCCATGACGGATTCCATTGCAGGTTCGTCGTCGAATGCCACCGGGATCTCCATGACGGATTCCATTGCAGGTTCGTCGTCGAATGCCACCGGGATCTCCATGACGGATTCCATTGCAGGTTCGTCGTCGAAGGGTGCATCTGACTGTCCTGCGGGAACTTCAACGGACATCTCCTCGATGTCCATTGCATCCGCCGCATCCTCATGCTGTTCCACTTCTACATCTGCGACGGGTCCCTCGACGAACTCGGGCTCGACCTCTGGATCCGCATCCTCGGCGATTTCGATCGGCTCATCTGTCATACCGACGTCGAATGACATATCCGCGACACCTGAATTCGACTCGAGCGCTTCCTCGGCGTCGAGTTCGGCCTCGATCTCGAGTTCTCCCGGCGATATGTCGAAACCGACGTCATCTTCCTCTGCGGAGACCTCGGTGAACATGTCCTCGGATTCCGCGGCGAAAGCCGATGATGAACCGGGGATCTCCGCCTCTTCGACGACAGGCTCGTCGCAGGGCACTTTGTATTCTTTGGTCGGCTCGACCGCTACTGCTTCAGTGACCGCCGCCTCTCCGTAACCCAGCGAGATCCTGCTCGCCTTCAGCCCGAAGCCGTCGGATTCCACCCCGAGATCGTCCATGATCTCCTTGTCGAATTCGTCGTCGGACTGCACTTTCAAGAATATCGTCCCACATTCGGACTCGTCCAGTTTCTCAGCCTTCATCGCATGGCCGAACATATCGGTCGGATCCTTGTAGACAAAGTCCTCCGTCTTCTGCTGACGGGGTGCGAATTTGAATGATGCTTCTTTCTTGACCTCGGACGTGGTCGCGAACCTGTCGGGAACGGCCTTCCTGAGCACCGGCTCGGAATCATCGAAGAGATGATCCGCGCCCTCTGCCCTGATGAAGACATCGTCCTTGTCGGCCAGGTTGTATTTGACGAACCCGTTCCTGTCCAACTCCGTCACTGCGGGAACGGCCACTGGTGTCCATGCGGGCGCCACTACCCTCTCGCTCTTCGACGGAGCTGCCGAAGCATTAACGCTGTGTCTGTTCAGCGGTGTCGTGGGGGCGCCTTGCGTCGCCTCCTTCCTTCCGAAAATCCCGAAGCCCTTACGCTTCTTGTCCTTGCTTGCGCTGCCATCGCCTAGGTTCCCATAACCCATGCTATCCCATCCGGAAATAGAAAGGGGTTGCGGATTAATAAAGCTTTCAGCTTTGTTGTTCTCAAGTACAGCATCAGTGAAGGGGACTGCTAGTACGCATCCTGCCGTGGCCTTCCCCGCAGGGGCACCGTTCCGTGTGGCGCATACCTGCCACAGGACGGACGGAGATCCGCGAGAACGGAGAGGCTCAGCCTGAATGGTCATGTGCGGCCGTGTCCCGCACGGGATGTCATGAAATCGGCTTGACCGCTTGATCAACCGCGGACGAATTTGACGTAATCCGCTTTCCCCGTCCCGTGAACTTCCCTCATCATCGCGGAAAGCACCTTGGATTCACTGGAGACGATCATCACTTCCAGGCACTTGTGGTCCCTCAGATGGGAGTGCAGCTGCGTCTTGATCGACGATTCGTATTTGTGCTGTATCAGGCTCATCCACGGGTCGTTGTGATCCCTGCGGACGATGATTAGCACGCCTTCTATCGTGCCCTCCATGTCCTTGAGCTCCTTGATCTCCGCCTCCGCGGCGCGTATCGACGTCCTGATGGCCTCGCTCCTGCCGCTGAGGCCGAAAACCGCTTCGATCTCGTCCAGCATCTTCAGGTTCTCCTCGTTCAACGAAACACTAACGACTACCGTTCCTGTCACCTCTGTTATTAACAATCACCCGATAAAATACCTTGATGTTGTTAAACCTTTGCTAATATTTTAATAATCAAACTGCGAGTCGACCTCATGGACCCAATCATAACATTCCTGATCTACATGGTCATCATAATCGCCGTGTCCCTTGCGGGCGCGTACCTTCCATTCGTGAAGAAGATGAGCGATAAACAGATCCACTTGCTCATCGCCCTGAGCGCCGGCATATTCCTGGGGATACTGTTCCTGATGCTGCTGCCCGAGGCCATGAAGGAATCCGCCGAGGCCAACTACGACCCCATACTCGTCATGGGCCTCGTGCTCGCCGGCTTCCTGCTTATCCTCGCCGTGGACCTCATCATGAAGCATTACCACATGCAATCCTGCGGCTGCGAATGCTGCCAGGATGAGCACAGCCATAACCTCTCCTCCCTGTCCGCGTTCATCGGCCTGTCGGTCCACGCCGCCATCGACGGCGTGACCCTCGCCGCTGCAATGCTGGCCGGGGAATCCGTTGGATTCATGGCCCTTGTGGGCATGTGCATACACAAGGTCGTCGTCCTGTTCTCCCTCGGATCGACGTTCCTGCTGACCGACCGCCCGAAGAAGACCGTGCTGACGTACCTGGTCGCGTTCTCCCTGATCACCCCGATAGCCGGTATCATATCATTCGCCACCATGGGGGCCATCTCGCTCGAGGGCGTCGTCGGACTCCCCATCGCCTTCGCGGCCGGAACCTTCATGTTCGTCGCCCTGTGCGATATGCTCCCGGAGGCATTCCACAGGAAATCCCAGGATGTCAAATCGTTCCTCCTGGTCATCGCGGGCATCGTCCTGATAGCGGCGGTCGTGATGGTTACGGAGATGCTCGGTGCCCACATACACTGAGCCTCGACAGCTAAACCCTTTCCCCCCCTTTTTTTTCCGACGATAGCATAATAAGCACCTGACAGTATCCCGCCTCTCGTGATCGACAGTACGTTGATGTGGGCAGTGTTCGGCGTGGTCGTCACGGTGATGCTCGTTCTGGACCTTTTCGTGTTCAACCGCGGAGTGAGGCACATCTCCACGAAGCGCGCCCTCATGGAGACGGCGCTGTGGATCGGCGTGGCTGTCATTTTCGGCATCTTCGTGCTTTTCGAGATGGGTTCCGAGAAGGCCCTGGAATACTACACCGGATACATCGTCGAGAAGGCCATGAGCGTGGACAACCTGTTCGTGTTCATCCTGATCTTCTCGCTGTTCGCGATACCCGACGAGTATCAGCACAAGGCCCTCTTCTACGGCATAATAGGCGCCATCTTGTTCAGGGCGATCTTCATCGTCGTGGGCGCAGAGCTCCTGGACAACTTCGACATCATGATGTACATCTTCGGTGCGATCCTGATATACGCGGCCATAAAGACGATGATGAAGAAGGAGGAAGGCGAGAACAAGGTCGCCAAGTTCCTCTGCAAGCACCTCAAGACATCCCCGGAACTGGACGGCGCGAAGCTTTTCACGGTGTACAACGGTGCGAAGGTCATCACTCCTCTGCTGCTGTGCATCATAGTAATCGAGCTCACAGACATCATATTCGCCGTGGACTCCATACCCGCGGTGCTTGCCATAACCACCGACATGTTCATAGTCTACACCTCCAACATATTCGCCATACTGGGACTGAGGTCCCTGTACTTCGCGATCAGAGGCTCCCTCAGCGCACTGGCCTACCTGAAGTACGGCCTCGGCATCATCCTGGTGTTCGTCGGATTCAAGCTCATAACCGCAGAGTTCATACACATCGGGATACCGTTCTCCCTGGGATTCATCTGCATAGTGCTGCTGGTTACCATCGTGTTCTCTCTGATGAAGAACCGTGCCGACAAAGCACGGGGCATAGCCTGACGCCGGATGGCCGCATTCCCGCATGCATCGTGGCTTCTGGGATATAGTTTATATACTGTGTCGTCAAGCCCCCGTTATCGCGGTACAATCCGCGCATGAGAATTTCATATGAGCAGTTTCGAGAATCTAGGTATCCGCAAGGAAGTTGTCAGGGCGATGGACGAGATGGGATGGACAGAGCCCACGCCGGTTCAGATGGCGACTATCCCGGTGGGCCTGTCAGGATCCGACCTGTTCGCTCAGGCGCAGACCGGCACCGGGAAGACTGGGACCTACGGGTCCATCGTCCTCGGCATGACACAATCCGGGACGAAACTGCCGTCCACACTGATACTCGCACCGACCAGGGAACTCGCCCTGCAGGTGTCCGAGGAGATCGGCAAGCTGTCCAAGTACACAGGCCACAGGTCGATCGCGATATACGGCGGGGTCAACATCAACCCGCAGATCTCCGAACTGAGGAGGGGCATCGATATCGTCATCGGCACACCCGGCAGATGCAAGGACCTGATCGACCGCGGCGACCTGAACCTCTCGAAGATCTCCATAGCAGTCCTGGACGAGGCGGACAGGATGCTCGACATGGGTTTCATCAGGGACATCGACTGGATCCTCGGAAGGATCCCGAAGAAGAGGCAGATGATGCTCTTCTCCGCGACCATGTCCTCCGACATCAAAAAACTCGCCATGAACCACATGGTCCACCCCAAGGAGCTGCTGGTGTCCAAGGACGAGATCGTCCTGGACCTCACTTCGCAATACTACATGGTCCTGGACAAGGACACGAAGCGCAGCGCGCTCTGCACGATATTGGACAAGGACAGGCCGAAGACCATCGTCTTCGGGCACACCAAGCGCAGGGTCAACCAGCTGACCAAGAAGATGGTCGCGGACGGCTACCGTGCCGGCGCCATCCATGGGAACGTGTCCCAGAACAAGAGGGAGAAGGTGGTCAGCGACTTCAAGAAGGGCGACCTGGACATCATGATAGCCACCGACGTGGCCGCCAGGGGCCTGGACATCGACGACGTGGACTGCGTGGTCAACTACGACATGCCGGACGACCCTGACACATACGTCCACCGCATCGGGAGGACCGGAAGGGCAGGAAAGGTCGGCACGGCGGTATCCTTCGTCCTCAAGGGCGACAGGGACGAGGCCGACATGCTCAGGCGCATCCAGAATCACACGGGCAAGCCCATCGACCCATTGGACATAGTGGTGGTCCCCAGGGCAGACCCAGAACCGCAGAAGGCCCCTGCGCCCGAACCCAAGAAGGCAGCAGGGAGGGGACAGAAGAGGCAGACATCCGAGAGGAAGGCGCCCGAGGGCAGAGGAGGACAGACCAGAGGGCAAAGCCAGCAGAAGGGTGCCGAAGGATTCGTCAAGAGACAGGGGGCCGCGAAGGCGCCCAGCCCCCCGCCCATGAAGAACACCAAGATCTACATGAACCTTGGATCCGACGACAAGATCGGCAAATCTGATATCGTGGCCTTCATCAGGATGGGCACTGGCCTTTCCGACAAGGATGTCGGCAGGATCTCGCTCGGCAAGAGCTCTGCATCCGTAGAGGTCCCCTCCGAGATCGCAAAGAAAATCTGCAGCGAACTGTCACAGTACGATTACCAGGGAAAGACCGTCAACGTACGCATGATGAACTGACCGAGACGGCGTCACGCCGTCCGGCCATCTTTTTTAACCTATCTGCACAGGTCGATGATCGGTCTGCGAGATGCACGACCACGACAGTGCCACGATGTTCTGCGCGGCATTGAACGGCATTGGCATCGTCCCTCTTCTCGCGCAGATGACCTCTCATCCTGCGATGACCGTGCAGAATACAGAACGGAAACCTTCTGGAGATGATGCTGCCGGGATGCAGACCGATCATGCGATCCACATTGCCTGTCAGAGAACCAGCGCAACCAAAACCGCTGCTATTGACGATTGCCGAGAGTCGTTCCGGTGGCGAACGATACCGAAACCAGGTCCGCCCGCACTGTCGATGGAGTATGAAAGCATACGCGAAACGACAAAGCGCATTCGCAGAACAGAGAGATGATGAGAATAGTGCTCCCGACGGGATTTGAACCCGTGTCGAAGCCTCGAGAGGGCTTCATGATTGGCCGCTACACTACAGGAGCTTATGTCCCAAGGATAGAGAGGATATTAATAAAGATTTCTAATGGCCGTACTCTGTTGCATAACTGATAACCTCAATCCTCGGCCACGAGTATGTCATTGCCGGTGATGCTCACGACGTCTGCCCTGATCCGTTTGTGAAAATTGAATGCCAGCACCTTCCGGACGACCTCGCATTCCATTCCGGACCTGGTGGTCGCCGTAACGGTCTCGGCGACCAACCTTTTGAAGTCGGAGAATGTCACTTCGACCTTCCAGCGCCTTCCGAATTTGGTGTATTTCGTCCATGCTTTAGGACCGTTGATCACCCAATATTGTGCAGACTCGCCTCTTTCCATGCATCCGTTGCTCACCGGTGCGGTGTTGGATTTGAATCTGACCACGAATTTGATATTCAGTTCGTGCAGCATCACCCAATTGTCATGTGCTTCGTAAGCGTTGTCCGCATAGACGGTTCTGATGTCGTATCCTTCGTTCAGTACCAATTCTATGAGCATCCTGAACGCGCGGTTGTCGCCGACGCGCTCTTCTGAAAGGACGTATGCCAATATCTCGTTCGTATCGACATCGGCGATGGCATGCATCTTCAGCCATCCGCGGTAATCCGGACCCACACCCCATTTGTTCTCCCTCCAGAGTGTCGTTTTCGACAGGTTCAGGCCTGTCGAATCTATGGCGACATGGTGTTTCCTGTATCCCGTCTTGGGCCTGACATACGACGATATCATCCAGTCTTCCTCCGATCCGGAGGACATGGCTCCCGAGATCGATGTGCATCTGCGGAATATCGTGCTGTAGTGGGGCGATCCTATGCCGTGCGACCTCAGTATCCCGCATGCGGCTCCGGCGGCCTTCCTGAAAGTGAGACCTTTGTTGTAGCCCATGAACATGGCTATCCAGACCATCATGGACCTGCAGTAGGTGTACGGTCTCCCCGGTTTTCCGGCATTCATGCCAGCCAGTTCGTCCAGGATGAGGTCTTTCCAGGAAGTGATATCGAATATCCTGGCATTCGTACGTACAGACGCCTCGTTATCGGCTTTCATCTCCCGGTACGTGGGTTTTCTGGTCCTTCTCACGGTCTTATTCTGCGCTGGTTTTTTATGGCCCTTACTGCTATCGTGTATCGTCATCCGAATCATTGACCCGGGTGGCTGCCCCTTTCGCAATTGGACTTGGAGAAGGGGCATACCTTCCCATTATTTTCAGGTGTCTGGCTACTGCTTTTTCACGCTGCTGAGTATATAAACGGCTTCATTGTTTATATATTTATAGTTATCGAAAAAAGTAAATATTATAAAATACAAAAATGAGATGCGAAAACGTACAATAGAGGTGAAAACCCACAGAAATCGAAGTGAAGGGTGGGGGGAACGGAGCTTCTTCAGAATCTGATCAATACTTTAGGAGTTATGCAACAGAGTACAACGTCTGGCATTGCGAAGATTAATGTGCGAACACGGCAATGTCCGCCTGTGAATATCGAGGTGCGCACATCGCAGATAGTGGACGGGCATCCGATCACGACCAGGCAGATAGAGGTGCTGCGCACCGTGGCATCGGAAGGGAGCAAGAACGCAGCCGCCCGCAAACTGGGCATATCCCCGCCGGTGGTCCACAAGTACATAGCCTCGATGGAGGAGGCGATCGGTCTCCCCCTGATATCATCCACGCCCTCGGGCACAGTCCTCACGGCGGAAGGGAGTCAGATAGTCCGTGTTGCGGACCAATCCGATCTCAGGTGCGATTTCTCCCGCAAGTTCACGGTCGCCTGCACCCCAGTGACCGAGGACCTCATGATGTCCACGCTGTCATCGTTGCGCATGGACGTGGACCTCGTGATATCGGACGACGCCGTCAACCTCAGGATGATGAAGGAGGGACTGGCGGACATGGCGGTGATCGACGATCCGATGTACCTGTTCGATGCCGAGGAGTTCGAATGGAGCGAGATAGGCAACATGGGCATGGTCCATGTGGACAACGGTTCTTCATACATCAGGTACAGGTTCGGGGCGCAGAGGATCGCGTACATGTACCTGGATTCCTTGGACCGCGAATATTCCATCGATGCGGAGACGTTCTCGCTGAGCGAGCTGATATCATCGAACAGGAGCTTCTTCGTGGACGAGTTCCTGTTGTCGAAGAAGGGCATCAGGATGAAGTCCGCCGTGGATCCCGGGATGCTCAAGCACGTGATCACGGCCATCTATCCGTCGGAGACGAGGGAGATAACCAAGATCGTGAGGCACCTCCTTTCTAGGCAGATACGCTGATCATGTATTACCGTAAATGGTAATAGATGTTCGGAGAAACCTGCACCCATTATATAGGATGTCATCGATTTTGCGGTAGGTAATCATATGGTAATGCCGAACTCTGAATTCACGAAAGAGCTCGAGGCGACCGGTGCCGCGGAAGTCAAGATGTGCTTCCAATGCGGAACCTGTACCGCGAGCTGCCCCTCCGGAAAGCAGACATCCTACAGGACCAGGAAGCTCATGCGCATGGCGCAGCTCGGTCTGAAAGAGGATATCATCTCGAGCGAGGAACTCTGGCAGTGCACGACCTGCTACGCATGTGTCGAGAGGTGCCCCCGCGAGGTCCCCATCGTGGACATCGTCATCGCCCTCAGGAACATCGCAGTCGCCAACGGTCACATGTACGAGAACCACAAGAAGACCGCGATGGCCCTGTCCAAATACGGACACACCGTCGCCATCAACGACAAGGTCAAGGCCCAGAGGGCCGCGCTCGGACTCCCCGAGGTGCCCCCCACGGTCCTGGCGAACGACAAGGCCAAGGCAGACCTGGACAAGATCCTCTCTGCGACCGGCTTCTACAAGATTACAGGTGAGTAAGATGGCTAAATACGCATTTTTCCTCGGCTGCATCGCACCTCTCAGGTACCCCGGTGTAGAGAAGTCCACGAGAGAGGTCTGCAAGAAGCTCGGTATCGAGCTCGTCGACCTCAAGGACGCCAGCTGCTGCCCCGCACCCGGTGTGATCAGGGCATTCAGCAAAGAGACCTGGCTTGCCGCCGCTGCGAGGAACCTCGCGCTCGCGGAGAAAGAAGGACTCGAGATAGTCACGATCTGCAACGGATGCTACGGATCCCTCTTCGATGCCGCTCACGAGCTGCACGAGGACCCCGAACTCCTCGCCAAGGTCAACAAGGTCCTTGCGGAGATCGGAATGGAGTACAAGGGAACGACCAAGGTCAGGCACTTCGCCGAGGTCCTCTACAACGAGGTCGGACTCGACAGCATCAAGGCCGCGGTCTCGAAGCCCCTGGAGTACGAGGTCGGTGTCTTCTACGGATGCCACTTCCTCAAGCCCAGCAAAATCAAGAACCTGGATGACCCCGAGAACCCCCACATCCTCGACGATCTTGTCGAGGCGGTCGGTGCGAAGAGCATGCCCAGGAAGCAGAAGATGATGTGCTGCGGCGCAGGAGGAGGACTCAGGGCCGCCTTCGGCGAGACCGCTCTGAAGTTCACCAAGCAGAACCTGGAGAACATCCAGGAGTCCGGTGCGAAATACATCATCGACGTCTGCCCGTTCTGCCACCTGCAGTTCGACCAGAGTCAGAAGGACCTCGGGTTCTCCATACCCGTCCTCCACCTCTCGCAGCTCTACGGCCTTGCGATGGGAATGGACGCCAAGGACCTCGGTCTGGATGCGCACGCCACCCCGGTGTCGCTCTGAACAATCAACGCGCGGGGCCTTCGGGCCCCGTGCTCCTTCCATATCATATGTTTCTATACGGACGAAACAGGTCCGTGCACGTTCTCATCATCGGATCCCGGCGTCACGGGTTCGGCGGATTTTTTCAGCAATCTTTAAATAATAGCGGTATCAACCATCAAGTAGAAAAAAATCCTCAATGTGATATAGAAAAACATGCTGGCTAAGGTCCTAAATCGTTTTTGTAAATTATTTTTCGAAAACAAACCTTTTAATACAACCGTTTAATCTTACCCTTTGCATTGAATCATGGAGGATTCCGATGGCCCCAGCGAAGAAAGCAAAAGGTACAGCAGCCCGTAAGGTGAAGGACAAGTGGAAGGCAAAGACGTGGTACAAGGTTCACGCACCTCGTATGTTCAACGAGGTAGTGATCGGAGAGACCCCCTCAGCTGACCCTGAGTACCTCATCGGAAGAACCGCTGATGTCACCGTTCAGGATCTCACCGGAGATTTCTCCAAGATGCACATCAAGCTGAAATTCAAGATCGTCTCTGCAGAGGGCGAGGACGCGAAGACCGTGTTCATCGGCCACGAGCTTACCAGCGACTACGTCAGGAGGCTCACCCGCAGGAAGAAGACCAAGACCGATCACGTCGTCGATGTCAAGACCACGGACGGCTTCGTCATCAGGATCAAGCCCATGTCGATCGCAGAGAAGCGCATCCAGTCCTCCCAGGAGGACGGCATGAGGGCTGTCATGGACAAGACCCTCAAGGACATGGGAACCGAGCGCAGCCTCTCCGACATCGTGAAAGCGATCGTCTCCGGGGACCTCGCGAAAGAGCTTGCAAGGGCATGCCGCGTCGTCATCCCCGTCAAGCGCATCGAGATCCGCAAGAGCGAGATCCTTGCCTTCGGCGAAGGCGACCCCGAATCCATCATGGAAGTCGTCGCCCCCGCAGCACCCGAACCTGTCGAAGAGGCATCCGAAGAGGAGCCCGAGGCAGAGGCGGACGAGCCCGAAGAGTCCGAGGCCGAGGAAGAATCCTCCGAATAATACAATTACCTAAACCACTTACCCCAAACCAATTACACATGCCGAGGTGGCTCAGCCTGGTGGAGCGTCGGACTCATAGGGTTCTGGTCAACAGACCTCTTCCAGGGAAATCCGAAGGTCATGGGTTCGAACCCCATCCTCGGCACTCCTTATTCTCACACAGCCCAAAGTAGCCAGGGCTTCTAAGGAAACTGCTAATTATACCTGTCTCCATGCCCCGTCCATGAGGCTCATCATCTACACGGGGAAGGGCGGAGTGGGGAAAACCTCTGTATCTGCCGCGACTGCATTACGTTCGGCGGCTAAAGGCCACAGGACTATCGTAATGAGCACGGATTCCGCTCATTCTCTATCGGATTCATTGGACATGGAGATGTCGGGGAAGATCGAGAAAATATCCCCCAACCTGGATGCTCTCGAGATCGACATCATAACCGAGATGAAATCGAAGTGGAACGACATACAGGCGTACGTTTCATCGTTCCTGTTGTCCCAGGGCATGGAGGACCTGTCCGCAGAGGAGATGGCGATCCTTCCGGGCATGGAGATGGTGGCGGCCTTGTTCTACATCCTGGAGTTCAAGGAGAAGGACATGTACGATGTGGTCGTCATGGATACCGCGCCCACAGGTGAGACACTCAGGCTGCTGAGCTTCCCCGACGTCTCCGGGTGGTACATCGACAAGATGTTCCATCTGCTGAGGAAGGTGCTCGTCATCGCCCGCGCAACGGTGGCGAAGGTGATAGATTTCCCTCTGCCATCGGACGACGTGCTGGTGACCTTGGAGGACCTGAAGGAGAAGATGCGCCGTGTAAAGGTCGTCCTGGAGGATCCCAAGAACACCACCATCCGCCTGGTGGTCAATCCCGAGCGCATGGTCATCAACGAGACCAAGCGCGCGTACTCCTATCTTTCATTGTACAACAAGAACGTGGAGGCCCTGATAGTAAACAGGGTGTATCCGGACGATATGCCGGAATACTTCAGTGACAAGCTGAAGGAGCAGGCAGAGTACATGGAGATGATCCATCACGCTTTCGATCCGATGAAGATGATCTACGCATATCAGATGCCAACGGAGATGCTGGGCATCCAGAAACTCGAGCACTTGGCCGATATGCTGTTCGAGGATAGCGATCCGACCGAGGTCTATGCGGATGAGAGCCCCCTTTCGTTCAAGACCGAGGACGGTATCGACTACATGATGCTCAAACTCCCATTCGCCGAGAAAGGGGACGTTGAGTTATATAGGACGAAAGACGGTTCTTTGATATTGCATGTTGGCAGTCAGAAACGCAGTGTCAACCTGCCCACGGTGTTGATTAACGCCAAGATAATAGGGGCAGAGTTCAAGAATGACGTATTGACGGTCAAATTCAGGAGGAAATCAGATGAGTGACATTTACAGCACATTCGGTCTGACCGAAGACGATCTCAAGAGGTTCGCGGTCGAGAGCAAGGCCATCACAGAGGATTTTCTGGAATCCACCAGGAAAGCTGCCGAGGCCAAAGTCGGTGAAGAGCTGGACAAGGCAGGCAAGATCGTGAAGAAGGCCAAGAAGGCCAAGAAGAAAGCGAAGAAGAAGGCCAAGAAGAAAGCGAAGAAGAAGCTTGCCAAGAAAGAGGCCGAGGCCAAGGAGTCCGGCGAGAAAGCCACGGATGTCATCATAACGGTCATCTCAGATCCGTCTTTCCAGAAGCACTCGACCGGTGCGCTCATCGAGGCATTGCTCGCATTGTCCGCTGCCGTGAAGGCGTCCCCCCTTCCGGACGAGGTTAAGGACTCGATCGAGAGATTCAAATTGCACGCTCCGGAGTTGATGTCCGCATTCTGCGAATTCAATCCCGGATGCAAGTACAAGGGAAAGTCCAAGCCGTCTGAAGCGGAAGAAGTCGAGAAGATAGTGGTGGAGTGATGGATGCATCAGCGGGTACGGCCGCCGTGAGAACAGCACGTGCGGCGGCAGAGGCCGAGGTCCGCGGCACGGTCATGCTCGTCGATACGCCTGCCGGGTTCGATGCCAGGTCCGGTGTGTTCGTTACCATAAACCTCTATCCGGAAGGCATCCTCCGGGGATGCATAGGATATCCCGAGCCCGTGCTCCCGCTGAAGGATGCACTGGTACAGTCTGCCAGGTCCGCCTGTCACGACCCCAGGTTCCCTGCCCTGGAGGCAGATGAGCTGTCGCATGTGACATTCGAGGTGACCGTTCTCTCGGTGCCGGTGACGATACAGCACTCAGATGCGGACGATCTGATGTCCCAGATAGTGCTGGGCCGGGACGGGCTGGTCCTGACGTACGGGAATCGCCGTGCGGTGTTCCTTCCACAGGTGCCGGTGGAATGGGATTGGACCAAGGAGGAGTACTTGGACAACCTGTCTGCAAAGGCAGGACTGCCTGCAGGCGCCTGGAGGGACCCGGGGGCGGCGTTGCACGCATTCACGGGCGAGGTGTTCGCAGAGCTGGAACCCCGTGGCGAGATCGTCAGGAAGGGATGATATGGACGTCATCTCCGGCAGGGCATTTGTAAAAGGCGAGCTGACCAATGTATCGATAGGCTTCGAGGACGGTGTTATAAAGACCGTCGGAAAGGTGGTCCGCGGAGGGGACAGGACCATAGATCTCGGCGATAGGATCATCCTCCCCGGGTTCGTGGATCCCCATGTGCATTTCAGAGATCCGGGTATGACTCAGAAGGAGGATTTCGGTACCGGGACAGCGTCTGCCGTATGCGGCGGTGTGACCTGCATCCTCGATATGCCCAATACCAAGCCGCCCGCCACAGATCTTCGTTCCATGATGGAGAAGAAGGCCGCCGTCGGCCGCAAGGCCTATTGCGACTACGGTCTGTTCGCAGCCGTCACCCCAGGATGCAACGCGGGATTGCTGGCTCCCGTGGTGGCAGGGTTCAAGATATTCATGGGCTCCACGACGGGTAACATACTCATGAACGACGATACCGAGATAGCGGCCGCCATGGCGGACATAGCACTCACCGGAAGGAGGGTGAGCGTGCACGCCGAGGACGATTCCATGATAGGCAGGGTGCCGGAGCATTCCAACCAGGACCACCTCCGCAATCGCCCGGTGGAGGCCGAGTTCAATGCGCTCCGTCGCCTGTCCCGCTACAAGGGGATGAAGGTCAACATATGCCATGTCACCGATCCCCGCACCTTGCGCTCAGCCCGCGACCTGGGGTTCACGACCGAGGTCACGCTTCATCACATGCTCTTCGATTCCTCCGCCGAAGGTGCGGAGTACAAGGTCAATCCTCCGCTGAGGGATGCGGCCACACGCGAGGCGCTGTTCTCGGCATTCAGGGCAGGGGAGGCGCTCATGATCGGCACCGACCATGCCCCGCATACCCAGTCTGAGAAGTCCCAGGAGTATGATGCGGCCCCGGGCGGGATCCCCGGCGTGGAGACCACGGTGCCGATCCTGATGAACATGGTCAGGAAAGGTCAGATCCCTCTTTCGATGCTCGTGTCCATGGGGTCATCCGAACCTTCCAAGGCATTCGGCATCAACAAGGGAGAGATAGCAGTGGGGCGTGATGCGGATTTCGCGGTCTTCGATACCAGGAGCACATCATCCATCGATGTGGAGAGACTCCACAGTCGCGCGGGACACAGTCCATACGCCGGCATGGAGGCGGTCTTCCCCGATACAGTTATGGTCAGGGGCGAAGTACAGGTGGAGGACGGCGAGTTCGTCGGCGAGAGGATCGGAGCGGATATACGTGGCAAATTATGAGATCGATTATTCTGAGGTCATCGGCAAGAAGGTTGAGTGCCCCCCCGAGTGCGGACTGTGCTGCTTGTGCCAGCCGGAGGTCCTGCCGCTCGAGAGAGCTTTCTTCAGGGAGAATCATCCGGACAAGCTCGTCAAGAGCAGGGGCCCGGACCCATATTTCGCATTGTCCCTCAAGAAGGGCCGCGGGTCCTGTTCGTTCCTCGATAACAGGAGATGCAAGGTATACGATCACAGGACCACATACTGCCGTCAGTTCCCTTTCCACTTCTATGTCAGCGATCGCGTGAAGGTCGAGCTCGATCTCTCGTGCCGTGGTGTCTGGTACAATACGGGATCCGACGCTCTTATCGAAGCGAAGGGCTTGGCCGAGGCTGCCGACAAGAGGCTTCAGAGCGCGATCAAGGAGGCTTCTGCGGTGTACCGCGAATTCTACGCCAACTGCCGTGAGGCGGGGGTCATGGCAGACCCCTCGGTGCTGAGGATGTCCGTCTCCGAGAACATCACCAATTTCACAGATCTGGCATATCTCGGCAATGTCATGGACATGTCATTGGAAGAGCCGGAGATGGCACTCAGTGCGGTCCAGAGGGACCTTCGCTTCGAGATGGAAGAGATGGAGGAGGCGGCACGCAGCGCGGCACTGGAATCCATGTCCTCCGACGATCCCGTGAACCTTCCTGTCTATTGCGACAAGGATTGGAACTGGAACATGTTCATGGCCACCGAAGGGCAGATAGAATGGATGGTCCTCGACGATGAGGGGGACATCCATCACAAGGGATACGCCGATCCTGCCAAGATACCGCTCAAGCCGTTGGAGGCCGGGGGCGCAGAGCTCCTTGGTAAGTACATCGCGGTCTTGAACAACAGGGACAGCTTCATAGGCAATGTGTTCTCCATGATGGATGAGACAGGATATGAGGATGCGATGGCCAACGCATACTACGGCGCTATGTCCTCAACGATCCTGGACCTCCTGTGGCGTGCATCCATACTCGACCACTTCATGGGAACGGGCATGGGCGAGGATGGAATCCGCGAGGCCATAATCTTCTACGATATGGACCGTCTCGACGCACCCACGATCGGAGCGTTCGTCTGATCAGAAGGAATCGCCCGATCCTCTGCGGCGGGCCATCTTCTCGAAGTAGCCGAAGGACAGCCAGGCGAGTACTGCGTATAACGCTCCCAGCGCGACCATGGTGCAGACCGGCTGCCAAAGGTCCAACAGGCTGGCGCCGTCCACCGCACCGCGTGTGGCCTCGACGGCATATGTCAGAGGGAATGCGGCCGATATCGTCTGCACCCATTCGGGAAGGTAGGATACGGGGAAGTTCACGCCGCATATCAGCAGTCCCACATATGCGAACAGATTGGCTATTATCGACGCGGTCCTAAGGTGGATCCCGATGCTGCCGAGCATCATCCCCATCCCGGCCAGCGACAGGCATGTCAGGACGATTATCGCCGCGACGGAGACGAAGTTGCATGCTCCGAAGCTGACCCCGAATACCGCCCCGGCGAACAGGAGGGACACGGTCATGGACACGAGTCCCATGGAGATTCCGAACAGCGACATGCCCAAGAACACGGTGAACAGCGGCGCAGGGGATTGCATCAGCGCACCCATGGTGCCGGTATGCTTCTCTATGCCAGGTATCTCCGATACAGAGTACAATGTGCTCATCGCAACACTTTGGACGGCATTCCCCACAGCTACGTAAGCCACGGTGACCTCGGGGTTCCCCACATAATCGGCCAGCAGAGTGAAGAAGAACATCGAGAAGAAGGATGTTACTAGTATCTGAACCGCCCATAGGACGGGGGGCATGAATGTGAATTTGTTGGTGAATGCGGCCTTGGCGGCCGCACGGACGACACCGAATGAGCCCATCTCAATACCTCCCGGCGGATCCGGTGGTGCGCACCCTCATCTCGATGCGCTTCATGAGAATCCAGGATATGACGAGGCACACAGCGGAGAGAGCGACCATCATGACGATGTCTGCCCAGAGGGGGACGCCCATCATCCCGGTGTAGCCCTCCAGTGCCATGTACTTGATGGCATCCACTCCCCAGGCAGGTGCCAGGACATAGGATGCCGGGGCAAGGAACGAAGGCAGGGCGGACACAGGTATGAGTGCACCGCATAGAACGTATATCGGGAATTCCGAGATGGTGGACAGGAATGTGCCCCTGCGGGTCATGACGAATGCCGTGGATATCACCATGCCGATGGCAGAAAGTGATGCCAATGTCAGTGCCAGAAGGAAGAAGAATCCGATCGGGTTCGCCAATGAGATCGCGGTTTGGAACACGATCTCCGCGATAACGAACACCAGTACGGCGTTGAGGAGGCCGATGAACGCGTTCCACAGGGATCTGCCGATCAGCACATCGTAGAACGATGTGGGGGACGACATTATCTCCTCGAATGTCCCTGTCATCCTGTCGTATGAGACGGAGAAGCTCGATGCGAACAATGTGTTCGCCCACATGCCGAGCACACCGCCCCCAAGGACGGCGCTGAGCACGATCGGGCCGTCAACATCCGGATAGATGAACAGCATGACCATTGTGAACAGGAACGGGGATATCAGGCTCGGGATTATCCATTGCGGGTCTGCGATGAACTGCCGGGCCTGCTGCATGAATCCCGCAGACGCGGCACGGACGTTCACTCTCCTGACCTCCTCGTAAGTGCCAGATATGCATCTTCGAGCGTCGGGTTTTCTATGCCGGCGCTCCTTATCCCGAACGGACGGACCATATCCTCGTACCTGCGGAGGTCGTCATCGGAACGTGATACCGCATGGACCACATAGTGGCCGTCGAGCATCTTCTCTACGCTGGCATCGGTCTCGGACAATGCTCCCGAAGGGTCGGAATCCGTGACTATGCGTATGGCCGATGCATCCGAAATCAGGTCCTTGATCTCTTTAACGGTCCCGCGGCCGACGACCGTGCCTTTGGAGATGATGATCATCCTGTCGCAGAGCTCTTCGGCCTCGAACATGTAATGCGTCGTCAGTATCACCGTCGTCCCCTTGTCGGAGAGTTTCCTCACCAATCTGCGGACGTTCTTGGACATCTCCGGGTCCAGACCTATCGTCGGCTCGTCAAGAAAAAGTATATCTGGGTCATTGATGAGCGATCTGGCGATGTGTATCCTCTGCTTCATCCCTCTGGAGTAGTCCTCCACTCTGGTATCGCCTGCCTCGGTCAGATCGACGAGCTTCAGCAAACGGTCGATGAGAGGTTTCTGGTCCCTTCTCGGGATGCTGTAGAGGTCGGAGAAGAATTCCAGGTTCTGGCGGCCGGTGAGCCTGTAGTACAGTCCCCTCTCGCCGCCGGATACGACGTTGATCCTGCGGCGTATCGCCTTGATGTTGCGTTCGTCGGCAACATCCAGTCCCAGCACCTCCGCCTTCCCCGACGTCGGAGTGAGCAGCGTGGCAAGCATCTTGATCGTTGTCGTCTTCCCTGCGCCATTGGGGCCGAGGATGCCGAATATCTCCCCTCTGTTCACTTCAAAGGATATCCCTGCCACTGCCAGTTTCTCCGATTGATTCGACAGCAGGGACCCATAGGCACGTTTAAGTTCCCTGACGGATATCACGATGTCATCCGCAGTCATCGAGGATATATGGCCTTGGACATATAAGCCAAATCGTCAACTTCGACGGGCACACGTCTGTCACGGCCATTTCATTAATAGTAAGATGAACGCCGTACGATATCTTTATATGCGGGATGTATTATCGGAATTGGTGGATTCAATGATAAAGCCCCTATCGGTACTCAGTCAGGCGATCAACAAGAATGTTATCGTCGAACTCAAAGGAAAGAGGGAGTACAGAGGTGTCCTCGACGGATACGACCCCCACATGAACGTGGTGCTCAAGAATGCCGAGGAGATCGTCAACGGAGAGACTGTGAGGAAGCACAGCCTCGCCATCGTCCGCGGGGACAACGTGATCTACATTTCACCTTAAGGAGAGATTCAAATGGGAACAGGAACACCAGCAAAGGGAAGACACAACAAGTTCAAGACGCACATCCCCTGCCGCAGATGCGGCAAGAGTTCATATCACGTCAGGAGGGGCATCTGTGCTTCCTGCGGATACGGCAAGACTGCGAAGATGAGGTCCTACAAATGGGCCAAACTCCGCGATTAAGGTCGTTTTGAGATGACTGGGCCGAAACATAGCTGCGGCGTCGTGGGCATGTATGCTTCATACGATGTCGTACCGTCGCTCCACAAGGCCCTAAGGATCATCCAGCATCGTGGCCAGGAGAGCGCGGGCATATCCGCGTTCGACAACGGCACGATAAACACGGTCAAGAACAACGGCCTGGTGCAGGTCGCCCTGAACCCAATGAACATGGTCGATCTCCGCGGTAAATGCGGGATCGGCCATGTACGCTATTCTACAACCGGCTCCAAAGGCGCTGTCAACGCCCAGCCGCTTTTCGTGCAGACTACAAACGGTATGATTGCCTGCGCGCACAACGGAGATATAACCAATTTCTCCGAGCTCAAGAAGAAATACCTGGAGGCGGGCTGGTCCTTCCTCACGGATTCCGACAGCGAACTTCTCACGAAGATCATGGGAAAGTACATGACCCAGTACAACGACCCTGTCAAGTCCATAAGGGCGATGATGTCGGAACTGGACGGAGCTTACTCCCTGACATTGCTTTTCAACGACAGGCTGTTCGGCGTCCGCGACCCGTACGGTTTCAGGCCATTGTGCCTGGGAAAAGTCGATGAGGGGTTCGTCCTGGCGTCCGAGTCTGCGGTCATCGATGCCCTGAAGGGGGAGTTCGTCAGGGACATACAGCCCGGCGAGATCATCGAAGTGGACGAGAAAGGCGTGAAGATCTATCCGGCACCTTCGCTGACGCCCACTGCGCACTGCATGTTCGAGTGGGTGTATTTCGCCAGACCCGATTCCGTCATCGACGGGCGTGAGGTGTACGATGTGAGGAAGAGGATCGGCATGGTCCTCGCCAAGGAATCCCCGGCGGACGTGGACTGCATCATGCCCGTTCCCGATTCCGGTCGCGCGCACGCGCTGGGATATTCCATCGTATCGAAGATCCCGTACGAGGAAGGCTTCATGAAGAACAGGTTCGTGGAGCGCACGTTCATCATGCCCGAGCAGAAGGACAGGGAGTTCGCGGTCGGCATGAAGATGAACCCGATCAAGAGCACCGTCAAAGACAAGCGCATCCTCCTGGTGGATGACAGCATCGTCAGGGGAACGACCCTGAAGAAGCTCATCACCATGCTGAGGGAGGCTGGCGCGAAAGAGGTCCACGTGAGGATCGGCTGCCCTCCCATCGTCGCCCCGTGCTACTACGGCGTGGACATGAAGACAAGGGACCAGTTCATCGCCAACGACCATTCCGTGGATCAGATACGCGAGGTCATCGGCGCTGACAGCCTGGGATACATCTCCATAGAAGGTCTCGTGGAGGCCATCGGCATACCCGCATCGGATCTCTGCCTTGCATGCATCAACGGCAGATATCCCACCAACATACCCGGGGAAGTGCACAGGTTCCAGTCCAAGCTCAACAGCGAGTTCTGAGCTGGCTATACGTGCGATTTTCGCATTTGGTTTTTTCTTGGAATGTGTTTCGAGCAGGTCTTGAGCACAACCTTTAATTACAATCAATATATCTACGGGATATCA
>CAZLEI010000001.1:0-111308 GCA_964558505.1 uncultured Methanomassiliicoccales archaeon | reverse complement strand
AATGATAATAAACGGAGATGACGTACTGTGAAGTTGGATGGGTATTTTTCAGAAAGAGCTCAAGGATGTTTTCTTCTCGACGATCCTCGTCATAGCCGTAGTGTTCACGCTACAGCAGATGCTGCTGCACCCATCCCTGGAAGATAGCCTCCTGTTCCTGCTGTGCGCTTCCATGGTCATCCTGGGATTCACGCTGTTCCTCATCGGCGTCAACTACGGCGTACTGCCGGCGGGAGAGACGATCGGCGCCGAGATACCGAAGCGCAAGAGCGCCGTGTTCATGATCTCGGTCATCTTCGTCATCAGCTTCCTGATAACGCTGGCCGAACCCGACGTCAACGTGTTCTGCACCCTCGTGAACAGCCTGTACTCCGCGATCGGGGTGCAGGCCCTCACATACGCCATCGCAGGCGGCATAGGCATATTCCTGATCGTGGCGGCGTTGAGGATCGTGTACGGCATGAGCATGAAGCTGCTCCTGCTCTGGAGTTACACGTTCGTTATACTCCTGGCGATCATGTGCCCGCCGGAATTCCTGGGGATGGCCTTCGACTCCGGCGGCGTGACCACGGGGCCGATGACCGTCCCCGTGCTGCTGTCCATCGGCGCGGGCATATGCTCCGTGGTTTCCAAGAGGTCCAGCATGGACAGTTTCGGGATGATAGGACTCGCCTCCATCGGCCCGGTGGTGGCCGTCCTCCTGATGGGGATATTCACCGAGGACGTGGCCGCTACGGCGGCGGTGTTCGGCGAAATAGCAGATAAGATCGACCCGTTCGCGATCTTCGGCAACATCGGAACACAGTTGCAGGAGACGCTGATCAGCGTCATCGTATCCATCGGACCGCTGTCGCTGTTCATCGTGCTGTTCCAGAAATTCTTCCTCAAATATCCGTGGAAGACCATCAACAGCATGTTCAAGGGAATACTCCTGGCCGCTGTCGGCATGGTCGTGTTCCTCACCGGCGTCTACACCGGTTTCGTGCCCGTGTCCATGAACATCGGCCTCGCCCTTGCGGCTGAAGACGGGATCTGGATCATAGTGCTCGGATTCATCCTCGGGATGATAGTGGTGATAGCCGAGCCGGCCGTGAAGATCCTGTGCGACCAGGTGGAGATGGCATCGTCGGGGACCGTGCCGAAACGTCTCATCCTCGGAGTGCTGGTCATCGGCGTGGCATCGTTCGTGGCCATCGGCATGGCGAAGATGGTGTTCGAGATCGATCTCATCTACATCATACTGCCGATATACGTGATAGCGCTGATCGTCATGTGGTTCTCCGATACGGACATGGTCGGGATAGCATTCGACGCCGGGGGCGTCGCCACCGGTCCCATGTCGGTCGCCGTGATAATGACCATGTACGCAGGCATCGCGACCGCCAAGTACTCCGGGCCGGAGGAGATCATGAACAGTTTCGGCATAGTCGCGATGATATCGGCCGCGCCCCTCGTGGCGCTGTCCCTGTTGGGAATAGTAATAAGAATCAAGAAACGTAATGTGAGGAGTCGGGGGAATCAACAGTGACGTACAAGAGCAACATGCATGTGGTGCTGGCCTCGGTTAAAAAGGGCTGGGGCGTGGCGGTCATGGAAGAATCGCAGGGTCTGTCCACAAGCAGCACCATCATGCGCGGCAACAGCAGCGGCGGCAAGAGCATACTCGGATTCGCGCTCAACGAAGAGCGGGAGGTCGTGCTCATGACCGTGGACACAGACCATCTGGACGATCTCCTGCAGACGACCATAGAGGTCGGCGGGATCAACAACATCGACGGGGGCATCTGCGTCTCGTTCCCCCTCGACAGGATGTACAAGGCGGACGAGGAACGCGAACGCGTGCCCGATGCGCCCGCAGAGGCCCCGGCCACGCTCTTGCACGAAGACGATGACGAAGAGAGCAGGGAATGATCCCATGAATGCCGGAAGGAGCTCTTCTACATCAGAGACCATACTCATCATCGGGCTGGGAAGCCCGATAATGTCCGACGACGCAATAGGGCTGGAGGTCGTGGATGCCATCGAGGCCATGGGGCTCCGTGGCGTCGAGACCCGCCAAGAGGCCGTCGGAGGCCTGGACATCATCCCCCTGATGTACGGCTACCGCCATGTGATAATAGTCGACGCCATAAAGACCGGGCAGTACGGACCCGGAACCGTCCTTTTCTTCGATCCAGAGGATTTCGAGCCGACGGTGACCAACGCCTCTGCGCACGACATCAACCTTGCCACCGCCATGCGCATCGGATTGCAGATGGAGCCGGAGATGATGCCCGTATCCGTCCGTTTCGTCGCCATCGAGGTAGAGGACCTCCAGACCGTGCGCGAGGGGATGACCCCCGCGGTGGTAGCGGCCAAGGAGAGCGCGGTGAACGCCGTCCTCCACCTGATATCCGGATTCAGAGGCTCAGAGACGACAGGTCGAACTTCCTGAGGTGCCTCGACTGCGGAGCGAGGACGGTCATGTTCAGGCGGTCCGCCCTTATCAGGTCCTTCGCCACCCGGCGGATGTCCTCTTCGGTGACCTTGTCCATGGCCGCCAGGCGGTCCGTGTATGATTCGGGTTTGCCCAGCAGCATGAAGTTCCTCGTCAGGCGGTAGAGCCTGTTCTCAGTGGACTCCACCGACCTTATCGTCGCTCCCTTGACCAGGTTGCGCGCCCTCTGAAGTTCTCCTGCGTCCGGGCCGTCGTCCCTGAGGTCCCCGAATATGCGGGCGGTGGTCTCGACCGCTTCGATGACATTATCCTCGGTCGCCGACATGTAGGTCCCGACCGAGCTCGCATCGCAGCTCTGCTCCACGCTCGTGAATATCGAATACACGAGGGCCTTCTCCTCGCGGACCCCCTGGAAGAGCCTGGAACTGGTCCCGGACCCGAGAAGGGCGCTCAGGAGGAGCACGGCGGCGCGGTCCTTGCTGTCCGCACCGTATGCCGGGAATCCCATGGCCACATAGCAGTGGTCCTCCTTTCTGGGGATGAAATCGTATTTAGCACCCGGGATGCTGGGCGCGGTGCGGACGATCCCGCTGCCGCCCGTCATGGGGTCGAACTTCTCCTCTGCCCACTCGACGGTCTCGTCGATGTCGACATCGCCTGCGGCGAAGACCGCCATGTTCTGCACCTTGTAGCGATCCTCATAGTACGCCCTCAGCTCTTTGGATCCCAACCCTTTCACGATGTCGATCTCTCCGGCCTCATCCTGTGCCAGCTTATGTCCGCGCCACATCGTGCGGGAGAAGAGGTCATGGATGTAGCTCTCCGGATCGTTCCTGACCATGCTTATCTCCTGCAGGACTATCTTCTTCTCGAGCTGCACATCCTCTTCGTTTATCAACGGGTTGGCCACGATGTCGGATACCATGTCCCTTGCCACTGCGGCGGTCTCGTTCATGGTGACGCCGTAGAACGCCGTGCACTCTTTGGAAGTGAACGCGTTCAGCTCCCCGCCGGCACCCTCCATCTCCTTCGCCATCTGGTAAGACGAACGCGTCTTGGTCGCCCTGAAGACCACGTGTTCCAAGAGGTGGGATATGCCCATGACATCCTCGGACTCGTCCCTGGACCCGGTGCCCACGGCCACCATGTACCCTGCGCTCCTGCTGTCCGCTATCCTCTCCGCGACTACAGGTATGCCCGCGGCCGTCCTCTTGATCGCTATCTCGTCGGTCATGATATCGACCTCCGATAGGATGGGATTGATTAAAAGGATTGACGCACATCAACCGGACATGGAGATGAGATTCCACAGGTACTCGTACCTCCCATGCAGCAACCCGGTGGCCATCATCGGCTTCCCCAGCATCGGCCTGGTGAGCTCGATCGCGGCGAGCTTCCTCGCCCGTGAGCTCAAATTGAAGCTCATTGCCGGTTTCAGCTCCCCTGATTTTCCCCCGTATGCGGTCATACAGGACGGGGATCCGCTCCCTCCGATACGGATATACGCAGGCCCACGCGCGGCGACCGACGGGGTGGACTGCGACGGGATAGTCATCATAACATCGGAGCTCGTCCCCAAGCCCGAACAGCAGCATCCGCTGGCCATCGCCCTGCTCGACTGGCTGAGAGGCAGCGGCATACGGCAGACGATCACATTGGAGGGCATACCCAGATTCGGGGAACAGGCCCTGCTCGGCGCAGGATCCACGGAAGGCGCCCGGAAGACGCTGGAGGAGTACGGGGTCGAGATCTTCAAAGACGGGATGATACGCGGGCTATCCGGCGTCCTGCTCTACGAGTCTGTCGATTTCGGAGTGGAGATCGCCACGCTCCTGACCACCGCCAACACCGATCTGCCCGACCCGAGGTCCGCGACGAGGCTCCTGGAACCGTTGGGCCGCATGTTCCCCGAGATCAACGTGGACACCGAGCCTTTGATCAAAGAGGCGGAGGAGCTCGAGGCCCGCATAAGCCAGATGGCAGACAGCCGCGTCGATGAGCACATCTACGGGTGAACCGCCCTCTGCGGACGAGACCTCCGGGGAAGCGTCACGGCATGAATAAGTGTTATATCATCCGGACGTATCGAAGTCTGTATGCATCTAGTCCCGAAAAGGTTCTTCATAACCTCGAGTTGCGCCATCAGCAAGGTATCCGGTCTGAACGCTTTCGACCGTGCCCTGATAGATGCGGGCATAGGAGAACAGAATCTGGTAGCAGTGTCATCCGTCATCCCTGTCGATGCCCGGGTCACCGACCGCATGGAGATCCCCATGGGTGCCATCACCCATTGCGTACTGGCACAGATGAGAGGCTGTGAAGGTGAGACCATCTCCGCCGGGATCGCGTACGCATACCGCAAAGACGGCAAAGGAGGATACGTCGCAGAAGGCCACCTCCACGGATCCAAGGAATCGCTCCAAGAGGACCTCAGATGGAAGATGGCCGAGATGGCGCACATCAGAGGGCTGGAGTTCGGCGAGATCAACTTCGTGACCGAGGAGCTCAAGATCCCCATGGACAACTACGGGTGCTGCATTGCGGCACTGGTATTCACGGAGCACGAGTGACCTGCCATGTACGCAGTGGTATCCTGTCCCAAATGCTCCAGGCACAGGATGATAGACTCGTCATCGTCATCCACCGACTGCCCGTTCTGCGGCAGGTCGATGGTCACGAAGGATTCCGTCAAGCTCTTCGAGAATGCGGATCAGGCGCTTGTCCGCGATGTCCTATCCGAGATAACGGGATTCGTGCCGGAAAAAGAGAGGAGGCCGTCACCCGACCTGGATCCGATGTCCACACTGACATTCAGATACGAGCACTGCAGCGACACCTACGGCAAGGTGCAGCTGCTGGCCGACGGGCTCACCGAGATAAAGGGGAGCTTCACCGCCGAGGACGTGGGGTCCGTGGACCCCCGCAACCGCGACCGCATCATCGAGATGATGATCGACGGATGCGTCGTCACCGAAACGTCCCCGGGGCATTACCGCAGCATCTGATCAGCGTGGCATGTCGTCACGCTTCTTCCCTTCCATGCGGAGGACGTCGGAAACGACCGCGGACAGGTTCTTGTACATCGTAGTGTAGAACGCCCATACCGCCACGGCGATCATCGCGAAGACGCCGAGGTACATAAGCCAGCTCATATCGTTGATGTACATCACGGTGACCGTCCTGCATATCATGAAGAGCGTGTTGATGATTATCGCCTTCATGAGGAACTCCCATGGCCTGAGCCTTGCTATCCCCTCGCCGATGGTCGTGCCGACGGCTCCGATCACCATGACCTGGGCAACGGCCATTATGCACACGATGGCGTAGGCAAGGGCATCGAACCCGGATGCCGATACCACGGATATCATGTATATCAGGCCGCAGGCCATCGCCCCGCCGATCCCCAGACCCAGTCCGTAACCGTAGAACACGGTGTCCGACTTGCCATGGAACCTCTTGAGGTTGAGGACCACGAGCATCACGAAGCACTCTATCACAGACAGCAATATGGCATAGATCAGGTTGTTCCAAGTGAAGTACGTGGAGACCACGAACAGGATCGTGCCTGCCACGAGGCCGAGTGCGAACAGGAAGAACAGCATTGGATCGCTGAAGAACGGCTGCTCGACCGCGGGGTACGTGTACTTCCTCAACACGAGGTACATGAGGATCACAGTGGCCCCCAGGCCAATGAGCATGCCCAGCCCGAATGAAATATCCATGCGTGTTCCATTATCACTGAAGATATAAAACAGCATATGTTCCTTTCACAGCAACTTATCGTAGTAATGGGCCACCATGCAGGACCTGACGCATTTGCCGCACGAGGTGCACCGCCGCGGATCCACACGGAGCCCGCCGTCAATCCTTATCGCATGCTTCGGGCACCCTTTCGCGCATATCCCGCACGACGTGCACATCTGCGCCCTCAGAAGGGCCTTGACCGAGCTCTCGAAAAGAACCTCCGCATCCTTCGCCGTCTTGGACACGACGGAGACTTGGCCGCCGCCGAACAGCTTCGCCGTCCCCGACGGCGTCTTGAGCATGGCTATCTCGAACTCCTCCGAATAGCGCACATCGCCGATCGTCCGCAGAGCATCCTCGACATAAGAGAAATCCCGGGAACGGGGGACGGTCACTATGGCCTCCATGGAGAATCCCCCTGCGGCGCACGACGATGCGCCCTTGAGCATCTTCATCGCCGGGCCCTTGGACCTGGTCGGACTGGTCCTGAGGTCCATTCCCTCCGCCAGGCGAACCATCTTCGGAGGAAGCACCTTCCATCTCCAGAACCCGTAATCGATGTACTCCTGCGGCAGGCCGCGGTCCTCGGCGTATCTGGACAAGTGCTTCTCCCACCTGTCGTAGAGCTCCGGGTGTATCCTGCCCGTGTTCTTCCACTCGCTGCCCAGGCATGATGCGCAGAGATAGCATCCGATGCGCTCGAAATCCCGGTCGTAGAGGGGGTTGTACTCCAGTTTGCGCATCCATATGTATCCCCATATGTCCGCGGCCGACCAGCCCCTGACCGGATTCAGATTCGTCTGGTTGGGCACGAACGGGTTCTTGGATACGAATCCTATCTGCGACCTCGCATAGGACTCCAATGCGCGGTTGCCCTCGACCGTCACGGTGCCGGACGGGAAATCCCTGGAGATCAGGTCGGTTATGGGGCCGAGCTTGCACACCTTGCAGCACCATCTGAAATCCTTGGCCGGCGGTCCGAAGGCGTCCACATTCTCCCAGAATGCGTCGCCCGCGTCAGCCTCGTGCAGGACCAGGCCGTTGGACGAGGCGAACCTGTGCACATAATCCACAGTCTCCGGGAACTCCAGGCCGGTGTTGATGAACAGCAGTTCTATGTCCTTGACCGCCGCACGTGCCAGACCGTATGCTGCCAGGGAATCCTTTCCTCCCGAGAACGATGATGTGATGGGCTGCTTCCTGCCCTTGGCGAATGAACGTATATCGCTGACGGCCGTTGATTCCAGGCGAAGTAGGTGCTCCTTGTTGGCTTTCACGAACACGGCGCGGTCTGATCCGGGGGACATCGGCATCTCGGACGGTGCGTTGAGGTCGCGGATGCGGACCGCCTTCTCCATGTCCTTCAATGAATCGGACGGGCCGAGCGCGATGCCGGGGCCTGCCTTGAGGGCCTTCTTCACTATCACCGGGTCCCCCTCGCAGAAATCTCCGAGCACCTCGGTTATGTTGCCGCCGGGGATGCTCTTGCCCTTGAGGTGCCCGGACATGTTGGCGAATGTCACCACGTTCTTCGTAGCGCAGGGTGCGAACAGGTCCGCGCCGGGCTGCCTGATCTCCAGGACCATGCGCCCCAATATGAGATCGAACCTCACGATTCCCAGCACGGCGCCGTGCGCTATGATCTCGTCCGTCCTGTCCTCGCCCGGGACCTTGTTCAGGAAGATGGCACGGCCGTCGAGAGGGGCGGATGTGCCGAAGTGCATACCGAAAAGCTCACGGACCATGTCCGCGGCATCGCCCATGGCAGGACGTATGTCCCCCGGGCTGTTGACCTCGAATTCCCTTCCCGGCCCGGTGCACAGAGAGCATCTGGACCCCAGGATCAGAGTGCCACATGTATCGCACCAGCGGTAGATCTCCTTCCCATGCGCCACATTCCCGGCCATGTCGTTCGGAACCTCGAGAGTATATTTAACATATACTTAAAAAGGGGAACATGCTAGAGCAGGATATGGTAGAGGCGAGAAGCATCAACCCAGGCTTCCAAAAGCCGTCATTCAGCAAGATCGAGATCCAACACATAACGATCTCGATAATCGTGCTGGCCATAGCCTTCGCTATGATCTACGCCCGCAGCAGCAGAATAGTGTTCGATACCAGCGGAGTCATGAACTTCCTGTACTGGTTCGGGATCAGCATCGTGCTCGTTGTGTGCAGCTTCCTGCTACACGAGTTCGGACACAAGTTCGTTGCCCAGAAATACGGCGCATGGGCGGAATTCCGCATGTGGCCTGCCGGACTGGGGCTGGCGTTGGTATCCGGATTCCTCGGATTCCTCTTCGCGGCACCGGGTGCCGTCTACATAGACGGCAGGATAGACGAGAAGGTAAACGGCAAGATCAGCATCGCAGGGCCAGCGGTCAACTTCGCCATCGCGGCCATCGCACTGCTTGTATGGTACCTGACCTTGAACCAGGGCAACTGGTTCATGTCGTTCATCCTGTGCATGCTCGTTAACCTTAACGCATTCCTCGGCCTGTTCAACCTGATCCCGTTCCCGCCGTTCGACGGGTCCAAGGTGATCAAGTGGAGCCTGCCCCTCTGGATATGCATGCTCGCAATAGGAGTTGTGCTGTTCCTCGCTTCCAGGAACATGTACATCAGTTTCTGACGACCGGTTGAAAAATATTGGGCCGGAAGGGGTCATCCCCCTCCGGCCCCGAGGTTTCACATGTACTCCTTGCAGGGGTACCTGAGGTGGGTGAGGATGCTCCCCTCCCACTGCTCCAACTTGCCTGGGTTCAGGATGTTGTTGGGGTCCATCGCCTTCTTGATGGCTATTATGGACGAAAGCTCCGAACTGCGCTCCTTGGCGAAGTTGGGCGCCTTGGATATGCCGACCCCGTGCTCTCCGGTCACGGTTCCGCCGAGCTCGATGCATACATCGAATATCTCGTTGACGGCCATGACACCGCGGTCCCACTCGTCCTTGTCGAGGGGGTTGAGCAGCATCTTGGTGTGCAGGTTCCCGTCGGATGCGTGACCGTATGTCGCCACGACGACCCCGTGCTTGTCGGCGATCTCCTTGAAGGCCTTGACCGCCAATGGGACCTTGGATATCGGGACGCCCATGTCGTCCGCGAGCGACACCGAGGAGTAACCGGGCTTCATCGCGCTGAGCGAGGTCATGACGGATTTCCTGGCAGTCGTCCAGCTGGCGATCTCCTTCTTGTCGTGGGAGGGCTTGACGAAGATCGCTCCGATCTCCTCCGCCACCGAGGCCACGATCTTCAGGTCCCTCTCGATTATCTCGTCCGTCTCGCCGTCGACCTCGACGATTATCAGGGAGTTGCAGTCGGGAAGGGGGTTCCCGAGCGCTTTGTTGACCGCCGTTATCGAAACACTGTCCATGAGCTCGCAGGATGCGGGTATCAACGGCTTCGCGATGATCGCGGAGATGCAGCGTCCCGCATCCTCCACGGATTTGAAACCGACCAGGCAGGATGCGGACTTCTTGGGCTTCGTGGTGAGCTTCAATGTCACCTCGGTGATAACACCGAGCGTCCCCTCGCTCCCGCAGAGGAGACGGGCCAGCTGGTAACCGGAAGCGTCCTTGATGGTCCTGGTGCCGCAGCGCACGATCTCGCCGTCGGCCTTGACGAAGGTCAGGCCCATCACGAAATCCCTGGTCGCCCCGTACTTGACCGCCCTCATCCCGGATGCGTTGTTCGCCACCATGCCGCCGATCTGGCAGGCTTCGGCGGATCCCGGGGACGGAGGGAAGAAGAAGCCGTACTTCGACAGCTCCTTGTTCAGCTGATCGTAGATGCATCCCGCCTCCACGTCCACCCAGAGGTCTCCCACGCTGACCTTGAGGACCTTGTTCATCCTCTGGAGCGCGATGACCATGCCGCCTTTGATCGGGACGGCAGAACCGCAGAGGCCGGTGCCTGCTCCCCTTGGGACCACGGGGATCTTCTCGGCGTTCGCGAGCTTCATGAGTTCCGAGACCTGCTCGGTCGTAGACGGCTGGACGACGACGTCCGGTGTGTTGTGGAATATGGAAGCGTCAAAGCCGTACGTGTATAGGACCGCGGTGTCGGTAGAGTATCCGTCCTTTCCGACGATCTCCTCTATCTTTTTCAGTATCCTTTGCTCCATGAGATTTTTCTCCTGGAGGCCCATCGCCCTCAATGATTAAAAACGTGCTCATTTAACGTTGTTTAAACTGTTTTTAGCGCGATTCCACACACGCGCACACCACGTAAACCCATATAAAGAAGGAAGGTTTAGCTGTTGCTCATGAAATCCAAGATCGTACTTCTCGGCCCCCCGGGATCCGGAAAAGGCACGCAAGGCGAGAAACTCAGCGAAGAACTCGGATTCGTCAGGCTCTCCACCGGAGACATGCTCCGCGAGGCTGTCAGGAACCAGACTCCTCTCGGGCTCAAGGCGAAGACCTTCATGGACAGCGGTGCGCTGGTCCCCAACGACCTCATCATCGGTCTCATGAAGGACAAGATGGCCTCCGTCAGCGGCGGCATCATCCTCGACGGCTTCCCCCGCACCATCGAGCAGGCGGATGCACTCGGAGAGCAGATCGATATCGACCTCGCCCTCAACCTGGACGTCTCGGACGAAGAGCTCGTCAGCAGGCTAACCCAGAGGCGCTCCTGCCCCGAGTGCAACGCCGTCTACCACCTGATGTACAACCCCCCGAAATCCGAGGGCGTCTGCGACAAATGCAGCGGCAAGCTGTACCAGAGGAACGATGACACCGAGGAGACCGTGAGGAACAGGCTCAAGGTCTACCGCGAGAACACCTTCCCCCTCATCGAATACTATGAGAAGAAGGGAAAGCTCGTCACCATCGAGGGTGTCGGCAGCATCAATGACATCTTCTCGAAGGTCGAGAAGGCCATCCAGTGAAACCGAGGGGGCACGCCCCCTCATCCAAAACCTTAGCCGGTACGCCGGTGCACCTGATGCTCCAGGCAAAAATATTAAAAACCATTGTGCATTAGGTGGATTCAAGAGCCTCATAGTGTAGTGGTCAATCATGCGGGATTCTGGATCCTGCGACTGCAGTTCGAATCTGCATGAGGCTACCATTCCCCTTTCAGCCCCTCGGGCGTTCTGTGGCCGGATCTTCGTTGTCGGCCTTCACTATTATTCCATCGGCCTCTGCATCCAAATGCGGCGGAAAGCGATCATTCGAAAATCCCCGTTCCGGGATCGTGGCATTCGATTCCCTCCGGGAGCTTCAAACGTCCATCTGCGCGGAACTCTGCACAGATCGGATCGGCTTGTTCCCCTGTCATCCCGTGGTTCATCAGATCGCACGGATGGAATGCACCGTCGACAGGGCGCATCGCACCGTGGATCGCGATCCTCTCTGCCCATTCGTGAGTTGTGGTCTCGCCGGAGCGATGATCGGAAATGCTTCCCATGATCCGTGCATCGGCAGTGTCCTGCATGTACCGCCTGGAATCCGGACGATCGTACAACATGACGTGCAGCGGACCTCTGGGTCCGCGCACATGGCGAGCATCTCCATCTTATCGAGATCCCATCACATGTTCCGGCGGAGACGGTCACGCATGGAGGAGTCGGATAAAAGTTGATGTGAATGAGGATGTTCGACCCGACAGAGAGGTCGTCCATCCTCGGTTTAAGGGATGGTTGCACGGTATCGCAGCAATGCAGGCGTTCAGAACACCGCTGACCCGCTGACCACCTTGACGGCGGCCGGCCGCTCGCAGGAGAACAGGTCCATGCAACCGCTTTCCACACTCATCCCGGTCTCGATCGAGACAGTACCCTCGCTGTATCCATCCATTGGTTTCCACCATATTTCCAGACAATATGCGGGTATTTCTATTTTCAATCGAAGAACGACTGCATCAGATGATTCGACACCTTCGGCTGGGAATAATACGAATCGTGAATATTCCTATCAGAATCAAATCTCGCGCTCGCTGCCGTCCGCCAGACCCTTGAAGAAATCCGCGCCTTCCTCGGGGCCACGTGCGATCATGACGTCGCCGGCCTCCATGACGGTGGCCTTCCCGGGCCCGTATATGTAGGTGTTGTCGCGCTTGATGGCGATGACGAACATGCCGCAATGGGTGCTCAGGCACACATCGCCGAGGGTTTTTCCCGCGAGTATCGAATCCTCGGATATCTTGGCCATCTC
Organism: uncultured Methanomassiliicoccales archaeon; assembly: GCA_964558505.1. Taxonomy (GTDB): domain Archaea; phylum Thermoplasmatota; class Thermoplasmata; order Methanomassiliicoccales; family Methanomethylophilaceae; genus CAYMPW01. Next base: position 98,970 of record CAZLEI010000001.1, on the reverse strand, counting down.
TATGGTGACCTCTGATTCCTGGATGCTCATCTGTATCACTGGGTGCTGCCCCAGGCCCCTGATGACGACGTCTGCTATGGATGCGGCCGCATCGGATATGTCCTCGATGGCCATCTGGAGCCTCAGGATGACCGAGGACTTCGCGATGTCCTCCGGATTCTCCTTGCCCATGGTGACCGTGAGGTCCTGGATCTGCTGGCTCAGCTCGTCCATCCTCTCCTCGAGGAATACCACTTCTTCGGCTATCTCCACGTTGTTGTACAACAGCGACGAATATGCCAGGTCGATCATGAACTCCGAAGTGTCCTTGAGATCCAGCAACATGCTCTCCATGCGGTTCATGGTCATTCGAAATCCTCCTCCTCGTCCGTCTCCGGGAATTCCCATTCGCGTTTGCCGCTGGTGAACTGCTTGAGGAATTCGAAACCGTCGTCCGTGCCGCGGACGATGATGTCGTCGCCTGCGCGGAGCTTCAGATCGTCTTCCGGATCGTAGATCCACCCGTGGCGGTTCCTGACGGCGATTATCTTCATCCCCGTGCAGGCCTCGACGGCCAACTGGTCGATCGTATGTCCTACCATGTCCGAACCGGATGCGATCTTCGTCGTACGGATCTTCTCCTCGGACTCGTTGAGCATGGTGGTGATGAACGGACGCTTCTCCACGGGGACCGACAGCAGCTTCACGATCTCCCCCGCGGCCTCGCAGATCCTGTCCGCTGCGGACGCGACCTGCAGGATGCCCGCCAGCTGCTTGGCGTCATCCTTGGTCCTGGCTGCCAGCAGGAGCTTGACGCGTATGGCGTACTTCAGATCGTCCATGTCGCCTTCGAGCTCATGGACCTTCACCGCCATGTCCTGGCTATTGTACATCAGAGAAGCATAGGCCAGATCCACGATCACCTCGGAGATGTCCTTCATCTCTGTGAGGAGCTCCTGGACCGTCATATCTATGCGGTCGAGATTCCCGTAGTCGTCGTTATCGTTCAAAAAACCGGCCTCCTGTGCGCTTCAGAGCGCAGGCTACGGCTCGAGTCGGATCCGTCTGAGGTGGTGGACAATTCTTATCACCCTGCCGATCATGCTCATTGCGCAAATCGGGTACTGTGATGGTATGCGCTCTGCGTACTTTTAGTCTTTGCCATCATCTTGACGCGCCGACACGAGTTAAATATATACGGGCGAGGCTTAGGGTATCCCGATAAAATGTCTTGAGGAGTGTGTTTTTGTGAAGGGTTCCACTAAAAAAGCGAATGGTTTCTTTGCCCGCAACCGGGCGGTCTTCGTTATGGGACTCAGCGCACTCGTCATCGCCGCCACGGCCGACCTCTTCGCCGGACTTTTCCTTGACAGCATGGAGGAGTACCTCGTCATCATCCCGGGGATGATGATCCTCATCTACTCCGCCATCGGGATGAGGGGCAACATCTACGGTGCCATGGGCAGCCGCCTCGGGACCGCCATGCACATGGGTACGTTCCACATGGATTTCAAGAAGGGAAGCGTGCTCAAGACGAACATGGAGGCGACGCTGGCACTCACCATGCTGCTGTCCATCCTGATGGGCATCGTCGGATGGCTCGTGGTGGTGCTCCTTTTCAACGGCGACATATCATTCCTCGGTTTCGTGTTCATCTCCACCGCGGGCGGGCTGCTCGCGGGTCTCGTTGTGATGATCTTCAACGTCCTCATCGCCTACGAGGGCTTCAAGCACGACTGGGACGTGGACAACATAACCGCCCCGCTCATCGCCGCCATCGGCGACATCGTCACCGTGCCCATGATATTCCTGTCCGCCTGGATCTTCTGGAACACCGCGCCCGCGGTGACCGACGTCTCGTGCCTGGTGCTCATCGCGTTCACCTGCATCCTGCTGTACCGCATCCTGAAGAGGAAGAAGACGCGCAGGGGCCTGGTGGACGAGTCCAAGCGCATCGTCGTCCAATCGATCCCCGTGCTCATCATGTGCCTGTTCCTGGAGGTCGGTGCGGGCATGGTCATCCAGGATCAGCAGGACAAGTTCCTCGCATACTCCGTGCTGCTCATCCTGATGCCGGCTTTCCTCAACGAAGGGAATGCGCTGTCTGGCATGCTGACATCGAGATTGTCCTCGATGCTCCACCTGGGTACCCTGAAGGCTCAGAAGATGCCCCCTAAGGGCGCCTATGAGAACTTCGGCATCATGTACATACTGGCACTGATCACGTTCTTATTCATCGGCATCGCCGCTTTCCTGGTGTCCCCGAGCACGGACATGAATCTGCTGAAGACCTTGGCCATCGTCATCACGGCGGGCATGCTCACGACGACCGCCCTGAACTTCCTGTCATACTACGTGGCGATACTGGCGATCAAGTTCAATCTGGACCCGGACGACCACAGCATCCCGATAACCTCGTCGGTCATGGACCTGGTCGGTTCGACCATACTGACGCTGGTCATCTTGGCGGTCCTGTAAAAGTTATAATAAGGAAGAAGGGTTACACCGTCCCTATAAGAGGTATACCGATGATCGACAGAGATGTGGTTCTTGGAAACCTCGAGAAATATGATCTCGAGAAAGCCAAGATCGGAGTCGTTGCGTCCCATTCCGCCCTGGACACCTGCGACGGAGCGGTGTCGGAAGGATTCAAGACCGTGGCAATCTGCCAGAAAGGCAGGGATGCCACATTCTCCAGGTACTTCAAGGCCCAGAGGGACGAGGCAGGCAACGCCATCAGGGGAGTTGTGGACGAGACGCTGATGCTCGACAGATTCAGCGACATCATCAGACCCGAGAACCAGAAGAGCCTCATGGACAACAACGTCCTGTTCGTTCCCAACCGTTCTTTCGTCTCCTATTCCGGCATCGATGCTGTCGAGGATGATTTCGCCGTCCCGATGTTCGGAAGCAGGAACCTGCTCAGGTCCGAGGAGAGGGGAGACGTCAGAGATTACTACTGGATCCTCGAGAAGGCCGGGCTACCCTTCCCCAAGAAGGTGGAGAAGCCCGAGGACATCGACGGCCTGACCATAATCAAGGTCCATCACAAGGTCAAGAAGCTCGAGAGGGGCTTCTTCACCGCCAAGGATTACGAGCAGTTCTGTCAGAAATCCGAAGAACTGATCAACCAGGGCGTCATCGAGGAGAACTTCCTTCAGAGCGCCCGCATGGAGCAGTACATCATCGGCCCCGTCTTCAACCTGGATTTCTTCTACTCCCCCCTTCAGGAGAAGGGCGAGAAACTAGAGCTCCTTGGAGTGGACTGGAGGTTCGAAAGCTCCTTGGACGGATACTGCAGGCTCCCCGGCAAACAGCAGGTGGAGCTTGAGAACGATGGCATCATCCCCGAGTACACCGTGTGCGGCCACAATTCCGCGACGCTCAGGGAGTCGCTCCTCGACAAGGCTTTCGCCATGGCCGAGAAGTACATCGCGGCCACGAAGACCCATTACAGCCCGGGTGTCATCGGGCCGTTCTGCCTCCAGACCTGCGTCGACAAGGACCTGAACTTCTACATCTACGATGTCGCGCCCCGCATCGGCGGCGGAACGAACGTCCATATGGCGCTCGGACACCCCTACGGCAATTGCCTGTGGAGACAGGAGATGAGCACCGGCAGAAGGGTCTCGATGGAGATCCGCAAGGGGATCGAAGAGGAACGCCTCGAGGAGATAATAACCTGAGAATCAAGCTAGGAGAGCGATTGATAATGAAAACATACACGAAAATCATGGCCGTTATGGCGGTACTCGCCCTGGCTCTGATCCCCGTCGGCCTGTCCTTTGACAACTCGGACGCCGCCGTGAGCATCAGCGAGGACGCGAAGGTCGTCTCGGCATTCGACAATTCCACAGCGGGAAAGGTCAGCATCGTATTCAAGAACAGCGGCAGCGAAGCGCTCAACATCACGATAACCGCATCCGTCAGGGGTAGCGAGGACATCCTCGCGACCGCGACCGTGCCCATAGCTGGCGCGGCCGGCGACACCCCGGCCACCGCCACCGCCGAGATCGGCTTCCACATCAGGAACGCCGGCCAGTACGATGTCGTGTTCACGGCCACCGCCACCGACACATCCGGCAACCACGTGGACTTCCCGATGAACGAGACCAGCCTCATAATCAACGTCGGCACCTCTATCTGGTCCAACTGGACCACCTACCTCGTGGTCATCATCGTCGTCATCGTGGTCGCGATAGCCGTGATCCTCAAGATGCGCAGCGCACCCAAGGTCGAGGCTGACACGACATTCACCGAGATGGCAGAGTCCGGGAAGAATGCCAAGAAGGATTCCAAGGCACCCGCCACGACCACTGAGAAGAAGGCCTACGTGAGCAAGAGGAAGAAGGAATAAACACTTCATCAAACCCTTTCCAAACCCATTCTCCGAGGATTTCACATGAGGATTATAGACCTTGGAACATTGACTCCGGAACAAAGCGTGGCGATGGACCGTGCCGTATTCGAGGCACGGGACTCCGGAAGATCCGGAGATACACTCCACATATACTCACGGGACCGCTGTTCGGTATCCGTCGGCAGGTTCGCAGACATCGAGTCTGAAGTGGACACTGCCTTGGCTGAAGCGCGGGGCATCGGCATCGTGAGGAGGATGAGCGGAGGGAGCGCGATATTGACGGGGCCGGGTCAGATAACCTATGCCCTGACCGTCGGACGCGAAGGTTACGACAGCCGCGAGGGATCGTTCGCCATGATCTGCGAGGCCCTCGTCGCATCCCTTGAGCACCTCGGCGTCGTGGCCGAATACAAAGAGCCCAACGACATCCTGGTGGAGGGGAGGAAGATTTCCGGTTCCGCACAGTACCGCGACCGCGATGCCCTGATGCAGCACGGGAGCCTCATCATATCCCCTGTGGACACCGACGCCCTGAAGGTCCTCAAGGACATCAAACCTCACTCATACGACGGACTCACATCCCTGGAAGAAATACTGGGATATGCGCCCGAACAGGAAGAGGTCCTCCTGTCCATGATGATGGGATTCTCCGAGACCCTCGGCACCCCGATCGATTTCGGGGAACTTACTGAATGGGAAGAGCAACGGGCGGAAGAGATCCTCAGATCCTGAGGTTCGGATCGTTCAGGTCCATCAGCGCGACCTCGCGCCTGTCCATGAAGAATCCTATCTTCTTATGGAGCATGATCGACGGCACGTTGTCCGGTTGTATCGCGCTGTGGATCACTCCCGCGCCCTGTGCGCGGGACTCCTTGACCAGCTCGCGGAGCATCTTGTACGCTATCGCGTTGCGCCTGAAATACGGGTGCACGCCCATGTTCTCTATCCAAACCAGATTCTCTACGTTGTACACGTGATGTAGCATCTGCGCGAAGAGGAATCCCATGACCTCGTCATCCTCCACGGCCACGAAACTGAGGCCGCCGTCGATGTAGGTCATGAAGGACTTCTTGCTGCTGGCACCAAGGTCGTCTCTCCACTGTTGGGGGAGGTCCTCCCATTTGTTCTCCAGCGTTTCGGCGAAGTATTCCTTTATGCATGCGAGCTCGAGGTCGCGGACCTTCACGAGGTCCTTCATCTTCATCTTGCGGATCTCCAAGGCTCACATCTCCTCGGGAGCGCCCATGCCCAGGCACCCGAGCACGTTCCTGAGGACCGTACGGGTGCATTCGACAAGCGTGAGGCGGGCATCCCTCGAGTCGCCGGCGGACAGCACTGGGACTGCGGCATAGAACTGATTGAATGCTGATGCCACCTCGTGCCCGTATGCAGGCAGCAGGTGGACGCGCTTATCCTCGCCCGCAGAACGTATGACCTCTTCGAAACGCGAAAGGACCTTGATGAGCTTCAGCTCGCTGAGGTCTGTGAGGTGCGATGCATCGGTGTCGTGGGAGTAATCCCCTGCCTTCTTGAGCATGCTGCACGTCCTGGCATGGGAATACTGCAGGAATGGTCCGCTGTTGCCGTCGAAGTTCAGCGCCTCGTCCCATTTGAAGACGAGCTGCTTCTCCGGCTGGACTCTGATTATGTTGTACCTTATGGCACCCACGCCGACGACCTTGGCGATCTCCCTCATCTTGTCCTCGGACAGGTCCGAGCGACGGGATACGATCTCGCCGTATGCCCTCTCGATGGCTTCGTCCACCAGGTCATCCAAGTAGACCACGACGCCTTTCCTCGTGGACATCTTCCCCTCGGGGAGGGAAACGAATGAGTAGAACATGGGTTCCGGCATCCTCTTGCTCCCCAGTATCTCGAGTGCCGAGCAGAGCTGCTTGCTCCCGAGCTTCTGGTCCTCGCCGAGGACATCGATGACCCTGTCCGCCCTCGTGAACTTGTCCAGATGATATGCGAGGTCGCGCGTGGTGTAGAGGGTTGTGCCGTCCGCCCTCGTGAATGTGAATTTGGTGTTCTTGCCCTGTATGCCGAAATCCTTCAGGTCGAGGTACCATGCGCCGTCCTCGGACTGCCCTGCGTACTCGGATCCCTTGAGCTTCTCGACGGCCGCACGGGCGGAACCGTCAGCTATGTACCTGGATTCCCAGGTGTACGTGTCGAGGGAGACGCCGATGCTCGACAGGGTCTGCTTGAGACCTTCGATCATGACGCTCGCGGTCGCATAGACCTCGTCTATGACCTCGCGGTCCCCTGCCTCGAACCTGCGGAGCATCTCTGCAATCTGCTCCTGCACCTCAGGGTCCTCCTCCATCCTCTTGTTGGCCACGCGGTAGAACGCCACGAGCCTGTGATCGGTCTTGTCCCTGTCCTCGATCACCACGTCGCTCTCCGGTATGTGGTTGACCCCCCACGTGAGGATGACGACCTGCTTCCCCACATCGTTGACGTAGTACTCGGTGGTCACATCGTTCCCGCACATGGCGAGGCATCTTGCGAGCGTGTCGCCGATGATGGGGTTCCTGGCACGCCCTACGTGGATCGGCCCGGTCGGGTTCGTGGATGTGTGCTCCACATTCACTTTCTTCCCGGTCTTCGGAAGGCTGCCGTATGCGTCGCCCTCTTGGATTATGTCCTTGAGGGTGCCCTCCACGAGGGCAGTGCTGTCCATTGTGAAATTGAGGTAGCCGTTCAGCGCGGATACCTCGGATATTGTGCCCGAAGGCGTTATGGCCGATGCGAGCTGCTCGGCGATCTCTTTCGGAGATTTCCTGAGCTGCTTCGACATCGTGAAGCAGGGGACCGCCAGGTCTGCTGCGTCTGCGGAGGGGACCTCCGCCGTGAACGGGACGTCCGCCCCGATACTGGACAGTGCCGCGGAAACGGCGGCCGTCACCTCATTCCTGAAATCATCCATTATTCCCATTTTTCATCCCAGCCTGTATCTCAGAAGCGCCGCTATGCCGCCGAAGGCTTTCAGGAGCATCTCTCCCTCTTCCGAATCGGCGGAGATTATCTGCACTTCGGTGTTGAATTGATCTGCCATCTCGAAGAAGTCGTCGATGAGGTCTATGGACTCCACGACGGACGCGTTGGCACCGCACTCCTTGCACTCCACCCTGTCGGGCTCATCGCCCTTGACGGTGACCTGGTACTTGTGTCCGGCAGGGCACTCGACGGTGAGGCGCTTCTCGTTCAGAGCCTCCGACAGCAGCAGCGTCGCCACCGCGCCGGCCTGCGTGGCCAGCCTGACATCCTCCTCTCCGTAAGAGGAGAGCCCGCCGTCCATCTTCCTGATCTCGCGGAAGAGCCTCTGCATGTACTCCTTCTCCTCGGTGAGCCTGATGTCGACGATCGCACCTTTGGCGTTGTCCACAAGCTCCCTGAGCCCTGACTCGTCCGTGTACCCGGTGTCGAAGGTATCGACGACCTTCTTCCTGAGCTCATGATGGAGATAATCCTCTTTCACGAAGAACTCCTTGGTGTATCCCGGACCTCCGACGAGTATCCCCTGAAGCTCGGTCCTGTTGAGGAACACATCTGTGCATGCGTCAGCGACCTTCTTGAAGAACTCGTGGGCGGCGATCTCGATCAGCCTCTCGAACCTCACCGATGACTGACCTCCCTGATGGTGCTTGCTGGGAACGAGCGAATCGTAATGCTTCAGCACTTGGATCCTGCTCCCCGAGAGCAATCCTATCGTGGCCTCGGACCTGTCGATGGTGATGAGCCCATAGGATTTCTTATCCACGAGCATGGCATCCAGAGGCTCGGTGAAGAACTGGGAATCGCACCTGTAGAGGAACGCGGTTATGGCATCCGGAGGATCCAGGACATACTGGACCATCTTCGTCTGGTCGCCGGCGCGGGGGACCTCCCCGCAGAAGATGACCACACCGTTGGCTGGGATCGTCTTGTAGGTCCTGAGCCTTGCCATTATGGAATCGATGGCTCCCTGGACGTTCTTCAATGTCGATTTCGACTTGATGTTTGACGCCTGGGAGTATTCATCTCGGAGATAGGCCATCACGTCGGAGATCTGCTTCGTCGTGGGGATGTACACAGAGATGAGCTCGGTGCCCCTGCCCTTGAAACTTACGATCTCCTGCATGGCCTTCTTAAAATCATATCTGGCCCTCTCGACCGAACTACCTTCGCCCATGTTTACCGCCCTAACCTATATACTAGGGGGCCTTATGTGTTCTCTATAATAAAGGTGTTGGTTCTTTGGAGAAAGCGGTCATCTCAATCGGCGGTTCGATTCTCATACCTGGCAATGATGATGCGGCATTCATAAAGGAGCTCGCGGCCATGCTCCGCGAGCTTTCCGCAGGGCTTCAGATGGTCGTCGTGTGCGGAGGCGGGAAGACCGCCCGCTATTATGCGTCCACCGGCAAGGACCTCGGTGGCAACGATTATCAGCTCGATATAATGGGCATCGGCGCCACCCGGCTCAACGCCCAGCTTCTGGCACTTGCCCTCGGCGAGATGAGGGATGTTGTCCCTACGACGGCCGAGGAAGCCGCTACGCTCTCCGGACCCGGGCGCATCGTGATAATGGGCGGAACGGACCCGGGCCACACAACGGACGCAGTTGCCACCATGGTCGCCCGCGAGATCGGTGCGGACAGGGTCGTGAACGCAACGGCCGTGGATGCAGTATACACCGAGGACCCCAGGACGCACCCGGACGCGAAGAAGTTCTCGGAGATGACGATAGACCAGCTCGGAGACATCGTCTACAAAGAGCACGGAGCATCCAAATCAAGTGTTTTCGATCCGCTCGGTGTGCAGATAGCCAAAGAGCACAAGATCGACCTTTGCATAGTCAACGGCAGGAACCTGTCGGAACTGAGGAAGGCGATCCTCGGCGAGGACAACGAAGGCACGATCGTCAGATCAAAGTGAACCGCTGGGATCGAGATCCTTGGATGATACGATCTCGTATCCCGCCGACTCGAGCAATTCGGAGTAGCGGCGCTCCTCGGCCTTCTTGAAAGACTTCCTGTGCATGTACACGCACTTGGTCCCAGTGGCCGCGGCCGCATCCCCGATCATCCTTAGCACCTCGCCGTCGTCCGCATCCTTCAGCTGATAGGACGGCAGCATATGGCCGAAATCCGCCTTGAATCCCAGGCAAATCTCTGTGAACCTGGGGGCGTAATGCCCTCCGCCGAAACCTATGAGCCTGACGTTATCGTCGTCCCTGTTCTCGATGATGACATGTGCCAGTATATCTGCCGCATGGACATCAGACCAATGGGTCTCCTCGCTTCCGACCTCTATGTAGAATGTCGGCACATCCGTCCACGGACCATGATGGGTGACCTCGAAGGACACGTTGTACTCATCTGTATCATTGAGCGACGATATCATCCTGAGGGCTCCGGACATCGGACCTGGTGCAGACCTCACGAGAGCCTCGCTGCGACCGCCGTGCTCATTGCCGTGATAATTTCCGATGGGATGCACGGTGAGCGTGGGTATCGCACTGGCTGCAGAATGCTTCGACATGACGACCATCAAGTCCGGATCGATGCCGAAAGCACGTGCGCGGTCCGCCAGCGTATCGTCGCGTATGTGCATCACGGGGGTGGTCATTATGATCGTGTCCCCGCATCCCAGGAACGACCCCGCACCGTCGGACCCCAGGTCCTCCCAGTCACGGAGCCTGAGGAGGCAATCCCTCATGTTGACGGACGGCAGGTCAGGTTCGCTGCAGACCAGAAGCCTTGTCATACAATCCCGATAGAAGAGGACGTATATCAATAAACCAGCCGTTTTATTTAAATACTTTATATAGTGGTATTTAACCTCCCGGCGATATCATGGAAACACTAACCATCGGAGAGAGGATGCTGCTGCATCTCGACAGGTACAGCATGGTGAGTCCCGACAAGATCTACGACATCCCATGGGACCTGACCCAGGATGGCATTGCGACATCGCTTCGCATATCCCGTGCTCACGCTTCATTGGAGTTGAAGAAACAGAAGGAAGCAGGCAGGGTCGAAGAACGCCAATCCCAGGTCAGGGGAACGCGCGGATGCAAAAGGAAGACATTCTACCTTACCGACCTCGGCAGGAGCAAAGTTAGCAACATCAAAGAGTACGTGGAGTCAAAGGGGATTGTCATAGATTCCCTCCTGGATCTGAGGAGATGCGATCCCCGCGTATTATGGGAATCGCTTGACCCAGATGCACAGATCGTGATGGGGCAGGCCTGTGTTTTCAGATTGCCGATACCTCGCAGCGATCTGCCGGAGACGAGGACCAGCGTGATACCGATAGATTCCGTGTCCGGTATGATCTGCATATCCGAAAAGGTCCGCACCGACTACCTCGGCATAGTGGATCCTGTGAAGGTCCGCGAATGGAACGGATGGGCTGCCGATTACTGGATGGACCATGGGTCCGAGAGCCAGGAGCAGCTGTACCATCTCGTGGAATCCGGAAGGCGCACGGAAGCCTCCAAGCTCATATTGCGCAGGCGCGACGAGTTCTTGGACAATGCGAACGAGGACCTCGACGAGATCCTTTCCAAGCTGTCCGATGTACCTGACAGATACGCCAAGGATGTGTACACGCTTCGCGCGGATGTGGCCGTGGAAGCATCCAACGCAGACAACCTGGATGCTGTATCCGTCCTGCTGAGGCCATATGATCCAGAGGGCGCAGAGCTTTACCGCGCCGACGCATTGATCGCTCGCGGCAATCCGGAAGGCGCACTCGATATCGTCGCCAGCATGCCCAGGACCGCACGCTCGGAACTTCGTACGGCCAAAGCGCTTTTCGACCTGGAAAGGTTCGATGACGCGGAGACCGTCCTCGAGAGGGCATATTCGGCGATGATGGCCGCCAACGACCTCACCGGCATGGACCAGATCATGACACGCAAAGCAGAACTGGAGTACCGCCGCGGGAACCGCGATGACGCCGCCAAGCTCCTCGCTAAATCCAGGGTGCATGCCTCGCAGAAAGAGAAAGCGAGGATCGACCGCATCATGAAGGACCTGACCGCAGGGAAGGAACCCAGATTCCGCTGATCAGAAGACCGTGTTGGATTTCAGGTCGTCGATGTCGGAGATGTAGAGGTCCCTTATGTCGGTGATGTTCCACTTGAGCATCGCCAGCCTCTCGAAGCCGAAGCCCCATGCCAGCACGGGATACTTCACACCGAACGGCGCAACGACCTCGGGACGGAATATGCCAGCACCGCCGAGTTCCATCCATTTCCCGTTGAAGAACACCTCCAGCTCCAATGACGGTTCCGTGTATGGGAAGTACGCCGGCCTTATGCGGATCTGATCGAATCCCATCCTGGAGTAGAACTCGCGGATGAGCGAAACGAGCATGTCGAAATCGGCATTCTCGTCGATGATGATCCCCTCGATCTGCGTGAACTCGGGCAGATGGGTGGAATCGATGGATTCTTTCCTGAATATCCTCGAGAGGGAGAACATCTTGACAGGGGGGTCCGGATGCTCCGAGATGTACCTGATGCTGTTGACGGTGGTGTGCGTCCTGAGCAGGGCCATTTCGGCCTTCTCACGGGACCATGTGCCCCCCCACCCGGTGGACCCGGTATCGCCGCCGTTCTCCTGGATTGCCTTGATGGTTGCAACGAGCTCCTCGTCATCGATGTGTATCTTGGACGGGTTCTCCAGATAGAATGTGTCCTGCAGTTCCCTTGCGGGGTGGTCCTGCGGCGTGTAGAGGACATCAAGATTCCAGAATGCCGGCTGCACATACTCTCCGTCGACCTCGGTGAAGCCCATCTCGCTGAACAGCCTGCGGACCTCCGTGCCCAGCCTGGTGAGCGGGTTCTTCTTCGCGCAGTCGGGTGCGGGGGCGAACGTCTGCACATCGTACTTCCTGAACTCCGCATCCTTCCATTTGCCGCTCTGTATCAGCCTGTCGGTGACATCGGTTATCTCATCCTTCAGCTCGATCCCGGAACGTGCCGCTTCTGTACCGGCTGACGTGAGGCTGATCTCCCTGGACGTGCGGATGTCCTCGCGGATCATGCCCTGGCGCCCTTTCAGGTCCTTGATGATCGCCGGATCCGCCTCCGACTCCGGAACGGGCCCTTCGGCCATCTTCTTGAGTATCGCCTCGTCAGGCATGACAGCGCCCAGGGCATCTCTGCCTTTGTCGGTGAGCTTCAGGATCTTCAGGTCGCCGTCCTTGACGATGTCTGCTAAACCTTTGCGCTTCAGCCACCCCACGGCGATCTTGTCTTCCCCGCCGGGAAGCGGTTCGGACAGCGCGGACAGCTCCATGCTCCCTCCGGCGGCATCCAATGCGATGATGGCGCGCCTCTCCGGAAGTCCCGAGGACACAACGTCAGGATTGGCGAGCTCGTAGAATTTGGATGATTGCTCGGATATCTCCGCCAGGCCCTTTGTGGAAAGCCATGATGCAGAGCCCATGATCTCCACCTCGAGCGCGAACTTGCCTGCCGCTATGAGGCCGGCGGGCGTGCCGCTGCCTCCTTCGGCATCAAGTGCCAATAAGAGTCTCTTCTCGTTGTGGCTCAGACCTTCAAGGATCTCTTTGTCCATTTGCTCGCCTCTGTTAGATTACCATTCGAAGCCTTCGAAGGTCATGCTCCCCACGATCTCCTTGGCCTCTTCCCTTTTCGCCTGGTGGTTCTCCAGGAACACGTTTATCTTCTCGGTGAGGGCCATTTTGCACTCGCCGCAGAGTATACATCCGGAACGGCATTTCTCCGCAATCTCGTCGAGTTTGCGGTCGTCCTTCTCGAACATGTAATAATTGTACTTGAAAACTGCACAGATTTCCGGGTTCCCGCCCTTCTCCCTCTGCTCTTCGACGGACACACACCCTCCGGTGAACGCCCTGCCGACCTTCTTCTTGACCGCTTTTGCATTATCGGTCGTGTATATGGTGGCATTCTCATCGGACGAGGACATCTTGTCCCCGCCCGACAATCCGGGGAACATCTTACAGTACAGCATCGAAGGCTTCGGATACCCGAGTCCGGGCGCCACATCCCTTGTGACCCTGAAATGAGGGTCCTGATCTATCCCGCAAGGTATCAGCACCGGGACCTGCCTGCCTTCCATCTCCGACGGAAGGAATGCGGGAGCGGTCTGCAAGGTCGTGTAGAAGATAGACCCGATGTTCGTCGAATTATCGAACCCGAACACCGCTTTCGCAGTGGAGAACGTGACCTTCTTGGCCACTCTGAGCGCCAGGGGGTACAAGGTGTGGATGTTCTCCGTATCGAGGATTATCTTCGTCTTCTCGGTGTCGAACCCCAACGCGATGAAATCCAAAGCGTTCTCGTATGCCATGTTCCTGGTGTCATGGAGGGTCAGGTCTTTGAACAGGAACTTCTCATCGTCTGTCATCTGGAACAGCATCGGTGCCTTGAAAGTGTCCTGGACCCATTTGTTGAATATCCATGGCATCAGGTGTCCCAGATGCGTGTTCCCTGACGGTCCGCGTCCGGTGTACATGTAGAAGCAGTTGCCCTTGTCATACTCATCCAACAATGGAACCATGTCCCTGTGGGAATAGAATATGCCGCGCTTTATCATGGGGTGGATCTCGCCGTACTTCGAGAGCCTGGCCACGAGAGCATCGTCGATGGGTGTCGTGCCGAAGTTCTTTTGGAGAAGGTCGTAGTCGATATCGCCGGTGACCTCCCACGGTGTAACTTTGAAATCCTCTGCCATTTTCTCGCCTACTGTGGCGTAAGTGGCATTCCCTTATAAAAGTCTCGCGCGCGCAAAATAGCACAGAAGGTGTGACAAAAAATGTGCCAGCATTACATTTCCTGAACTAACGCTGCTCCGTGTGCAGATGATTCCGCCGTGTCGCATGAGACATCCTTATCTACTGCCCCGCGAATCATGGATGCATGTGGAAAGTCCTTGGCAGGGATGCCCTGTACGTTGAGATCGGGGAAGTTTGGAAACAGAGGATGATGGAACTTGCAGGCGACGGCGAAGAAGGGGATCGTTTCAGGACCCTGATGGAGCCCAACGAGATCCTCTACATGCTCAACGGCAGCAACGAGTTCCACACATTCTATGTGAACCTGAAGAAGGAGATCACCCCCGAGGATATCCAATTCATGGCCGATGTCACGCTGAAGGTAGCGAAGGAGCTTGACTGCCCGTACATTTCGGTCAACGATGTCCCCCAGAGGTACTTGGTGATATTCACCAATGAAGATGAGCCAGAGCTCATCGGCCTGAACAGGACGGAAGGCTATGGCTCCGGGAAGATATTCCAGCCCATCCTCGAAGGGTTCTCCAACCCGACAAGAGGATACGACGGGTTCAAGGACATATGAGCGTCAGATGCGCTCCATCCATGCCTCAACGGTGACATCGGCCTTATCGCCGGGATAAACACCCAGCATGACTGCCATGGATGTGTTCTTCCCTGTATCGATCGGACCGATGACGATATCGGTCTGAGCCTGCTTGAACTTGGCAGTGGAACCGTCGTCGTTGGCTATGGCCACGTCGACCGGTATGTCCGATCTGACCGACAGGGTGATCGTGTGCTTCGGCTTGACATCGAACGGCAGGACCTCCACATTGCGATAGCAACCTGGAACTGTGTAATCAAGCTCGCCCACGATGATGTTGGTACTGGGGAGTACTGTCTTCTTCCTCTCGAACATATTCCGAGATTTACAATCAGATAGAAAACCATGATGGAAGAAAGACCGTCATGATCCTTGCACATCATCTTCGGAGAGCTCATCTAAGTCTGTGGAGAATCTCCACATGCGCGGATAGTGGCCGGCCTCCATGATGACCCTTTCGACATCGACCGCCTTCCCCTGGGACGATGCCATCACCTTCGATGTTGACATGGACATCTTACCCAGTGCGATGAGTTCGCCGCGGGCGGTCATGAGTGCGACGAGTGCGTTCTTGCGTATCTCGTCGTCGAGCATATGGATCCCTTGGACGTTGAGGTCTGCGCCATGGCAGATCGCATCTACGGCCGTGGGCTTGACGATCACTTTCGGCAACGGCTCCACCAGTACTTCCACCGGCATGAGTATGCTCCTGAGCCATGCATCCCTTCCGTGCTGCTGCCAGAATATGTACGCGTCGGTGAGGTCCTGCAAGGTCGCCGCGCGGTCCTCGGTCATGCAACCTGAACGCGATCTGCGGAGCTCGACCATATTGGCACCGCACCCCAAAGCCTCCCCAGCATCAACGCAGAGAGTGCGTATGTATGTTCCAGCATCACAGGATACACGCAGAAGGATGTCACGCCCCCTGATCTGCAGGATCTCCAATTCAGAGACGTTCCTTATCCTGAGCTGGCGTTTCACGGCGGAACGTACAGGTGGCAACTGGTATATCCTCCCCTGGAACCTTCCGAGGACCTCGCGGATCCTGGCTTCGGGACGGTCGCCGTGCAGCCTCATCAGGCATATGTACTCCTTGTCCGACGAGAGGATGATGTCCGTCAACCTGACTGCCCTCCCCAGACACAGCGGCAGGACACCGCTCACGTAAGGGTCCAACGTGCCACCGTGACCCATGCGGTTCACATGCAGCGCGGCCTTCGCCCAAGCAGTGACCTGATGCGACGTCGGTCCGGATTGTTTGTCCAATGCAACGACGCCGGATTGGAGCAGCTCGCCGACAGAACGGTCGGATGGCTTCTTCCCCCAACGGTCGGGAAGCGTGTCTGGATCTTTGATCAGCAATTAAGTCCCTCGATGGCGTCCAGAATTACCTTGAGGACCTGTTCGGGTGTCAGGTCGTCCGTTTTCACGATGAGGTCGTAGACGCTCTGGTCGTTGACGTCGATGCCGTAGTACATCATGTAGCGCTTTGCCTCGGATGCCTGACGTTCCACGGTCTTGCGGCGGGCGTCCTCCACGGACTCCCCCTCGCGAACACCGATGCGCGACATGCGGACCTCGTCATCGGCATCCAGATAGATCTTGAAAGCCGGGATGCCGTTCCTTGACAGCATGTAGGCAGAGAGGCGGGACTCGAGGATTATGTCCTCGTTGGTCCTCGCGATCTCCAAAATATGTTCGTCTATCGAACGATCGATCTCGGGATCGTTCTCAGCAAGTCCGCCGAGCTCGCCGAGGGTGAGTCCCTTGGCGGCCGCCAGCTCGCGGAACATCTTGCCGAATACCACGGCACGGAGGCCGAGGGCTTCGGAGAGCCCGTTGCAGGCGGTGGTCTTGCCGGAGCCCGGCGGACCGCTGATGGTTATCCTCATGCACCCTCGACCTGCATTTCCTCTTCGAGCTCCTTGAGGCGCTTGCGGAAGAGATACGCTTTGATGATCTTGTTGACCAACTGTCCGATAGGTATGCTTATGAGCGTGTACACGAGGATCCAGTGCGGGAGCACTGTGACCCCGAGTAGGTCCACGGTTCCCCAGGGGATGCTTATCATCGTCTGGGTCACCGTTCCGCTCAACTGCAGGAAGTAGTACACCCAAGTGTAGATCGGCATGATGACGATCATGGTGACGGGCATGATCTTCATCTGATCCGTGCTCGTCTCCATGCTCTTGGCCATCATCGCCGGCTGCGACTCGGTGAGCTTCTTGATCTTGTAAAGATTGTTCTCTATCCTCGCCTCGCGGAGCTCCCTGTTGAACTCGGACTGGACCTGCTGGTTCCTGGCCATCTTGATCGGGTCGGTCAGTAACGTCCTCAGGACCGTGCTGAGCGTGATCATGATCACGCCCGCGAGGATCAGAGATAGGACCGGGAGTTGCCCCCCGAATCCTATCAAAGGATAGAAAATGAAGTTTAACGCCCCGCCGATCGCATCTCTGAAGGAGACCACGATGAGCATGACGGCCATTGCGACCATCATGCCCAGCATGACGCCCTTGGGCATCGCCGGCATCGGAGGTACGTTCGGTTGCTGGGGCGTGGGTCCGGCCATCTTACTCTCCTCCGCCGAAGAAGCCTCTCATCACGGGGTTCATCTCCATCATCTGCTCGCGGCCCATGGCCTCGTAGAAGTGGATGATGATACCCACGGTCAGTAGCACTCCGGTTCCGGATGCGTTTCCGGTCGTTCCTATCAGATCTGCAAATGCGGCCAATGCTCCTATCATCGCACCGGACAGCACTGTGATCGGGGGGATGTACCTCTCGAGCACGCGCTTCAGCACACGCGGATCCCTGCGGAATCCAGGTATCTGCATTCCGCTCCTCTGGATCTGATTGGCGACTGCTTCGGGTCCCAGGTTCGTCGTGGACACCCAGAACTTCGCGAACAGAATCGATCCCAACACCATCACGGTGAAGTAGATCGCCACGTGCGCTAGATTCTGGATCACCCCATGCCCGTTGCCGTAGGTGGCTGAATCCACCATCGGCATCAGCCATGACGTCAGTCCCGTCGGAGCCGAGAGGTACCATGCCAGACCTCCCGATGCCGCTGTGCTCCCTGTCTCGAAGTACCCGATGGCGGCGTTGCCGCCTATGAGGGGTATGTCGCTGGAGTAGAGCAACAGTGCCACCATGCTGATGTTCGCCAGCAGGGCGGACATCAGGATGACTGGGATATTGCTTGCGTACATCAGTTTGATCGGATAGCGTCCCCTTGCTCCTCTGGCATTGCCATGCGACAGGGGCAGTTCGATACGGCTCGACTCGAGGTACGCGACCACGAAGAAGATCAGTATCGTCCCCAGCAGGGCAATCAGCGGATTGGGCTCCCCGAGGAATATCGCCTCGTATCCTCCGTTGGACATTTCGGATCCCGAGAGGTTGAACATGTAGTACAGCGCCTTAGGTATTGTACCGGCTGGCACTGCAGCGTCCGCACTGTATGGATACCAGTTCAGTGTACCCGTGAACAGTGCCTCCGAGACTCCTGCGGCGATGAACAGGGAGATACCGCTTCCGATACCCCACTTGGACACCACCTCGTCCATCAGGAAGACTATGTAGGACCCCACGCACAACTGAAGGATGATGGCCACTTTGGCGCCACCGTCGCCCAGCACCGAGGTGAACGTGCTCGAGGGGACCAGGTAACCGAATACCTGGGGAACCGACTCGAACACGATCATGACGATGACGAGCAGCTTGAGCACCGACTGGTAGCATGCCTTGTCGTCGCGGTTCGTGAGGTCCAGTTTGATGATCTTAGCACCGACGAACAGCTGCATGATGATTGATGCAGTGACTATCGGCCCGATACCGAGTTGCAGCAGTGTTCCGGAAGCTCCGGCCATTATGGTCCTGTACTGCGCGAACAGGTCCAATGTTTTCTCCTGGTCAAGACCATAGATGTACACATTGGTCATCACGAAGTAAAGGACCAATATGACCACAACCCACATCATTTTCGTCCTGAAGTGCACGTGGCCCTCAGGGCGTTTGACGGAGGGTAGCCTGTCGGACAAGGGCTTGAACTTGTACAGCAGGCTCTTTTGTTCTTCCATCCCAATCTACTCCTGAACTTAGTTACTCGACGATGCTGCCGCCGGCGGCTTCGATCTTTTCACGGGCTTTCTCTGAGATCTCGCCGACGGTGATGTTGGCGGGAACGGAGATGTTTCCGTTGCCCAGCAACTTGTCGATGCCGGCTTCCGTGAGGTTCACGGTGTAGGACTCCCCGTCCTTGGTGGCGAAGCCGAGCGCGACGTAGCGGTCCAGCTGCTCCTGCAGCTCGGCCACGTTGATCGTGCTGTTGGCCTCCACCATGCACTGCGGTCTCTTAAATCCGTGCCTTCCGAAGTGGTCCCTGTCGTACTTCAGCATACCGATTTTACCCTGCTTGCTGATACCGGCATTGCCGTGTCCGCCCTGGATACCTGCTCCGCGGCCAGCTTTCTTTCCGCGTCCGTGTGTCCTCGATCCTCTCAGTTTCTTGGTTCTGCTTGGCATTTATAGCACCTCACAGCATCCTTTTGATGAGTGCATTGATGGCCTCTCCCCTGTATCCGAGCGCTCCGCCGTTGACGTACGAGCGCTTGTTGCCCTCGTATCCCTTCACGGGCGGGTGCATGCGGAAGACGGGTTTCGCTCCCTCGATGTCCTTCATCTTGTAGTCGTTCTCGATGATCGCCTTCGCGAGGTCGTCGACCGTCGCGAACTCGGTCTTTTCCTTGAGGTAATCTTCGGTGATCTCTTTGTCGCCGGAGAGCCTTCCGCGGATGCGGATGAGCTCGGCGAGAGTCTCCTGGTCGATCTCTCCCCAGGTGATGTAGTCCTTAGCGACCTGGAGCATACCCTTCGTGACATCGTTCTCCGGAACGACCACGAGGTGGTTGACCCTGGTCATGCCCAGGAGGTCCATGGTGTAGGATATCTTGCCCGCGACATCGGGCTGACCGCGAACACGTATTGCTGCGTATGCCATCTTCACTCCTCCTGGAAATCGACGTCGCTGGACTCGGCGACCGTGAAGCCGATGGGTCCGGGGACGATGTTCAGTCTGTCGGCCTGCTCGTCGGTGACCCTCATGCGAGCGGTCATCTTGAGTGCCTCGAACGTTGCGTAAGCGTAGTTCACCTTGGTCTTGGTGTTGCCCCTGGCGAATCCCCAGGCATCCTTGACTCCTGCGAGTGTCAGCATGCTCTTGGCGACGTCTCCGACGGCCAGGGAGATACCGCGGGGTGCGGGCTTCAGGTAGACGGTGACAGAGCCGGTGTCCCCCACTACCTCGAAGGGCAGCGAGTGAGGCTGGCTGCATCCGCATTCCCAGGAACCGCATCCTCTCTTGATCTCGATGATGTTCAGCTTGGCGTTGTCGATCGCCTTCCTGATGGAAGGTCCGACCTCTTTGCCTTTCGCTCTTCCGATTCCGATGAACCCGTCGCCGTTTCCGACGATGCAGGTCACAGCGAACCTGACCCTCCTTCCGGAGTCGGTCATCCTCTGGACCATATTGAGGTCGATGACCTCGTCCTTAAGGTCCGGCAGGAGGATGTCCACGATCTCGGCCTCCCTTAGGGGGAGCCTTGTGGCAAGGGCCTCGCTCATGGTTGTGACCTCGCCGTTGAGGACCATCTGTCCCAGTCTTGTTTTCGGGATCCAATCCATTTTACTCAGCCTCCATCTTTTCCTTCAGGCTGCTAACTGCAGCCTCGATGCCGTCATCGATGTGCTTCCCGTTGATCCTGTCCTCTACGGGGAGGATATCCTCGCCGTGGGGGACCTCGAGACCGGCGTCGCACATGCCTGCAAGGGCAGCGAAGAGGACTCCGCCGACCTTGGGGTTCTGCATGCCTATGTCCAGGACTGCATACTCGATTCCTGCTTTCAATGCTCTTTTACCGGCAAGGTATCCTGCGAGGTACGCGGCGGGGATGTTGGAGCATGCGTGCTCCCATCCCATTGCGCGGAGCTCTTTGGAGGTTGCCGAGGCAACGACCTTGTCGCCATCCATTCCGAATTCTACGAACTGGATGGTCACGTTCTTCTCGGACCTTCTGACCACTGCCCTGATCTCGCGGCCGGCAAGCAGCTTGCGGCGGGTGTAGTAATCAGTGCGGCCCTCTCTTCTCCTGCGGAACGCAACTTTGTATCTGGGTCCTGTTGCCATCAGATCTCCTCCTTCTCTTCGAGGTGCCCGGCGGAAACCATGTGCATCCTCACGTGCCTGCGGCTCTTGTAGACGCCACCCTTGGCCTTCCTGTAGTACATCCTGTACACGGCGGGCGTTATCTCGCCGCTGTCCCTCAGTGCCTTGAGCTCTGCGCGGATGGGCCTGATGGTGGCGATCCACCTCCTCTTGGAGGGGACACGGGCATTGTCGGATCCTTTCCTGCTTCCGGGACCTTTCCTCTTCCCGGATGCTTTCTGACCGGCGACGTACCTGATCCTTCCCTTGGAAGTGCCGTTCTTCGCCTTCGCTTTTATGAGATTCGACGCGATGGCTGTGCGGATGTCGGCGCGGGTAATGCACTCCGCGACCTCGTCCAGCTTGTCAGGGTTCATCCAAACCCTGTTCTCGCCGCACTTCAGAATCTCGGCGGCCATTCTCCTCTGGTTCTTGAGATCGGCCATGATCACACCATCCTGTTGAGGACCCTGATGCCGAGCTCAGCGGCCCTGTCCTCGATGGCGATCCTCTTCTTGGTCCCGACGCTTCCGCCGATGCGGACTGCCTGGACCTTGGGGTCGATGTTCTCGAGCCCCTCGACATTGTGGATGAGCACCTCTTCGAATCCCGAAGGGTGGAGTCCCCTGACGCTGAGGGGTCCGCGGAAGCCGATGTCGACTACGGGCGGGCGCCTCTTGAGGTTCCTCTTCATCTTGGAGTGGATACCCTTGGGCCTCCTCCATTTCTCCCCGAGCTTGGAGTATCTGAACCATTCCTGTCTCTTGAACGCAGGCCTGCGACCGCTGATAGCGGCCCTCTTGGCGAGCGCCTGGATGGTCTCTTCGTCGAGTTCGGGCTTTGCCTTGGGGACGTACGCCCCGTCTGCTGCTGCGGACTCTTCGATGACCTGGACCTCTTTGTCCGAGGAAACGTCGGCTCCGGAGAGCTCCTTCTTCCAGGACTCGACGGTCTTGGGTCCGACTCCGGACAAGGTTTTGATGACTTGTTTGACAGTCTCCTCGTCCTCGAGGGCAGCGGCGAGCTCGGGGACGGATTTGATCCCCATGCTCTCCAGCTCTGCGAGCTGGGTCTCTTTGAGACCTGTAAGGTCTGTGAGTGTCTTCACGGTCATTCTTTCACCTTGTGTGATTTGTGGACGATGTAGATTCCGTCCTGGAAGGTCCTCTTGTCGAATCCTCCCCTGGATGTTGCTTTCTCCAAGTTGGCCGCGGTCTGTCCGACGGCCTCGATGTCGATGCCGTCTACGGTGACGTCGGCGCCGTTGACCTTTACGGTGCATGCGCCGAGGATCTCCGCGTAGCGGGGGGCGTGGCCTCCCATGTAGTTGTTGATTTCCACGCGGTTGCCTTTAACGGTCACTTTCATCGGGAAGTGCGAGAATACGATCTTGAGCCCGTACTGGTATCCTTCGGTCACGCCTTTCACCATGTTCCTGATGTGGGCGTGGAAGGTACCGACCATGGCCTTCTCTTTTATTCTAGGGTACTCGCAGCTGATGCTGACGTGTCCTTCTCCGATGGCAACGTTAACGCGAGGGTGCGCGAAGTTTCTGCTCAATTCTCCCTTGGGTCCTTTGACCTTGACTACGGTGCCCTCTTTTGTGACGGACACCCCACCGGGGATGGCGATGGTGCTTTCGATTTTCCCTGCTATTGTCATCTATATTCCTCAATACACATATGCGAGGAGCTTGCCGCCGATACCGAGATCTTTGGCCTGCTCCTGGGTGATAACCCCTGCCGTGGTGGTCATGATCAGCACGCCGAAATCCTGGGCGGGCAGGAACCTTGACTCGAATTTCTCGAGGTCGTCCCTTTTCACCGAGTATCTGGGCTTGATGATCCCGCAGTCATTGATTGCTCCTTTGAGCATGACGCGGAATTCGCCTGCTTTTCCGTCCTCTACGTACTCGAACTGGTTGATGTAACCGTGGTCCTGCATAACTTTCAGCACGCGGCCGATGAGTTTGGAGGAGGGGCGGATAACACACTCGCTCTTTCCGTCGGAGGAGGCGTTTTTCATGACAGTCATTGCATCATTTAATGGATCGCTCTGCATCTTGTCACCTCATGAATACTTCTTGAAGCCCAGCTCTGGGGCCACTTCCCTGAAGCACTGGCGGCAAAGGTGCATTCCGTATCTCCTGATGATGCCTCTCCGGCGGCCACACCTTGTGCAGCCGACGGACCTGCCGAACTCCTTCTTGGGTTTCATTCAACCACCTTGACTTCGTAGTTGTCGTTCATAAACTGGATCGCGTCCTCGGGTGCCACGCGGTGGCATGCGGGGATGCGCCTCTTGAGGAGCTGCCTCCTCGTGATCCTGCCGCCGGCCCTCCTGAGCACGACGCTGACATCCATGCCGAATATACCGATCTCGGGGTCGTATTTCATACCGTCGAAGTCGGTGTAGTCGGGGATACCGAAGGACATGTTGCCCTCAGCATCGAAGGAGTACGCCTGGATGCGGTGCTCCCTGATGTTGAGCGCCCTCTTGAGGAAGACGTCCGCGGACTCTCCCCTGAGGGTGACCTTGCATCCGAGCGGCATGCCGACACGGATACCCAGGTCCCTGTTGATGGTCTTGGAGATCGTCTGGACGGACTTCTGCCCGGTGACCATCTCGAGGACCTTCTGTGCTTTGACGAGCCTCTCTCCGGCCTCGCCGACACCGATGTTGACAACCACTTTCTCTACGCGGATGTCTCTCATGGCGTTCATTGGCTGGCCTCCGGGAGCTTGATCGCGGGGGTGCCGTTCCCGATGACGAACACGTTGGACTTGACCGTCTCGGTGCCGCAGGCGAACTTGACGATGTTCTCGGAAGGACCCCTGATGACTGCGCACTCGGAGACCGTGTAGGTCTTTCCTGCGTGCAGTCCCTCGATGACCATCGCGAATGCTCCGGCGCTGAGGGGGAAGACCTCCAAGATCTTCTGGTCGGCGAGGTCGATCATGAGACTGTCGCCGGTCTTGTAGTTGTTCTCGCCGATCGTTATGTTCCTGCCGCCGCTGAGGTTGAGCTGGATCTTGCCGTCTTTGATCTTGGTCTTTCCCTCGATCCTGCAGATCTTGCATTTCGTCTCCGACTCGGGGATCTCCACTGTTGTGAGTTTTCCCTTGTCGCTGATGAGCATGCGGTAGCTCTTCTCCATCTTGGGGATGGAGATGACGTCCATGAATCCGACGGGCGCCTTGGGGTTCTTGACGGCTACGCCGTCGACGAACATCTCGCGGTTCCCGATGATCCTCTTGGCCTCTTTCGCGGTGTCACAGACCCCGATCATGTCCCTGAGGACCATGGTGGCGGGCATGCTGGCCTCGACGGAGTGTGCTCCGGCGGACTGCTTTGCGGCCCAGATGCTGGCCTTCCTTTTCAGGGGCCAGGTCTTAGGTGCCGCTATTCTCTTCATGTGATCGCTCATTGTTTAGCCTCCTTGTTCTTTGAAAGGGATGCGATCCTCCACTCATCGACGGTGTTGAGCTTCGTGATGAGCAGATTGGACGCGTGCACGGGGCGGACCGCCGCAGTGCCGTCGGCCTGATTGATCGTGACTCCCTCGACGGACACACGTCCGTCCTTGGTGTAGACTGCGAGGACCTTGCCCTCGGTCCCGCGGAACTCCTCGGAGCCGCGGAGAACGACGACTGTGTCTCCCTTGCAGACCCTGGCACTGCGAACCCCGTACTGTGCACGGAGATCGTCGCTGAGGTGTGCGGAGAGCATCTTCCTCTTGACGTGGATCGGTGCGTGGGCCTGGCTCTTTCTCTGTGTTCTTGCTTTGCTGCTTCTAGCCATGTTTCATCCCTCACACGATTGTGTTGGCCGTTGCCGCGATACGGGGCCACCTCTCGGCGGCCTCCCTTGCAACAGGGCCTTTTATGTCGGTCCCTTTCGTCTCGCCGGTGTCGGTCGTGATGACCGCGGCGTTGTCCTCGAAGTAGACCATCGTTCCGTCGGGGCGGCGCATGGGGCGCCTCTGGCGTACGATGACCGCGAATACGATCTGCCTCCTCATCTGGGGGGTTCCCTTCTTGACGGAAGCGATGACCATGTCGCCGACGCCTGCGCAGGGTACCCTGCGGGCGACGCCGTGGTAGTTGGGGACGGTGATGATCTCGATGACCTTCGCCCCTGTGTTGTCAATCACGTCGATCTGAGAGCCGTTCTGAAGGCCCCTGGTCTGTGTGCCGGATATGCCTTTCATCTCATTCCCTCTTCTCGATGACTGCGAAAGCGACGGTCTTGCTGATCGGGCGGCACTCCATGATCCTGACCTTGTCCCCGGCTTTGAGCCCGAGGCAGGGGGATGCGTGAGCGGAGTACTTGCTCGTCCTCTTCTCGTATCTCTCGTATTTCTTCTGATATTTCAGGTATTTGCGCTCTACGACGACCGTCTTGTTCATCTTCACGGTGACCACAGTCCCGTCGATGATCTGTCCTCTGACCGCAAGGCTGCCGTGGAACGGGCAGTTGGGGTCGTTACACTCTGAAGTGGGAGGGACGACGTCGATTCCGATGTCTCTGATATTTGCTGTCATTTGATTCACCTAACCTTCTTTATTCTGTCCTCTGGTCGGTGCAGTATTTCTGATCCTCTAATGCTGAACGTGCTGCCTTCATAAGCGAATCTGAACTCATTGCCTGGTTTGGGTACCATTCTCTCAGTTCCGGCCGAATCGATGGTGAACGTGTTCTTCGTTTCGTCGACCACCGTACCGGTTATGCCCGAGTATGGTGCTGACAGCACTTCCACGTCCAATCCAATGAGTTCCGATCTCATGAAATCACTTTTGTTCATGTTACCTCGCTTCCGTGCGGAAGCCCATTTCCTCAAGGACGGCTTTCACTTTCTTCTTGTGATCGCCCTGAAGCTCTATGCGGCCGTCTTTGGCTGTCCCTCCGGCGGCGCATTTGTTCTTCAGTTGCTTTGCAAGGTCGTTGATGTCGATATCATTCTCGTCGATTCCGTCGATCACAGTGACGGTCTTGCCGTACCTGCGACTGTCGATCGAGATCCTGACGGTCTGTTGCTCACGTGCGATCTCCTCGCACATGCACAGCTCCTTAGGTAATCCGCATACGGGGCAGATCTCCGCCATTAGAGTTCTTCCTCCTCCTTCTGAACAGTCAGGATGCGTGCTATGTTGCTCCTAAGCGCGCGGATGGCGCCAGGACTGGAGGGTGCTCCGCCCATGGCGGAGACTCCCCTCTCGTGCATGAGCTCATCGCGAAGCTCTTTGAGCTTCTGGTTGCGCTCACCGACACTCATGTCCCTGATCTCTGAAGTCCTCAGGAGAGCCATCACTGTCCCTCCTGATTCTCGAATTCGGGTGCGGGCTCGGATGTTGCTGCCACCTCTTCGACGGGTTCGTCGAACACTACCTCGGGCTCCTCTGCTGCGACCGTGAACAGGTCGGGGTAGAGGTTCATGACCTCGGTCTTGCTCTTGACTTCCGTGTCGGCGGGGAGCCTGGATCCGGGTGCCATTATCTCGACTGTGACGCCGATGACTCCCATCTTGAGCTTCGCGACCGCGTATCCGTGGTCGATGAAGTTCGTCTTGGGTTCTCCGCAGAACTTGATGTAGCCCTCTTTGAACTTCTCGGTCCTGTGCCTCTGTCCGGTCAGTTTGCCGGCGACGATGATGTGGCATCCTTTCGCGCCGCCATCCATGATCCTGCGGACCGTGGAGTGACCTGCGCGGCGGAAGTGCCATCCCCTCTCCAGCGAGAAGGCGAGCTTCTCTGCCATGATCTGGGCGTTCAGGCTCGCGTTCTCGACTTCCTGAACCTCGATCTGAGGGTTGTCGAACCCGAAACGCTCGTCGATGACCGTCGTCAGGTTCTTGATCGTCTGTCCGCGCCTGCCGATGACAAGCCCGGGCCTCTCAGTGGTGAGCACGACGCTGGTACCCATGGGGGTCCTCTTAACGTCCAAGCCGCCGAATCCCGCGCGGCTTACCTCTTTCATGAGGTACTCTTTGAGCAGGACCCTGCGGATGTTCTCGGCAACGAATTTCCTCTCTGATGCCATTTCACTCAACCTCCTGGATTATCACTTCGACGTTAACTGTCTCCTGGTTCCACTGGGTCGCCCTTCCGTGCGCCCTGGGCATGTGACCGGGTATGGTCCTTCCCCTGGAGATGGAGATCGTCGTTATCGCCATGTTGGAGACATCGAGTCCCTTGTACTCGGCGTTGGATGCGGCGGACTGGATGACGCCCAGGATTGCCTTCGCGGCCTTCTTGGGGTACCTTCCGGGACCGACGCCTGCCTTGTGGGAGACGCGCTTGTTGTACCTCTTGAGAGGCACAGGCCTGGTGAGCTCGATTACTTCCTCGAGCTGCTGCATGGCCTTCTCCACTTTCATTCCGCGTATCATACCGCAAACTTCGCGAGAGAACTTCGGCGAGACAGGTATCTCTTTGCCGACGGCCTTCGCAGAGGTGTCCGGATCTGTTATCATTGTGTATCCTGAAACCATATCTAACACCTCACTTCAGCGGCATGAACTTCGAAGATCTGGTAGCACCGACTCCGGGTCCGGAGTGCTGAGGGGTCTTCCTGGTGATGATGAACTCACCGAGGTAGCAGCCGATCATCTCGGGCTTGATCTCAATGTCCTTGAATTCTTTCCCTGTGTAGATGCTGACGGTCTTCCCGACGAATTGTGGGATGACTGGCACATCCTTGCGGTGGGTCCTGACGACATCACCGGGCTCTGCGGCCTTAAGGTTGTCGAAGAGGAGCTGCTGCTCGTAGTTGAGCCCACGCAGATAGGTCCTCCTGGACCTGGAAGGCATCAATCCGAGCACTTCGTCGAAGGACATAGCCAGAAGTTCCTCCATGGTGAAACCGCGGTACAGGAACTCCTTCTTCCTCCTTGCCTGGATTGCGGACGCCTTCTTCCTCGATTTTCTCCTTGAAGCTTTGGCCGATCCTGCTATTATCTTTGATTTAGCCATGATATCACTTCTTCACTTTCTTCTTCTGGGGAGACAGGCGTCCAACCTTCTGACCAGGTGATGCGTTCCTTGATTTGGTGCTGGGTCCTCCGATGTGGGGGTGGCCTCCTCCTCCGTGGGGGTGATCGACCGCATTCATGGCGATACCCTTCACGTGCTTGTTGGCCTGGCTCCTCGACCTGAGGATGTTGTGGTTCTTACCCGCCTTGGCGAGGGGCTTGTCGCCCCTTCCGCCGCCTGCGACGACACCTATGACGGCGCGGCAGTTGGGGTTGAACTCCTTCAGTGTACCAGACGGCATGAGGACGATGACTTTCTCGCCCCTGCTGACGACCGTTGCGGATGAACCGCCGGTCTTGACGTATTTGCCGCCGTCACCGGGGATGCCCTCGATGTTGTGGAGGGGGGTACCCTCGGGAATGCTGGCGAGTTTCGTGATGTTGCCGGGCAGGATCTCGACGGTTGATCCGACGGTTGTGGTCTGCCCGACCTTGGTGCCTTCGACCGCAAGCTGGTAGTCCTTGCCGTTCTCGTAGTTTATGACTGCGAGGGGGCTTGTCCTTCCGGGTGCGGGGATGAGGTCGACGATGACTCCTGTTCCCTCGTTGAACGAGGGGAGCCTGACGTCATCGACGTGCCTGTGGCTGGGTGAGCGGTACTGGGAACCGCCCGATCCTCTCCTCTGTGTTCTCAATCTCTTTCCCATGATTTCACCTCAGAAGACTCCTACTCTCATGCCGACATCCTCTGCGGAGTATCCCTCTGCGAGCTTGATGATGGCATGCTTGCCGTCTTTCTGTATTCTGACCCAGACCTTGGCAACCTTGACCTCGAAGCGCTCTTCGAAGGCGGATGCGATCTGGGCTTTGTCAGCGTCCCTGTGGACGATGAACTCGATCCTGTTCCCGTCCTTGAACTTCTGAGTAGGGGTTCCGGACAGGTGGTTCATCGATTTCTCGGTGACGAAGGGCCTGATGAGTATATCGCTGGTCTTCATTGGGTCCACGCTCCGATCTGCTCGATTGCGGATTTGGTGTACACCGTGAGCCTGCCTGCGTCTCCTCCGGGTGCCAGAAGAGTCGTGTTCAGGGTTCCGACGGACTCGATGTCGACGCCGGGGAGGTTCTTCGCTCCCTTGAATATGGGCAGGTCCCTGTCGGAGACGACGATGAGTATGGACACGGGGGTTCTGTACCTCCTGTTCCTCATCTTTCCCCTGCCGGCACGGATCTTGCGGCCGTCCTTGGCGCGCTCGATGTCGTATCCGAGGCCGATGCTCTCGAGGATGCCGGCGATCTCGGATGTGGAGTATATGTTCTGTATCTCATCGTCTACGACGATAGGGAAGGACACGTTGTCATCGAACTGGTGTCCGCGCGCCTTCACGCAGTCCGCGCATCCGGTTGCGGCGAGTGCGGATTTGCGGGCGATTGCCAGCTCTTTCTTGTTGACTTTCTGCGCCCAGATCCTCTCAGGTGTCGGGGGGTGTGCCCTCCTTCCTGAAACGTTGTTGGGCGATTCAGTGGCTTTCCTTCCATCGTGGACACGCTGGACACGGGCGACACCGCGCCCTTTTCCCCATGTGCTCACGGAGTGCCTCATTCCGGCTCCGGGTGCGGGACCGTAGGGCTGCCTCTTGTTAGCGGCTGCCGCGAGGACTGCTTTCTTTATGATATCGGGCCTGTACGGGGTGTCGAACGCCGCGGGGACGTCGATGTTTCCGGAGACCTCTCCTTTTACAGAATAAACATTAGTCTGCATCTACCTCAGGCCCCCTGCTTGGATTCCGTGGAGATGTAGGTTATCTCCGCCGCATCCGTCTTGGCTTTCTTGGGCATCCTCGTGGGGTCTCTGAGCCTCACGAGCCTCTTGGTGGGACCGGGGACGGAGCCGTGCACGAGAACGTATGTGTTCCTGACCTCTCCGTAGTTGAGGAAGCCGCCCTTGGGCGTGATCTCTGTGCCTTCCTCTCCGATCTTGATGACTTTCTTGTTGCACTCGGTCCTCTGGTGGTAACCGACCTGACCCGCCTGGGGCACTGTGCTCCTGACGTATCCGGGCCTCTTAGGTCCAAGGTTGGCCACACCGCGGCGGTGCTTGCTGTTCTTGTGGCTGAGCAATTTGACTCCCCAGCGTTTCGTGACGCCCTGGAATCCTTTTCCCTTGGTGACCGCGATGACATCGACGAACGCACCCTCGGTTGAGAATGCATCGATTCCGACCTCGGTCCCGAGGATGCTCTTCGCGTATACGACCCTCTCATCGACGGTTCCGCCGCCGATCCTGAGCTC
This sequence comes from uncultured Methanomassiliicoccales archaeon, assembly GCA_964558505.1. Lineage (GTDB taxonomy): Archaea > Thermoplasmatota > Thermoplasmata > Methanomassiliicoccales > Methanomethylophilaceae > CAYMPW01. Next base: position 68,798 of record CAZLEI010000001.1, on the reverse strand, counting down.
CATGAGGTCGGGGACCTTCTTGGGGACACCGCTGACCAGCTTGGGCTGGGTGTAGGCGAGGACGCGAACATCGTCGATGTCCAGTCCGTCGTACCTGGCGAAGGATGCCTCGTCATGGTTCTTGGGGACGCTGAGGCGTCTGCCCAGCAGAGGGTCGAGGTCCTGTGCCCAGACTTCACCGGCGGTCTTCAGGCCGTTGATGGTGCTCTCGTAGAACCTCACTGCTGCGATCTTCATGGGCGGGACCTCGAGTACCGTAACAGGTACCTGGACTTCCATGCCCGACGTTGTGCTCTTCACACGCTTGTCAACGACGAATGCGTGCGTCATTCCGGCTTTGTAGCCGGCAAATCCCTGGATCTTAGGGGCTCCGCTGATCTCAGGCCATGAATCAAGCCTGGGCGTCTGCGACTGTGCCCTCTTTCTCGGGCCATATGCCCTGGATCCTCTCTTTGGGCGTCTCCTTTGTGACATACTAACACATACCTGCGAGAGTATCTTCGCTAATCTCGCTAGTTTTTAGATTTCGAACGTCAAACACCCGACCGTGACGCCGTATTCATCTCGATAAACATCGACATGAGCATGAACAAGGGTTGCTTTCGCATTGCCCAATGCGTCTGGTCGGACATCTAGCATGTCCAATCTAAAATAGGGTAGTAAGGTTATGTATTTAAAAGGTTCGGCCGGCCCTTTATAGAAAGAACCGACCGCACGACATCAGAGCTTGCCTTCTTTGGCCTTCTTCTGTGCCCTCTTCATCCGGGCCTTCGAATCAAAACCCGTTGCCTTCTCCGCGAACGCGTTCAGGTGCCTTTTGCTGTCTAGAATGCTCTCATCCGACATAGTGCCAGATATGTTAGTGGTCGTTATGCTCATCTTATCTTTCGCAAGTACTTCCACTTCGATGCGTTCGAGGACACCGTATGATGAAACGAGTGCTCCGCCCTCTTCCTTCACGTTGCCGAACGCATCCTGCATGAGATTCCTGAGGCAGTCTCCTTCGATGTTCTTGTACCAGCCTTTCTTAATATCGTAGTCCATGACTGTCACTTCCTGATGATCGCGAGATTATTCTCGAAGCCGCGGGTGAGGTCCGACGGCGTACCAAGGAATCTCTCCGCTTGGATATAATGTTTCCATGTGTCCTCGCAGCCACAATGGACGTCGAGATCTTTGACATCCTGGGTAAATGAGAACCTCTCCACAGCATCCAGGACCTTCCTGTCGCAGTCGCCGCAGTTGTGCACTCCTCTGGCAGTACCTCCGCCTGATGGTGACGACATTATCCTAGCATCAACAGTGCCAGATAATTGTTTCATGACCTCTACCAACGACCAGATCCACGGTGATCTGAACTCCCCTCTGCGCCACATGCGGTCCACCATCGTGGCCCTTTGAACATTGAGCGGGTTGATCGATATCTCATCGGAGAACGGATCTGCGAACCTGGCGGAGCGGACGGAGTCTTCGATCGCGGCGGCCTCCTGCATGTACAGCGGCTTGAGCAGCAGGTACGTGCGCACCATGAGCCCTGCCTCTTTGGCGACCGTGCCCGCACGCCTGCTGTCCTCCGGCGTGAATCCCTTGTGGATGCTTGTGCAGAGCACATCGGGATCGGAACTCTCGAGGCCCAGGGATATCGTGACGCTCTTGGGGAGCGATGAGACTGAATCAGGGGTCACGAACTCCGGACGGCTCTCGAAGAGGATGCGTTCGCACCCCGAGAATGCCTCGAATATGGCATCACGCACGGACGGCGGCACCTCGTTGTCATCGAGGAAGCTCCCCGATGTGTAGATCTTGACGAATGGTTCCCCATCATACTTGCGAACAGCCTGATCCAGCTGGGCGAGCAGGTCATCCTCGGTGACGCCCGACAGGGATGCCTCCCTGTACCCGCACATGGTGCATCCGCCGGCCGACTTGGCCCAGCAGCACCCGTTGGTGCGCATGATCATCACCATGGCGTCGACGGCGCGTCCGCCGGACATGTCCTTCTCTTTCCACAGCGCTTCAAGCTGCGACGGGGATCTCTCCTTTCCTCTCATACATACTCCTGACGCTCCGAATGGTGCCGAGCATATATTCTTTTGGTGGTGAACATAGTCCGAACATATCAGTGCACCTTTGTGATTTGATATGTGCCAGACCATCAAATACCCATATTCTCTCGATGCTCTTTCAGTATTTGCGCGCGCCTCTGCATCTAAGAAACATTAATAACACTCCCTCCAATCCCGTTCCCGGTGCGCCAAATGGCCAAGAACATTATAATCATCGGCTCTGGTGCCGCGGGAATGACCGCTGCATCCACGGCCAGAAGATTCGACAAGACCGCCAACATAACGGTCTTCACCGAGGACGAGGACGTGTCCTACTCCCCATGTGTGATCCCTTGGGCCCTCGAGGGCAGGACGACATGGGACAACATCGTCATGCACAAACCCTCCTACTACGAGCAGGAGAGGAACATACAGATACTCACGAAGACCACTGTCACCTCCGTCGACGGAGATGCTAAAACGGTGACCGCTGACGGGAAGACCTACCCCTATGATTCCCTGGTCATTGCCACCGGCAGCAGGGTATTCATACCTCCGATACCGGGGATCGACCTCAAAGGCGTTCATGTCATAAAGACCGTCAGCGGCGGGAAGGTCATCGAATCCGAATTGAAGGATGCGAAGAAGGTCGTCATCGCAGGAGCCGGAGTCATCGGCCTGGAACTCGCCGTGTCCCTCAAGAACACGGGAAAGGACGTCACGGTCATCGAGATGATGGACCAGGTCATCCCCAGGATCGCGGACAAGGACATGGCAGACCCCATTCAGAAGAACCTCGAGGCCGCAGGCATCAGGTTCGTCATGAAGGCACCTGTTCAGTCGGTCAACGGGACCGGCAAGGTCTCCGGCGTTACCGCGGGAGGTGTCGAGTACCCATGCGACATGGTGTTCTTCGCCACCGGCGTCCGCGCGAACCTCGAGATACCGAACATGCTCGGACTCGACATCGGACAGCTGGGAGCTGTCATCGTCGCGCCCACCATGCGCCCTTACAAGAGGGGGCGTCTCGTAAAGGACATCTACCTTGCAGGCGATGTTGTGCAATGCCAGTCCGCAGTCGCTCCCGGACCGACCATGAGCCAGCTTGGATCCACGGCGGTCAGGCAGGGCGGTGTAGCCGGAGCAAACGCAACCGGCGGACACTCCATTTTCGGACCCGTCGCCAGCCCATGGGTGAGCGTGATCGGGAACGTTCAGGTCGCAGGCACCGGCCTCTCGGAGGGGCTTGCATCCTGGTACGGGATCAAGACGGTCTCCGGGAAATCGTCGGGACTCACCAGGGCCAGATACTATCCGGGTGGCCTGGAGCTCGTCGTCAAGGTGCTCGCAGACGCCGCCACGCACAAGATCATAGGAGCCCAGATCCTGGCTGGCGAGGATGCCACCGGACGCATAGATTGGCTCACATCCGTCGTCATCGACGGCATCACCGCAGAGGATTTCGTCTCCAGGTCCGAGAACGCATACTGCCCGCCCACCTCCATGGTCAAGGACGTCGTGCTCTCTGCCGTAGAAGACCTCTGCGAGAACATCAGGGCGTTGTGATCATGAAAATGGAATATGAAGAGTACCGCGAACTCTACAACCGTCTCAACACCGTCAAGGACATCGACAAGCTGGAGTTCGAAGGATACGACCACCGCCTCTTGGAAACGCTTCTCACGCAGAAGACCAGCAGGGACGTCAAAAAGAGATTCTACGTCGTCAAGCAGAAGACCGCCCAGATGCTGAAAGAATGGAAGAGGGGCACGACCCTCATGCAACTGTCCGAGAAGTACAGGTTCCCGCCTATCCTCACGGCGATGTTCGTCTTCATGGAGGACGGCGCATCCAAGAAGGAGTTCTGGGAGTACATAAACGACCCGGACCAGCTCAACGACGTCACCGCCACCGAGATCAAGGAGATCGTCGCGAACGACCTCGTGTACTCCCCCGTCGGCAACGACAAGCAGCGCGAGAGAGGCCTGTGGGGAGAGGGCCTCCTGCAGAACTGGCTGGACGGCCAGGGCATCGGATACCGCACCGAGAACGACATCCGCGGAGAGTACGAGAAGACCCCGGACGCCCTCTTGGACGAGCCCATGATGTACGAGGGCCACAAGATATACTGGATCGAGAGCAAGGCCTCTTTCGGGGACAACACCGAGTTCAGGTTCAACTCCCGCAAACAGCTCGTGCCTTACACAGAGATCTTCGGCCCAGGGGTCGTGGTCTACTGGGTCGGATGCCTGGATGATTTGGAATGTCCCAAGGACATCTACGTCTCCGACATCTCCCTCCTGGATAAGAAATTAGACAGGATCGAGGAATGAACATCCCGGGGCCGTCAGGGTCCCGGGATCCGTCTTCTCGTTTTTTCGGATGCATGCGCATCCTACCATAATCACGCACTGCAAGTGCTCCATGTTCCGGCAGTCTCATTCCGCACCATCGCCGCGCACCTTGTGAAGGGAAGGGGATGCATGTGATCATTTGTCTAGTGATCCATTCTTGATTTGTACTTCTGTACGTTGGTTTTTGATTCAATCATACAACTAATTTCATATAGTATTAGACATTTGTCTAATCTATCTTGTCCTGAATGTACGGATGAGTGGAGGTTGACAAATGAAGGCAACGTTCAAGGCGGCGCTGTTCACGATGGCCATCATCGGAACATTGACCGCCATCGCAATCACAGCACCCGGCGTATCCGCAGATACGGGATACGAGGGCGTTACTGCAGGGAACATAACATGGATCCTGGTCTGCACGGCACTTGTGTTCATAATGGCGCCGGGGATCGCTCTGTTCTACGGCGGGATGCTCAGGAAGCAGAGCATGGGATCCATCATGACCCAGAGTCTCATCGCGATGGGAGTGATGACTGTATCCTGGATACTCGTCGGTTACTCTCTTGCGTTCAGCGGGGACATCGGCGGATTCATAGGGAACCTAGATCACGCACTCCTCATCGGCGTCGGCCTCGAGTCCGTGGACGGGGCAATACCAGACATGGAATTCATGATGTTCCAATGCGTGTTCGCCATGGTCACCGGCGCAATAGTGCTGGGGGCCTGTGCAGAGAGGATAAGATACCCGGCCATCACCGTGTTCCTTGCGATATGGTCCGTGTGCGTCTACGCTCCCATGGCCCACATGGTCTGGGGCGGCGGACTCCTCTCCACTGCGGGCGGGCTCATCACCACCCTCGATTTCGCTGGAGGGACGGTTGTGCACATATGCGCGGGAGCTTCCGGTCTGGCATTGGCATACTTCCTGGGGAAGCGCAGCGACCGTATAATGAAGGACCGTGCCCACAACGTGCCGTTCGCCTTCCTTGGGTGCGCATTCCTGTGGCTCGGGTGGATCGGATTCAACGGCGGGTCCGGACTCGCCGCCGACGGGGTCGCCGTCAACGCAGTGGTCGTTACCATGATCTCGGCCGCGTTCGCGATGTGCACCTGGGCTGTGATCCAGTATCTGCATGTGGGACGTGTCAACGTGCTCGGGTCCATCGCCGGAGCGGTGGCCGGCCTGGTCGCCATCACGCCCGGGGCCGGATTCGTCGGCCCTACCGAGGCCATAGTCATCGGGATCGTCGGCGGCCTCGTCTGTTACTTCGGAGTGATGTTCATGCGCAAGAAGTCCGGACTGGACGATGCACTCGATGTGTTCGGCGTCCACGGAATAGGAGGAATCTGGGGTGCACTTGCAACGGGCATATTCGCATTGCCCGCACTGACCGATACCCCCGGCCTCCTGTACGGCGGAACGAACCTGTTCCTGGGGCAGGTCGCGGCGGTCGTCTTCACCCTGATCTTCTGCTTCGCAGTATCGTACGCCATAATCTGGATCGTATCGAAGTTCACGGAAGTGAGGGTCTCGGAAGAAGAGGAATCCATCGGACAGGACATCGTCGAGCACGGCGAGCCTGCATACTACATGTGAGGTCGTTGAGATGAAGATGGTAATAGCGATATTCCGTCCGGAGAAGCTCCAGGCGGTCAAGGATGCACTGAAGGATGCGGGGATAAACGGCATGACCATAACGCATGTCACAGGACGCGGGACCCAGTCCGGGATAAAGTTCACCAACAGGGTCGGGGAGTTCTGCATCGACGAGATCGAGAAGGTGAAGATCGAGTCCGTCGTGGAGGACAGCGAGGTCGAGACCGTGATAAACACGATTCACGACGCGGCGGTAACGGGCAAGATGGGCGACGGCAGGATCTTCGTGATACCTGTCGAAACGTCCATCAGGATACGCACCGGCGTGTGAGACATAGAACCACCTGAAACCATTTCCAAACTTTTTCCCATTCTCGGTATGATGCTGTCCCCTTGGCCATATGCCCGCATTCCGGATGCGATACGGCATCAGGCACATGATGCGCTATCGCAACGGGATCGCGATGCATCCCGTCTGCATGCACCAGGGATATGCGTCGCGTACAGGATCGACGACCGCGGGAAACTGCCGTTGCGAGAACCGATGTTGCTGTCCCAGAACTGTCGGTCTGCAGCGATGCCGGAACAAGGGCATCATGCCCAGGACGGATTCTTCGATGACTGGTACATCGACATGGCACAACAAGGTGAGGATCGATGGGAGCCCCGATGCGAACAAGAAGACGATGAATAAGATGGTAGCGAGGGGTCGATTTGAACGACCGGTCTCCGGGTTATGAGCCCGACGGGATATCCTGGCTACCCTACCTCGCTATGAATCGGACTAGACACATGCAGTATAAATACCTTTCATTGGACCGCAGGAATATGCGAAACGACGTCAGAACAGTTTCCTGAGGTACATTATATCGTCGATCTTACCTTTCAGAACTATCTTCTTGGTGACGTATGCTTTCATCGGCCTGAGCGTTCCGTCGATCAATGCCTTCATGTGCTCAGGTGTGGTGAGGATGGTTATGTCAGCCTCCGGAAGGAGCTCGTCCTTGTAGTCCCTGACGATGCCATGGTCCATGATCAATGAATAATGCTCAGAATCGAGATCGATGTTGACGGACTTGTAGATCTTCTCGACCTCGGCCTTCACTTTCTCATCGTTCTCTACCTTGCGGTTGAACTTGTCAATCATGCTCTGGATATCATCGTGCATCGTCATCGGTTTCACCAATCAGTGATCTTACGCATGGACGCGGTCGACATCATGTGCCTTACCGGCTCCCATGAGCAACGCGTGTGCTTCGGGGGATGACCGTAATCTTTTATCCACTTTTGTATGAAGTCCATGGTCTTCTGATCGCTTGGATACCCGCTTCCTATGTCGAACCCCAGTTCTTCGCAGATATCGGCCACCATCCTGTCACGGGTGACCTTGGCTATGATGGATGCCGCGGACACCACCGGGTATGTGTCGTCCGCCTTATGTCTGGCTATGACCTCGGTCATGCCCATCCTCGCCGCCATTGAATTGGAGAAGCCGGCCTCGTTGACATCCGGGCAATCGGCGTAAACAGTGGACACCGGGATCTTGGAGGACGCCTCGAGGAACATGTCCGCCTCCACCTCGTTCAAGGACTTGCGCTTCCTGCGCTCGTCGACCTCGTCGGCGGATATGATCACGACGCACCAGTCGCTGGCACATTCCGTTATACGACTGTAGAGGGCTTCCCTCCGCTTGGGGGTGAGCTTCTTTGAGTCTTTGACCCCCATCTCCCTGAAGGGCGCATCGTCCTCTGTGTACACGCACCCTACAACGAGAGGGCCCATCACCGAACCCCTCCCTGCTTCGTCCACGCCGCAGAACATGCCCGTGCATGGCGGGCATCGGATAATTGCATTTCTGAGGATAACCGAAAAAACTGTTAGTGAATATCTTTTAAATCAATTTCAACGTACAGTGAGAACATTATGATTCCGAAATGCGACATCCAGTACCGTAAAGGAGATATCGCCTTCAAACTCACCAAAGTGGGAGTTACGGGCGTCAGGAAACCCGTCTGCGTCAAGAGAGAAGGGCTCGCTTCCGATCTCAACGGCTCACTCGCCTGCAACATCGACGTCTTCGTCGACCTGCCGGCCACCCAGAAAGGATCGCACCTCTCCAGGAACGTCGAGGTCCTCAGAGAGGTCGTGGACGAGAGCCTGACAGTCCCCGTCACCAGCCTCGAGAACCTCGCCACCGACATCTGCAACAGGCTGCTGGTCCACCACGAGTACGCGATCACGGCCAACGTGACGATCTCCGCCGAGTACTTCCGCCCGAACATCACACCTAACGGAAGGGAGACGCTGGAGATGTACAAGCTCCTCGCCAAAGGGAAGATCGTCCGCGGAGAGCATGTCAGGAAGACCATAGGCGTGGAGGTCATAGGCATGACCGCCTGCCCGTGCGCCCAGCAGACCGTCAAGGAGATGCTGGACTGCGGCGACCAGTTCCCCGTGATGTCGCACAACCAGAGGAACGTCTGCACGCTCACCATGGAGATGGACGAGACCGTCGACGTCGAGGCCAACGACCTCATCGACCTCGTCGAATCGTCGTTCTCATCCTCCACCTACGAGCTCCTCAAAAGAGATGACGAGGGAGCAGTGGTGCTTAATGCCCACAAGAACCCCAAATTCGTAGAGGATGTCGTCAGAGGCGTGCTGAAACGCGTCACGACCAAATACACCAACCTGCCCGGCGATGTCGTAGTTGTCGCCAGAAGCGAATCCCAGGAATCCATCCACAAGCACAATGCGTTCGCGGAGAGGACATCCACGATGGGAGAGCTCAGGGACGAGATATTGGAATGAGGATACGGGCCTTCGGGCCCCATCCTCCATCATAATTTTTAATGTCACGATACCGGATACCGACACCGTGATATGTTCCGAGGTCGCGGCGACCCTGTCGGGAACGCCGCGCCCCGATTAAGATCACAGGAGGCTCTTGGCTTCCTCTGCGGAGATCTCGAGGGCCTTGAGCATGTATTCCAGGGCCTTCTTGGTGTAGGGGGCCCTCGCCTTCGGGTCCTCCATGATCTCGCCGTATGTCGCCATGACATTGTCGTAGTACTGGATCGCGAACTCGGAATACAGGGAGGATGACAGGGACTCGTCCATCTCTGCTGCCTCGCAGTATGCTTTCTCGGCCTCATCGTACTTGTTGATAGAGATGCAGAACTGGCCGTAGGACTGGTAGTAGTCGGTGCGATCCTCGGTATCGAGTTCGATGGCTTTCTTGTAAGCGTCCATTATATCGTCGGAAGAGACTTTCGCCCCGAACATGCCGGACGCGTAGTTCCCGCACTCGGCCTTGTAGTACCAGCACTCTGCATTCGTGGGGTTCTCGTCCGCGAGCTTCTTGAAGGCCGTGTACGCCTTCTTGAAATCTCCCTCGTCCATCGCTTTCATACCGTTGGCCATCTTCTTGTCGAGATCTGCTGCCGCCATTTCTATCATCACCCCTTACGGATGGACCGTTTATAAGGATTATCTGTTACCATTCATCCATCCCGCCTTCGGAAATCGACGCTGGATAAAGATGATAACGGCGCGGTCGGATACTCCCTCATGGATGTCCGCACTGTGCTTTCGAAAGCGTTGGAAGACGAGGGTTGCCTGTTCTCGGATGCTGGAATCCCCGGCATATGCATCGAGAACGTCCTGAAGAACAGGAGCATCTGCGAGAACAACAGATGCGGATGCTACGGGGTCACATGGAGCTGCCCGCCCGGCGTATGCCTCCCTGAAGAATGCGCCCCGATGGTCGCTTCGTATCAGAGCGCATGCATCATGCACAAGGTCTACGTCCGCGGAACCGAGGATATCGAAGAATTCGGCAGATCGTTCCAATCCCTTTGCAGGAAGGCCAAGCACATCCTCGAGGATTCGGGATTCGATGCGTTGGTGCTTTCCGACGGAAGATGCTCTTTCTGCGACGAGTGCTCATACCCAGGACCGTGCAGGCATCCGGGCGAGTGCCTGCCGTCGGTCAGCGGAATGGGCATAGACATGGGCGCATACCTGGGATCCGCAGGCATGGATTTCGTCTTCGACGACGATGTCATCACGCTGTACGGCATCATCCTCGCGCACGCGCACAGTAGATGATTTAATTAATTATATAACAAAGACCGACCATGCGCACACGGTCATATCATGGACAGAGAGATCGTCGAAAGGGTTGCGCGCATCGCCCGTCTGAAACTCACGGACGAGGAGCTCGAGAAATACAGCAGCGACCTCAGCGAGATCCTTGAATACTTCAAGGTCCTCGACGAGGCACCGGGAACAGAGAGCTTCGGATTCAATCCAGTGGAGATCGCGGACATACTCAGGGAGGACGAGCCCTGCATGGAGATCGACCCCGATGTGCTGCTCAGGGACATGAAGACCTACGAGGACTATGTAAGGGGGCCAAGACTCTCATGAGGACCCTGGCCGATTACAACGCGGTATACAGCATGTTCCACAGGTTCTCAGAGCCGGAGGATCCGTCTGCCCAATTCAGGTTCTCCGCGAAGGACAACCTCACATCCAAGAAGTTCGAGACCTGCGCCGGCTCCAGGATACTCACCGGATACCGGCCTGCATTCGATGCCACTCCCCTGACCAAGATGATGGCGGCCGGAGGAGAGCTGGTCGGCAAGACCAACATGGACGAGTTCGGTTTCGGCACATTCTCCGCCAACTCCGGGTTCGAGATACCCAAGAACCCCTTCGACACGTCGAGGTCCTGCGGCGGGTCCTCCGGAGGCGCGGCCTGCGCCGCCGCCATAATCCCCGATCACATTGCGCTCGGAGTGTCTACCGGCGGATCCATATCCTGCCCGTCGTCATTCTGCGGCGTGTACGGCATAACGCCGACCTACGGGCGTGTCTCCAGGTACGGCCTCATAGATTACGGTAACTCCCTCGACAAGGTCGGGGTCATCTCCGCCAAGGCTGCCGACCTCGGCAAGTACCTCGGCATCATCGCAGGGAAGGACCCTCGGGACCCCACATCATGCGTGCAGCCGGAACTGGTCACCGGAAAGGCCAAACTCAGATCCGTCGCCGTCCCCAAACCAGCGATCGAAGGCCTCAGCAAGGACGTCGAAGCTGGATTCTCATCCGCATTGGAGACCCTCAGGGGGATGGGCGTCGACGTGGAGTATGTGGACATGCCGTCCCTCAGATACGCCATGCCGGCCTACTATGTGCTCGCCACCTCCGAGGCATCCACGAACCTCGCTCGTTACGGCGGCATGAGATACGGACAGCAGGACGGGGACCTGTCGCAGAAATTCGACGACTACTTCACATCATTCCGCTCACAGTACTTCGGGGACGAGGCGAAACGCAGGATCCTACTGGGAACCTTCACCCGCATGGTCGGATTCAGGGACAGGTACTACACCAAGGCCCTGCAGGTCAGGGAGGTCGTCATATCCGACTACAAGAGCGTCCTGAAGGACCACGATGCAGTCCTTGCCCCTACGATGCCTTTCGTCTCACCCAAGTTCGACGACATATCCAAGATGTCCGCGCTCAGCTCGTACAAGGCCGACTACCTCACAGTCCCGGCGAATCTCGCCGGCACCCCGCACATGTCCGTGCCCTGTGGCTACAGCACCGAGGGCATGCCCATCGGGATGCAGTTCGTCTCTGACCACTGGAACGAGGATGTTCTCCTGGCCGCGGCGCTCGAATGGGAGAAGATGTTCGAGCTCAGGCACCCGGAGGCGGTAGCATGAAGATCGGATTGGAGATACACGTGCAGCTCCCGACCAAGTCGAAGATGTTCTGCTCGTGCCCCACCACGGATGCGGAGAGGCCAAACGCCCATGTGTGCCCGGTCTGCCTCGGCATGCCCGGGTCCAAGCCCTCGCTCAACAAAGGGGCCGTGGTGCTCGGACTGACCATCGCCAAGATGCTCGGATGCACCATACCCGAGAAGACCTGGTTCTCCAGGAAGACGTACTTCTACCCTGACCTGGTCAAGCATTATCAGATAACACAGTACGACACGCCCATCGGAGAGGGCGGAGTGTACTATCTGGGCAAGAAGCCCATCAGGATCACCCGCGTACACCTCGAAGAGGACCCGGGCAAGACGAAGAGGGTCGGAGACCTGTCGTCTCTGGTGGATTACAACAGGTCGGGGATCCCCCTCGTGGAGATCGTGACCGAACCGGACATATCCACGCCCGCGGAGGCCAGGGAGTTCCTGGCCTCGCTCATAACCGACATCAGGCACGCCATCGACCTCCCGGAGAGCGGCGAGCGCAGCATCCGCTGCGACTGCAACATCTCCGTGGGCATCGAAAGGTGCGAGGTCAAGAACGTCACCGGCCTGAAGAACTGCGAACGCGCCCTCATGTACGAGGTCGTCAGACAGACGAAGGTCCTCAAATCCGGCGGCAAGATCGACAGGGAGACCAGGCGCTTCGACGAGGAGAGGAAGGTCACTCTCCCTGCCAGGAAGAAGGAGTTCGAGGCTGATTACGGCTATATCGGGGAACCCGACCTGGGCATCTACAACATCCGCGCCATCGCAGACGGCATCAAAGTGAAGGAGAGCCCCCAGAACATGACCGCCAGGCTGGTCAAGGAATACGGCATAGAGGAGAAGATCGCCAAACAGCTGGTCTCCACCTCCGTATCGGTGGCCGCGTTCTTCGAGGTCCTCGCGGCAGCCACCGATGTGCCCACCGCTGTCACATGGACCACCGGCGCCATCAGCGCCCATTGGAAGGCATATGAGAGCACCCCCGAGAAGGATACTGCCATAGTCGCGGCGGTCAGGTCCATGTTCGAGAAGAAGACCACTGACGTCGAGTGCGGCCTGGAGATCAAGTCCATAATGACCGGTGCAGATGCGGAATCCATCAGATCTGCATCCGCGGACCTGGACGCACTGATCAACGGATTCCTTGACGAGAACCCTGCGGTCCTGGAGGATTGCAAGAAGAACGACAAGGCCGTCAACCGCGTCATAGGATTCGTCATGAAGGAGACGGGCGGTGCCCACTCCTCTTCCGACATCGTGTCCGCGACGATGAGGATCATCTCGGAAAGATCCTGAATATTTTTGTGCCAGGCCCTTTCTTTTCAGGCCTGGCACAAGGTCCATCAGGTGGTAACGGGATCGTTGGCGGATCCCTAGGACCGGACAACACATGTCACTATCACCTGCATGTCCAATATGTATATAAAATTTAGGAAGACCTAAATCTTAAAAGGTTTAAGAATAGGGTTTACTCGAAGTCCCCGTCGTCGGGAATATCGAAGTCCTCGATGGCGACTGACATTATCTGGAGCTCTTCCAGCTTGTCGTCGTCCACCTTGGAGGGCGCATTGTCCAGCAGCGACTGGGCTTTCTTGTTCTTGGGGAACGCGATCACCTCGCGGATGCTGTCCTTGCCGAGCAGGATCGATACGAACCTGTCGATACCGAGCGCAATGCCGCCGTGAGGGGGGGCACCGTAGCCGAGTGCCTCGAGGAAGTAGCCGAAATCGGACTCCATCTTCTCTTCGGACATGCCGAGGATCTTGAAGACCTCCCTCTGTTGCTGCGCATCGTGTATCCTCAACGACCCCGACCCGAGTTCGTAACCGTCGAGGACGATGTCGAAGCAGGCGCCGCCCACGTTGTCACCCTTGGGGTCGCCCAGAGGACGGACGAATGGATGGTGGAACGCATCATGCTTACCGGACACGGGATCGATCTCGTACATGGGGCAGTCGACCAGCCAAAGGAACTTATGCTCGTCCTTGGGGACGATGTCCAGGTCCTCTGCGATCTTCTTCCTGAGGAACCCTGCACTCTCGAGCGTGGCCTTCCAGGGCCCGGCCACGAGGAACAGCAGGTCGCCTTCCTCGGCGCCCATCTTCTGTTTTATGCCTTCGAGGATCTCGGGCGTGAAATATTTGGTTATGTTGCTCTCGAGGATGCCGTCTTTGACCCTCATCCATGTGAGTCCGCCGAGGCCGACCTTCTTCGCGTAGTGGATGTACCTGTCCACATCGTTCCTGCCGACCTTGTCGCCGGCGATGGATGCCTTGACGTTGATACCGGATACGATGCCGCCTTTGGAAAGTATCCTCTGGAATATCTCATAGGGGGCGTCCTTGACGGTCTCGGTGAGCGAGACGAACTCGAGTCCGTACCTCATGTCGGGCTTATCGGAGCCGAAGCGCTCCATCGCATCCCTGTACCCGATCCTCTCGAATGGGGTCTGGAGCTCCTCGCCGTAGAGTCCTTTCCACATGAAGCTTATGAGCCCCTCGATCATGTCCTGGATGTCCTTCTCTTCTACGAAGGACATCTCCATGTCGAGCTGCGTGAACTCGGGCTGGCGGTCCTTGCGGGAGTCCTCGTCGCGGAAGCAGCGTGCCACCTGGTAATAGCGGTCCATGCTGGCGACCATGAGCATCTGCTTGAAGAGCTGAGGCGACTGGGGCAGGGCGTAGAATGTCCCTGGGTGCACCCTGGACGGGACGATGTAGTCCCTGGCGCCTTCGGGCGATGTCCTGGCGAGCACCGGGGTCTCGATCTCGAGGAACCCCTCGCTCTCCAGGTACTGCCTGGCCAAGTGCACGAACTTGCTCCTGAATGTCATCGCCTGGACCATCTCGGTCCTTCTGAGGTCCAGGTATCTGTACTTCATCCTGGTGTCCTCGGCAGGGAGGACTCCCTCTTTCTGATCGCCGAGCTCGAACGGAGGGGCGGCGGACCTGTTGAGCAGCTGGGCGGAGGTTATGAGGACCTCGACCTCGCCCGTGGGATTCCTGGAATCTTCCGTGCCTTCGACCCTGAGCCTGACGGTCCCGTCGATCTGCACGACGGACTCGCGGCTGAAGCCCTTCATCGTCTCGGATAATTCGTTCGCGTCCGTTCCGCTGGGAAGGTCTTCCGGATCGAAGACCACCTGGGTTATCCCGTACCTGTCAGCGAGGTCGATGAATGCGACCCCTCCGTGGTCCCTGGAGAACCTTACCCAACCTTGCAGACATACCGTCTTGCCGAGGTCACCGGACCTCAGCTCCCCACAGGTGTGCGTTCTTATCATAAGGTTGCCTCTAAGAGCTGTTACTGTGCACAAATCACGGTACCCTATAAAACACATTCCCTCTTTACGCGTGTGCGGGCGCTCAGAGTATGTCGGGAACGAAATCGAAGGGGTCCTTGACCATGTTTAGGATGACGGATGTGTTCGTCTTCGTGACGCCGTCGATGCCCAGGATCGATTTGACGACCGCCGAGAATTCGTCACGGTCCTTGCAGGCTATCCAGGCCAGCGCGTCGCAATCACCTGTCACGTCGAAGATGCAGACCACCTGCGGGATGCATTTCACCTGTTCCTGCACCCCCATTGCGTCGCCGTCGACGTAGATATGTACCAGGCCCATGAAATCGAACCCCATTTCCATATAGTCTATCTTGGCGCGGTAGCCGTCGATGACACCTTTGGATTCAAGGTTCTTGACCCTCTGTATGAGGGTCGTTGGATGCACGCCGAGTTGTTTGGCGATCTGCCTGTAAGAGCCCTGACTGGAAGTGCAGAGGAGCTCTATGATGCGCCTGTCCAACTCATCGTATTCCTTCAAATCTGACACTGGTAGACCTGGGTAGACAATGGACAACCATTTATTTAATGGGTTGACATTTGAACAACGGGACAATACATGACCGAGGAAATATTCAGACGTGACGGGTACCTTTCGGAATTCGAGGCCGTTGTGACAGAGGTCAAAGGAGACGCAGTCGTTCTCGACAGCACAGCATTCTATCCCGGCGGCGGCGGACAGGTATGCGACACGGGAGAGATACGCGGCACGAAGGTCACCGAGGTCCGTTACGAAGGCGGCGATATCGTCCATATCGTGCCCGGCAACGACCTCAAGGCAGGCGACATGGTCTGGTGCAGTGTTGACTGGGACAGACGCTACGACCTCATGCAGGGGCACACCGGGGAGCACATCCTGTTCAATTCGCTGAAGCGTCAGGACCCCGAAGTTACCATCGTGAAGATCTTCATATCCCCCGAGAGCAAGTACGTCATAGTCGACAGGGAGATCGGCTGGGACAAGATCCGTGCCGCCGTGGCCTTCGCCAACGGCGTCATCAGGGCGAACCATTCGATAACGCACAGCATCATGTCCAGGGACGACCCGGCATTGGCTGATGTGAGGGTGAAGCTCGACAAGATAGAGGAGGACGAGATCACCGTCGTCGAGATCGGGGATGTGGACATCGCCGCGTGCAGCGGGATACACGTGATGGAGACCTCGGAGCTGTCGGCGCTCTTCGTGGACCGCGTAGTTTCCGCAGGCAAGGGGGAGTACGCCGTGCATTTCAAGATCGGCGCGTCCGCCATAGATTCCGCCATGGAGCTTGCCAACACCTGCCTTCAGGTCATCGACGAGACGGGCAGCAAACCCGAGGACATCGTCCGCACCGTGGGGAACATGGGCAGGGAGCTGGAATCCGGGAGGAAGATGCTGAAGGAGGCTTCTGTGGCCGCCCTGAACGCCGTCGTCCCGGAAGATGCCGGAGGCGTTCCGATGTACATGGCGGTGATACCGGCTGACCGCACGACACTCACGGAGGCTGCAGAGAGATTCAAGAGCCAGGCAGGAGTGGCGATACTCGTGTCCCCGGGAGAATCGACATCCGTCATCCTCGCATCCGGGACCCCGAGGGTCGATTGCCGGGCGATATTGCCCGAGATCCTCAAATCGTTCGGCGGCAGGGGAGGAGGGAAGCCCGATTTCGCACAGGGCGGCATCCCGGATCCCGGAAACGCGAAGGATGTGCTGAACGCCATCGCCGACAAGGTCCGTGCGTCCCTTCACTAATATTATTAAGTGAATCGACGTTCAAGGAGGTATCATGGCAGGAATGAGAGGGGTAAACCCGCGTCAGATGAATCAGATGATGAAGAAGATGGGTATAACCAACACCGATCTCAAAGGAGTGACAGAGGTCATCATCAGGACAAAGGATGAGGAGATCGTCATCAGGAACGCGCAAGTGACCCGTGTTGATATGCAGGGCTCCAGGAACTACCAGATATCAGGCAGCGAAGAGACCCGCCCGCTCGGATCCGCAGGCGATGCTCCCGCGGTAGCATCCTTCCCCGCAGAGGACATAGAACTGGTCATGTCGCAGACCAACTGCGAGAGGGAAGCTGCGATAAAAGCGCTCGAAGCCGCCGACGGGCAGCCCGCAGAGGCCATAATAAAGATAATCTCGGGGTGAATGAAAATGTGCTTAGCTGTACCTGGAAAGATCGTGAAGATTAACGGAGACACCGGGGATATCGACTTCGGGGGCGTCATCAAGCAGGCGAACATCTCCATGGTCGAGGCGAATGTGGGCGACTGGGCGGTGGTCCATGCCGGATTCGCCATCGAACTCATGAACGAGGAAGAGGCCCAGGAGACCCTGAAGCTCTGGAACGAGTGGCTGGACTCCGAGAAAGACCAGTGATACTCAGGTGTCTTCAGAAACTCTTAAATACTTAACAGATATCGGTGGTATTGGTCTGACGGCCACAGCGGCGGGGTCACACCCGGTCCCATTCCGAACCCGGTAGTAAAGTCCGCCTGCGTCTTCGTCTGTACTGTACTGCGCGAGCGTACGGGAACACGAAAACGCTGTCAGCCACTTTTCCATTCCATCATCCGCATGGGTGCTCCATCCATCGACGGTCTGAATATAGCCAGTCTTGCAGCAGATGACCGCTGTCCTTCTCCGGCCGACCCTAAAAAGTTATAATAGGGAATGCTAATCAATCCCTGATGATTCTTATCAAACTGGGTGGCAGCGTCATAACCGACAAATCCCAGTACCGTACGTTCAACAAGGACCGCGTGGCCCGCCTCGCAGACGAGATAAAACGCTCGGGCGAGGATGTCATCATCGTCCATGGTGCTGGATCCTTCGGACACGTCCTTGCCAAGGAGCATTCCCTGCAGAAGGGCCATCTGGACGATTCCCAGATACCTGCGGTGGCGCAAGTCCAATACGACGTCCGCGAACTCAGCCTGATGGTCGTGAAGGAGCTCAACGCCGCCGGGCTGCCGGCCACATCCGTCGCCCCCGGATCCTGTTTCGTCATGGATGATGGGAGATTGATCGTCGACAACGACGAGGTAGTGAAGGGGCTCAGGGACCTTGGCATAATGCCCGTGCTGTTCGGCGATGTCGTACTGGACCGCACGAGGGGATTCGGCATCTGCTCCGGCGACCAGATCATGGAAGTGCTGGCCGATATATTCGAACCCGAGAGGGTCATATTCGTTTCGGACATAGACGGACTCTACGACCGGGACCCGAAGACGGACAGGCACGCCTCCCTGATCGGAGAGGTCACGGCCGAGAAACTCGGATCGCTCGGGAAAGAGAGCACCGTGGCCGATGTGACCGGCGGAGTGCATTCGAAGATGGAGGCTATGCTCAGGATGTGCACCGCCGACCGCGACTGCGTCCTGGTCAACGGGACCGTGAACAACAGGCTCTACTCCCTGCTCATGGGAGAGACGGTCACTTATACGATAGCCAGAGGTGGATTGCAATGACACAGATGAAAGAGAGGAAAGCGGACCACATAGACATATGCCTCAACGAGAGGACCGCCCCCGGGTACTGCTATTGGGACGACATAAAGCTCATCCATGATGCGCTGCCAGAACTGGACCCCGACGACATAGACACCACCGCCGATGTCATGGGCAGGAAACTGGAATTCCCATTCATAGTGACCGCCATAACCGGCGGATTCTCGGGGGCGAAGAAGATCAACGCGAACATAGCGTCCGCATGCGCCGACCTGGGCATCGGCATGGGCATCGGCAGCCAACGCGCGGCCGTCGAGGGCATCGACACCGAGAGCTACTCTGTCATAAAAGACTACGATGTTCCTTTGGTCATAGGGAACGTCGGCGCCCCCCAGCTGATATCCCAGCACGGCAAGGAGAAGTTCACCGCCGAGAAGGTGGGGATTGCCAAGGACCTCATCGATGCGGACTTCATGGCAGTGCACCTCAACTTCCTCCAGGAGGTCGTTCAGCCCGAAGGGGATACCAACTCCAAAGGATGCCTGGAAGCGATAAGGTCGCTTGCCAGGGAATATCCGATCATCGTCAAGGAGACAGGCGCGGGGATCTCGCGCAGGACCGCACAGAAGCTCAAGGGCATCGGCATACAGGGCCTCGATGTGGCGGGCATGGGGGGCACGAGCTTCGCTGCCGTCGAACTGTACCGCGCCATGAAGGCCAAGGACGACACCAGGATAGGGCTCGGAGAGACGTTCTTCGACTGGGGGATACCCGCGCCCGTGTGCCTGAAGACCGCGGATGTGGGGTTGCCCATGATCGCGAGCGGCGGCATATTCACCGGACTGCACGCGGCCGGGGCGATCGCGCTCGGCGCGACGTGCGCCGGCGGTGCGAGCGTGGTCCTCAAGGAAGCATCGGAATCCGCCGATGCTGTGAAGAAGAAACTTCTACTGATCAAGGAGGAGATACGTGCGGCCATGCTGCTCACCGGCTCCGCCGATATGAAACAGCTTTCCGAGACGCAGTACGTCGTCCTCGGCGAGACAAGGGAATGGATGGCAGATCTATCATGACAGACATAGGAGAGACATTGAAGAAGATGTCCGCCGAGCTCGACGGACCCATAAAAAGCTACATCGGGGACGAAGCCCCGAAGAACCTCATGGATGCGACCAGACAGTATCCCTACGCAGGCGGCAAGAGGATGCGCCCCGACATGGTCGTGGCATGCGCAGGCGCCGTGGGCGGGGACAGGAGCAAATCCGTTCCGCTGGCGGTCGCCATCGAGTACATCCACAACTTCACGCTGATCCACGACGACCTCATGGACGGCGACGAGAAACGCAGGGGCATGACCACGATCCACATCGGATACGGCATGCCCACCGCCGTCCTCGCAGGCGATGCCCTGTTCGCCAAGGCAATGCAGATCATCGCCGAGCTCGACATACCCGGCGAGAGGATGAGGGCAGTGTACAAAGTGGTCACAAAGGCCGTCTGGGACCTTGCCCGCGGCCAGCAGATGGACGTGAACAACGAAGGGCACATCGTGTCCATGGACGAGTACATCGAGACCATCAGGCTCAAGACCAGCGTCCTCTTCGCGGCCGGTGCCGCCGGAGGTGCCATCTGCGGAGGCGCCGACGACAAGACCGTCGAGGCCATCCACGAGTACGCCATGCTCCTCGGGGTCGGATTCCAGATGTTCGACGATTACCTGGGCATAATGGGCGATTCGTCCAAGACTGGCAAATCGGTGGGGAACGACATCCGCAAGGGCAAGAGCACAGTCATGGTGACCCACGCCCTGAAGAACATAAAGGACCCTGCCGCATTGGATGACTTCAAGGCCATAGTCGGAAAGATCGACGCATCCGAGGATGAGGTCGCACGTGCCAGGAAGGCCATGATCGACTCCGGTAGCATCGCATACGCCAAGAAGATGGCGGATGATTACGTGGAGAAGGCGATCGCGAAGATCGCATTCCTCCCCGAAAGTGCCGACAAGGAGTTCATGGTTGCATTGGCCAGGTTCTCCGTCGATAGGGACGTTTAAACAGATTCGATGCCCGTATCCACGATACGGTAATCCGCAGACCTGCCTTCGGGCAGGCTGCGGTGCTTCATTATCACCGCGGTGCGTCTGCCGTTGGTCCTCTTGTCCAAGCGTATTATCGTCTTGGCGTTGTGATGGAGCGCGTGACCCCCCAGGAACTCCACTCCGCCCGTGTTGATGTTGGCGTACACCTGGGACGTCAGGAGGACCGCCGTATCATGCATGCGGGCCATGTTGAGGAGGGCCTCCGTCTGACGGATGAAATCGGTGCGGATGGCAGGATCGTCGTGATTGAGGCGGTAGTACATGGTGAGAGAATCTATCACCACCAAGCCGATGTTGCTGTTGGCCTCTGCCAAACGGACTATCTTGTCCACCCTGTCCGACTGCTCCGAGAAACTATGGACCTGGAACACCAAGAGGTTCTTCATGGCGTCCGGGTCCCCGAAGATCTGAGATATGCGGTCCGCGGAAAGCCCCTCTGCGTCGATGTAGGCCACCTTCTTCCCGGATTGCGCGACCTTGTATGCCATCTGCAGGCAGATGTTCGTCTTGCCCACTCCGGCCTCGCCGTACAGGAGGGTCACGCTGCCGTCCTCGATGCCTCCTCCCAGGAGCCTGTCGAACGATTCACAACCGGTGGGTATCCGTTTCACGGATGAAAAAGGGGAAAGGTATTGATAAATTGTTTGAGGGCACGAAGGCGGTTACGGCTTCTTGTCTTCGGAGTTCGTCTCCTTGACGCTCTGGACATCGTCCATGTCATAGGAGACCCCGTCCTGATACTGCTCGCCCTTCATGGCGTACATAGGCACGGCCAGGAACATCATCGCTATGGCGATGACCACGGCGATCACGATGATCGCACCGACTATGATGAGCAGGGCGTAAAGCACGTTCGCCAGAAGATCGGGGTATGTCATGAACGCCCATGCGATCGCAGCCACTATGGCAACGATGGCGATGGCGATGACCAGGATGCCGACCGAGCTGAGTTTAGTGTCCTTCTTCCTAAGATTTGTTGCACTCTCTTCTGCCATTTGTAATCACCTCATCCATTCGTGGGCAGGTAGGGTATCAGCGAGGACGCGAGCTGTGCAAGCGTCATGGACTGTATTACCACCTTTCCGGGTCCGGTCAACGTAGTAACGAAAAGCCCCTCGCCGCCGAACAGCGCCGTCTTTATCCCGCCGGCCGCCGCGATGTCGTACTTGACGCTCTCTTCCCATGCGACCGCGTTACCGGTGTTCACCTTGTACATCTCTCCGGGCTTCAGATCCACGACGTTGAAGTCTCCGCAGGCGGCGATGAACGCCATTCCCGTCCCCGAGAGCTTCTGGAGGATCAATCCTTCGCCGCCGAACAGCATGGACCCGACCTTCTTCTGGAGGGCCATGTCGACGACGACAGTGGGCTGCGAGCCCAGATATCCGGTCTTCTGGACTATCCAAGTTCCTTTGCCGATATCGATGTCGTATATCTTCCCGGGTGCGCTGCCCGCAAGTCCGACGATTGCGGACCCGCCGTGAGGGGTGTACCTGACAAGGAACATGGATGCTCCCGACAAGGACCTCTTTATGCCCTTGAACAGGCCGCCCTCGAGTTTTGCCTCCATCGTCATGTTGCCCGTCATGTAGGACATGGCACCGGCGACGGAGTTGAACTCCTCCCCGTCATTCAGTTCGACATTGGCGAACTGAAGATTGTCTCCTGTGATCGTATACCTCATTTGCCAAACCTCTTTTGTTCTGGAGAAGCATCATGGTACAAAGATAAATATCTACGCGAATACGTCGGGTCCCCATGGAAAAATGCATGGGGGCCGAGGCCGAGATCTTGTCGGCTGACTATCTTGGACTCGAGGCCGTCATGAAGGTCAGGCCGCCGAAGACATACAGGCATCCTGTGCTGGATGAACGGCTGAGGAGCTCGCGGACGAAGAACGAGGTCCGCGTCATGAGGGATGCCCGCAATGCTGGCGTACGCACACCCGTCATCTACGATGTGGACCTGAAAGACTGCGCCATAACGATGGAGTTCATCCGCGGGGAGAAGGTCAAGGATGTTCTGGACACGAGGCCGCAGGACGCGGACCGTGTTTGCGCGAAGATCGGCACTGCCGTGGCCAAACTGCATGATGCGGGAATCTGCCACGGTGACCTGACCACGTCCAACATGATACTGACACCCGACGGCGAGCTGTGCATATTCGACTTCTCCCTCGGAGGGACCGTGGCGGAACTGGAGGACAAGGGAGTTGACATGCATCTGTTGGAAAGGGGGTTCATGTCCGCCCATTCCGGCCTGGAGCATGCATACGCCGGGCTCGTGGACTCCTATATGTCGGCATCATCCGACGGCAAAGCGGTCATGGAGAGGGTGGAAGACATCAAGAGCAGAGCGAGGTACACATGAAACTCAAGGTCATAACATCGAATCCCGGCAAGGTACGGGAATATCAGGATTCTTTCGCCCACCTGGGCATCGAGATGGAGCACTTCCGCCTACCGTACGACGAAGTGCAGACATCCGACCTGGAAGAAGTCGTCTCCAAAGGCATGGCGGAGATCAAGAGAAAGGGCGTGACCGATTTCATCATAGACGATTCCGGCCTTTTCGTCGATGGACTGAAAGGATTCCCGGGAGTCTGGTCCGCCTACGCTCAGAAGACCATAGGGAACAGCGGCATCCTGAAGCTGATGGAAGGTTCCGACGACAGGAGCGCTCGCTTCAAATGCTGCATCGGATGCAACATATGCGGCCAGGACATCATAGTCACCGGAGTGTGCGAGGGGAGCATCCTCGCCGAAGGGAGGGGCGACGGGGGATTCGGGTACGATCCGATATTCACCCATGACGGCGAGCGCTCGTTCGCCGAGATGACCGCGGAGAAGAAGAACGGATTCTCCCACCGCGGCAACGCCGTAAGGCTCCTGATGGCCGAGCTGGACAAGCGCGGCCTGATATGATCAGAGCAGATTGCCCTCCTCATCCACGAACTCCACCGTGCTGCGCTTGACCTTCCGCACGAGGCTCTTGCTTATCATCCCCATCTCCAGCCACGCGGCATCGAACACGGCGGACGGGACGAGGCAGTGCGGCGACAGGCTCCCTCTTACATCCATGCGGTTGATGACGCTGGCCCCGTAATCGATGGCATCGTCCGCCGTCATCTTCTTCAATCTCTCTCCGTAATGCTGGACATCCGAACAATCCGAACGTATGTCCACATCCAGATCTCCGTCTTCCCTGAGCTTCACGGTGACAATGGCAGTCTTATCGCACATACGCATATCCACTTTGACCGTCGACATGATAGGAAATGTACTCTTTACTTCGCTATCTACATTGCGCCTGACTTCAGGATGGACCGTGACGAAAGATAAATAAGACATCCGAGATGTCCACTCATAGATGGGCCTGTGGGCTAGCTTGGTATACTTGTGGCTTTGGGAGCCATTGACCCCGGTTCAAATCCGGGCAGGCCCACTTATTCCATTGAAATCGAGCATTTAATTGAAATTCCCGAACTTTCTCGTTGTGTGTATGCATAACCTTCTTTGAATACTTGAGACTTTGATATTTAAAGCAACTAACGATATTATGGTATAGCGAGAGAATCAGGGAATTTCAATTTTTAACTGTCTGGCTCGAAGCCCAATAACTATAGTCTCAACAATCATCTTTGATGCAAGATCTACAGAAAGTTAATAATCTTGGAATATCAACAGAAATTGCAGACCATGCCATGCTGAGATCAACATTTCCATATTGATGAGCATAGAAATCGCGCATACCCGATATTGTCCTCCAAGGTATTTCCGGATAAGAATAGACAAAACCATCACTCAATCTCTTCACTAGTTCTCCGATCTGCAACATTGCAAATGAAGTAGAATGCTGATAATCAACATCTGAGACAAATATCTCCAAGTCTTTTCCGAATCTGTCCATAGAATTAACAATGTCCTCACAATATTCTGCTACCTTACAGATTATATCACAGTCACTGGCACTCATAGACCAACCTCCTGTCATTTATCACATGGTCAGCAAATGTACCTTTGATAGCGCTGTTAGAAACAACGTCAATCTCAGATGAGAGTGCTTCCTTTAGATCCATGAAGAATCCACACATCTTGAAAAGCGACATGCCCTCAGGTGCCTCGATACAGAAATCATAATCGCTATTGCGATTGTCATCCCCGCGAGCCCTTGAACCAAATAACCAGACACGAATGATACCGTAACGTATTGCTATAGGCGCAACTATATCGGATAACTCTTCGATCGTGAAACCTGCGGAATTTTCCGGCGCATTCATTGAACACATATCATCGCCCTCGATTATAACATTTATAGTCGTTTTTTGCTGACGACATATGGATTCAGTGACAGAAAGAGAACATACTATGAAATCCCAAACATTATTGTGCACATTGTAGGATTTTGCTTACTTTTTAGGATTTACTCCTTTTTCAATGGCTCGGTATACCACACCATTGAACCATCCTTTTTGTCTGCTGGCTGACACTGTGGCAAGTCCGGGCAGACCCACTGCTGGATCCCGGTGGCCTTCGTGAAGGGCACCTCAGGCAGTATTTATAAGAGCCATTGCGTTGACACTTGACGATAACATGAGGACGCTGTACATAGATTGCAGATCCGGAGCCTCCAAGGACATATTGTTCGGGGCACTTGCGGACATACTCGAGGATCCGTCTGTCCTCGGGGCATTGAGCATCCCGGGTGCCGTAGTATCTGCAGAAACATCCGAGGGCGGATTGCATGTCACCATCGACTGCGGCGAGAATGACCGCAGAGAGAGGTACACCATGGATGATGTGAACGCGATCATCGACGCTGTGGATGTGCCGCAGACCGCCAAGACCTACGCCCGCGGCGTCTTCCGTCTCATAGCGGAAGCCGAATCTAAGGCCCATCGGACCGCCGTATCCGATGTCCACTTCCATGAAGTAGGAAGACCCAGCGATGTGCTCTATGTCATAGGTTCCTGCTTTGCGATCAGCATGATAAAACCCGACAGGATCATATCGACGCCCATACGCACCGGCAGAGGCGAAGTGATGTGCGCGCACGGCATACTGTCCATCCCCGCGCCTGCTACCGCCAACCTGCTGAAGAAACAGGAATGCTATCCCGGAGATGCAGACGGAGAGTTCTGCACGCCCACCGGTGCCGCCCTCATAGGGTATTTCGCCGGCAGCTTCGGTGATTTCCCCGATTGTGGCACCGTGGGATGCGGTACCGCCCCGAGAGGATATGCCGTACCCTTCCGTTGCAGAGTGGCGATCACAGATGAAGAGATATGATGCGATCATCATCGGCTGCGGTCCTGCCGGACTGTCGGCCGCATTCCATCTATCGAAGGCTGGCATGAGAGCGGTTGCAGTGGACCGCTTGGACGGCGAACGATATGCCAGATATCACGAGGTCTGCGGCGCGGGCATAAGTTATGCCGCATTGAGGGAAGCAGGTATCGATGCAGACCATATCCTGGATGAGGTGTCCCATACATCCATAGAGTGGTCTGAAGGGAAGTCACTGATGCTTAGGACCAAAGGGTGCATACTGGACCGGCCGTCGTTCCTGAAGGGACTTCGCGCCCGCTGTGAAGCCCAAGGCACCACATTCATGAGGGGGAGGGCGGAGACGGTCTCCGACGGATGCGTCACATTGTCCGACGGATCCGTCCTGGAAGCAGATTACATCATAGGATCAGACGGCGCATTTTCGACCGTCAGGAAACAGGTATTCGGCACTTCCCCTGCCAAGATGCTCCCTGCATCCGAGACCTTGAAGGCCGGGTGCCCACCTGACCACCTTCGTTTCAGCATGATACCGGGCACCGGAAGCTACTCGTGGGCATTCCCGCACGGCGGAAAGGTCTGCGAAGGCTCGGTCGGAAAGGGACATGGCTCCGGAAGGTACATCCCGTTCGGAGGTGTCGGAGAGATATCCAGAGGGAATGTGCTTCTGCTCGGCGATGCGGCAGGCATGCCGAACCCTGTTTCCTTCGCCGGCCTCAGGGCAGCACTCGTATCCGGAAGGAAAGCCGCGGAAGCTATCATTGAAAACGATGTTCTGGCATATGCAAAATGGTGGAACAGGTCAGTCCTCTCGGATGCGAGGTTCATGGAATTCCACAGACGGCTGACCGACATGGGCGAGGATGAGATCGCGGAACTTTTCCGCCCTTTCAGTAACGGCCATGTGTACATATCCGGACTCGGATGCATCATCTGCCATCCAGAGAACCGCATCATGTACTTCGGATGCTTGCAGGCGTTCAGACACTCATGGTGAAATACACGGAAGTCGATTGTTCCACAGGCCCGCCGGCCAGGAGGATCATACATGAGGATGTTGGAAGATTTCTTCCCGGAATTCACCGAGGAACTTGACAGAATGGATGCTACTTACAAAGAGAACCGCATGATCGATGAGAAGACCTATCAGTTCATCTGCTTCGCGCTCTCGATCAAAGGAAGGAGCGCCCCTTGCGTCAGGAAGCATTTCAAAGGTGCATTGGATGCCGGAGCGACTGTGAAGGAGTTGAGCTACATACTTGCACTTACCATGCGCGAGGCAGCGGGTGCAGATGATTGCTGGACCCATGATGTTCTGGCTGATTGGCAGGACATCGTGGATGGACAGGTGAAATGCGCCTGTCAGAAATGAAGCGGACTGAAAGGGCACCTGGCACCTATGCATTCGCGATTCCTGGACGAGAACCTGCAGACCGGATGCTCGCTTGTGTCCATCTTCACTCCGAGATGCTCCGAGACGAATTCAGATGCTGTGATTATTGCGAAGTAGGAATCGCGTTTGCAACACCGGGGACCGCCGGCAGAGGCAATGGCCGCCAGACATTCGGATGTGAGCATGTTGGCATCCGCCCATGATCCGCCGCTTAACGGCGTCGTGCGTGTGATGATGCTGTAGAACATTCCAGCACTGACGGCCGCTCCGCATGTGCCAGCAAGACCGCAGAATCCTCCGGGGACCATCGATCCGCGACTGGACATCTCGGCCAGAGACTCTTCCAGGTCTATCTTGCCCCCTGCATTGCAGTATGCCGTCAGCAATGCCGAACCGACGAGGACGTGGTGCTCCGGACCGTGCATGTGCACATTCGGCGACAGCATCATGTCCGTGGCGATCGCAATGGGGTCCGCGGACCCGGAAGCACGTCCCGACTCTGCGACGGACTCGCATCCTGCAGACGCGTGGCACATATCACAGACGAAGTGACCGTTGAGACATCTGGTATTCGTCTGAAAACTCTTCTTGCACACTGCACACTGCATCTCCCTTGCTTTGGGAAGATACTCCAACTGACCTCCGCAGATCAGACATGCGGGTTCCGGCATGATACCTAATCTTCACAGGGAGATATAACGATATCATGCCGTGTGAAGACCGCTTGGATAATGAAAACCACTGACGGTGTCCTCGAAATGAAGAATGCAAGTGATTAGTGAGCCCGCCCGAACTTGACACAATGGTGACCAGCATGCTAAATAATGATTCAATCCACTGGCATACTGAAATATCGAAATGATGGCAAATCCTCAAGTCACTGCGATTTGATAAGTTCAATATGGCCGAACGGTCGATCTCATTGTTGCGCATATTGGAGATCAGAGAGTTGCCTATTGATGGTGATTTCGATCTTTATCGTTTAAAATCCATTCATAGATTCATATTTCAAGATATCTTTGAATGGGCAGGAGAATTGAGAACAGTGAATATCTCCAAGGGGACGATGTTTTGCAATTATGAGTATATCATTGATAATACCGATAAGCTATTCAATGAACTTAGGTCTGAAAACTATCTTTGTGGTTTGAGCATTGTACACGTATGTCAAAGATTGACTTATTATCTGGGCGAGATAAACGCAATTCATCCTTTCAGAGAGGGGAATGGTCGCACTCAGAGGCTTTTTATTCAATTATCGGCGTTGGAAGCAGGGTATGATCTTGATTTTTCAAGAATAACAGATATGGAAATGATTGAAGCAAGTACTGACACATTTTTGTGTGATTATGCTAAAATGTTCAATATCATTAAAAAATCATTAAGCGTGATACGAGACAATGATGTTGATATAAGATAATGAGTGGGCCCGCCCGGATTTGAACCGGAGTTACTTGCACCCCAAGCAAGAAGGATACCAAGCTACCCCACGGGCCCTAATGTGTTTTTTTAAGTGGTTTAACCGAGAGGCGCGATCTCACCAATGAGATCGGCGTGGGAGACGATCATCCTGCGGCAGCAGTATCTCTCGAGCCCGAGGTCGTCGAGGACCTTTTGGGAGTCCTCGCCCATCTCGACGCGCTTCTTGTACTCGGGGTAGGCGCTGCCTACGACCTTTCCGCATGTGAAACACCTGACAGGTATGATCATCTTTATCACCTTAACGGTAGGACTTCTGCTTTCTGGCGCGAGCACCGTGTCCGAGCGGGTTCTTCGGCAGTTTCCTTCTGTCATCGTTGATGATGAGGGTCCTGTCGTATGCCCTGAACATGGTGTCAAGCTCTTCATCTTTGTAGAAGTC
The DNA here is from genome assembly GCA_964558505.1 of uncultured Methanomassiliicoccales archaeon. Lineage (GTDB taxonomy): Archaea > Thermoplasmatota > Thermoplasmata > Methanomassiliicoccales > Methanomethylophilaceae > CAYMPW01. The sequence goes on along the minus strand of CAZLEI010000001.1, from coordinate 39,616 downwards.
GACGAGACCCCTAGCGATGGCAGTCCTGACTGCAGTTGCCTGGCCCATGACTCCGCCACCGTTGACGGTGACAGCGATGTCCACTTTCGAGGCCTTCTCCGGGCAGAGGCCCAGGGGCTCCTCGATCTTGAGCCTAGCGAGCTCAGGGGTGTAGATATCCACGGGAGTCTTGTTGATGGTGACCTTTCCGGTGCCTTCTTTGACTACGGCCCTAGCGACCGCGGTCTTCCTCTTTCCGCTTGTGTTGACGCACTCCATGAGATCACCTAACGTTGGAACCCAGGTATTTTGAGATGGCTCCCAGGGTTGTGTATTTGCCAGTTATCGCCCTCACGGCGCACTCGGGCCTCTCCATCTGGACGTCCGCGAACTGTTTGGGAACGCCGACGAAGACGTGAAGCCTCCTGTATGCCTCTCTTCCGCTGGTGGTGGTCCAGGGGATCATGCCCCTTACGCACCTCTTGAACAGCAAGTCTGCCCTGCGGGGATAGAAGGGACCTTTCCTCTTCGTGGTGTCTCCGCGGTCGACTTTCTCTTTGTAGTGTTTGAAGATCATATCCCTTTCGCCGGTGATTATGATCGATTCGGCATTGACGACTACTATCTCTTCGCCGTTCATGGTCCTCTCAGCGACGTCGCTGGCGAGCCTGCCGTGCGTGAGTCCTTTTCCATCGATGACTGTAACCATTCAAATCACCTCATGATCCTCACGTTGGAACCCTTGGGGTTCTCTGCCGCGAGCTCCATTATCGTCAAGGTCTTTCCGCCGGCTGCCTTGATGGCTGCCTTCGACGGCCCCGAGAAGGAGTATGCTGCGACTGTAATCTTCTTGCTGATCTCGCCTGCTGCAAGTACTTTTCCGGGGACGATTATGACATCTCCGTCTGCAGCGTATCTTTCGAGCCTGCTGAGGTTCGTCTCTGCCCAGTTCCTCCTGGGTTTCTCGAGCCTCAGGGCAATGTCTCGCCAGATAGCAGATCCCGTCTCTCTCTCGGTAGCCTTGAGATCGTTGATCAAGGCTACGAGTTCAGGATTGGTTTTTGAACTTATGCTCATATTTCTGACTCTCCCGACATTGGGTATTCCCATTTAGGGTAAGCGGAGAGAAGATGAGGTTACTTAAATAACTATGCCCGCACCGCTTTTGCGAAAGCAGAAGAAACGCACCTCGTGCGGCACATGTATGCTCCATATAACAATAGGTTAAATATTAACATGTATTGCTCCGGAACCAGTGATATCATGATCAGGTTCGGTCCCGCAGGCATCCCGCTCTCATGCAAAGGTCGCACGCTGAAGGACGGCATAGAGGACGTCAACAACCTCAGCCTCACAGCCCTCGAAATCCAGATGGTCAGGGCAGGTACCATAGCGATGTACCCCGAGGACGATTATGTGGGCCAGACCATCAGGGAGATCGAGGACGCCTTCGTCGTCGAGGTCCTCAGGGATGATGAGCCCATCGACGATCCCGACGAACCTATCGACGAGGAGGACCTGCTCATAACCATGCCCTCTGGCATCACTGAGAATTTCAACGAGCTCTACACCATGGGCGACATGGCCAAACGTCTGGACGTCAGCCTTTCGCTCCATACGCCATATTACATCGACCTCGGGTCCAACAACGAGCACACCGATACTTGCATCAACACGATAAGGCACGCGGGGCTCATCGTCAACGCCCTGGACGGCGATATGGTCGTCACCAACCTCGGCCTGTACAACGGGTCCCACCCCGACCGTGAGATCGACGAGAACATCTTCAGCAACCTCGCGGACATCATGGGATGGTGGCAGGACTGCGGCCTGAAGCCCAAACTGGGCATCGAGATCACCGGGCAGAAAGGCGTGTACGGATCGCTGGAGCAGATACTCGGCCTTTGCGAGAACATAGACGGCATCGAGCCCGTCATCAACTTCCCCCATCATCACGCCCGCACCTCCGGGTCCCTCATGGACGCGGATGATTTCGCGGACCTCATCGATGTCGTCGCACCCTACTGCGGTGGCTCCATACACACGACGTTCGCAGGCGTGGAGCATGCAGACGGCAACGAGCGCAGGCTCACCCCGATCAAGAAGGGCGACCTGAAGTTCGAGCCCCTGGCCGAGGCGCTCGCGGACATCAAGCCCGAGCTCACGGTCATATCCAGCTCCCCGCTCCTGGAGCACGACGCGGTCTACATGAGGATCATACACGAGAGGGTGCTCACCAAGAGGGCCGCCAAAGCCCTCAAGGCGAAGAAGAAGGAGGACACCGACAGTGTCGCCTCCGACGGTGAGTGATCTTGGACGATAGACCTCTGGAATACATACTCTCCAAGGCGCGCGCCGCCGTTGGATCGGTGGACGAGGGCGACAGGGAGCTCCTGCTCTCGCACATCCTCAACGACAAGAAGATCTTCATATACGGGTCCGGCAGGTCCGGACTCGTGAGCCAGCTTTTCGCCGTGCGCCTGGTGCAGATGGGATTGGACGTCCATTTCGTGGGGGACATGACCACCCCCATAATCGGCAAGGGCGACCTGACCATCATCGTATCGAACACCGGCGGCACCATCTCCGGCTCGCAGACCGCCAACATCGCGCGCAGGATCGGCTCGTACGTTATCGCGGTGACATCGAGGAAAGAGAGCAAGCTCGCCTACGCCTCCGATTCCGCCGTCATATTCCACACGCCGAGGGATGCCGACACGGGAGTGCTGGCCCCCCTCGGGACCGTCTTCGAGGACTCCGTCATGCTGTTCTTCGACAGCCTCGTCCCGGAGATCATGTCCAGACTGGGCGTGACCGAGGCCGACATGCGCGCAAGGCATGCGATCTGGGTCTGATCGCCGCCCCAGGACCGTTATCTCTATCTCCCTGGGATGTCCGGGGGTGCTGTCGAAGGCCTTGACCTCCCCGCGCACTGGATCTATCACTATCGCGAAACCGCAATCGCCGCCGAACAGCCCGTCCTGGGTGCGCACGTCGGTATCCGACATGAAACATCCGAATCCCGGGTGCGAATGGTACCATCCGACAAGGGACTGCCCCTCCTCCATGGAATCTATCGCGTCGATCAGGCCGTCCATGGACATGGAATCGAACCTCACGCTCACCCTGTCCGCGACCAGCCCGGATGTCGCCGTGCCCGTGACGACGGCATACCTGCCTGCCTGGTCGATGAATATGCGGCCTGCCATCAGCCCCATTATCTCGGCATCCTCCGCAAGGCCCCTGACGGCGTGCGATGTCATCTCGGCCATCGCATCCTCGGTCACCAGCAGGTCCGATGCTCCGTCCGGACGTATGCGGAACTCCGGCTCGGAGCATTCGTCGGATACTATGCGCGGCATCAGCCCCTCCTGAACTTCACCGATATGTCCGTATCGGCGCTGTTGGACGCGAAGAAACGGGCCGCCTCCATACAGGAGTCAGTGCCGAACGGGTTCTTCGGATTCGGTTCCGACACCAGGTTCTCCACGCCTTTTATGAACGAGAGCATGTTGGAGCCGAAGCTCCAGTCGTCCAGGGTCCTGACGCACACGTATCCGCCGTCCTCCGGCATCATGATGTTGGGATGGAATATGGGCGTCATCCATCTCGCCTCGGGCTTCCTGAACGGGTACTCGTCGGATATCACCGCGCGGTACCTGTGGGTCTTTATGAGCCTGTCCTTCGATGCGTAACCCAGCTGGTTCTTCACATCGATGACGACCTCGATCGGGAACGTCACGTCCTCCGGGACCGGGGGTATCCTCTTGCCCAGGTATTCCGAGCATCCCTTGAGCTCGTTGTTTATCCTCTTCACGAGGACGGGTCTCGGAAGGCCCATGATGCTCCGCCCTCCGGATCGGGTATCAGCTCGACCACGTCGTCGTCCATGAGGTTCTCCTCCTGGACGGTGGCGTTCTCCCTGAGCATCGTCTTGCCCTTCTTCACCACGTACGTCCCCGCATCCTTGTTCCAGAACTCCGCCGCGCACTGAACTATCTCGGATATGCGCTCGTATGGTTCCAGGTCCATCCTCATCGTGGCCCCTCCGGCCGCCGTGTTCTTCACCGTTATCCTTACTGTCATTTCCTCACCCGTGGTTCGGGCATCCCGTGTCCACATCCAGCTCCAATGCCTCCAAAGCGCCCGATACTCCGTCGTAATAGGAGGCTCCGCGGACACAGAGGTCCTGCCTCCCGGAGGCTATCTTCACCGCTTCGCGCACCTGCATGGCGGCGATCACGGATGTAGTCGTGATCTCAGCCGCCGTCCTGGGCGTGAAGACCGTGGTCCCCCTGCCCGTGCAGGTGAAGCGTCTCTCCATGGCGGCCATGTGCGTACGGTTCATGGCGCACTGCAGGCATGCCCCGTCCCCCAGGACGGACATGACCTTCCCGCGGAAACCGTCCGTGGCACCGTCCACGTACGGTATCCCGAAATGCATCACGTGTGCATTCACATGCAGCCTCGCGGCCACATTGTCCACGCACCCTAGGATCAAATCGTAGTTCCAGTCCTCCAGGTCCTGAACCTTTCCGACGATGGGGGTCACCCTCGCGTCCGGGTCCAGTTCCGAGGCCCTGGCCGCCACCACGTCCGCCTTCATCACCGTGCGCACATCGGACTCACGGAAGAAGAGGCAGCGGTTGAGATTGGACAGCACGATATCGTCCATGTCGACGACCGTGATGTCCCTGAAACCGGAGAGGACCAGGCATTTCACCGCCTCGTTCCCCAACGCTCCCGCCCCGACCACGAGGCACCTTGTGTCCCTTATGGCCTCTATATCGATCCAATCCACACGCTTCGAACGGTCGAAGCGATCGGAATCGTACGCGTCCGCCCGCATGGTCTTTTTAAACCTACTTAAATACTATATAAATGTGATTTATAAACGGACAATAAATGCTCATTGATGGCCGGAAGGAGAATCGCACACGATTAAGTACAACTACTACGATGCGGCGCCATGGCCTACCCAGTGAGACTCCCGGGACACGACCACTGCGGATACTGCGGGAACGCGGTCCAAGAGGGAGTTGGTTTCTGTTCCGATGAATGCATGCGGAAGAAACAGGAAGCGGACAGGAAGGAGAAGATGACCGAGTACGGATTCCTCCTGATAGCCATATTGACCGTGGCCATCCCGGCGGCGTTCATATTCTTGAAATGAGCGCGCGCACCGGCCCGACATCGTGAACGCGCACTATGTTCGCGCCCATCTCCAATGTGATCTTCACAGATTCCACTGTCGCGGCATCCCGGTCCATGCCCGGGAACCCGTATGCCAGGAATCTCTTCCTGGACGGCGCCATCAGGACAGGGAGCCCGAACGAGAACGCCTCCGGGTCCTTCAGTATCGCCATGTTCTGCTCCGGCGTCTTGCCGAACCCTATCCCGGGATCCATCACCAGCCTCCCGCGCGGGATGCCCGCCTCTTCGGCGGCCTCGATGCGCCCGCGAAGGAAATCCGCGACCTGGGAGACGGCATCTCCCCTCATCACATCATCGTGCATGCCGCCGGGATCCCCATGCATATGCATCACAACGGCGGATGCGCCCGATGATGCCAGGAGCTCCATCATGCCATCTGCCCGGAGGCCGTTGACATCGTTAATCATGTCCGCGCCCGCGGAAAGGCACGCTTCGGCCACGGATGGCTTCATCGTGTCCACGGACACCGGGACGCTCAGCGAGGGGAGGATCTCCTTCAGGACCGGGAGGACCCTCGATATCTCCTCCTCGGCGGTCACCGGCGAATGGCCGGGACGTGTGGATTCTCCGCCGATGTCGATCATATCGGCACCCTCGTCCGCCATGCGGAATGCGTACTCCGCCGCCGAGCGGACATCCTGATGCTGACCGCCGTCCGAGAACGAATCGGGCGTGACGTTCAATATCCCCATGATCCGGGGGCGGGCGCAATCCAGCGTCCGCCCCGGAAGGCTGAGGATCATCTCAGAGCAGGCTGTCGACCAGTTCGACGAGGTCCACGACCTCGACCTTGCTGTCGCCCTTGCCCGATATGAGGTTGTTGACGCAGAACGGGCATGTCGTGATGATCATGTCGGCGAACTCCGCCTCCTCGATCCTGGTCTTGGCTATCCTGGCGGATTCCTCGGGGAACGCGGACTTGACGCCGCCTCCGCCTCCGCAGCAGTGGCTGGTGGTGCGGTTGAACTCCATCTCCCTGAAGTCCAGCTCGGGGATCTTCGAGATGACCTGCCTGGGCGCTTCGTAGACTCCGCAGTGCCTTCCCAGGTGGCAGGGGTCGTGATAGGTCGCGACCTTCTTCATCGGCTTGAGCTTGAGGTCCTGCTTGGCGAGGAACTCGGACATGTGGAGCACCTCGAACGGAACATCGACGTACTTGGGGTACTCGTGCTTGAACATCCTGTAGCAGCCGGCGCAGGAGAGGACGAGGGTCTCGACGCCGAGGGCCTTGATGCCGTCGACGTTCTTCTTCATGAGCTTCACCACGTCATCGTTGTCCCATCCGATCCTCTGGAGGACCGAGCCGCAGCAGGTCTCGTCCAGGGTGGTGTAGTCCACGCCGAGCTTGTCCAGGATCGACAGCGATGCCTGGCATGTCTTCTTGGACCTGTAGGTGGCGGTGCATCCGGCGAAATAGGCGACCTTGGCCTTCTTGGGCTTCCTGCCTATGGTCTCCGCGACCGTCTTGGTCTCGCCGAAGGGGTTGCCGGACTTGAGGACGTTGTCCGCGATCACCTTGTGCTTGGGCAGGATGTGCCCGTTCTTCACCAGGTCGGCGCGGCAGATCTCGATGATGTCGACGATGTCCACTTTCGACGGGCATCTCCTGACGCAGTCCGCGCAGGTGGTGCAGGTGTACATGTTCCTTATGACGGACTCGTCGGCGGGTATGTCCCCGACCAGCAGCCCGTATGTCAGGATGATGCGTCCCCTCGAGAGGGCGGAATCCCAGCCGATCGCCTTGAACGACGGGCACACGCTCTTGCAGAACCCACACATTGTGCACACATTGACCGCATTCCTGACGGCCTCCAGCTTGTCTGTTTTGAATTCGCTCATGATTTCACCTTCGGGATCGTGACGCTGCCGTCCATGAGCACGATGACCTTCGCGGACGGGTTGGCGTCGATCGCTTCTTTGAATGCCGCCGCCACTGTCGGGAACGGACGGATGTTGGCATCGGACAGTATCTTGGGGTCCAGGTCAGTGACCGCCCACACCTTGGCCCAGGTGGCGATCTCCGCCATCTTCGCGGCCTTGTGGTATCCGAGCTTGTACTCCTTGCTCAGGTTCTCCAGGACCTTCTTCGGGTCCTTGGACGACGAGAGCTGGTTGAGGAACGTCGGGTGTCCGATGCCCTCCCTGCACTTGGAGACCATTATTATCGTGCCTCCCTCCTTCAGCGCCCATTTGCCATTGTCCAGCGCCTTCTGCGACTGGTACAGGTCAACGTCCATCGGGTAGGGGGCGACCGAGATGACCACGTCCGCCTTCTGGGGTATGGGCACGGAGAAAACCTCGTTCGCCCATTCGACGGCACGGTCGAATGCGGGGTTGAGGGCGCCTGCGGCCACTTTGTAGATGTTCTGGTGCCTGTCGAGCACCATCTGTATAGAGAATATCGCCTTGCCCTTGACGACCTCGAGCGCATCCATCATGTCCTCGTGGACCGGATTCCCCTCGAGGACCAGGGACTGGGCCTCCATCTTCATGGCGAGCTTGTGGTTGGTCTCGATCGTCTTGAACGATGCGACCCCGGGGAGGAACGACTTCCTGCCGCCTGTGTACCCCGCGAAGTAATGGGGCTCCACACTGGTGATTATGACCAGGCGGTCGGCGTTCACGGCGATCTTGTTGACTTCCATCGGAGTGCCGTTCTTGGAGTCGCCCAGGTACACGCACTCGTCGTTCTTGGAATCGTGGGCGTGGATGCGGTCCTTGAGCTCCTCGTAATGGGACCCGAAGACGAACCTGTACTCCTCGTCGGTCATGTCCCTGTGCGTTCCGGTGGCCACGAGGTACCTTGCGGAACGCAGGTCCATCCTCTTGGACAGGGCGTCCAGCACCTTGGCGGTAGGAGTCGGCCGGGTGCCGTCGTTGACGATGAAAACTATGTCCTTGCCGCCTTCCAGGAACTCGGCCAGGGAGCCGTACCCTATCGGGGAGTCGATGGCAGCGTTGATGACGTCGTCGGGTCTGCCGCAGACGACATCCTTTGGATAGAATGTCCCGAGGTAATTGTTCTCAGGTATGTCGACCTTCTGGATACCGTCCTTGCCGTATTTCACGTCGATGATCATTTGATTTCCCCCGTTTTCTGAAGTCAATCGGAATCGGCGGTACCGTTATTAATGCTTTTTCGACGCGCGCACCGTGCGCGAACATAACCCTTTTTAATCATCCCCGTGATTGCCACATCAATGGCCTCTCTTGGAGACATCGGAGAACGCGAGCTCGTCCACAGGATCATGGGCATCGTCAGACCCTGCCCCGGGGGGCCGGGGGACGATGCGGCGATCATCGGAGCCGACGGCGGTGCCGTCGTATGCTCTGACATCATGACCTTCGAGAGGCACTGCCCGAAGGGGATGAGCGACGAGCAGTTCGGATGGACCGTGGCCGCCGCCAATCTGAGCGACATAGCGGCCATGGGCGCCAAGCCCCTGGGCGTGCTGATATCGCTTGCGCTCCCTCAGGACATGGACGAATCCAGGGCATACGACATCATGAGCGGGGCCGACCAGTGCGCCGAGTTCTGCGATACGTTCATCATCGGCGGGGACACCAAGCCCGGGCCGGGAGCATTGTGCGGCACGGCGGTCGGGACATTAGACGGCAGGCCGCCGCTCACCCGGAGCGGTGCCAGGCCGGGAGACATAATAGCAGTGACCGGGTCGCTGGGGTCCCCCGCCGCCGGATACCGCGCCCTGGAAGCGGGGATGGAGCTGGATGATGCCGTGTTCTCGCTCTACGTGCCCATACCCAGGGTCAAGGAGGGGATCGCGCTGTCCGAGAGCGGTGCCGTCACATCATGCATCGACCTCAGCGACGGGCTCGCGGTCGCCGCACGGACGGTATGCGTCGCCAGCCACGTCGGGATGGAGATCCAGGAGGAGTTCCTGCCCGAGGGCGAGGGAGTCTCCGAGGTCTGCGAGGCCCTGTGCATCGGACGCCGCGACCTGATGCTCTATTGGGGCGGGGAGTACGAGCTCATGTTCACATTCGACAAGGACAGGATCCGGGACCTGTACGACCGCGGGATCCAGTTCTCCATCATCGGGACGGTCACCAACGGGGACCGCCCGTTCATATCAGAAGGGGACAGCAGGGAGGAGATGGGCGATGGGATCTATTAACCCCCGCACCGAGGCCCGCTACTACACCCGCTGCAACGGAGCCTACTTCTGCGAGCTGTGCCCGCACCGCTGCCTGATACCGGTCGGAGGGTTCGGCAGATGCGGCTCCCGCAGAGGCGACGAGGACATGCTCGTGGCATACTCGTACGGCAAGGTGTCGTCCCTGGCCGTGGATCCCATGGAGAAGAAGCCGCTGTACCATTACAAACCCGGGAGCAGGGTGTTCTCGGTCGGCGGCATCGGCTGCAACATGACCTGCAAGCATTGCCAGAACTATGCGATCTCCATGTCCCCGTCGGGGAAGAAGCGCACCACCTTCGAGACTCCGGAGGAGCTCGTGGACCTGTGCCGCAAGGAACGCATGGACAAGATCGCCTTCACCTACAACGAGCCGATGATCTGGTTCGAGTACATCATGGACGTCATGGCCGTGGACCCGGACCTGGAATGCATAATCGTCACCAACGGCCTGGCGGAGGAGGCGCCGCTCAGGGAGCTGTGCAAGGTCGCCTCGGCGATGAACATAGACATCAAAGGGTTCACCGACGAATTCTACATGAAGGTCTGCGGCGCGCACCTGGATGATGTGCTCCGCTCGGCCAAGATCGTGTTCGAGGAGAAGGTCCACCTGGAGCTCACGTACCTGGTCATACCCGGCCTCAACGATTCCGATGAGGACCTGCGCGGATTCATAAGATGGGTGCGCGACGAGCTGTCCGCGGATGTGCCGGTGCATTTCACCAGGTTCCATCCCGACAACGAGATGCAGGATGTCCCGTGGACGCCCACCGAGACGCTCATCAAGGCCTGGAACATGGCGGACGAGGAGGGCCTCAACTACGCCTACGTCGGGAACATCCTTAACGAGGGGACGGCGGACACCTATTGTCCGGAATGCGGGACCACGGTCATCGAGCGCCTTGGCTACTTGGTGGACATAACCGCCCTCGACGGCAACAGATGCTCCAGCTGCAAGCGCGTCCTGAACATAATCAGATGAACAGGAACAGGACGTTCCCCACCAGGGCAGTGAATGCCACGGCCGCGGTTATCGGCACGATGAACGGCACCATCGGAGTGACCCAGACGTATTCTTCGCCGTGCTCTTCCAGACGGACGTAGGCCTCTGGTGAATCCACCGGACGGGCACGGACCACCGCCCCGTCCACCACATCCTGCATCGGCCATACGAACGCCTCGCGGGCCTCCTGGATCCGCATCCTGCGCCCTTGGAACGCATACCCCCTCTCGCATCCGCGGATCATGTTCGCGGCCGCACCCGCACAGCACAGGGCGGTCACGGCGAGGGCTGCCAGGAAAAGGACCGCCACGGGGAACACGAACACCTGGGCGAAAAGGACGTCCGGCACCGCTATGAGCGGGAACGGCCCGAACTCAGGGTACACGGGGAACACCATGGCCAATGTGACCAGGCACTTCACGTCCGCGCCCCCGACCATGACCCCCGCATGATAGAGGGCGAGGAACACCAGGTAGCACGCCGGCACCGCAAGCATCGGCATCACCGCCGGATCGCCCCATGACACGACGGCCGGAACCGCGAACAGCGCCGTCGCGAGCGCATAGAACAGCATGTCCGCCCATCCCGGCCACGTCCTGTCATGCAGGATGTCGGCCAGTATCATCGCGGATCCTGCGATCATCGACGCCTGCTGCCATCCCATGCCCACTTCGAGCGCCGAGGCCGTCATGAGCGCAATGCCCAGGATCCCGGATGCCAACCACAGGCCGTCAGGGACCTCGCGGCACCTCGCATCATGCACGGATGCCGTCACCAGGATGACCATGAGCATCGCGAAACCTATCAAGGGCACGATCCCGTACATGCATCAATGAAGGAGCGTCCGTCGATAATATTTTTATTGGGATGATGCATGGTCGTATTATGAGACCGCGGGCGCTCGCGATGACGTTGATCGCATTGCTTGCGGTAACGCTGCTCATGCCCGCCGGACAGCTGTCCGACGGGACCGCGAGCCAAAGCGACATCTCCATCACCTACGAAGAGGGGGACCTGACGCTCAAGGCCGGTGGCAGCTGCAGTGTGAACCTCGTCGTATACAACGTCCGTGCGAGCGGCCAGAGCGGGATCGACGACCGCGTCATCTACATCAGCACCGACACCGACAGCTCGATGCTGTCTGTTTCCATCGACAACACGCAGTTGATAATACAACCCTCCAAGTACCGGGAGAGCAAGATAACCATAACCGCGGACCCGTATGCGAGCATGGGCATCGAGTCCGTCACCGTGAAACTCACCATCGTCGACCCCGGGGACAACTCCCGGACGACAGTGGAGAAGGATTTCGACATCACCATAACGTCCAATCTCTCCGCCGGCGACATGTACAACAAGATCCTGGGCATCTGGGCGAACTCCCTCCCGGCGCCGTTCAACGAACCCACCTGGACCGCGATGATCTCATTCGTGATCTTCGTGGGCATCGGGATCATACTCTCGTGGATGTGCGTCCCGCTGTCCCTGTTCCTCTTGATCAGGAGGAACAAGGAGAGTCGCGCGGAGATCACCGAGGGCGTCACCAAGCTAGTGTTCACGATCGTCGTCATGTACTCCGTCGTCCAATGCCTGCACATCGCCGGCGCGTCCGAGTACCTGATAGGCACCGCGCAGACCCTGTCGAACCTCGTGTACATAACGGTGGGCGCCGTCATAGCATGGCGCGTGTACAACGTGCTCATCAAGTTCGTGTTCCACAACGTGGTCAACAACGTGGATGTGGACGGAGTGGATGATTCCCTCGTCCCCCTGTTCAAGATGATCGGGAAGATAGGCATCACCGTCATCGCACTGGCCTCGATACTCGCCAGCCTCGGATTCAACCTGATGGCGATAGTCACCAGCGCAGGGATCGTCGGATTGGCGATCTCCCTGGGCGCACAGAGCATGCTGCAGCAGTTCTTCAGCGGGCTCACGCTGCTGATGACCCGCCCGTTCAAGGCGGGAGACCTCGTCCGCCTCGGCGCGGACACCGCCATCCTGAGGGTCAGGAAGGTCGGCATCATGAACAGCCAGTTCGAGAACTGGGAGAACGCCGAGGTGTTCTCGCTCCCCAACAACACGGTCACCGGGAACAAGATAGTCAACATGACCGGCGAGAGCAGGGCATACCGCGTCCTCGTCTACATGACCGTGGCGTACGGCGAAGACCTGGAGAAGGCGAAGCAGATAATGTTCGATGTCGCCATGGAGCACCCGCAGGTCATCAAGGACGGCAGCTACGACCGCCCGGCGACCCGCCTCACCGCATTCCAGGATTCCGCCATCGAGATCCGCCTCGCGGTGTACGTCAACGAATTCGAGGATTTCGGCATAATCGGCGGACAGCTCAGGGAAAGGATATACAACAGATTCGTAGAAGCGGGCATCAACATCCCGTTCCCGCAGATGGACGTGCATCTCAAACACGACCAGTGATGTCCTTTATTCTACGAATTCCGTAATCTTTTTGACGGATAGTACGGCTCAGTTTTAAAATTTATATAGTATTAGTATGTACGATGCAACATCATTACGAAATCTGTTAATGATGGTGATCAAAAATGATAGACAACCTTGACAAGCGCATCATCGAAATTATGAAAAAAGACTCGAGATGTCCCTTCGTCGAAATTGCCAGTCAGTTGGGCGTATCGGAGGGAACAGTGCGCAGCAGGGTGCACAGGATGACGGAGGAGGGCATTATCCGCGGATTCACGATAAAGACGAGTTCCAAGAACGTCAAAGCACTCGTCGAGATCACCATAGACGTGAACACGGACACGCAGGAGATCGCCAAAGAAGTGGCCAGCTACGACGGCGTCACCGAGGTCTTCGAGGTCACCGGCGATCAGGACATAATCGCCATAGTCGACGTGGAATCCTCGCAGCAGCTCAATGACATCATCGAAAGGGTCCGCCACTACGACAGCATCCTCGGTACGCGCACCCGCCTGATATTGAAAGAGCACTTTGGAGAGATTTGAATGTTCGCGGGAACAGCAACAGCATTGATTACGCCGTTCAAGAAGGACGGCAGCATTGACGAAGAATGCCTGAGGCGCCTGGTCGATTTCCAGGAGGCCAACGGCGTCAACACCCTCGTACCGTGCGGATCGACCGGTGAATCGGCGACCCTCAGCCACGAGGAGCACCTCAAGGTCATATCGATAGTGATCGACCAGTCCAAGAAGGCCAAGATCCTGGCGGGAGCAGGCAGCAATTCCACGGCAGAGGCCGTGATGCTCAGCAAGGCATCCGCCGACATGGGCGCGGACGGCATCCTCAGCATATCCCCGTATTACAACAAGCCCACGCAGGAGGGCATCTACCTGCACTTCAAGGCCATCGCAGAGGCCATCGAGATCCCGCTGGTCATCTACAACGTGCCCAGCAGGACAGGGTCCAACATATCCCCGGAGACCGCGTTGAGGCTGGCGGACATCCAGGGCATCGTCGGGATCAAGGAGGCCAGCGGCAACGTGACCCAGGTGCAGCACATCCTGGCCAACAAGCCCCGGGACTTCGAGGTCCTGTCCGGCGACGACGGCATAACATTCCCCGTCATGGCCCTGGGCGCCTGCGGCACGATATCGGTGGCATCCAACTGCTGCCCCAAGCTCGTGTCCGACATGGTCGCGATGGCCAGGAACGAGAGGTTCGTGGAGGCGGCCGCCATACACTACAGGCTCGCGCCTCTGTTCAGCGGCCTCTTCTGCGAATCCAACCCCATCCCGATAAAGTACACCATGATGAGGATGGGCTACGGGAACGGGATCCCGCGCCTGCCGCTCACTCCGCTCTCCGAGACCGGCAAGGCTGCGCTGGACCCGATCCTGAAGGGAATGGGTCTCATCTGAGGTGTCGGGATGGCGAACGTAGTCGTTGGCGGTGCCACCGGAAGGCTGGGCCGCCTGGTTTGCGACCTGATCGAAGCATCCGGGGACCTCCGTCTCGTCGGGGCCGTGGTGTCCGAGGAAGGCGGCCATGTCGGCAGGGAGGTCGCTCCGGGGATCAAGGCCGTCGGGCCCGGATCCCTGAAGGACGTGCTGGAAGGCGCGGACGTCTACGTGGACCTCACGACCCCGTCGGCTGCATCCAAGGTGATTGCGGAGATCCCGGCGACGGGTACGAACCTGATACTCGGCACGACCGCGGTCGACGCGGATGCCGTGTCAAGGATGGCGGACGAGGTCGCCAGATGCGGAACGTCCGCGTTGGTGGCCGCCAATTTCTCCGCCGGCGTCAACGTCTTCTGGAAAGCCTGCGAGATCCTTGCCGGGATGCTCCCGGGTTACGACATCGAGGTCGTGGAGGCCCATCACGCCGACAAGAGGGATGCGCCGTCCGGAACGGCCAAGGAAGCTGTCCGGAGGTTGCAGGCGGTTACGGGGATAGAGGATGTGGTCTACGGCAGGAATGGCATAACCGGCCCCCGCGGCAGGGAGATCGGGGTCCATTCGGTGCGCGCGGGCGATATAGTCGGGAGCCACACGGTCCTGATGGCTAAGAACCAGGAGTGCGTGGAACTAACCCATAAAGCCATATCGGGGGAGGCATTAGCCAACGGCTGTATCGCCTCCATCAGGTGGATGGCGGATAAGAAGGACGGCAAGGTCCACTCGATGAACGAGGTGTTCGGTCTATGATAACGGTAATGAAGTTCGGGGGTACAAGCGTAGGCTCCCCTGAGGCGCTCAAGAGGGTAGCGAATATAATAGTGGGCGAAGAGGGCTCCCGCGTAGTGGTCGTATCGGCCATGTCGGGCATAACCAACTTCCTCGTGAACATGGTGGACGACCCCACCGTGAAGATGGATGAGGCCATAGAGGCATTCAAGAAGAAGCACATGGACGTCGCGGAACATCTCTTCGAGGGGAAAGTGCTGGAAGCGTTCAACAAGGAGTTCGACATCCGCTTCAAGAATTTCTGCGAGGTCGTGACCGATCCGCACGCGGCGGACAATCCGTACCACAAGGACTGCGTGACATCCCAGGGAGAGCGCTTCTCATCGCTCCTGCTGTCCTTCGTCCTGGTGTCCATGGGCTACGAATCCGTTGCCCTGACCTCCGAGCAGGCGGGCATAGGCGCCGCCGGCAAGCCCCTGAACGGATGCGCGGACCTGATGCGCACCGAGACGGGCATGAGCATCAACGTGAAGCCCCTGATCGACGCGGGGGTCATTCCGATAATAACCGGGTTCTACGGCATCAGCCCCTCCGGCGACGTGGTCACCTTCGGCCGCGGCGGCTCCGATTACTCGGCCGCCGTTGTCGCGAACGCGATCGACGCCGACCTCCTGGAGATCTGGACCGACGTGGACGGTTTCATGTCCGCCGACCCCAGGATCATCAAGGACGCCGTCAAGATAGACGAGATGAACTTCGGCGAGGCCGCCGAGCTCGCATACTTCGGAGCGAAGGTGCTGCATCCCAGGACGATAGAGCCCGTGAGGATGAAGCACATCCCGCTGAAGGTCAGGAACTCCTTCAACCCACAGGAGCCGGGGACGCTCATCCACCACCTCAGGAAGCCGAAGAACGACCTCCTCAGGTCCGTGGCCGTCAAGACGGACCTTTCGATAATAACCATCAGCTCCGCTGAGATCGCGTACCGCCCGGCGATGGTCGCCAGGATCATAGACAAGATCGCGGAGATCAACGTGATAATGTACGCCATATCCACATCGCTGTCCACCGTCGCGCTGCTCATACACAACCTGGACGTCAAGGCGACCCTGATGCAGCTGAACACCCTGCGTGCGGCCGACATCGAGAGGATAGATGTGAAGAGCAACGTGGCGCTGATATGCGCCGTCGGAGACAACCTGCTGAGCAAGTGCGGTGTCTCCAGCGACATATTCGCGGTCGTGAAGGAGGCGGAGGCCAACGTGGAGATGATCTCCGAGGGCGCTTCCGACGTCTCTCTGAACTTCGTGGTCCCGATGGACCGCATGGTGAACGTCGTGACCGGATTGCACACCAAGTACGTGAGGGGGATGAATCAATGAGGGACTTCGAGAACGACAACGGGCAGATGATGTTCGGGGGCATGCATGCCTCGGATATCGCCGAGGAGTTCGGCACACCGGTCTACGTCACCGACGAGCAGATACTCAGGGAGAACTACCGCAAGGTATACGGGGCGTTCTCCAAGCACATGGACACCAGGATCCACTACGCCTGCAAGGCGAACAACAACCTGGCGATACTCAACATACTCAGGTCCGAGGGGAGCGGCATCGACGCTGTCTCCATCGGAGAGGTGATGACCTGCCTGAAGGCCGGTTTCACCCCTGACAAGATCATGTACACCGGCGTCAACGTCAGCGACGCCGAGCTCAAGGCGCTGGTCGACACCGGCGTCATGATCAACGTGGACTCGGAATCGGAGCTCGAGAGGCTTGCCGCCATCTCCTCCGATGTCAAGATCTCGTTCCGCATCACGCCCGGTGTCGGATCCGGCCACGGCAGCAAGGTCATCACCGGGAAGAAGGGGTCCAAGTTCGGGATACCTGCCAACCAGGTCATCAACACGTACGCCAGGGCCAACGACCTGGGCTTCGACATCCGCGGCATACACGCGCACATCGGGTCCGGCGGCCAGTCGGTGGAGCCGTTCGTTGAGATGATGGAGGTCCTGGCCGACTTCACCAACGCGATCAGCGACGCCCTTGGAGTGCAGCTCGAGTTCATAGACATGGGCGGAGGCATCGGCGTGCCCTACAAGCCCAACGAGCCCGAGATGGACCTGGAGGAGCTGGCGATGTCCGTCACCGATGTCATCAAGGAGGAGACGGATGTCAAGACCATCATCATCGAACCGGGAAGGTACATCGTGTGCGACTCCACGCTCCTGCTCACCCGTTGCGTCGATGTGAAGGATGCGGGCATCAGGAAGTACGTCGGAGTGGACGCGGGATTCAACACGCTGGTCCGCCCTGCGATGTACGACTCGTATCACCACATAGCCCTGGCCAACAAGTTCAACAAGGCATGCACCGACAAGTACGACGTGGTCGGGCCCATCTGCGAATCCGGCGACTACCTCGGACACGAGAGGGTGCTCCCCGACCCGCACGAGGGCGACATAGTCGCCGTCTACAATGCGGGTGCATACGGGTTCTCCATGTCCAGCGAGTACAACTCCCGCCCCCTGTGCAGAGAGGTGCTCGTCAACAACGGCAAGGCGGAGATCACCCGCGATGCGGGCACGATCGAGGACCTGTGGAGACACCAGACCGTCCCGGGGAGGCTCGCCTGATGAAGTTCTTCAAGTACCATGGGCTCGGGAACGACTTCGTGGTCATCGACGGCACCGACGGCAAGACCAAGGTCGACAACGCATGGTGCAAGAAGGTCTGCGACAGGAACTTCGGCATCGGCGCCGACGGAGTCCTCTATATACTGCCCGGATCGGACGGTGCGGAGATCTCGATGAGGATCGTAAACGCGGACGGGACCGAGGCGGAGATGTGCGGCAACGGGATCAGATGTGTGGCGAAACACGTGTTCGACCGTGGCATCGTTGACAAGACCCAGTTCAGCATACACACGCTGGCGGGCATCCTGGAGGCCACGCTCACCGTCACCAACGGGAAGACCGCAACCGTCAGGATAAACATGGGCGCCCCGATCCTGGACTGCTCCCTCGTCCCCATGGACAGGTGCGGACGGTTCATCGACGCCCCTCTCGAGGTGTGCGGACGCACCGTGACCGGGAACGCCGTGTCGATGGGGAACCCCCACTTCGTCACGTTCGACCGGCTGTCCGACGCCGACATCGCCGAGCTCGGACCGGCGCTGGAGCACCACTCCGCATTCCCCCGCAAGACCAACGTGGAGTTCGCCGTCGTGGATGGCGGAAGCATCGACATCAAGGTCTACGAGAGGGGGGCCGCATGGACGATGGCCTGCGGCACCGGCGCCTGCGCCACAACCACCGCCGCCGCTTTGAACGGACTCGTGCCGTTCAACATGCCCGTGAAGGTTCACCTGCCCGGCGGCTGGCTCAACATCACCGTGGACAAGGACCTGAAATACGTCCTCATGGAAGGTCCGGCGGAATTCGTATTCGAAGGAACTATAGCAGTGTGATTACAATGGAACCTAAAACATTCACTCCGGCAGAGAGGCTTCAGAAACTCCCGCCGTACCTGTTCGTAAGGCTGGAGGCCCTCACCGCCAAGAAAAGGGAAGAGGGACTGGACATCATCGACTTCGGCATCGGGGACCCCGACCTGCCGACGCCGCAGCCTGTGGTTGACGCCCTGAAAGCGGCCGTCGGGATCAATGCGAATCAGAAATACTCCTCGTCGGCGGGAGAGAAGGACCTCAGGGTCGCCGTTGCCAAATGGTACAAGAAAAGATACGGCCTCGACATAGACCCGGACACCCAGGTGTGCATCACCATCGGATCCAAAGAGGGCATATTCAACATCTCCCAGGCCTTCGTGAATCCGGGGGAGACCATCATCGCGCCCAGCCCGGGATACCCCGTGTACTCCGGAGCGGCCACGCTCTTCAACGACGCGAAATGCGCGTTGGTGCCCCTCAGGGCGGAGAACGACTGGCTCCTGGACGTGGACGAATGCCCCACGGACGCGAAGATGCTCTACATCAACTACCCCAACAACCCCACCGGGGCCACATGCGACCTCGCGTACCTGAAGAAGGTCTACGACTGGTGCCAGAAGACCGACACCATCCTGTGCTTCGACAGCGCCTACTCGGAGATGTGCTTCGACGGGTACCTGGCGCCCTCCATCCTTGAGGCCGGCCCGGATGCCATAGAGTTCGGGTCATTCTCCAAGACGTTCAACATGACCGGCTGGAGGATCGGGTATGCCGTCGGCAACCCGTCGCTCGTCGCCGCCCTCAAGAAATGCAAAGGGCAGATCGACTCCGGCGCGCCCATCTTCATCCAGAAGGCGGCCATCGCCGGGCTCGAGATGTACACGGGCAAGGACCTCCCCCCTGCGCTGGCCGACAACATGGCCATCTACGCCGAGAGGCGCAAGGTCCTGATCGAAGGCCTCAGGGAGATGGGCTTCGATGTGAAGATGACCCGCGGCACGTTCTATGTGTGGTTCGACGGCAAGATGGGGTCGTCCGAGGCCTTCGTCGAGAAGATGCTGGACCTCGGCATAGTGATCACCCCGGGATCCGGATTCGGCGCATCCGCGGAAGGATACGTCAGGATCGCCATCACCAAACCCGTCGAGCGCATAAAGGAAGCCCTCGACCGCATGAAAGGGAAATTCTGAACAGGGACGGGTCCCGCGAGGGGCCCGTCCTGAACATCTTACCTCGGTTTTCGCAACAGTGACGGATGCGACCGGTTGCCGGACATCACATGCCCGGCGTCGGTGGCTCACTGCTTGAATTTAGCGTAGGAGTACCTGAGCGCCTCCACCACAGGAAGGGGCTGACCCAGCAGGAACGTCTCCAATGCTCCGCCTCCGGTGCTGACGTACGAGAACCTGTCGGTGAAATCGAACAGGTCCGCCGCACCGACCGTGTGGCCTCCGCCGATGACGGATTGGCTCTTGCTGTCGATCATCGCGCTCATGAGCGTATGTGTGCCCAGTTCGAAACCGGGTTTCTCATACATCCCGGCAGGGCCGGACATGAACGAGGTCTTGGAGGACATGATGACCTTCCTGAACTTCTCCGCCGTGTCGTCGCCGATATCAAGTGCGGGCTCAGAAGTGGGCAGATCTCCGATAAGGACACTGACGCGTTTGCCGTCCCTCTCCACGGCCACGTCCACCGGGAGCAGGACCCTCTGACCGTACTTGGCCATGATGTCCTTCGCCGCCTGGAGATTCTCCGGCGTGAGCTCCTCGCTCAGGACCGAAAGGCTAGCATCGCCTATGTCCACGCCCCTGGCGTACAAGAACGCATTGCCCGCGAGTCCCACAAGCACGACGGTGTCCGCCATGCCCGATCCGAGGACATGGTCGATCATCCCCGATGCATCGCTGAACTTGGCGCCGCCCAGGATGAAGACGGACGGGCGCCTGGGTTCATCGAAGACCGCCCTCAGGGCGAATATCTCCTTGGCCATCAGCCTGCCAGAAGCGGACGGGACGACTGCAGGGAATCCCACGAGGGAGCACTGCGAACGGTGAGCGGTGCCGAATGCGTCGCACACGAAGTAGTCGATGAGCGGGGAAAGCTCCTCCACGAGAGGAGACACCGAATGCTCCGACATCGTCAGCTCCTTGGATTCGAAGTCCAGCTCCCTGACGTTGCCCAGAAGGAGCACCTCCCCGGGCGCCAGCTTGCAGATGGCATCCTTGGCCTTCTCGCCTATGACGTCGTCGACGTACTTCACGGGAGCATTGAGGTTGCGGGACAGGCGCGCAGCATGCTGCTCCAGGGATATGAAATCCCATTTGCCCTTCCTGCTCTGGTGTGCCAGTATGACCACTTTGGCCCTCTTGCCCATGAGCTCCCTCACCGTGGGGACGATCCTCCTGACCCTGGAATCGTTGATGATCTCCAGGGTCTTCTTGTCCAGAGGGCAGTTGATGTCGACCCTCAGGAGGACGGTCTTGTCCTTGAAATTGAAATCCTCGAGCGTGTAGAAGTCCTTCGTGGAACTCACCCTTTGTTGGGGATGCCCAGCGCATCGTTGGTCTTCCTGACGGAATCCTCCGGGGATTCGGACAGTTTGCACATGGACCTTATGCAGTCCACGTTCTCGGGGATGACGTCGCTCTCCTGGTGGACGGCCTGGTAGTAGTACAGCATGTCGCCGACCACTTTCACGCCGTCTGCCCAGACGACGATCTCGTACATGTCGCCCCTGGACCTGCCCAGGTCCCGGGCGAGCTCCATGATCTCCGCCGTGGACTTCACGCCGTCCTTGCTCTTGACGAGCCTGACCCTCGGCGACGCGGCGAGCACCTCGAGGACCTCCTCGGTCGTCGCTTCCTTGGAGAGCTGGGCCACGACCGTGTGCACGTGCATCAGCGTGGTCGATGCTTTGATGGCCATGGTGTTGATGTTGAGCCAGGGCATGATGCTCTGCACATCGGGGCCGTGGTGGGTCGGGAGTTTCACGGACGGCTCGAGGCCGTTTATCGGTCCGCCTTTGCTGTCCCCGGGATCCGCTGCCCTTCTGACCAGTGTCACGTACGCGTTCTTCAGACCGAACGCGCGGTCGAGGGGGCTGAGCGTCCTCAGCAGACCGGTCGTGTTGCACGAGACGACGCGGGAGAACTGCGCTCCCCACGACTCCTTGTAATTTGCCGTGGAGTTGAAGGATATCCCCGTGAGGCTGTGGTCTTCGCCGCCCTGGAAGATCGCTTTGACGCCTGCGGCGGTGTATGCATCCTTGTACGTCACGCCGACGTTGCCGGGAGTGCAGTCCACCATGATGTCGACCTTCTTGTAGAGGTCCTCTATCGTGCCGCCGATGGGCATGCCCGCATCTTCGAACGCCTGCACGCTGGACTCCGGGACGTATATATCGAATCCCAGGTCGTGTGCGGCAGCCGCCTCGTAGTTGGGCCTGGTCTTCGTGACGCCGACGACCTCCATGTCATCCTGCGCCCTGACAGCAGTGGCAACCCTCTTCCCGATCGTACCGTAACCGTTGATTCCTACCTTTGTCTTCGCCATGGGCAACCTTCCTATGCGCACGTATATGCGTCTCCGAAATAAAGGTAATGCCGAGAATCTGGGCGCCCGCGCCTAAGCATTATTATAGGTAAAGCAATACGCAATTCACGAAGGTATCGACATGAAAGGCTCGAGAGCGCTTCTGAAAATGCTGGAGGACAAGGGCGTCGACACGATGTTCGGCTACCCCGGTGGATCGGTCATCCCGATCTACGACGAGATCGTCAAATCGTCCGTAAGGCATGTACTGGTACGCCACGAGCAATGTGCAGCGCACATGGCCGACGGATATGCCAGAGCATCCGGGAGGCCGGGCGTCTGCCTGGCGACCAGCGGGCCCGGCGCCACCAATCTGGTCACCGGCGTCGCGACCGCGTTCGCGGATTCGATACCCATGATCGCCCTCACGGGACAGGTGGGCACTGGATCGATGGGGCTCGGTGCATTCCAGGAAGTGGATGCGTTCAGCCTCATGATGCCTGTCACCAAGCACAACTACCGCGTGCTCGACCTGGATAACCTGCCCGCCGCACTCACGAAAAGCTGGAAACTGTGCCAGATGGGCCGTCCCGGCCCCGTCCACATCGACCTCCCGGTCGATCAGATGAACGCGGACATAGACGAGTCCCTCCTGGGCCGCGACTACGACCCCAAGGCTGTGCCGGAGGAGATGTCCGGTGTTCCGACCGCGGTGCAGTGGATAAAAGAGGCGAAATGCCCGGTCATCATGGCCGGAGGAGGCGCCACGTCGTCCGGTTGCTCGGAGGAGATCGTCAGGCTCGCCGAGATGATCAGGGCGCCCGTCGTCACGCCGATGCTGGGAATCGGCATAATACCGTACGACCACCCGCTGTACCTGGGACCGGTCGGGATGCACGGAAGGATGTGCGCCCTGTCCTCCCTCAAGCAGGCGGACCTGGTCATCGCCGTCGGCACCAAGTTCTCCGACAGGACGTACAGCACCCACAGCCGCATGGACGCAAAATGCAGGGTCGTCCAGATCGATATCGCCCCCACCGAGCTGAACAAGCACGGTCAGGCCGCCGTCAATCTGCTCTGCGACGCCAAGAAGGGGCTCGACGCCATATTGGCCGGCCTTTCCCCCGCATCCCGCCCCGCGTGGGACAGGGACGTCGCCGAGATGAAGACCAGATGCGGATGCGGGATCGACATCGACACCGTCCCCATCCTGCCCCAGAAGGTCATGCACGAGATCAACGGCCTCATCGATGACGACACAATCGTCACCACGGACGTTGGGCAGAACCAGATGTGGGCGATGCACTACCTGAACATCAGACGCCCCCGTCAGTTCATCTCGTCCGGGAGCTTCGGGACCATGGGATTCGGACTGCCCTCGGCCATCGGCGCCAAGGCGGCCAGGCCGGACAGCAAGGTCCTGACCGTCACCGGAGACGGCGGACTGCTCATGGTGGTCCAGGAACTTGCGACATCGATCGCGGAGGACCTGCCGGTTGCCATCTGCCTGATGAACAACGGCTGGCTGGGCATGGTCAAGCAATGGCAGAAGCTGTTCTGGAACAGGAACTACTCCAGCACCATGCTGGGCGCCAACCCGGACTTCGTCAAGCTCGCGGAGGCGTTCGGCGCCAAGGGCATCACGGTGGAGAGGCCATCTGAGATCGGAGAGGCCCTGAGGACCGCGATGGCCTGCGACAGGACCTGCCTGGTCGACATACACATCGATCCGGAGGAGGACGTGCTTCCCATGCTGCCGCCCAACCCCGCAGTGCCGATAGTCAAAGGCAGATGCAGATACTATCCCGAATGAGTAAGAGGGAAGAAACCTTTAACACAGATCGATTCAAGTACGATATAAGAGAGGCATTGAAATGCAGATCTATCACGATGCAGATGTGGACATAAACGTCCTCAAGGGAAAGAAAATCAGCGTTCTGGGCTACGGTGCCCAGGGCAGGGCGCAGGCGCTCTGCTTCCACGATTCCGGCCTCGATGTCACCGTCGGCGCCAGGAAGGACGGGAGATCGTGGAACAGGGTCAAGGAGGACGGCCTCAAGGTGGCCGAGATACCCGACGCCGTCAAAGATGCGGACGTCGTCCTCATGCTCCTGCCCGACGAGGCCCAGCCCGACATATACAGGGAGCAGGTCGCCCCCAACCTGAAGAAAGGGGCGGCACTGGAGTTCGCTCACGGATTCGCCATCACCTACAAGCTCATCGATCCCCCCAAGGATGTGGACGTCATCATGATGGCGCCCAAGGCCCCGGGCGACATGGAGAGGCTGGTCTTCCTCGAAGGATTCGGGGTCCCCGCCCTCGTCTGCGTCCATCAGGACGCCACGGGCAACGCCAAGAAGATCGCATTGGCCCTGGCAAAGGGGCTCGGGGCGACCCGCGCAGGCGTCTTCGAGACCACATTCGACAACGAGACCAAGACCGACCTCTTCGGCGAGCAAGCAGTCCTCTGCGGCGGCCTCACCGCCATGATCAAAGCAGGGTTCCAGACACTGGTCGACGGTGGATACCCTCCGGAGATGGCGTACTTCGAGGTCCTCCACGAGACGAAGCTCATCACCGACCTCATAAACGTCGGCGGCTTCGAGAAGATGTGGTATGTCGTCTCCAACACCGCCGAGTACGGCGGCCTCACCAGAAGGGACAGGGTCATCACCGACGAGTCCAAGGCCGGCATGAGGTCCATCCTGGACGATATCGAGTCCGGCAAGTTCAAGGACGAATGGCGCGCCGAATGGAAGGGCGGCCTCAAGAACCTGAAGAAGATGGAAGAGGACGAGAAGACGCTGCTCCTCGAAACGACCGGGAAGGACATCAGGGCCCTTTTCGAGAGGAAGAAGAACTGAACAAGGAGGCCGGACGGCATATGAAGATGAAAATACGCACAAGGACCGCGGTGTTCGATGCGGAATTGGACGGAAGCGATATCTCCAATGCCATCTGGCTCTCCCTCCCTTTCAAAGCCGACACGAACATGCTCGGCGACGAGATCTACTTCGAACTCCCCCTGGACTGTCCGATGGACGGCGACAGGGTCACCGAGCTCGAAGCAGGCGATATAGCATACTGGCCGAAGGTCGGGGCGCTCTGCATATTCTTCGGGCCCACCCCTCTCAGCGGAGAGGATGGGAGACCGGTGTCCCCGTTCCCGGTCATAAGGATCGGCAAGGTCCTCGGCGACCTGTCCGAGATGGGGCATGCCGGCGACAGGTCCAGGATCTCCCTGGAACGCTGAACCTCATCACACCACGGTCAGGGAATGGTCGTAATCGGTCAGCCTCTCGAAACCGTCCTCGGTCACCAGGCAGGTGTCCTCTATCCTTATCCCACCGACCCCGGCGATGTATATCCCGGGCTCCGCTGAGACGACGTTGCCCGCGCGGAGGACCTGCTCCGACCTGGAGGAGATCGAGAGGTACTGGTGGACGTCCATGCCTATACCGTGGCCGTAGCTGTGTATGAACGTCCCCTTGAACTCCGTGGCATCTATGAGCTCGCGGGCGGCCAGGTCCGCGTCGCAGGCCTTCGCCCCGTCGCGGTACGTGTCCATGCCCGCGATCTGCGCCGAACGAACGGTCTCGTATGCTCTCTTCATGATCTCCGGCGGCTCCCTGAAGAAAACCGTGCGGGTCATATCGGAGCAGTACTTGGCGTACTTGGTGCCGAAATCGAACAGTGCCGCATCGCCCTTCTTCAGCCTGTAATCGCATGGCATGTGGTGGGGCTGCGAGGAGTACGGTCCGAATGCGGCGATGGTCTCGAATGCGTTCCCCTCGCCTCCCAGCTCGCGCATCCTGTTGTCCATGCGCGCGGCGACCTCCTTCTCGGTGACGCCCTCGCTCAGGTAATCCGGTATCTCCCCGGCAACCTTGGATGATATGGCACATGCCTTCCTCGTGGCCGCGATCTCCTTCTCGTCCTTGACGGAAACGGTCAGGCCTATGGCGTCGGTAGCATCGGCCACCTCTATGTCCGGGACGATCTTCTTCAGCCCCATCACCGAGGAGTACGGGACGGAGCCTATGTTGAAGCCCACCTTCTCCGCGCCGCCTATGCAGCTCCTTATGATCTCATGGAGCTCGTCGCGTTTGCGGAAAACGTGGACATCGCCGCGCCCGGCGGCCGCGGTCTCCTCCTCCAGGATGCTGGTTATGACGTCCAGCTTCCCGTCCTTCGAGACGACGGCGATCGCCCCCTCGAAACTCCCTGAGGACTGCTCGGTCAGATACCAGAATGTTGAGTCCAGGAATGGCTCGCCGCCGTTCATTATGACGACTGCGTCCATATCGGGGGCGTTCGCGATGAGCCTCTCGGCCCTTGTCTTCGACATGCACAGCAGAGCGGCGTGAGGATGAAAAAGGTTGCCGTCCCTTCGAACGGGGACGGCGCGCCTCAGATGCCGATCCACTCGTTGTGGATTATCCTCTTCAGCGCAGATATCGCCGAAAGCGCGGCGAGGTACGATGTCCGTGGATTACCCGGGGACGGAACGTTGTACGTATGGCACGTCATCTCCCCGAAGGCCCCTTTGATCTTCAGCTCGTGGGAGTTGCTGCGGGCGTCCGGATCCAGGATTATGGTTATACGGGTGCGGTCGAACCCCACGCCGAGCAACGCCACCGTCGCCGCGACGTTGATGTTCTTGGGGAACAGGGCCACCGCCTCCCTGGCCGGTCCGGAGTAGACGACCGTCACGCGTTTGAGGTCATCGACGATTATGCCACGGTCTATGAGGTACGGTATGTTCTCGAGGCTCTTCGGGCCCTTCGTGGTTATGAGCTCCACGTCCTCTATCTCGTCGACGGATGCCGCTCTGAGGCCGTCGGTCCCGCATACGGCACCGGACGGGATGAATATACGTGCCTCGGAGGCCTTCGCCTTGTCGAGGATCGCCTGCCTGAACGTGTCGTCCACGAGCGCGCCGACGGACATGGTCATGATGTCCACGCCTCTGGATACCACGGTCGAGAGGACCTCCTTGGCCGCCGCCTGGGACGCCGCCTCGATGACCAGGTCGCAATGGTACAGCTCCTCTTCCACGGAATCGATGACGATCGCCTTGTTGAGTTCGGATGCCAGCGCCTCCGCGGCAGTCTTATCCACATCAAGGAGGTAGATCCTCTTGACCTCCGCGATCTCGTCTGCGGCGGCGGCTAGCTTCCTGCCGATCGAGCCGCAGCCCACGATGGTAATGCGCATGCGCTCATGACGGTCGCGAGCATATTAAGAACTTTCCAGGGCATGGGGTGCCGTGGAAAGGTACGAGCTCATAGACCACACCGCGGACGTCATGGTGCGGTGCACAGGCAGGGACCTGGAAGAATGCTTCGCGAACGCGGCATACGCCCTGTTCGACCAGGTCATAGACGCGACCAAGGTGGAATGGAAGGAGACCCAGCATGTCGAGGTCGAGGGCATCGACCTGGAGGATGCTTTCTACTCGTTCCTGTCGGAGATGCTCTTCATCCTCGACTGCGACGGCAAGGTGTTCAACTCCTTCGATGTCAGGATCGACGGGCTGAAGGTCTCCTGCGATGCCCGCGGAGAGCCATTGGACAAGAAAAGGCACCACGCCAAATCCGACATCAAGGCCGTTACGTACCACATGCTCTCGGTCAGGCCCGATGTCCCCGAGGTCACCGTCATCTTCGATGTGTGAACCGTGAACGATATTATAGGGAGAACGCATAATCGGGCGCATGCTTAGACTCGGTTGGTTCTCCACGGGACGCGGACCCGGCTCCCGCAACCTTCTGCGCGCGGTCATGGAGAAGAAAGCCCAGGGCGTGTTGGACGCCGAGATTTCATTCGTGTTCTGCAATTGGGACAACACCGAGGACCCCAACCCCCGCCGCGAGCAGAGGGAGATGTTCTTCGACATGGTCCGCGGATACGGCATACCGCTGATAACATCGTCCTGGAAGACGTTCAGGCCAGACCTGTGGGGGGTCGACGAGAAGGCGTGGCGCGACGAGTACGGCAGGGAGATCCGCAGGCTGACCGGGGAGCACCCGTTCGACCTCGGCATACTGGCAGGATACATGCTCTGGATGGATGACGAGACCTGCGACACCTACGACATGCTGAACCTCCACCCTGCGCTGCCTGACGGCCCGAAGGGCACCTGGCAGGAGGTCATATGGAAGCTCATATCCGAAAGGGCGGACAGGCAGGGGGCCATGATGCACATCTGCACCCAGGACTGGGACCGCGGAGCTGCACTCACCTTCTGCGGATTCCCGATAAAGGGGGGCGAGTACGACGCCCTGTGGGAGGACCTCGACGGGAAACTGAGGACACGCACACTGGACGAGATCATCGAAGAGGAGGGGACGGAGAACCCGCTCTTCAAGAGGATCAGGGAGGACGGCGCCAAACGCGAACTGCCCCTGATCGTCTCCACCATAGCGGCATTCGCCGACGGGAAAGTCTGCATGAAGGGCAAGAAGCTGTACTCGGACGGGGCACCGCTCACCGGACCCTACGACCTGTCCGAAGAAGTGGACGGGGAGGTGGACTGATGGCTGAGTACAACGTGCTCGAGGAGATTGGCATGATGCTGGACAAGCAGACCGTATGCAGCTGCTACGGCTTCATCTCGAAGAACAACATCTCGAAGCAGATATGCACCCGGTACGTGAGGAACGGGGATCGCGTGTTCGACGTGCTGTCCAGATACGATTACATAACCGCATACCTGCTGAACAGGGCGGACAGCCGCGCCGGGAACGTCATGAAGTTCGTGACCCCATTCCTCAAGGCGTTCGGCGTCACGGACCACGACATGTTCGAGCTGTGCAAGAGCAACCTCGACCTGGTCCCCGGCGCCGGCCCTACGATGAGGTACCTGTACAACCTCATGCCGACGTTCATCACGACATCCGAGTTCGAGCACCATATCATGAATGTGTGCGAAGCAATCGACTTCCCGCAATGCAACGTGACATGCGCGGATGCCGACTTCGACAGCATCGTGATCGGCAGGAGCGAAGCCAAGGAGCTCAGGGACATGGCGTCCAAGATCTCCGCGCTCAGAGTGCCGAAGGCCGATTACGCCCTGGGCGTCCCCACCAGCCTGGATGACCTCGACGTCAAGATCGTGGACACGCTGGACAAGATGCTGGTGGACAGGCTCCCCCATATGGACATAGCCGCATCCCTGAAGGACGTCACCGTGATAGGCGCCAACGAGAAGGCCTATGCCCTCCTGGAGGTGCGCAGGAGGACCGAGGTGGACCTGGATTCCACCGTTTACATCGGCGGCGATGCCACGGACTACCAGGCACTGGACCTGGTCAGGGACAGCGACGGGCTTGCGATCTCGTTCAACGGCACGGAGTTCGGCGTCAGGGGCGCCAACATCGCAGTGATGGCGAAGGACAGCACGGTGGTCGCCGTCCTCGCGCAGGAATTCTACAACAAGGGGATCGAGGCGGTGTACAGCCTCGTCGGCAACTGGGACAGGAAAGCCCTCAAGGAGGTCGACTGCCCGGACAGGCACCTGATGGATGCCATGCTGGCCGCGAACCCGCGCAAGCTCCCGGACGTCCGGATCGTGGACCGGGACAATGTGGACGACATCGCCGCGGAGAGCGATGCCTACCGCAGGAAGTTCGTCAGATGATAAAAGGGCGGTGAGTGCTCATGTCGGGATTCGAACCCGAGTGTCCGCCTCGAAAGGGCGGAATGATTGGCCGCTACACTACATGAGCAGTGCGCCGACCATAAATGAACTGATTGAAATACCTTACTACTGTCGCGGTTTGCTTCGGTCTTCGGAAAGTATTAATATAGGTGCTGTTGAATGGTGCATATATAGGTGAAGGCATCATGAGCGACGAACAACCATTTCAGAGTACGGAGGAAGACGTCTCACGTGTACGTCTCCCTAATATAAAAGAAGGCGAAATGTTCGGTATCGCCGATCAGCTGCTCGGAGCTTCCAAGATCAAGGTCATGTGCGAGGACGGGGAGTCCCGCGTAGGGCGCATACCCGGCAAGATCAAGAAGAGGATGTGGATCAGGGAGGGCGACCTCCTCATCATCGCCATCTGGGATTTCCAGCCCGACAAATGCGACGTCAGGTTCAGGTACACCAAGACGCAGGCGGTCAACCTCAGCAAGAGGAACAAGGTCCCCAAGACCCTGGACATCTTCTGATCGTTCGCGGAGCCCCACATGTCTTCATACGAGGAAGTGTACTCCTACCTTGAGAGGCATGTGGATGCACTCAAGACCAACAAGACCGGCGACGAACGCCAGACCGAGGGCGAGGTCTTCGACAAGCAGACCCTCCTCGTGATATACGATTTCATGACGAGCGGGCTCATCGAGTCCGTCCACTACCCGGTGTCCACCGGGAAAGAGGGGAACGTGTTCTACGCCGTCGACGAGGACGGCGACGGGATGGCCCTGAAGATCTTCAGGACATCCACGTCCACTTTCAAGCGCGTCTCCAAGTACATAGAGGGAGACCCCAGGTTCAAAGGCGTCACCGGCAACCGCAGGAAGCTCATATACGCCTGGACCAACAAGGAGTACAGGAACCTCCAGAGGTATTACGAGGCGGAGATCCCGGTACCGGAACCGATAGCCTTCCAGAAGAACTGCCTGCTGATGGAGTTCATCGGCGACGACAGCGGCCCGGCACCGCAGCTCAAAGATGTCGCCCTCGAAGACCCCACGGGGATGTACGATGAAGTGATATCGTTCATAATCGACGGATACCGCGACGCTCACCTGGTGCACGGGGACCTGAGCGAATACAACATACTCGTCCAGGACGGACAGCCGATACTGATAGACTGCGGACAGGCCATGACGGCGGACTTCCATAACGCCAAGGACCTGCTGGAACGCGACATAAGGAACGTCAACCGTTTCTTCAAGAACAGGGGTGCCGACGTCATCGATGACGCCACGGTGCTCGACGAGACGCTCAACGGGAGCGATGACGAAGAGGAGGATGAGGACGAATGAGGTCCATACGCATACCCCAGGACAGGGTGGGCACGCTGATCGGCGCCAAGGGCGAGACCAAGAAGATGCTCCAGAAGATCTCGGGGATCAAATTAGACATAGACACCGAAGGCGAGGTCATCATACATGACGAGGCCGAGGGGGCGGACCCTCTCATGGCGCTCAAGATACTGGATGTCGTGAAAGCAGT
Source organism: uncultured Methanomassiliicoccales archaeon (assembly GCA_964558505.1). Lineage (GTDB taxonomy): Archaea > Thermoplasmatota > Thermoplasmata > Methanomassiliicoccales > Methanomethylophilaceae > CAYMPW01. Next base: position 8,470 of record CAZLEI010000001.1, on the reverse strand, counting down.
GGGCAGGGGATTCTCCCCCGAGAAGGCCTGCAGGCTATTCGACGACGACGAATACCTGGAGATCGTGGACCTCAAGGAGTTCGTCGGTGACAAGAGCAACCAGTTGGCCAGGATACGCGGCAGGCTCATCGGGAAGGACGGCAAGACCCGTGCCATCATCGAGGACCTGACCAAGTGCAACATGACGATCTACGGGAACACCGTGTCGTTGATCGGAAGCTCGATCAGCCTTCCGGTGGCCAAGCACGCCATAGAGCTGATATTGAACGGCAGCGAGCACTCGACCGTGTACCACTACCTTGAGAACCAGAGGCCCAGGCTCAGGATATCCGAGATGGGCTTCGACCTGTGAGGCGATCTGATGGACGAATGGATCGCTGATAATCTGGAGAACGGTCGCAAACTCGCCGAGATGGGACTGTGCGACCACTGCCTGGGCAGGATGTTCGGCAAGGTCGGCACCGGCACCACGAACCAGGACCGCGGCGCGGACATGCGCAGTGCCCTGGCGGAGACCGGGGATGCCGTCCCCGCCCCTGAAGCATGCTCGCTGTGCGACGACGTGTTCGGGATCATGGGCCGCCTGGCAGATGCCGTGGCGGAGGCCGTGAACGACGTCGAATCCGAGAACTTCCTCGTCGGAACGAGGGTGGACCCCGCCACTGTCAAAAGGGAGAAGGAGATATGGGAGGAGCTCGGCCTGGAGAACGGCGAGTCCATCAAGACCGAGCTCAACCGCGAGATCGGCAAGCTGGCACTGCCGATGATAAACCGTCCGGTCGAGTTCAAGAGCCCCCAGATCGTCGCATGCATAGACACCCGTTTCGCAGAGGTGGACCTGGACATAGCCCCGATCTTCATCTACGGACGTTACAACAAACTGAGCAGGGAGATCCCGCAGACCATCTGGCCGTGCAGGATGTGCAAGGGCAAGGGATGTCCCAGATGCAGCGGGACCGGCAAGATGTACCAGACCTCCGTGCAGGAGATCATCGGCGACATAGCGCTCGAGATGGCAGACGGCAAGGAGCACTTCTTCCACGGGATGGGAAGGGAGGACATAGACGCCTGCATGCTCGGCGAGGGCAGGCCGTTCGTCCTGGAGATCAGCAGCCCCCGGATCAGGGACATAGACCTCTCCGAGCTCGAGGACCGCGCCAACATGTCCGACGAGGCCCAGTACCACGGGCTGCGCTTCGTGCCAAGGGACATGGTCCAGATCACCAAATGCGCCACCCCTACCAAGACCTATAAGGTGCGTGTAAGGGCCGATGGGAAAGTTAATAAAGAGAAAGTGGTTGAGGTAGCCTTATCATTCAAGGATGTCCCTATCGACCAGAGGACTCCCCAGCGTGTCGAGCACAGACGTGCCGACCTGGTGAGGAAGAGAAAGATCTTCTGGGTGGAGGCGGACGTGCATGACGATGAATGCTTCGACCTGACGTTGGAGACGGAATCCGGAACATATGTGAAGGAATTCGTGTCCGGCGACGACAGTAGGAGCATACCGAGCTTCTCTGAAGCTCTCGGCGTGCAGTGCCGCGTGGAGACACTTGACGTCCTGGCAATAAACTACCAGGAACCAATGAGGGATTAACAATGCAGGCATCCAGAGGAACCAGAACAAAAACCCGCAACGTCCTGAAGAAGAAACCCAGGGCACGCGGTCTGTCGCCCATCACCGCGGGTCTCCAGACTTTCGACGTCGGAGAGAAGGTCAACATAATCATCGACCCCAGCGAGCACAAGGGCATGCCCTTCTCCAGATTCCACGGACTCACCGGAGTCGTCGTCGGACAGAGGGGAACGGCATTCGAGGTCGACGTGAAAGACGGCAACAAGACCAAGATGGTCGTCGCCCGCCCCGAGCACCTCGTAAAGAGCGTATAAACCAATTAACTGCAACAGAGGTATGGAAATGTCCGATGAGAGATACGTAAGCCTGGCCGAGGTCAGGGACCTGATGGCCGAAGAGGGCGAGAAGAGGGAACTCTATACAGTCCAGAAGGCCGCAAGGGACCATGCGCAGGCAGTGTGCGAGATCTCCGTCGAGACTGCCACGGCGATAGCCGCGGAAGTCCAGGAAGTGCCCGGCATAACCGCCTCCGTCGCATACAAGATCGCGGACCTCGTTCCGCAGTATCCAGAGGATGTGCGTGCTATCCTCGCCAAAGAGAGGATCACGCTCGAGCCCGCACAGCTCGACAAGATCTGTGACATAGTCACCAACCATCTTTGAGCCGGGAGGCCCCGTTATGGAAGAGTACGCATACATCTTAGATTACCTACCGATGGGGACACCCGCGGGAGGATACGCAAGGAAGGAGCCCGTGTGCTACGCGTTGGGAGAGGAGGAGTTCAAGCTTTTCGAACTCGTCCCGAAGGCCAACGCGATAATCAACATGGGGGAGCGCGTCTACATCGGAAAGGATCCCGCCCTGCGCACCCACATAGACCATGTGAAGAGGCGCATAGGACCCTCGGACCTCACAGGCAACGCCCAGAGCGAGCTGGAGTACGCCGTCAACGACATTGTCCTGGCGCACCAGCTGCGCTTCGTGAAGTTCTACAACGAAGCACAGGCCATCTCCATGCGCAAGCACCTCCTGGAGGAGTTGCCCGGTCTCGGAAAGAAGACCATGATGGCCATCCTCGACGAGAGGAAGAAGGGGCCGTTCAAGGACTTCACGGACCTGTCCACCAGGGTCCCCCTGTGCAAGAACCCCGAGAAGTACATCACCGACCGCATCGTGCTCGAGGTCTCCGACCCCGAAAGAAGGCACTACCTGTTCGTGTCCAAATGACCGGCACAGGCAGGCTGATGGCAGAGACGGGCATCGTGCCCAAGAAGAGCAAGGGACAGAACTTCCTCACCGACGAACGCGTGGCCGACAGGCACATCGCCTACGCAGACATCGAGGATGGCGACCGCGTCCTAGAGGTCGGACCGGGTCTGGGCATATTGACATCGCGTCTCGTAGAAGCATCGGACGATGTCACATGCATAGAGCTCGACGAGATCCTCGCCGATTATATCGAGAGGACCTACGGAGACAGGCTGCGCCTGATCCGCGGAGATGCTGTCAAAGTGCCGTTCCCGGAATTCGACAGGTTCGTCAGCAACCTGCCCTACAGCGTGTCCACTCCGATAATTTTCAAGCTCCTGGAGCACGATTTCAAGAAAGCTGTCGTCATGGTCCAGAAGGAGTTCGCCGAGCGGATGGTGGCCGACGTTAACAGTCCGGAATACTCCAGGCTGACAGTCAACCTGTTCTACCGCGCCGAATGCAGGATCCTCGAGACGGTTCCCGCCTCCAGGTTCAACCCGCGCCCCAAGGTCGACTCCGCGCTCGTGGAGATCGTCCCGCGCCCTGCGCCGTTTGATGTCCTGGACGAGGACACGTTCTTCGCCGTCACCGAGGCTGCCTTCAACCACCGCAGGAAGAAGATCGGCACATCGCTGAAAGCTGCAGGGCTGATCCCCAAGGGGGAGCAGTTGGACATCCCGCACCTGGACGACAGGATAGAGAGCCTGAGGCCGGTGGAGATCGCCGCCGTCGCGGACGCAGTGTTCTCGCTGAACAACCATTGACACCCGCCCGACGAACCACCGTGCGCATCGTCGGATCCGATCATCATCGTTCTCTTTGCACCTTTTCCAGAACAAGTAGAATATCATCGGCATCAGGAAGATAGGGGCCGCCCAATACGACGATCCTTCCTGCATCGGTGGACCCATTGGACGTACAGACGCACACCTTCGAAAACAGCTGAGACTGTTACAGTCATCCTCATGCTCTAAGTTCCTGCTCCGACGAAAACCTGTGCAAAATCATCCATGTACACCACGGATCACGATGGAAATAATCGATGCGATGTCCCCGAACGTCAAAGGAACAGTGCGATAAGCTATATCCGCGTGGGTCATATCGGAGCCGATAGCATGCAGATAGGCATCGTAGGGAAACCCAACGTGGGAAAATCGACATTCTTCGGCGCAGCCACCATGGCGCCGGTGGAGATCGCGAACTACCCGTTCACGACGATTGCGGCCAACAAGGGGGTGGGCTACGTACGTTCGCCCTGCCCCTGCAAGGAGCTCGGGGTCGTGTGCACCCCTCATAACTCGGGATGCGTCGACGGTGTCAGGATGATCCCCGTGGAGCTTCTGGACGTGGCCGGGCTGGTACCGGACGCCTGGCAGGGGAAGGGTCTCGGCAACCAGTTCCTCGACGACCTCCGTCAAGCGGATGCGCTGATCAACGTCATCGACGTCAGCGGGTCCACCGACATCGAGGGCGTGCCGGGGAAGCCCGGAGAGCACGACCCGGAGGAGGACGTCGCATTCCTGAGGCGCGAGATCGAGATGTGGATGAGGGAGATAATAAAGAACGGCTTCGGCAAAATAGCCAGACAGGCTAAGATGCAGGGAAGCAAGCCCGAGGTCATCCTCCACGAGAGACTGGCGGGACTCATGGTGACCGAATCCCAGGTGAAGGCCGCCCTCAGGGATGTGGAGTTCCCCGACGATCCCACGCTGTGGGATGACGATATGCTGCTTGCGCTGTGCAAGAGGATCCGCGAGCTGTCCAAGCCCATGATCATAGCCATGAACAAGGCGGACATCGCGCCCGAAGGCAACATCGAAAGGGTGAAGGCGATGGGCGACCTGGCAGTGGTCACCATGGCCGAGACCGAATTGGCGCTCAAGAAGGCGTCCGATGCCGGCATCGTGGATTACGTGCCAGGCGACAGCTCCTTCTCGATCAGGGAAGGCGTGAAAGTCAGCGACGGGCAGAAGAAGGCTCTGGACTACATGGCCGCGAACATGAAGAAGTACGGCGGCACCGGGATCCAGACCTGTCTGGAAGAGGCGGCGTTCAAGATGCTGGACCTCATAACCGTGTACCCTGTGGAGGACGAGGGGAGGTACACCGACCATTTCGGCCGGGTGCTCCCGGATGCGTTCCTGGTCCCCCGCGGGAGCACCGCCAGGGACCTGGCGTACAAAGTGCACACGGATCTCGGGGACAAGTTCATCAGGGCAGTCAATGCGAAGACCAAGCGCACGGTCGGGGCGGATTACGAGCTGCTCGACGGCGATGTGATAAGGATAGTGGCGAACAAGTGAGGACGACATGGGCACCTGGGACATAAGGATACTGAGCGCATCGTACCGCCAGGACGACGGCGGGGTCGCCGTCGAACTGTTCGGCAAGACGAGGGACAGGGAATCGATCACGGTGCTCGCTTACGGGTTCAGCCCGTACTTCTACATCCTGGATGTCAGCGCCGAAGAGGAGAGGCGCCTCCGCCTGGACCCGGAGGTCGTGGGCACCGAGCGCAGATCCCTGTACTACCAGGGCCACGATGTGGATGCGCTCAAGGTCGTCATGACCCACCCATGGGAGATACAGAACTACCGCAACGAATGGAAACGCAACGGCCACCGGGTGCTCTCGGCGGACATCACATTCGAGGACCGTTTCATGTACGACATGGACATGGGGTCCTGCATCAGGCTGTCGGGGGATATCGTGTCCAAGGGATACTCCACAGACCTCACCGTTTCCATGACAGGGTTCGAGAACATCGAATCGTTCGACCCTGGCCTGAAATACCTGGCGTTCGACCTGGAGAACAGCGTTCTCCACGACTACATCCTCACCATCTGCGCAGTGGTGGGCGAGAACGGCACCATACGCGAATGCGAGCCCATCACGGGGAGCGAGCAGGACATAATCGAAGGGTTCGCCGCCCTCATGAGGAAAGAGGACCCGGACGTCATAACCGGGTACAACATCGACAATTACGACATCAGGAAGATCAACGAGCGTGCCGCGGCCTGCAGGATGACGGACGCCATGCCCTGGGGGCGCGACGGCGGCCAGCCCAAACTCGTCGGCGAAAGGTTCTGGAAGGTCAAGGGCAGGCTCATCGTGGATGCATGGTGGGCTGCAAAAAGGGAACTGCGGCCGAAGCAGGAGACTCTCAATGCCGTCTCCATGGAGGTGTTGGGCGAATCCAAGCTGGACGTGGACCCTAAGCACATGGACGATGAATGGCGTGCCGACAGGGACAAGGTCATAAAGTACTGCATCAAGGATGCAGAGCTGTCCCTGAGGATCCTCCTGGCCGTGGACACCGTCCGCAAGGGCATGGACCTGGCCGCAGTGTCCAAGCTCCCGGTGCAGGACGTGCTGATGTCGGGAACGTCCACCCTCGTGGATTCCCTGCTCATCCGCGCAGCCGATCGCCGCAACATCGGCGTACCCATGACCGGCAAGATGGTCCGCGAGGACCAGATAGAAGGGGGATATGTTCACACGATGACCCCGGGACTGTACCACTGGGTCTGTGTCCTCGATTTCAAATCCATGTACCCGTCGCTGATAATATCCAAGAACATCTGCTTCACCACGCTGTCTGCCGACGGGGAGATCGTCAGCCCCTCCGGCGCAAGGTTCATGTCCAAGGAGAGGAGGGTCGGTCTGCTGCCGCAGATCCTCCAGGAGCTCATGGACGACAGGGACGACATAAAGAAGAGGATGAAGTCCGCCAAGACCGAAGCGGAGCACCGTTACCTGGACGGCCTGCAGGCCGCGGTCAAGGTGCTCATGAACACGTTCTACGGCGTGTTCGCATCCTCGTTCTACAGATTCACCGACAAGAGCATCGGCGCCGCCATAACATCGTTCGCCAGGAACAATGTCAAATCCATCATCGAGGACGTGGGCAAGGAAGGCGTCAACGTGATCTATTCCGATACCGACTCGGTCTTCATGCAGTCCCCCGTGAACACGCTGGAAGGATCCGTGGGATTCGGGACGGAGATGGCAGAGCGCTTCTCCAAAGAGGGGAGCGTGCTGGAATTCGAGAAAATCCTCGAACCGCTGTTCACCCACGGCAAGAAGAAGCGCTACGTCGGCAAGATCGTGTGGCCGGAGGCCAGCGACGATATCCTGATACGCGGGTACGAGGTCAGGAGGTCGGATTCCTTCAACATCCAGAGCGATCTCATGACGAATCTGTTCGAGTACATACTCGAGGAGAGGAACGAAGAGGCCGTGGCCATGGTCAGGGGAACTGTGCAGGACGTCATGTCCGGCAAGGTCCCACCGGAGCAGCTGGTCATATCGAAGAACTGCAAGGGCCTCAATGCCTACAAGAATCCGGACAGCATGCCGAACGTGCAGGCCGCGAAGAAGCTAATGGCGCTGGGATACGATTTCATCCCCGGGATGAAAGTATCCTGGGTGGTCACCGACGCCTCCGTTGCACCTCAGGTCGTGGAGCCGTTCGTGAGCGGCGTCCCCTTCGAGGGCAAACCGGACTTCAAGTACTACGCCGGCCGTCTGGCACAGAGCGCAGGACGCATAACTGAGGTCTTCGGATGGGGAGAGAAGGACCTGATGGTGGGAAGCCAGCAGGCCACTTTGTTCGACTCTTTCGGCGGCGGATCGGCGGTCCACGCCCCTGCCAAGAAGGGAACGGGCGCACAACCCAAACCGAAATCCAAGAACACGTCGCTATCGGACTTCTTCTGAAGCATCCCGCCGCACTCTCGACTGATTTAAATACACCCTTAATATACAAGTGCCCACGGAACATGGTTCCGCCGGAAATGTGCCCACTCATGGGTGAATCCGAAAAGGTGATTATAATGTCTGACGAAAATCAGCAGGAAGTCCGCCCCGTCAACGGGAAGAGCATGTACAGCTACATCGCGGACGCATGGAAGAACCCCAGCAAATCGTACGTGAAAGAGCTCAACTACGAGCGCAGGATCATTTGGAGGCGCGAAGAGAACTTCCTCCGCATCGACAAACCCACCAGGCTCGACAGGGCAAGGGCGCTCGGCTACAAGGCCAAACAGGGATACGTCATTGTCAGGGGAAAGGTCAGGAAGGGATCGTTCCAGAAGAGGGCGATCACTGCCGGCAGAAGAGCGAAGAGGAAGGGAATCAACAAGATCACCGTGGGCAAGAGCCTGCAGAGGATGGCAGAGGAGAGGACCCAGAAGAGGTACCCCAACCTTGAGGTCCTCGGCTCCTACTGGGTCGGCAACGACGGTACCCAGGTATGGTACGAGGTCATCCTCGTGGACCCCTCGCACCCCGTGATCATGGCTGACCCCAAGATCAACTGGATCTGCAACAACACCCAGAAGAACCGTGTGTACCGCGGAAAGACCCCTGCCGGAAGGAAGGGACGCGGTCTGCGCAACAAGGGCAAGGGTGCAGAGAAGGTCAGGCCTTCGGTCAACGCCAACGGCGGCCGCACCAAGTGATTTGAACAATCCACAAACTTTTTAACAAAACCATTTATTTTTCACAAATGCCTTGATATGATACTGTGTGGGACCATCCTGCACTCGGCATACGCGGTGGCGGATGCACGATATGCGGGATGACCCAGAATGCAAACTGCAGCAGAGAATCGTCTTGAAGACCGTCTGACCGGGGCCCGA